>CBINGY010000022.1:0-64234 GCA_966250325.1 uncultured Cytophagaceae bacterium | reverse complement strand
GAGCAAATACAGGAGCTGCAACAGTAACCGCTTCCGGTGGTTCGCCTTCTTATACGTATTCCTGGGCTCCGTCCGGAGGAACAGGTGCTACCGCTACCGGTCTTAGTGCTGGTGTCTATACGGTGACTGTAACCGATGCCAATTCTTGTACCGCTTCAGCCGTGGCTACCATCACCCAGCCTACAGCTCTTACGGCTTCCATTTCATCGCAAACGAATGTGGCCTGTAATGGTGGCAGCACAGGGGCAGCTACAGTAACCGCTTCCGGTGGTTCTCCTTCTTATTCCTACTCCTGGGCTCCATCTGGTGGAACAGGTGCTACAGCTACCGGACTTGTTGCCGGGGCATATACCGTGACCGTAACTGATGCCAATAATTGTTCAACCACGGCGGTAGCTACCATCACTCAGTCAACAGCTCTTATAGCTTCCATTTCATCGCAAACGAATGTGGCCTGTAATGGAGGTAGCACCGGGGCGGCCACAGTAACCGCTTCTGGTGGTTCGCCTTCTTATACCTACTCCTGGGCTCCATCCGGCGGATCAGCGGCTACTGCTACCGGTCTTGCTGCAGGTGCGTATACCGTAACTGTAACTGATGCCAATAGCTGTACTGCTTCTGCCGTGGCTACCATCACCCAGCCTACTGCTCTTACTGCCTCCATTTCTGCTCAGACCAATGTGGCCTGTAACGGAGCAAGCACAGGAGCTGCAACAGTAACCGCTTCCGGTGGTTCACCTTCTTATACCTATTCGTGGGCTCCAAGTGGTGGAACAGGTGCTACTGCAACCGGTCTAAGTGCTGGTGCGTATACTGTGACCGTAACTGATGCCAATAGTTGTTCAACTACAGCCGTGGCTACCATTACCCAGCCAACAGCTCTTACTGCCTACATTTCATCTCAAACGAATGTGGCCTGTAACGGTGGCAGCACCGGGGCGGCCACAGTAACCGCTTCCGGTGGTTCGCCCTCTTATACCTATTCGTGGGCTCCGTCCGGCGGAACAGCGGCTACCGCTACTGGTCTTAGTGCTGGTTCATATACTGTAACTGTAACCGATGCAAATAGCTGTTCAACCACAGCCGTGGCTACCATCACTCAGCCAACAGCTCTTACTGCTTCCATTTCTGCTCAAACGAATGTGGCCTGTAACGGAGGTAGTACAGGTGCAGCTACAGTAACAGCCTCCGGTGGTTCGCCTTCTTATACCTACTCGTGGGCTCCTTCTGGCGGAACAGCAGCCACAGCAACTGGTCTTAGTGCTGGTGCGTATACTGTGACCGTAACTGATGCCAATAACTGTTCAACCACAGCCGTGGCTACCGTTACCCAGCCTACGGCTCTTACGGCTTCCATTTCATCGCAAACAAATGTGGCTTGTAACGGAGCAAGCACGGGTGCGGCTACAGTAACAGCTTCCGGTGGTTCGCCTTCTTATACCTACTCGTGGGCTCCAAGTGGTGGAACGGCGGCTACCGCTACCGGACTTGCTGCCGGGGCGTATACCGTGACTGTAACCGATGCAAATTCTTGTACTGCCTCGGCCTCTGTGTCACTTACCGAGCCTCCGCTGATCTCCATTCTTTCTGCTACGCGGATTGCTCCTTCTGTCTGCGGGGCTCCTGATGGCTCCATTTCCTTCACGAGCACCAACCTTTCCGATGGTTCATATACCCTTGATTACAAGGTATCCGGTGTTTCCAAAACAGCCAATGTGGCCGTCAGCTCGAATACCTTCACACTCGCAGGACTTACTTCCGGACTTTACACCGACATCGCCATCCTTTCTGGTAGCTGCCAGGGCTTGTACAATGGCTCAGTTAATCTGGAAAACCCGCCGCTCATTATCTCTGCCTCCAATTCGGGGCCGTATGAGGAAGGGAGCACCATTCACCTCATGGCTACCGGTGGGGTGACCTACAGCTGGTCCGGACCAAACGGATTCTTCAGTACGCTTCCTAATCCGCAGATCACAGCCGCTTCTCCTGCAAAGGCAGGCACCTACACAGTAACCGCTTCCAACGGCTACTGCACGGCTACGGCCACCACCGTTGTTTCGGTAGAATGTTCCAATCAGCACATGAACTACTACCTGGTTTACACCGGGGTTGTGCCGGAGATCATTGCTCCGCTGAGTGCTAACATGAAGGTGCAGTATAACAGTACCCGTGAGATGAGTGTAATTGCCATCACCGGTTGTGAAGTTCCTAAAATTGAAAGTGTGAAGTTGCAGATGTCGAGTACAGACATCAATCATTATTACGAGGACAATGACATGCCGTATGCTCTTCACGAAGTGGGACAGGTTCTGAATGGTGATATCCTTACACCAAACGTGTACACGTTCATTGCCCGGGGGTATTCGCAGGACAATACCCAGGGTAGCGTTCTCGCTGGTCCGGATATCTTCCAGTTTGAGGTGATCTTCGGAACCCAGCAGATATCTGCTCCCACCTCTTCTTCAACCAGTCTGTGTGCCGGTACTTCATTGACCGTGAGCACCACCGCCACCGGGGAGTTTGGGGTTGGAAATCTGTATCAGGTATTTCTTTCTGATCCTCAGGGGAATTTTGGTAATGCCACACTCATTGGCACCTCCACAGATCCTGCAGCCATCTCCTGTTCCCTTCCTGCTTACCTCAGCAGCGGAAACGGGTATAAAATCAAGGTGGCTTCCACTTCTCCGATTGTAAGTTCAGTGATCTCTGCTCAGACTCTGGAAATCATTGGCAGTGACCTGCACCTGCAGTCTCCGGTAGATGATATCGGCAGTCAGAGCGGCAGCCGCAGTGCCACGGCCACCATCCGGGCTTCCAACAAGATTACCGGAACGTCAAATATGACCTACAAAAGTGGCCGTTACCAAACCCTGGAACCTGGCTTTGAAGTCCAGGCTGGAGCAGTGTTTAAGGCTTCGGTTGAAAGTGTTTGTCCGAATTAATTTTTCAAAAGTGAGTCAGAAGGCTTCGGTCTTCTGACTCCTATTGCCAAACTAATATTGATATGGAAAAATTAAGACTTCCCGGAAAGGTAGAGATGGATTCCAGACACATTCTATTTTTTCAAAGCAGTAGTAATTATACCCAGGTTTTCACCGTTCAGAATCAGAAAGAAACGACTGTGGCTTTAAGTCTGTGTCATGTTACCAAAAGATTGGATCAGAACCAGTTTATTCGGGTCAACAGGAGTATGGTGATAAATATTGATTTCATTCATTCTGTAGAACAGCACGATACTTTTCTGATGATCACCCTCAAAAACGGTAAGAAACTCAAAAGTTCGCGTAGAAGAACGGAGCAGGTGTTACACTACTGGAGAGGATATTGCAGGCAGGATTAATTTTGTTTAGTACTCCCTGATTTTACCAATCATACGTTCCAGGCGTTCGATAGCTATGTTTTTATCTCTTTCTTCGGCTTGGTAGGTTTTATTTCTTACAGCATTATAAGACAACTCAGGTTTGTTAGGAGTGGATAAATGGGGTACAATGGTTTTAAAGACTTCTGTCATAGACTTTGCCTCGAGTAGTCTGGATTCATCAGCAGCCCTTAGAATAAGAGCGATCTGATCACTTGAAAGATGACAGAGAATTCTCCGTTTAGTGGTATTGTCTTTCTTAGAGGAAAGGTTTTCCTCCGAACTGTTGCTGAGGAAGTTTAATTCTTCCTGAATCCAAGAACCAAGGAGTTTGCTTAAGTCATAGTAATGTGGATTGAATATCGTTTTTGGTTTCGGTTTAATCTGTTTCAGTATTTTCAGGCAGTGTTGCAATTCAGTTATCTTTTCTTCCGGAGTATTCTTACCCTCTGATTTCATTTGAATTCCGTTGATGAGAATTCGCAGATAGTCTTTACTATTGAAGTTCAGATAAATCAATAACTGATCAAGCGTACTGAAAGGCTGGTCGTGGTACTGAAGAAATCTCAATCCTTCGAGTTCTTTAAGCAATGTTTCATAATAGGTTAATTCCCGGTAGGTGGCCGGGTATCTGGAAGCCGTTGAGTTGATGAACCGGAATAATTTGTTGAAAGCCAAATGAAGCGTTGGATTTTTAAAATCCTTTGCTGTAAGCCTTTGAGTCAGAATATTTAATCTGTGTTTGAGAATCCCCTTTCTGCTATTGAGCATAAACCTGGGCATTTGCTCGTTAGGGGAGAGGTATACCGAATATCGCTGGGCCAGAAAGTTGATGGCATTCTGTAATGTTTTCCTGGTCAGTGTAATTGGCAGGTTATTTTCCTCAGGGGAATTTTCTTCAAACTGATTCAACAGAGCTACGAGTTTACTGTGTATATCCCGCACAAGAACTCTTTTTTTGCCGGATTTGGTAACTGAGAAAAGTTGATGTCTGATTTCTGCCATTAACTTTTCACTTATTTCCCCGAACCTGGCCTGGAGCGTATCAGGGGATTCATCATCTATTGGCAGTTGTTCCTTCCCAGCGTTTCTTTTGACTGCTTCTGTGAATAGCTCCAGCCATTCAAAAATGTTGGTGTTTTTATGAGTTTTCATCCTGATTCAGAGGTTGTATGAGTTAATCTTTACCAACAACCGGGGAGTCAGGAGTAGCTCTCAGTCTATTTTTTCATAGCATAAATTCATTACCTGACTGAGGGCTCCTTTAATACGTTCCTGACCTTCCGGTTGCATCACGTCAATACCACAAAAGGTGGAGCCGTTGTTTACGGCATGCAAGGCAGAATAATAGACACCGCTGATAAGAACTGCCAGAATAGCTCTCAGGTCAAGGGAAGTTTCTTTAAAGGCAGGTTCCACAAACTGAAAAAGCAGCTCACCCAATGCTTCTCTGTCATCTGAGATTTTTCTTAGAACAGGATTTGGTTCACTGAGCTCCCAGAGTAGTATCTGCTGCAACTCTTTCAGGTTCATTACAGCATTAAACTGGTTACCCATCAGGTCTACAATATCCCTTTTGCCTCTTGGTTGGGGATTGGTAAGAATGTCCTGAAGCTGGGTGTTTGTTTCGGGGGTCCAGAAATCTTTATCACGGATATAGGACTCGATGAGGTTGTCCACCGACCCGAAATACTCGTAAATCAGCTTTCTGTCCAATTTTGCCTCCTGCGATATGCGAAGTCCGTTTAATGCTGAAAACCCTTTTTTCTGAAGGATATTTCCAACAGCTTTCAGCAGTTTGTCTTTTGTTTTGGCCTTATCTCTGACAGGCCCCTGGGGTACCTTTCGCTCTTTTTTCATGTAATCAGGTTCGATGACCTGAAATATTCAACTTTTTGGCTGCATATTCAAATACATTGAGAGCTTTATCCAGATGAGGCCGGGTATGAGTGGCTATTACGCTCATACGTATACGTGAATCTTTCTGCGAAACAGCCGGGTAAGTGATAGGGTTTGTATAGATTCCGTTTTCCAGAAGCAATTTACCTAATTGCAGGGTTTTCTCCTGATCTCCTACCTTCACCGGAATAATGGCAGATTCTGTGGTTCCGGTATCCAGTCCCAGTGTTTCCAGCCCGTTTTTATAGTATGAAATATTTTCCCAGAGCATTTTCTGCCAGTGTGGTTCCTGATCCAGGAGGTCCAGTGCCCGGTCAACAACCAGGATTGAAGGAGGTGCGGAAGCGGAGAAAGCATATTGTCTGGATTGAAACTGTAGGTAACGGATTACCTCGGGGGAGGCAATGACATAGCCTCCGACATAAGCAAACGTTTTACTGAAAGTGCCCGTGATGAAATCTACTTTGTCCAGAAGATCAAATACCTGTAAGGCTCCGCGACCAGTTTCACCCACTACTCCGATTCCATGTGCATCATCTACCAGAATGAGGGCATTGTAACTTCTGCATAACGAAACGATTTTATTAAGAGGTGCCAGATCGCCATCCTGAGAATATACACCATCCACTACTACGAGCCGTGAATTATAGATACCCTGGGTACTTCGCAATACGCGTTCCAGACTTTCGAGGTCATTGTGCGGGAAACGCTTGGTATTAGTATGGCTAATTCCCTCGTATACACTGGTATGAACTGCCATATCGACAATAGCAATGTCTTCTTTGGTGAGCAGACTTAAAAGCGTGGCACTATTTGCCGTATATCCTGTCGTATAAATTAGTGCCGAACCTGCAGGGCGACCAAAAAATTCACAGAGTCTGTTTTCTATCTGCCGGTGAAAATCGTAGAAGCCGCCAATCAGGGGAGAGGCTCCGGAGCCGGAACCGTATTTCCGGATAGCTTCTGCGGCAGTATGCTTGATAAGCGGATGCTGTGTAAACCCGAGATAGTCATTGCTTACGAAGCTGATGTACTTTCCCTTTTTCAGAGTTCCGTGGTTGTCCAGTTCCAGTTCCGGGCCACAACCGGTTAATGCCGGCAGCCGGTAATTTAACATGCGGGCCGATTCCAGGTAATCCAGGTATTCTCCGGTGGCAGCGGCCCTTTCGTTGATGGTTGCCCCGGGGATATTCTCAAAATCCCTGAGACTAAGTAGGGTGAAGTTCTTGTTCATATTGTTTGTTTTTTTAGAACAAGAATAAAAAATATTTCACACTAGTGTGAAATAAATATTCAATTTTTTATAGATTGTCTGAAAAAAAGCATAGAAATGCCTCAAAATGTGCCGGTTCTCCGTGTGGAAATAAGCGATTTTCTGATAAATCTGAAGCTATGAGCAGACCTTATAAGTTCATACATGAAGAAGTAGTTAAGGAAACTTCTGAAAGATTACCTGACTGGTGCAGGTATCCTTTTACCGGAGCAAAGGAAATCAGGCATACCCGGTTTGAATCGGCTGAACTTCTTAGTCAAAGTCTTCAAAGAAAACCCTTTTATGTAGAGCTATTTGAAATAAAATGCCTGAAACCCTTTCAAATGAGCTATGAAGTGAACGAAAACAAGTACTTTCTTTTCTTCCTGCTGGAAGGGAATCTGGATTTCAGAAGTACGGATGGTTTTTACATTTCCTACGTTCGCAGCGAACATTTTGGAATCAGTTTTAACCGAAGCGGCACATTCATTATTCAAATGCCTGAAGGAAGTCACACCGCGGTGTGTTTAAGTTTGGATAAGTCATGGCTTGAATTTGTCTCTGAAGATATGCCCGGCCTGGGTCAACTCCTAAAGGCAACTGAAAAGGTATCAGAACCTGGTCTTGTCTTTCCTTATTGCCGAATGACTTTACGGATAAAAACCTGGCTTAAAAGTATCTATACAGAACTGAGGGGCGGGGCAGGAGCTGTTGACGGATTGCTGCGACTCTATGTTTCCCGCACCCTCCAGGTGTATGTGGATCTGATGAGAATCCAGTTACAAAGTATTCCGTACCGGGCAAGAGCCTATCTGGAGGAACATTACAGAGATACAGACCTTGGTATCGGGGAAATTGCCATTCATTTTGAAATCTCAGACAGAGCATTAAGGGCTTCTTTCCGGCGGGAATTCGGGATTGGCCTTCAGGAATACCGAACACAATTAAGAATGCGATCTGCACTTGGAATGATTACCAGCGGCATTCCGGTAAGTGATGTTTATATGGAAGTGGGGTATAATGATGAGAGTACCTTCCGCTACAATTATGCCCGATTCTTTAGTAAGAAATAGTATTGCTCTTACAGAGTAAGACAAAGAAGTGTTACAGAATGCCGGAATCCTACATGATCAGGATCCATATATTTCTCACCGTTTTCCTGTTTCCTCCCACGGCTGGCTAATTGAACTTTGGGTGAGCATACCATCATCCGGATAATTATGAAGTTCAAATTAACAGATCTGCCAGCCGTAATCGCCGCCATTCTTGCTGCTTTATACTCATATGCTGCAATATTGAAGCTTAGTAATGTGTCACAGTTCAGGGCTCAACTTGATAATCAGGTTTTACCGGAAGGTTCTTCTGAAGTTTTAGTTTGGCTTATACCTGTTGCCGGGCTTCTTGTCTGTCTGTTGCTGGTTTTCCAAACTACGCGTTATGCAGGCTTCTGTGTATCCACAGTTTTACTTTCCCTTTTTTCAGCCTACATGGCTCTGGTAGTACTCGATTTTTTTGACCGTGTGCCCTGTAGCTGCGGCGGAATTCTGGGGAAGGCCGGTTTTGAAGTTCACCTGGCTTTTAATCTATTCTTTATGGCTCTTTCTCTGATGGGCATAGTAATGTTTCACGCTAAACCAAAACATATTATGACATAGCAAATCCTAAAAAGATTCCATTGGCTGGTTTGGGAAACACGCCAACGGAACCAGGGGCTTACCCGAAAACCTGAAAACAGAGTAGGGGAAATCTTTCAATTAATAAATGTATAAGACTATGAAACGAGTAATTAAATTTCTTCCTGTTGCCGCTCTTCTTCTTGGTAGTGGACTGGCTATTGCCGGTAACGCAATTTTTGCGGAGCCGAATGTTAAAAATGTGACACCAGGTGCCGGGGCTCCAAACTGGCAGCCTATTTCATCGGGGGAATCGGTGAACTGTGATAACAACACCTACCGTCAATGCAAGGCTCACATGGATGAGTTCGGCAACATATCGGATGTGGTGTATGGAGACCGGGTATTCTGATTACCTGAAAAAAAGCCGCACCTCCCAGCCGGGTGGTGCGGCTATGAATTATCAGGGATTCTGCTGAATTCCGCTGTATAAGACTTCGTCCAAAGGTATTTTCATGACAAATCTGCTGCTTTGCGGCTCCAGGGTGTGAGTTTCACCCGCAATCACGCGTGTTAGCGAACGCCTAAGCCCGGGGGATTTGCTGAGCCTGCGAAGATCCATCCAGGCAGTACCCCTTCCCACCAGCTCTTTCCTTCGTTCTTCCAGAATAATTTTCAACACCTCTTCAGTCCCGGTTTCTGTCACAGGCAAAGCCTGGGGAGTATATCGTTTACTTCTGAAAAAATTCAGGGTAGACAAAGCCTGCTGCATCTGGCCGGTGCGGACCAGGCATTCAGCTCTAATGAGATAAAGCTCATCGGTAGCCAGACCCATAAAAGGAGTAGCACCACCTGAGTAGGAGCCCTTAAAGTTCAGGGCTGAATTGAACAGGAGCTGCTTTCTCAGATCAGCCGGCCCGTAGAGGCTGTACAGCGAAGAATCTGCAAAAGCATAAGTACTGCCAGTAAAGCTGGTATTGCCGATGGCATAATAGATAATCTCCGGATTAGCACTTACAAAGGGCACCGGAAAGGAGGTTGCCAGACCGGGATTTATGTCTGAATAATCCAGTAAGTCACCCTGTAGCTCAAGAGCCCGCTCTGTGGCTGTCAGAGCCTGATCATACGCTCCGGTGATGAGATAAAGCCGTGCCTGCAGAGCCAGCACAGCTGCCTGGGAAGGCTGGGTGCTGAATGCCGGAGTCGATGGCAGCAGTTCCTCTGCTTCCAGCAGGTCATCAAAAATCTGGCGGTAGGTTTCCTCCAAGGTGCCCCGCTGAGCTTTGTGATTCACATCGGGACTTAGGGGACAGGGGATGCCCGGCTCAGAGGCAGCGGTTTCCCAGTCATAGACAGCCGCAAACTGCTGAGCCAGCAGATGCAGAGCCCAGGCCCTGTAAAACAAGGCCCTGCCCTTGAGCTCCGGAGTGGCCTGCCCCTGCAGCACCACATTGGCATAAAAGATCTGCTTGTAGGCATAGTCCCAGTCACCGATCCAGTTGGTGGTGGCATCCGACCAGGCATAATGAATCCGCATGGGCTCTGCCAGATACGGCAGGATGTTTTCATCGATCCGGAAGTCCCCGTCACTTACCAGCGTAAGGTAACCGGCAATGTTCATCACCTCCCGGCTATTGTTCAGCAGAGCTTCCAGATCTTCCGGGGTAGAAGGCACCAGCAGAGATTTACGGGGCCGAACCTCCAGAAAATCTGACTCACAGGCCAGGAGAATAGAAAACAGGAATAATAGAAGGAATCTGTTCATGATCATCAGGTTTAAAAGTTCGCTTTCAGGCCCAGGCTGGAGCTCAGCGGTGGCCGGTAATCCGAGAAATAATAGTCCGGGTCCAGTCCGGAGCGATCCGCCTTCCAGAGTATGCCCAGGTTGTTCAGATACAGATACAGCTGAAGAGACTGAAAAGGAAGACGGTCCGTCAGCCCTTTTCCCGGCTGATAGCTGAGGTTGATGTCCTGCAGACGAATATGATCTGCCCTGCTGACCAGCACCTCTGAAAACGCATAGAACGCATCGCGGTTATCATTGATGGATGAAGGCATGGAAGGAACCTGTGTATGCAGTTCATCTCCCGGCTTCATCCATCGTTTGCTGTAATCCCCATGAGCCAGATTTGCAGTAAGTACATCCCGGTAGTTGACCGAGCTTTGGCGGAAATAATAGCCCAGCTTGTAGTTGACATTAACCGAAAGTGAAAAACCCTTCCAGGAGAAGCTGTTGATCACCGCCCCCGATACCACAGGTCGTGCAGACCCGTTGTGGATCATATCAGCAGCAGGGATGGAAGTAAGGCTGTAGTAATCCTTGTCAGGCTCCCCGTTCAGGTAACCCAAGGGATCACCGTTGGCAGGATCAAGCCCTGCCCAGGGCAGGCTGTACACAGAAAAAAGCGGTCTGCCTTCCAGAGGAAGCACACCCGCCCCGTTTGCACTGCCCAGATACACGGCACTGTTGCTGGTCACATCGTAGCGGGTTACGCGGTCGGTGATATAGCTTAAGTTAAAGAGGGTGTTCCAGCCAAAAGCCTTTCGGGCCCACTGCATGTTCAGCCGGGCATCCAGGCCGTTCCCACGGGTTTGGGCATAATTACCGGTCAGGGTCTTTACCCCCGAAGAGCCCGGGTAGGGCCGATCACCGATCAGGTCTTTGCCAGCTTTGAGGTAGTAGTCTATACTTCCCGAAAGACGTCTGCCTGCCGTCTCAAAATCCATTCCCAGATTCAGGGTGCTCACCCGCTCCCAGCGTAACTCCGGATTAGGAGGATTGAGGATGGAGGCATAGCGAAGCCCGGTGAGCTGATCCACGCCGGAGCTGTAGGCCGCTGTCGTATAAGCCGATACGTTTTTGTTGCTGTTTCCGGCAACCCCGTAGGTAGCTCTGAGTTTCAGATGGGGCAGCCAGCGGAGGCTGTAGAACGATTCCTTATGCAGGTTCCAGGCCATACCAGCCGACCACAGAGGTATGGCCTTCTGATTGGAGCTTACCCCGAAGAGGTTGCTCATGTCCCGCCTGCCACTCAGAGAGAAGGTATAGCGGGAAGCATGGGTATAGGCCACATTGGCAAAATAGGAAAGATAGCGGTCTGTGCTTTCAGCCCGGCTGTCACGGTTGTCAATCCGGAAGGAGGTGGACGGATTGACCGCGGACACAAAAAGCGAGGTATAATCTACGGGAAGGGAAGTGGCATGTTCCGGATCATAACCGTAAAGTCTTCCGGTGACCAGTTTAGACTGGTAATCCCTGAGTTCAAAACCAGCCATCGCGAGAAGTTCCCGACCCGCAGCCAGAGTTTTGGAATAATTGGCCAGAAGCCGGGGATTATGCACCTGATAGACCGATTCAGACTCATCCAGAATTCCGCCCGCAGGCAGCGGACGGAAGATTTTTCCATTGGAGTCTATCTGCGTAAAACGGTTGACCTCGTTGCGGGCAAAGTAGGATTGGCTGTCATAGAGCTGCCCGTTGGCAGACTGTCCCCGGTTAAACTGATAAAGCACTTTCAGAGAGAGAGCCTCACTGAGGTTATAGTTGGCCGAAAGGTTCAGTCTCAGATCGGTGGCATCAGAGCTTCGGCTTACCCGCTCCATCTCCTGCAAGGGGCCGTATCCCCAGTCCAGAAAGCCCTGATCTTCCTTTCCCTGCTGAAAAGCCGGGCGGTACTGATTGATCAGCTCCAGGGGATTACCGGAATCATCCGCCAGCTGTGCATACGGATACATGCGGGTGCCGCTGAATCCGCTCAGGGGATTCGTATACGAAGGCAAGCCGGGATTTCGTAACAGCGATTGGTTAGAGCTGAAATAGACCGAAGAAGCCAGCTGAAACTGACGGCTGAGATTGTAGGTGTTAGACAGATTAAAGGTGTACCGCTCGCTGTGATTTCCTGCCAAAGCAGAGCGGTTGTTGTCATAGCCTCCAGAGAGGTAATAGTTCAGGGCATTGCTGCCTCCACTAAGCCCCAGGGAGTACTGCTGATTCAGGGACGACCGGTAGAGGTAGCGGTGATAGTCCTTGCGGACATCCAGAGCTGCCAGCTCCTGAATACGGCTGTCTGCCTCCTGCTGAGAGATCTGACTCAGACTGGCTGCCAGCATGAGCTCTGCTACCGGGGTGAGCGGATAGTGGTTGGCACTGCGAAGGGCCGGGCTGTATCTTCCTGCCTGAAAGAACCCTTTTTCCAGTTCAATGAAGTCGGCTGTTGACATGCGGGGCTGATAGAAGAGATCAGGCTTGCTTCCGGAGGAGACATTGGCATTAAAGGAAACCCGCATGGGACTGACTTTTCCGGCCTTGGTGGTGATAACGATCACGCCGTTTCCGGCCCGTGAGCCCCAGATGGAAGCTGCTGAGGCATCTTTGAGGATGGTCACACTTTCCACATCGTTGGGGTTGATGTTGGCAAGATCTCCGTCATAGGGAAAGTTATCAATGACGATCAGCGGAGCCGCCGAAGAGTTGATAGTATGCTGCCCGCGTATAAGCAGCTGGGCAGCCCCGCCTTTCCCTTTGTTAAACACCAGACCGGGAGAAAGATCCTCCAGCCTGCTGATCAGGTCTGTACTCACCCTTCGGTTAAGCAGGGCTGTGCCGGTTTTGGAATAGGAGCCGGTGGTCTGTTCGGGAGAGAGCACCTGATAACCCGTAGAGACGGTGACTTCCTGCAGGGTGTTTTCTTCCGGGCGGAGGGTAATGCTCAAAGCCGAAGTTAAAGGAAGGCTCACGCTTACCGTCCGGGACTCATAGCCAATGAAGGAAATCACCAGACTGACATGCGGGATGGCAGCAGGGAGACGGAATGCTCCGTTTTCGTCGGTGGTGGTACCGGTTTGAGAGTCCTGCAGACGCACCGAGGCTCCGGGCAGAGGACTTCCGGAATCATCGAGCACCCGCCCGGTGATCAGAAACTGGGCCCAAGAGGCCAGCGGTAATAGAAAGACAAGAAGAAATGTACGCATAGCTAACTGGTTTAAGAGTGATCAGGGGGCGTCTTTAATGACGAGTACCGGAATAGTGGCTGTGGTTTTGCTCAGACGAAGTCCATGAGGCCGCAGGGCCCTGTCCAGCTCAGCAACCTGGCTCATATTGGCCTGAAGGCTCAGATCGAGGGTCTGGTCACTGCCGGTTCTGTCAATGACGGTTTCGGAGATACCACCCAGATAGATACCGTTCAGACCTCTGACAAACTGGGTAGCTGTACCGGTAAATTCATAGGTGAAGCCATCGTAGGATTCACTGAAAGAAGCCGAAGGAGAAACAGAGAGCGGTGAGCCCGGATTACGCTCCAGGGCCAGCACGGGCATAAGCCGGTTTTCCACCACGGCCTGAAAGTCGGGGAAAAGTAAGCTCAGCTGGCCGCGAAGGAAGGCAAAGCCATCACCGGAAACCGACGCGGGCAGCAACAATTCATAGCACCAGGCATGTTTCAGGTTCCATTCCATGAAATCGGTGACACTTCGGGGCTGCATCACGCGGGCCGAGTCCGGGGTTTCGATCAGGATGGAAGAAAGGTTGGTAAAGGAGGCACCCTGACCATAGGCGAACTGAAAGAGCCTAAGTAGCGGTACATTGGTAAAGGTAAACCGCCAGGAAGAGGACTCATCCACCGGGCGAACCACTTTTACCTGGGAGGCCAGCCCGGGAATATTGCCAGAGAGCAGGGAGCGGAAGCCAAATTCTGCCAGAAGGTCCGGGTGATTGCGGGAGACAAATTCTGTAAGCGACACCCGACCGGGAGCATAGCCCAGCGGGGCGGTCTGATTTTTGGTTTTCAGAGTTACGGCCTGCCGGGCAAGCATGGCTGTGATCTTTTCGGAGTTGACCTCCTGATGCCCAGTGATCGCCTTTACTTCCCCGTCTTTGATCCAGACGTAATGAGGGACAGTGCTATGAGGAAAAAAACGGCTGAGCAGGGTATCACTGACTACCTCAGGCTCCTGAAAAGACAGTCCTTTACGCAGGGCATACTTTTCCAGAAAGGCAGAGACAACCGAACCGGACTCATAGGTAACAGGCAAAATCTGAAGCTCAGAGACAAACTGTTTCTGCAGGCTATCCTGCCGGGGAAGCATGCCGATACACGGCCCGCACCAGGTAGCCCAGAAATCCAGGATAAGCAGGCGGTCTTTAAACGCCGACAGGGTGAGGGTCTCTGCCGGGTGATTGACTACAGAGAGTGAAGTTTCCCAAAGGGAAGCCGGGAGACTATCACCCACAGACAGGGACTGGGAGCGGGCGTAAAAGCCACTCAAAAGGAGGCTGGAGTACAGGCATAGCAATGCCCTTACGCGGTTTTTTGCGTTCATTGGTTTATAGGTTTATGATGAAAACGGATGTAAAAAGCCCCGGGCTGCGGGTAAAAAAACAAACTGGAACGTATGAACCCCAACCCCGCAGTACCCGGGGAAGGTCAATCTCAAACAGGAGCTTTGATGATGTTTTTAAACCGGTAGCTGCGACACAGCCAGAGCCTGCAGCCGGAACGGGAAATAGAATAAAACAAGGTGTACGTCATGCTCGTATGGGTTACGAGTCTTGCGTGGCGTGTTAGCATTAAACAAATGTGGAGCCTACACGCCATGGCCACTATAAAGTTTCTGACGCCTTACGTAACATGGGCTTACAATAGGCTCCACATCTATCTTACCTGCGTAAAGATACCCAAATAAGAATAGACATGGATATTCGCCTATCGTCTTGTGTTACGGCGTCAGAAGAGTAGCCACAAGACTCAGATAAATATCCGTCTAAATTTTAAACTGGAATAAAGATACTCATTCTAATTTA
The DNA here is from genome assembly GCA_966250325.1 of uncultured Cytophagaceae bacterium. Classification (GTDB taxonomy): domain Bacteria; phylum Bacteroidota; class Bacteroidia; order Cytophagales; family Spirosomataceae; genus Jiulongibacter. The sequence continues at coordinate 49,313 of CBINGY010000022.1, read as the reverse complement.
TTTGTCAAATAATTCTCTAAATATATTTTGTCCATTTAGGCATGAAAAGCCTAGATAGCGAGGAGTATAACGCAGAAATTCGAAAAAGATTAAGAAGGGTTCAGAATTACGCCGAATTGGAAATAGTGGGATTTGCACAGCTTACAGGGTTATCCATTGATACTTTTTATGCAATTTATTCTGGTCGAAGACGTCTAACATTCAAGTCTGCTCAGATCATTGGCAATGCTCTTAACTTTGATGGTTTAATAATCTTTGATTTAAACTCTCCATTGCCGGTATCAATCAAGACTAGTGAAAATCTAAAGAGGTTTCGTAAAGAGTATGCATACAATGTCGAATTTTTCTCGAAAACATGGAGTAGTACTAAGCTTTCCAAAATTATTGAGGAGAGCCTCATTGCTAAGGGTTTTTTCTCTACTCCAAAATATACTTCGGAGGTAAGAAAAAACCTTTCTTCAGTAGGTATAGAGGCCGATAATGACCTTTTAAATAAACAACTTAAGTATCTAGTCATAAGAGGGATGCTTAGAAAAAGGAAGGAGAAGTTGAAGGATAAATTTGGGAATGTTCTAAACCGAGAGGTTTACATTTATTACAAGTAGTTTGGAAAGCTATTTTGGGACGATTCACATTCCTAGGCGGGGCTTATAATTTATTTGCATTCGATTGTCTAAATTATTCGGAGCCATTATTTTGAGAAAAGATCTCATAATTTGAGGTATTTTCTTCTATTTGCGTAAAATTTCAAGCAATGAATATTTAGTAGTCAAATGAACAGAATTAAGGAAGTCTTGGAGAAAAAAGGAATAAAGCAAATTTGGCTAGCACAACAACTTGGGAAAAGTTATAATATGGTGAATTCGTACGTCCAAAATCGTAGGCAGCCAAGCCTAGATATTTTGTTTCAAATTGCTGAGATCCTGAGTCTAGATGTTAAAGAATTAATAGTCTCTAATCAGGATAATCCAGATGGAGAGCCTGCATAAATTTTTATTATAACAGCTTTATGATTGAAACTGGAAATGATCTTATTTCCGTAATAAATGGACCTGCATTACTCCAAATGTATAATCGTGAGGTTCCACATATTATTAAATATATGGGCTCCAAGAAAAGTATTTTGGATTTTGTGATTGGTGGTATTAATGAAATATATACAGGAGGTAAAGTGTGCGATTTATTTGCGGGCACGAGTGTTTTATCTGGTGCTTTAGGTAAGTTGGTTCCAATTCACTCAAATGATATTCAAGAATATTCAGCAGTATTGTCTAAAACATATTTGTCAAATTATGATTGGAAAAAATTTAACAATACACTTCTAGAAGATATCTTGGTTGAGGCAAGTAATCATGTTAGAAATTTTCAGGAGGAATATCCTAACTTTACGTATAGTTATTCTGCTGAAATGACGATTAAACAATTCGTTCATTTAGAAAAGAAACAACAAAAATTATTAGATCATAATTTTGATAATTCAATATATCATCTATTTGCAAAATATTATTCTGGAACATATTGGTCATTCCAACAATGCTTGTGGATTGATGCTTTGAGAAGAGTTGCAGAAGATTATAAAGATACTCCTGTTTTCAATGTCATTCTTTCCAGCCTTATGTATAGTATGTCTTATTGTTCTCAAAGTACAGGGCATTATGCACAGTATAGGGATGCTAAAAGTGAGTCATCTAAAAATGATATATTGATTTATCGTTTGAGAGACATCAGACTTTATTTTGAAACGAAGTTTAATCAACTCAAACAACATCTGGGTAGTAATAATTTTGACCATACAGTTACTTCGCTAGATTATAGAAAGTGTCTTGAAGTAATGGAACCAGGGACTTTAGTTTATGCTGATCCTCCATATGCCTTTGTTCACTATTCCAGATTTTATCATGCTATAGAAACATTGGTTAAGTATGATTATCCTAAAGTTGATCATAAAGGAAGATATCGATCTGATAGGCATCAATCTCCTTTTGGAAGAAGAAGGGAAGTGAAACAAGCTTTTCAATCCTTGTTCTTGGGAATTAAGAATAAGAAATCAAATCTTATTCTTAGTTATAGTAATACTGGGATGATATCATTGAATGAAATATTACAAATAGCAAGAGACACGATGGGGAAGGATTACGAAGTAACGTATAAAGAACAAGATTATAAACACAGCACAATGGGGCGTAATGATGATAAATCAAAAGATGTAAAAGAATACCTAATTATTGCAAAGCATCTATAAATAAATTAAATCATGGCAGATATAACCAAACTCACTTCGTCTTGGACAAAATATGATTCAGTGAAAGTCATATCCATGACAGTGGAAAGAGAAATAGATGAATTTATTAGAGGCGGCGGTATTGATGAGCCTGTTCTTAGAAATTATTTGGGTATTAATAGCTTAGAAGATGACTTACCTGATTTTTGGACTAAAATCTATAATTATCCTGATCAAGTTGGCCTATTTGCCTTAGTGGCTGCTATTTTCACTCATTACAGCAATATTGAATGGTTTGCTGATGTTTTTAGTCAGGGCAATATGCAAGGTTTGTTTTATGAATATATGGATGACCATAAGCATTTTACAAATCTTCGAAGTGCCTTGGTTGAATCTGGTGCAAGTGAAAAGATATTTCGTCGAAAACCGGAAGTACCTTACGATTTCTCTAATCTATTTAAAGAAGGTGAAGTAGGCAAATTAGTTAAAGAGTTACTATTGAATCGATTAAGAAAAATTGGTCATACAGAAAAAGAACTAGAACGAGATTTTTTGGAGATATGTTTTAAATACAACTTTTCTAAAGTATTAAGTCTAACGAATGATCAATTTGATAACTGGATAAACGGTAATGGTATATCAAATACCTTATATGAGTTAGAGAAGAATGGCATCACATATGAGAAGTTTGGCAGAATTAAAGCAATTAAGGTAAAGCAATGGCTGCATAACTGGGATAATATACCAAAGTTTAATGAGAAAAATCGGCGAAAACCAACGCCTTTTTTTTATCAATTTAGCATTCCGGCTCTTCTTCTTAAGAGAATATATGATGTTCATTCTCGAAAAGCTTTCACAGATCGAAATGATGAAAAGTTTAGTCAACGGAAACATAGTGTTGAGCGTTCAAACGAGATTAAAGAGTTTGTACATGGTGGTTATCCTTGGTCTACCATCAGCTTAAGCCAGAGGGAAAATGAGGTTTATAAAAATCTTCAGATGCCAGGTTGGCTTCCCACAAGTATATTGGCCAACATATTAGCAAAGGGTAGTAGTAGAAGGCAAAAAAACATCGAAGATCAATCGGTAATTAAAATCAAAGATATTGATGAGCACTTCGTAGAAATTGTACTTCCAGAATCTATTTGGAGTGATCAATGGTCGCCTGCTGTTTCTCCAATTGAAATTATTGATGGCCAACATCGCATCAAAGCATTTGATACCATTCGTGATTTAGATGGAGATTTTGAGTTTCCTGTTACAGCATTTGATAATTTAGACTTTACGTGGCAAGCATATTTATTTTACACTATTAATATTAAACCCAAACGGATTAATACTAGTCTTGCTTATGATCTTATGCCTCTTCTGCGTATTCAAGACTGGCTTGAACAAGACTTTAATGGTCCCGACATATATAGAAAAGTAAGAGCTCAAGAGCTAACAGAATTATTATGGAGTTGTGACATCAGCCCATGGTATAATCGAATAAATATGTTAGGTGATGTTGGTGAAAATAAGGGCGGGCCTGTTTCTCAAAATGCATTTATAAACTCCTTAATTACAACTTTTGTAAAAAAATGGGATGGGAAGATTGGAGGTCTATTCGGTGGAGAAATACATGAAGGCGAACAGGATGTGATCCAATGGGACAAAGAAACTCAGGTTTCTTATCTTATTCTTATTTGGTGGAGCATTAATCGTGAAATAGCCCAAAGTAAAGCTGAATGGGTAGTTGATTTAAAATCGAAAAGTGATAATACAGAAATATTGAATTTAAGTATTCCTTTTACTCATTCAAATTCTTTTTTCACAACGGATCAAGGAATCAGGCCGGTCTTGCACATTTTTAATGATATGTCTTTTGAAGCACATGACTTGTTAGGGCTTCATACATTTTATAGTGATATTGATTATGATAAGCATACTACTCAGGAAGTAGTGAAATTAATTTATGAGGATTTCAAGAATAATAAAATTATAAGCGAGTTTATCTCAAAAATTGCTGAAGAAATTATTGACAAATTTGATTGGAGAACACCTTCAGCTTTTGATCCTAAAGTGCCAGAAGAAGATGCAAAAAGACAACATCAAAATCAATTTAGAGGATCAGGAGGGTACAAGGAAATGAGAGTCCAGTTATTAAGGATTCTCGCAGCTTCAGAGGGAAGTGTAATGGCTAATAATGGAGCATCAATTCAAATACGCGATATTGCTACTCAGATACGAGCTAAATTAGGATTATAGTATGCCCATTTCTAATTTACATCTTGCATCGGGAATTCCAATAAAGAATTCTTTGACTGCTTTACGACCCACTTTTGGGCCTAACCAATCTTGGGTTCCAAACACTAACCGATACGTTCAAAATGCACTTGGCAATATTACTACGGATCTAGCACCAGGCAACTCAATCGTCCATAATGATATGGTTGATTATATTGCAGCCTCAACCGTAATTCACTGTTTTAATAGCTGGTCTTATCTGACATCGGCAATTAGTTCTTTTCTCGAGGGAGACTATGGTACAGCGGTACATAATGCTTACTATTCAGAATTGCGTTCTTTAATGTCGTTCTTAGCAGTTCAAGGAGTTGGTATATTTTCGAATAAACATATAATAGTTGACGCTAGTGGCACTACTCATAAAGCTGTAGTTTCTGGTATTGTTCCGAGTACTCATGTAGTGGCTAAAGCAGCATTTGATCAATGGCTGAAAGAGCAAGCTAATACTACATTGCTATTGCAATCTATTACAGTAAAAGATATCCCTTTAGAAAATTGGTTAAATCAGGCTGGTTTTTCTAGTCTATTGGCAGGCAAAACATCCGCTCAGTTGTTAAATAATTGGAGTCTGGATATAAATCTATTAGAGAATGAACACGATCTTAGAAACTTCGTAAGTTATAGGCCTCAGAATTTTGATTTCGGTATTTTGCGACATTCTGATAACATAAGAAATAGACTTGAAACAATATTAGGTATTTGGGATATGTGCGAACCTTCTAGATTTTTTGAATTATTTATTTTAAGAAGAACTTTAGACGACCTAAACAATGCGAGAACAGCACACCCATATTCAGACGAAGATGATGCAACAGTTTCGAAATTAGTAGAAGAACTAGGACTTAATCCTAATGGAGCACAAAAATATATAGTGGATTTTCTAAAAAGAAGATTAAAGAATACGGACAACGTTCTATTGAATCATGCTCGGACATTTTTTGTGTCTAATCCGGTACTTGAAATCGAAACAGAACCTGCAGGTATAATTTCAAGAGCATGCTTATTACTTCTTACAGTAACAAATGTAGTTACTAATCTGATTAAATCTACAGGAACTAATGTTTCTGAATTGATGCACTGGCATAATAACCTTGGTATTAAATTGGGGTATTGGGAGGCAGGAAATAGTCCGGAAGATTTTGTAGATCTTTGGCCTGAAATTTCTGATGAAATTGTTGAAATAAATGCATGGCTTATCGGACAAGGAACTATACCTAGTGTTTTTTCATTTAGAAGAGATCTGAAGCAACATTCATCCAATATTCGCCTTTTAAATAAAAGCTATTTTTGGCAAATTTAATGTAATCCAGGTTTAAATTTTTCCAAATTAGAGGTTTTTGTAATGTTAAGCTTTGGTAATCGGATTTGTATCCTGATAAGCAAATATTTGATTAAAATCGGGAGATTTCCCCAAACTCTTGAAAATTCTTTTCTAAACAGAGCCACAGATTGCGGCTGATAGTGAGCCACTTTTATGACGATTATCATGAAAGATTGATGCTGAATATTTCAGTAAAACGGTCATACTGATTAGGGGTTAGCTTAAGTCTTTTATATAATTTAAAACTACTAGTTTTGTACATTCGTAATGATTCAAAATATTCTAAGTTAAAATTTTCCTAAATTTATCTTATGTGACTCATATGCTTTGGTTTACAGACTACCGTTCGGGGTCTAGCTTACAGCTTTAAAACAGGGATTACAATTTCTTATAATAATGGATACAAAAAAAATACCAATGAATGCAAAAAATTGGGTTACAGAAATAATAAAAAAAATAGCCGAAGAAACTGATATACCAATTTATATTGAACCCGAATATCAGCATACGGGATACATTATTTTTAAAAAAAAGCGAATATTTTTTAGAAGTAATCGATTTAATATCAATAATGCAGGTTCTATTGAGACGACGACTGACAAAAATTATTGCCATTTTTTTCTCAAACATTTTGGATATAATGTCCCTGAAGGGCAAACATTCTTCAGTGAAATTATTAATAGGCAAGTTGAAATTAAGAGGACAATTCACGACGGTTGCGAATATGCAAACTCATTGGGAATGCCTGTTATTCTTAAGCCAAATAATGGCAGTAAAGGAAGACTTGTAACTAAGGTAGATAATGAAAATGAGTTTTATAAAGTTGCAAGAAAAATATTTCAACATTCACAAGTCTTAATTGTAGAAAGATACTACGCTGGAGCGGACTATCGAATTATAGTTTTTAAAGAAAAAATATTTGCCGCATATAAGAGAACCCCTCTATCAATATTAGGGACTGGTAATAAAACTATTAAAACGTTAATAAGTGAGGAAAAACTGAAAATAGAGGCTTCTGGTAATGGGAAAATAAATGTCAATGATGTAAGAATTATGCATACCCTGAAAAAAGCTGGAAGAACAAAAAACCAAATATTGCCCAAGAACGAAAGGTTAGTTTTATTACAAAATGCCAATGTGTCTTGCGGTGGTCAGATGGATGATGTTACAGCAATTGTTCATCCTACTGTCAAAGAATTAGCGATAAAAATAGCACAGGATTTCAATTTGGTAATGTGCGGTATTGATATCATTAGCAAGGACATTTCCAAGCCAGATGAAAATTATGTTGTACTTGAAATTAATAGTGCTCCTTCACTGAAACATTACGCCTCAATTGGGGATTTTCAACTTCGTCGAACAGAAGTATTATATTCTCAAATTTTCCAATACTTGCAAACACAATAATTGTATGGGCGAATTATTTATACTTCATGAAACTACCAATAGGGATATAGACGAAAGAGTAGAAATGCTGAAAAGTTCTGCAAATAAGGCGGGCATCAATTGTAAGATCATAGACAGTAGCAAAACGGATTACTCAAGTATTGTAGTACTTCCAAAAGGTAGCTTTCTATACAATATTTCAAGGGGTAGCAAGCATCTTGAACTACTTATGCTCAATGATGATGTTACTACATTTTATAGATCAAGACCCGAAATGGTAAGACTTAACACCATAGAGCAAGCCATTGCTTTTAGAAAGAATGGAATTGTTTCACCACCGGCAATTTTTCATTCGACTAATGAAATGAGTCTTCTGGTATCCTATGTAGCAACGCTTGGAGGCTTTCCAATTATAATTAAAATAAGTGGAGGTACAAATGGAGTTGGTACCATGATAGCAAGTGATATTGCAACTCTTAAATCGGTAGCAGATTACTTAGTTTCAATAAAAGCTAATTTTATGCTTATAAAATACATTGAACCGAAAGAGGTAGCTCGTTTAATAGTTATTGGTAATCGAGTTATCGCATCCAATAGGAAATTGATTCCAGAGGGTGATTTTCGCACATCTGTTAAAATTGACTTGCCTAGGCCTCAAATTTATCCTATTCAAATACAAGATTTGGCTGTAAGGGCGGCAAAAGTAGCCAATTCTCAAAACTGCGGAATTGATATATTAATTGGTAAAGACAATATACCATATTTGTTAGAAGCCAATATGCCTCACGATTTTGTAACAACCGTAAAAGCTACTGGAATTGACGTTACTGGAATAATGGTAGATTTTCTAATTACAAAACAGCAAAATGCATATACAAATAAAGGAAATAATTGAAAGAACTCCACTTCATGTTATTGTTGGGGAGTTTTCATTCGAGAAATATATAACTGACCCCTTTAAATTATTAAAAAATGGACTACCTTTCATAGTTCGCAATTTCACTAAAGTTAACAATGGGAACGAATTCCTCAAAAAAGTTGGAGAGTATTATGGTTCTAATATATTGAAGGCAAGATATAATGCAACGCCAGAGGAGTACGCCTACAACAGAAAATATATTCAAATTTCTCTAAGAGACTATATTGAAGCTGTGTTTTATTCAGTAGAACCTCCACCTATTTACGCCGCTAAAAATGCAATAGATGATAATGTTTTAGAATTTTTCAATATTTCACATCCCTTTCCAGAGTATGCTGAAAATTTTCGTAAACCTAATCTTTGGATTGGTCCAAAAGGTTCAACAACCCCCTTACATAAAGACAGTACTGATAATTTTTCAATACACCTTAAAGGTTTGAAACGTTGGATTTTATTTTCAGTTCGCGATGTAGATAAAATTGGTCTCCAAAAAACACGATATGGAAATTATAAACCTGCTGGCTATGATTTTCAGGTAAGTTTAAAGGATTTGGAGATTTTGAGAAATGAATTTCCAAATTATGAGGTATTTGTTCCCGAAGGTTCACTTTTCTATTTACCTTATGGTTGGCCTCACTTTGTTGAAAATATATCAAATTCAGTAATGATTAATTATTGGCTCAAACCTGATAATTACATGCCGTTCATACTTAAATAAATTAATCAAGGGCATTTTTGGGAACTAATTAGGTTGTTACCAAAAAAGACTAATTAATTATTTCAAATAAGTTAAATGTAACGCTAACCAAAATGTAACCCCTCCACAAACGATGTTTATTATGGAGATCTCGAAGTTCAAAGCAAAAAATCAGGCAGGATATCCATGCTTAGCAGATCGATGAAAACATTGGTATCCGTAATGATCAGTTTCTTGCCAGTTGGTGTAATTGTTCCCGGAACTCTCCCAGGGGTTTTCCTGCGAAGTAGGCCGCCTTGTTAATAGATATAACTTCTTTGGATAATGCCTGATAAATTAAGCGTTCAAAACGCACGGGTTGCTCTTTACTTAAAAATCTTCCTGGTTCGTTCAGGTGAAGCTGTCTTTCTCGGTATCCCTGATTAAAACGGCGGTAAATATATTCATTGATTAATCCCAGTTGTTTGGCTCTGTTAAACACAGCTGGAAAGGAAATTCCCCAGCGTTCTTTAATAAGAATGAGCTCATTCTGGTAAAAATGAAACATGCCCTTCTGGAGCTCCTTATTTGCCATTTCTTCCGGATAGAGAACCGCACAGGCGAAAACATGACATAAGGTTTCTTCCTCCTTTTCCGGAAATGTGTCTGGATATTTAAGGGCATGGTGAGCCAGCTCATGCAAGGCAGTGAAACGTTTTCTCACCACGTCATCCTCAGGATTCCTGTTTTTTTTCAGAACGATCACTTTTCTGTTTCCGATATCTGCTTTTAACCCGTCAAAACCTTCCGGAGCTTCGAGTTCAATCACCAGATAACCTTTGTCTTCCAGCATTCCTACCACATTAGGAATAGGGTCATAACCCAGTTGCCATTTTCTTCTTAGTTCCTGTGCCGCCTCTTCAGCATCGGCAGAACTTCTGATCATCTTGTCGAAGGTAAAGTATTCGGGTTGTTCGCTCAGCTGGAGGGTATTTTCCAATTCCAGGTAGCGTTCAAAAACTTCGCAGGCTCTTTCTTCTATGGAAGCTTGTTCGGTTTTCGATATTTTGGTATTGAATTTCCGGTAGCTCACCCGGTCCAGCCTCACCTCCAATCGTGGCTGCATAAAAAAGTAGTCAACAGGAACTTTGAGTACCCTTGACAAGTCGATAAGTAAGCCGCTGTCTGGTTTCATTTTTCCCTGTTCGTATTTGTTCAGAGCTTGTTTGGTAACAGCATTTTGCAAGGCATCGGCCAGTCCCTGCAGAGAGATACCAGCCATTTTTCTTGCAGAAGCTAATCTGTTACCAAAGAGGTTATCCATAATTGAAATTGTTATTTGGTTGACAAAAGTAAAAAATATATTCTACTTGTCAACCATTGAAGCAGCGGAATATTCAAAGACATATTTCGGAGGACATTAAATGGGAAAGGCAGGGGAGGTTTTCATTTTGACCCAATCGGAGTAAAGGCGTTGTTGCAGCGTTTGGATTTCTTTCCGGGTTTGAGGTGAATAGGATTTCAGCCTTTTTTCAGTATGAAGTAGCCGGGTGGTATAGATAAGCAAATTGTGACAGCAGGTAAACCGGCCGCTTATAACGAGATAGTCCAACAATTTGCTTTTCTTATTGTCCTCTGTAAACCAGAGTGTTGTGCCCATTTCTGCGGCCTGTGTGGTGATTTTCAAAAGTTCTTCTCCTAAAATCTCGCGGTATGAGCTGCCTCCAAACTCCGGGAAATAGCTGGCCATAAATTCGTAATCAGCTTTGTATTTATTAAAATCGATATCCGTAAGTTCTTTTACCATGCACTCCATGATGTTGATTTTTTCTCTGCTTACCTCATCATAGGCGTCATTGTAATGGAGTCGGCGAATCTGCTTCATAAACACAGAACCCACCAGCAGGCTGAGTGATCTGGCCCGGTTTAGAACAAAGACCTCAGCATGATAAAAACGGATGTCTTTCCAGGGCAGATTTTGTAGCCGAGTTAGTAAGTAGTCCGGAACCTTATTCTTAAGATATGCGAAGATGGAACCGGCTTTTTGGGTAACCCATTTATTCAACCATAGAGTTACAATAAAAAGAGCCATGGTCGCCATACCCAGACCAAGGGAAAGCCCTTTCAGATAGGGATTCCAGGAGGTAAACTGTATTCCAAGACCAGTTAGGGTGAATGCCAGAGACGCATAATGAGCCCAGTAGTACCGGTTTTTAATTTTACGTTCCAGGTTCCGGAGCGTCGTATTCAGAGAGCCTGTGGAATTAACCTCTGCCGGTTTGTATTCCTCCATGTGGGGCGAAGAGACATCGGCGGCAAGGAAGAGATCAAAGTTTTTATCTTTTCCATAGGCCAAAAGTGAACTCAGACCCTGATTGTCCACTATGCCACCATCCATAAGAGTGTAAGGTTTTTTGGTTGCCATAAACGCCTGCATGGGTTCAGAGTCTTTCCGGAAGAAATCACGCGGCATTTCTATAGGCTCAAAACCTCCAGGGAAACAGGAAGAGGCAGCAATAATATCTGCCAGGCGGATGTGATTATAGATCTGTTTATTCAGCTGTAGACCGTTTCTGTTCCCGAAAACAGGGTTGCCTTTTACAGCTTTCTGAAACCGGTAGGCTGTACCGCTGGTGAACTCAGTGGCATTAAAGCAAATCATTTCCAGATGTGTATCTTTCAGATTCTGAAAAGCCGAGAAAGTGGCACCATCAGTCAGGTGTTTGTCATACAGTTCGGCAAAGGCGTTGATGAGGTTTCGGTTTTTGTCCGGGTAACACCATGAGTCCGGGCTTTTCATGAGCTCGAGGCTTTCGGTAATGAGGTCGGTATCTCTCATCCAGATGAGTAATTCATTGAAGATTTCATCGAATGATTTCCCCTGCGTAGTACTAAGAGCATAGGCCATACCAGCAATAGTACCACCGGAAACGGTGGAGATTGCTTTCACATGTTGCAAAAGCGGCTGACCATTAAATGTAGCTTCATTCAGATACGACAGCACCCCAAGACTAAAACTGGTGGCTCTGTAACCACCTCCTGACAGGCAAATGCCTATTTTACTAAAGGGATGTCGAAGTGCGGGGTCTTCCATGATTTCGGGGTTGAATTACGTATACGCCTACAATATCAGGGTTTTGTAAAGATCAGGCAAGGGTATTTTTACGGGTTGTTGGTTTTGAGGGTATAAACGGGGGGGTAGGGGAGCTGTTTGAATTAGTTGCGATTAGTGCAGGTGAGAAATTCAAATTTAGGTGTGACTTAAATATTCCTATGGTTTGGCTACCGGGTTAAATTTTCAGTTGATTCCCAGTCGAGTCATCAGCCCGCATTCACTACTATTACTTTGTTGGTATACACCTATTTGGTATTGAACGAAAAAGTATTTTCTTTTGTAACACAGAGGCACAGACACAAACAGAGGCACAGACACAAAGGGTATGAAATCAAATCAGGCAAAGTTGTTATCCAAACTTTCTCAGAAAATTAAAGCTGAGCATAAGGATAAGAATGTCGTGCTGGCTTCTTTGCAGGAGGCTAAGATTTTAAACAAGAAGGGTGAATTTACAAGTCACTATAAAAATCTGGCAAAGGTGGGTTTTACTAAATAACGTACAGTAAAAGACCCAATCTCTACATTGGTTTTCACGGGTGTGATGAATCCGTCAGGGATAATTTGGTCAATAAACCCAATAAGGTAAAAAAGAGTAAAGAACGCTACGATTGGCTCGGTAATGGCTTTTATGTTTGGGAAAACAATTATGAGCGGGCATTGCAATGGGCACATGATAAGAAAAAGCGAGGTGGGATTACTGATCCGTCAGTTGTAGGTGTCATTTACCAATTAGATTATTGTCTGGATTTTACGGACTCCCAATTCACCGATATTCTCCCGGAATACTATGAACGTATGAAGGAAGATCTGTCTAATGCCGGTCAGGCCTTACCAAGTAATAAGGATTTAGGTAGTGACAAGCATAAGGATTTAATATTTCGGAAACTTGATTGTGCCGTAATTGAATATTTGCATCAGAAAATAGAAGAAGAAATAAAGGGGAATCCCACTTCTCAGCTTCAACCTTTTGATACCGCCCGGGGAATATTTACGGAAGGTGGGCCGGCTTTTGAGGGTGGAGCCATACAAAAAAAGAGCCATATTCAGGTTTGTATCCGGAATCTGAACTGCATCAAAGGCTTCTTTATTCCCCGCGAAGAGGTGAACTGGCCCTGATTTATAGTAAGAATGAAAGTTCGGTTGAGTACTGAAACTGATAGTTCTGAATTGCAAAAGGGGTGGGAAAGCCGCCCTCAACGCAATGGAGAACTTAGTAGTCGGGCATAAGATCTCTCTGCCAGGTTAACAAGTTCAGTTATTCTTATTCTTCAGACGCATTCTTTCTATTCGGAATGGATTCGGATATCCTGAAAAGCTGGGTGAAAACATGGACGCCTGTCTGTTTGAAAATATCATAAAGTCAGAATCCTGATTGAAGAATTTATAACACCCAAAGACCGATTGAATCGTTGGGAGGGTTCATCCCGAAGTAGCTCAAAAATTTAGGAAGAACAATAAATCAATATATTTGATTAGTTATACTATGTCCTAAAAGGGGAGGGTTACAATTGCATATCTGCAAACCGTTGGCAGTACTAGTAACGGACAACCCTAAACACAAACAAATGGCGGACAATGACAAAGAAAAACTACGACTACCATAATCCAGACCCGAAATTAGTCGACTACATTCGGACGGTTTTGGTGTTCAACAATAGCTCTGAAAGTGTAAGTTCTGACTTGCCTTTGTTCACAAATGGAATGTCAGCTTTGCTTTACAAGGCAGACAACCGCATTACACTTTTCGGACAATCTGTTCCTGTTGAAGAATTGGACGAAACAACAATCGCTTTTTTCTTTAAGCCGTTTGCATTAGCCACAATCTTCAAAGTATCCGCACAGGACTTGAAAGAAAAACCTGTTGATCTCAATCTTTGGAACGCACAAAAAGCAATGGCATTGAACATTCAACTTTATCATTCCAAATCAACGCAGGAAAAAGTTGAAATTTTATCTCATTTCATTTTCACGCAAATAGAAAGCAACAAAAGAGATTGTGAAATGATACGCTATTCTACCGATACGATAATGCATAATTCAAACACAGATGTTCTTTCGCAATTATTGGAAAACTTACATCTATCCGAAAGAACTTTCCAACGGATTTTCAAGAAGTATGTTGGCATCACAGCTAATGAATACAGAAGAATTTGCCAACATTATTTTGCCTTTTCACATTTAAAAAGCGGACATTTTGAAAAGCTGACAGATGTTGCATTTACAAACGGTTACTTTGATCAAAGCCACTACATACGCTCGTTCAAAGAGTTTACAAACACAACCCCAAATGAATACCTGCAATCGGGGTTAGATAAGGGAAAGTGAAATATGTCGGTTTTATACAATGCCACCGTTCAGGCAGGAATTAATTTTGCATCAGGAAAATTTTAGGAAAAATGAAAGAGCAAATAACACCTTGCCTTTGGTTTAACCATCAGGCAAAAGAAGCGGGAGCATTTTACAGTTCTTATTTAACAAATGCCAAAGTTGTTGCACAATCACCTGTTGTAACAGAAATTGAAGTTTCGGGACATCACATAACATTGCTTAACGGTGGGCCAATGTATCAGCCCAACGCTTCTATTTCTCTGTTCTACATTTGCGAAACTGAAGATGAAGTAAACCGCATTTGGGATACATTTGTAAAAGATGGTTCTGTTTTAATGCCTTTGGAAAAATACGAATGGAGCGAAAAATACGGTTGGCTTAATGACAAATATGGAGTTTCGTGGCAATTTTCATTAGGGAAAATTGAAGAAGTTGGACAACGCATAACACCTTCGCTTTTGTTCACAGGCAATCAATACGGACGTGCCGCAGAAGCAATCAATCATTATTCCGCAATTTTCAAAAACCCGAAACAAGACGGTATTCTTCGCTTTGGCGACAATGAAGCACCGGAACAAGCAGGTGAAGTAAAACACGCCCAAATTGCACTCAACGGACAAAAATTTATGTTTATGGACAGTAAACCGCACAACTTTACATTTAGCGAAGGAGTTTCATTAACTATTCATTGCGAAACACAGGATGAAATAGATTACTACTGGGAAAAGTTGACCGAAAGCGGCGAAGAAAGTATGTGCGGTTGGCTTAAAGATAAGTTTGGAGTTTCATGGCAGGTCATACCTACAATTTTGAGCAAAATAATGAGCGATCCAAACAAAGCTGGAAAAGCGGCACAGGCATTTATGCAAATGAGAAAATTTGAGATTGAGAAACTTGTTCAGGCATCCATATGATAAAGCAAATAGTATGAACATTTTAAAAAGTATTGGCGTCATTCTTCTCGCGTTTGTTGTAAATGCTTTGTTGTCAGTGCTGACAGATTATTTACTTGAACGAATAGGTGTATTGCCTAATCCTGAAAAAGGTTTGTTTGCAACCTGGGCAATTTTGCTTTGTTTGTTTTATAGAGCTTTTTATGGATTATTAGCAGGTTTTATCATTTCTAAACTTGCACCAAACAAGCCAATACTTCACGCTTTAATTCTTGGAGTAATTGGAACAGCGATTACGCTATTGGCAGTAAGTAGTCCGGAATTTGCCGAGAAGTCAGAATTGTGGTTTGGTTACACACTCGCTGCTATAACATTTCCCTGCTTATGGTTAGGTGTTAGAATTCAACAAAGCTGGACAAAGTAATAAACTGACAAAAAACAACTATTGCCATCAGTGACCCTTTCCCAAAGTGGAGGTCAGCGGTTCAATTCAGCTTAGTGCTTTAATCAAAGTTTGTGCTTTGTTGACAGTAAAGTGTTAGCCTTCCCCAAATGGAGTTAGTTGAAACGAATAATTAAGGCTCAATGACCCTATCCCAAAACAAGACAGCTGAATGGTGGAGAGCCTGGGCTTGGAGACTTTCAGGAGAGGTTCAGAATTTTATGGCTGTAACCCTTCGTAAAGAGTACCGCTAGAAAGAGAGTTTTGGGTGGTTGTTTGCAGTTGAAACGAATCGGAAGCCTTCAGGTTCTAAACATTTACTACTGCCAATACATCAGAAGTAAATTATATTTAACCGCTCAACGCGTCGATTTTAATATAAACACACTACTTGTAGGGAAGAATTGATTAGTTATCAAATGCCCATTTAAGAACTAGATTTATTGGTAAGTATGGCAAACGGTATTAAAATAGGCGAGTTTTCCTACATAGATTACACCCTTGAAAAATTGCTTGGTAGAAAACCGTTAAGTTTGGACGAGTATGTAAAGAGCATGTAACTATGTTGTTCAAAGAGATACATTTAAGCGGAATAAAATCAGGCAAAATAACTTTGGCTTTCCGCAGGTGGCAAAAGGCTTCTGTCAAAGAAGGAAGTCTGTTACATACTTCTGTCGGCTTGGTTGAAATCAGAAAAATAGAAACAGTAGACGAAAACGATATAACCGAGAAAGACGCTTTACATGCGGGCTTCGCAGACAGGAAACAATTACTAAAATCATTTACGAACAATAGCACAGGAACGATTTTCAAAATATCCGTGAGCTATCATTCCGCAGACCCACGAATAAAACTAAGAGAAAGAACAGAACTATCCGAACGGCAATTTGCCGATTTAAAAAAGAAGTTAGAACGGCTGAACAAGTACAGTAGACAAGGACATTGGACGGAAAAGGTTTTATTGGCGATAAAAGACAATCCCAATTTACACGCCAAAGGCATCGCAAAACTAACAGGGTTTGAAAAGGAATGGTTAAAACTGAGTATCCGAAAACTGAAAAACATGGGACTGACCATCAGTCATACTGTTGGTTACGAGCTTTCTCCATTAGGGAAAATTTTTGTCCTGCGTTTAAAAGACGAAGAATGAACAATGGCCCGCTAATATCGCCTATACGCAAGCAGGGTTTTTGTGTTTCGTATGAGGTTCAGTAGTAAAAGTCCTGCCTGCGTACAATTGAGAACTGCTAGCTGCAACTTATATGAAGGCAATTATACTATTAAATATTCTTCCAAATTTAGGTTTGAAGAAGCTAATTTGGACACGATCTTGGAGTAAATGATTTACACGAATATTTTATAAACAAAATTTTTAATCTCAGATTAAAGTAAAAAGTACATCTATAGCTATTAACTAATTTTTGCAATACACATTGATTAAGAGGGGAATAGTGAAAAAAATCAATGAAAAAAAATAAATGATATGAAAGAGTTACGATTAATCTTAACAGTTGAAAATTTAGATGAAGTTATCAATTTTTATAAAAATGAAGTTGGGTTAAAAGAATCACTTTCTTGGGATGAAGATACTGGAAAAGGGATTATCCTTGAGGCGGGATTAGCATCTTTAGAAATAATTGACCGTAATCACAAAGATTTTATTGACCAAATGGAAGTTGGAAGAGCAGGTGTTTCCGGGGACATACGAATCGCTTTAAATTTTGGAGGAAAATTGACAGAAAAGTCTGAATTTTTAACACAAACTGGTGCGGCAAAAAAAATAGGAGAAATTACAAAAGCTCCATGGAGTAATGTAATGAGAATTGAAGATCCAAATGGGATGCAAATTACCTTATTTGACAGTTCAACAATAACTGATAAATAATTGCAGCAGCTAAGAACTAAGGCTTCGATCGGCATGTAATACCAAGAATGAAGCTTTAGTTGAACTTAATTGTCGATAGTTTTTACCGTTCAAACGCCTGACTATTGCCCTTTGATAACCCTCCCCCAAAATAGGAAAAGTTAAAATACGACGATAAACGAATATTCCTGTCAAGTGGAATTTCATATTTGTGTATAGTTGAATTATCCCATCCAGTAAGGTATTCTGATTAAAGGCTTGGGTAGCGATCCGAGAACCCCGAATCATTGAATTTTCTGGATGTGTTACTGGTAAGGGTTAGGAAATGGTTAACGAAAGGTCTTTTTCGGTAAACATGAAACAACCCTGAAGGCGAAAAGTGAATTTATGGGTATAAACACATGTCATGAAAAATTTATTCTGCCCGCTTCGAATAGCTGTATTAGTACTTGTTGCTTTTCACATTGGGGGGTGTAGCGAAAAGGATATTATTGCAACATATGACCTTACCGGTGAGTGGAGAGTGGTTTCTTATAAAATTTCGTCGGTGATTAAAAAAAACGGGGAGAATACCTGGAGTCAGTATAATAATGGAGACGTAACCGTTCGTTTCACTGAAACTGATCTGTCAGGTGGAAAAATATCCGGGATAAAAGTCACCAACTCTTTTTCGGGCGACTATACAATTGACAATAAAGGAGGAATCACGATAAGCAATCTTCTTCAGACTTTTATTACTGAGCCGGAATGGGCAAGATTGTTCGATTCAATTGGAAACGCTGAATCCTATGTTGTTAGAGGCAATCGTCTGGTAATTTATTTCAACCAGGGAATGAATAATATTACCCTTGAGAAATTGAAATAGTATATGCAAGTTGCTAACATATAACAAGTTGAATTACGGGTACCAACATTTGAATGTCCTGGTGTAACCCTCCCCTTTTTAGGACATTGACATTTAACAGATATTTTTCAAATGAAAATAGGTGTCATGTAGATGTACTTGCTGGCTGCTATTTCCTTTCTTACCATAACTATATTAACTGTGAGTTATCAAACCATAAAAACGGCACTGCTGAACCGGGTGAAGAGTTTGAGGAGTGAGTAACGGCTCAGGCAACTTCAAGGCGGAATTTTGCATATGAAAGTAAATTATCGTTATGAAAATAGTACTTCCGGTTCTTTGTTCTTTCTCTTTCACATATGCAATTGCCCAGGAAAATGACAAGCAGCTTACCCTGAATGACGCTCTCCAAAAGTTTGGCTTTCTGGAAGGAAAGGTGGTGGATGGTGCAGATACTGAGGTCTCTCTGGGCTCATTTCAAAACATGAATTTCGAGAATTACAGCTATCGGCTCGACAACAAAAATATGATTCCGACTCAGGACGGAAAATGTAATAGTCGGGGATTATGAGGTATTCAGTATTATAAAATCCGGACGCAGGGAATGAATACCCGCGAGTGAATGAAACACCCCAAAGTAAACTCCTTGTTAGATTTCGAATTTTTAAATGTCTAGAAATCAATTAATAGGAAGATCAGGAACAGATATGCAAACTTTTATAGGTTCCTGTATTGGCGGAATCACTATTAACTTTTCTTTTTTTAAGTAGATCAATAAGCATGATTCCAGTGTTTGTTCCTCCCAGTAGTTTCGGTTCAATAAACTTCGGATTAAAGGGGAGTGTGTAAGTATTAAGATCAAGGCTGAGGGTGAATATTTCCGCGGCTCCTGTTGAATGATTTATTGGCCTGTTGGCATCACATCCTTTGGGCGATTCGTCATGAATTCCGAATGGAAAGCGTTCTACAACGATAGGTATGACGAATTATTATTAATGCTGATCTTGTATCGCGTTGTTTTTTGGACAAATAAGACCTAAACCGTTTTAAGGAGGATGTTAGCATCCAGGGTACGGTCAAAAGCCAATAATCTGGCTATTTAAATCAATAAAGTCCAATATGACCTTTTCATCTAGCAAAATTAATAACCCTTCTATTTAAATAGTACAAAAACGAATGTGTCAATAGTTTTGATTCAACCGGCTAGACAGCCTTGTTCAACCTATTTGAAAACCTAATCTTCGTCTGTACTTATGAAAAGTCTAATTTGCAAGTCACTTTTACCCGCCCTGTTTCTGACGTCCCTTATTTCCCATGCTCAGGAAATGTCTAAATCTTTGAAGCCAACAGCGGATGATGCCCGGAAAATCGTTTTCCGTAAATCGGCAGCTATGGAGGATGAAAACTTTATGATGCGTTGGAAATTTCTGGTGAAACAAGCCGGTGAAAAAGCACCTGATTTCACTATTCGTTATCTGAATGGCGATCTATTCAATCTGTATAAGGAGCTAAAAAAATGAAAACCGATTTTGTTGGTCAATGGAAGCTATACCTGTGATATTTCACGGGGCCATATTGAAGAAGTTACAGAGCTTACCCGCAGTTATCGTAAAAAGCTTAGTGTATATGTGATTCACACCATGGAAGCCCACCCGTCCGATGTAGCCAGCCCATACTCTATTTCAAACCAGGTCTGGCCATCCAAACTGAACATAAAGGATGGAATAGAGGCCAGAAGGCCTAAAACCTATGCCGAAAGAAGGCAACTTACTTCAAAGTGGGTTGATCTCCTGAGTATTGAACCAGAAGTGTTGGTTGACAACCCCGATAACGTTTTCTGGACACTTTATGGTCAAGCACCTAATATGGCTTTTCTTATCCGGCCGGATGGCGTTATTTCTGCCAGACAGATATTCTTTGAGGAAAAACCTATGGAAAAGGAAATTGACAAGTTGTTGGATTTGTAATTCAGTTCATATTGACTCAATAGACTTTATTAAACTATTAGATATGCTTATCTGCCACTGGCCTTTTACCCTTATAGGCCGACATTTTCCAATTGATTAAAAGTAATAAATTGTTTTCCAGTTCTACGTTTACCCGGTGATTAGGGTGCTGTTTCTACGTCTTAATACTTTGAGAGAATCTTCTGTCAATTGTCTGATTTCCTTTAAGGTTTGGTTCTACTTCTCCAGATTTTTGATAACAGCCAATCGCTCTCGAGTTAATCCATGATCCAGTCTTTGATCAACCATTTCTCCTACCTTTTTCTTCCAGTAATAAAGGGTGGTCGGTTACAGTGTATACTTCTCAGATGTAACTCGTAGCCCATTCGCAGTGGCTTCTTATATGATGGCTAGTTTCTCAACCTTTGTGAACTCTTTCCCATATCCATAATTACAAAAAATTATTCGTAATCATGTCTAGTTTATTTAGGGGCCAAAACAGTCACCTCGGGACCAACCAAGCGAAAGTGTCGACTATAACATTGCGATTAGTAAAGTGAATCACCATAGTTGAAAATGTAATCAAATCCTATTAGCTTTAGATATAAGTTGTGTGGATTTAGAAGTTAAAAAGGCCTTTTCCGGTTGGAGAAGGCTTGTTTGCGAAAACTTCTTAAAATAAGTCAGTATATAGGTAAGGGTTAGAAATCTACGATTGCTCCTATTTCATTTGTGAATACTTTCTGCTAACTTTAGTAAAATTCCATTAGAGATTTTCATTTTACCAATTGGTCGTCCAAAAGACGAGGTTAGTATTCCTGTCAGCCTTGCTTGCAGGAATATTTTTTTAAGTTGCCTCACGTTGTAATAAACACGTTTCTTAACCTGTCAGGTATAAAACCACTATGGCTTCTCTGAAGCTTCAACAATTTCATATGAAAGACCATTTCGTAGATGAAAATATCTTTTACTTTTTACAAACTACCAATAGACTTTCCAAACTCAACATGCCAGAGAATTCAGGGTGTTATCGATCCTGTGAAGGGGCTATGGCTTAATGTCCCTGATTATCTCCAGGCATTCCAAAATACGTATAAGTTTGTACAAGGTTTCGGTTGATGTTCCGAAGGTACTTCACTATGTTTACAATGGAGTGCTTACGCTCGAGACTCCTGACCCGATTGATATTTTTAACACGGAACAATTTAAGGACTTCATTCAATTTTTATCTGAATACCCTGATAAGCAGGATTTTCATATCCTTGAAGTACATCACCATATATGTTGAGTTGAATTCTGATTGATTTTGGATATCTTTGTCATGAACTCAAGGCGTGTCAGGGTTGAGAGTTAGTTTAAAATATATATAGATAGATTTCAACCCGTTATTCCCAAAGGCCTTGCCCTTGGGAATAATCCTACTTTATAAAAAGGCTTTTTCGGATGAATATCTCTGGCTACTGCATTAAATGATGGAACATTTTTAGCCTAATTTTAATAATCACCGAGTAAAGTTGTCAACGTGGATTTCTGACGATGAGGGAACCATCGGCTCCGTTATTGTAAATTACATTTCCGCCAAAAGAATATGTTTTGCCTGGGCTGTCATCTATTCCGCGTATTTTGTTATCGAAAATATGGCAGTTCTGAATTGCTATTTTTCCCTTGCCAGCGTGTATGTGGGGCACTATGATCTTGCATTTAGCCCAGCTAGCAGCATATCCCTATAAGAAGGATGGAATTTAACATACACCAGGGGAATTGGAAAAAACAGGCTTTGGCGGCTTACAACCGCTTGTAGCGTTATTATAACCATTATTTCGGTTTATTTTCCGGTTTACCCCACCAACTTGCCAGCAGTGAGCCCGTTACGTTCATTAACGGACCAAAGATAGCAGCAGCAAGGCCCACGGTGGCGGCTTTTCCCATTTCGACAGCGAGTGCTGAAGCAAGTCCGGCATTTTGCATTCCAACTTCCACGGCCACAGTGCGGCTATCCTGCTCATTCAGACCAAGTAAACGTGATGAGAAATAGCCTAGAAGATATCCTCCCAAATTATGAACTAGTACGGCTATGAAAAGCAAAAGTCCCATAGAGGCTAGCGATTGATGGCCTGCTGCCGTCGTGGTTCCGATTATAAAGGCTATTCCAGCCATCGAAAATATAGGTAATATTTGTTTGATAGAGTTGATGAATTTTGGGAAGTAACGATTGAGAAGGAAACCCAATCCCACTGGAAGAATCACGAGCTGAGTCATATGCAGTGCCATATCCAACAGGTTCACCTCTATAAAGGCCCCTCCGAGCAAACGCATCAGAAAAGGCGTAAGTACTGGTGCCAGCATTGTACCTACAGTACCAATTGTTATTGAAAGCGGGACATTGGCTTTGGCTAACAGGCAGATCACGTGAGAAGCCAGGCCGCTTGGACTACAACCAATCAAAATTATACCGGCCGCAATTTCTGGCGGAAAGTTACCTATTTTGGCTATTCCAAAACCCAGAAGAGGCATAAAAACGAAATGAAGAATTATGCCAATGGCCACAGTTTTGGGTGTTTTTACCACTCCAATGAAATCATTGAATGTAACTGTAGTACCCATTCCAAACATTATCACCTGCAATATTGGAGAGATCAGTGCAGTTAGTTTTATTCCATTTATTTCAATGAAATAGTCGGGGAAATTATAGGTGATTAAAACAACCAGAAGGATAAACAGGGTGTAACGATTGTTCTTCATAAAAAGGGTGACGAATTAAATGGGCTTTAAATTTTTTTATAGGATATAACTGGCAAAGTCACTGTTTTTTCATCAATGATTCACAGAAATTTGGCTTTTGCCAGAAGTGAGTAGACAAAATGTATTAATGAATTACTAATACTTCTTATTAGCCAATTTGCTGTTTCTGAAGCCATACGAGAAGTAAATGATTAGACCCATAATGAGCCATATACCGAAATAAATCCAGTTCCAGACATTCAACTCTACCATCATATATAGACAGGATAACATTCCCAGTAATGGAATAAGTGAGAGTCTTTTTTTAAAGGCCAAAACTGTCATAACCAATACCGTAATTAGAAACAACCAGCCTGGAATTTTATGAAGGAAAAGTGGAAAGCCACTTTCATACTTCAGTGAGTCACGAATGGGTAAAGATCGGATAATGGCCTCATAATTGGGATGTTCTAGTGCTAGGATTTCAAGCTGGTTTTCCAGGTTTCCGGAATTCCCGGAATCAGCTTTGTGGTTCATTTTAAGCACACTACTTACTATTCGTATCTGCCTTTCGTTAAGCATCTTTACCATTTCTGCGGGTGTTCGAAGTCGTGCTTGATTCGTAATAAATTCCATTGTTGCAGTTTTTTCGACGGTAAATGCATAAACCAACCCAATAATCACCAAAAGAGGGAAAATGTATCTGGAATTAATGTACGGTGTTTTAAATTTCCCTTGAGGTATATCGGGGTTATTCTGCATTACCAAAACGCCACCACAAACTAAAACGAAGGCAAACAAAGTTCCTATACTGCACAAGTCCGTCACAAGCGTAAGGTTCAGAAAGAGTGCGGGCACCCCTACGGCAAAACCAGTTACAATGGTAGCAAATGAGGGCGTTTTAAACCGCGGGTGAATACGGGAGAATATGGGCGGAAGTAAGCCGTCACGGCTCATGCTCATCCAAATTCTTGGCTGGCCCATCTGAAAAACAAGAAGCACACTAGCCATGGCCACTACCGCACTTACCGCAATAATTCCCGATATCCATTTCAGATTTACCTGTTCAAAAACATGTGCCAGAGGGTCGCCAACATTCAGCTCATAATAGGGTACCATTCCTGTAAGAATCAAGGCAATAGCTATGTACAGAATGGTACACACGATGATAGCCCACATCATACCCCGAGGGAGATCACGCTGGGGATTCTGGCATTCTTCTGCAGTGGTAGAAATGGCGTCAAAACCAATATAGGCAAAGAAAACTGCCGAAACTCCTTTGAGAATTCCTGAAAGACCGTTAGGAGCAAATGGATTCCAGTTTTCGGTGTCTACGTAAAAAATTCCTACAGCTATCACCAAAAGAATTACACAAAGTTTTATGACCACCATAAGATTGCTTGCATTTCTTGATTCTTTCATACCTCTGTAGACCAGAAATGTGACTAGAACAATGATTAACAAGGCTGGGAGATCTGTTACAAAATGAAATACCCCCCATTTCGGAGCTTCCGTCCAGGCCTGATAACTTGCCTGCAGGTTTGTTTCAAGTTCACTCCATTCTTTACCTTGTTCCATTAGAGCCAAAGCCTCATGATAACCTTTGTAGGCCGTCAGGAAATCCATTTGTACCCACTGTGGAAGATGCAACCCTCCACTTTCCAGAAAACCCGTAAAGTAGTCACTCCAGGAAATGGCTACAGTAATATTGCCGACAGCGTACTCCATGATCAAAGCCCATCCGATGATCCAGGCTACCAATTCCCCAAAGGCTACATAAGAATACGTATAGGCACTTCCAGAAACTGGCACCATGGCTGCAAATTCGGCATAGGCAAATGCAGCAAACCCACAGGCCATTGCCGTAAAAAGAAATAGAAAGATAACCGCAGGTCCTCCGTTTGAACTCGCCGAGCCAATGGTACTGAATATGCCAGCTCCCACAATAGCAGCAATTCCGAAACCAGTCAGATCACGAACTGTCAGGTTTCTTCTCAACGAATTCTCGGCCTCCTCATTTTCCTTCATCGTAGCCAGTATATCGGCAACGTTCTTACGTCTGAAAAGACACTCCAGGGCTTTCGTCTTACTCATTTACTTGAATTGAGCTTACTGTGTTTTTTACTGTAACCGAAATAAATAGAAACTCCGATTGCCAACCAGATGAGAAGTCGGATCCAGCTCTCAGAAGGCAAGGCATACATTAAATACAAACAAACTAACACCCCTGCTACGGGAACAAAAGGAACCAGAGGAGTTTTGAAAGATCGAGGGGCATCGGGGTCTCTTTTTCGCATCACAAGCACTCCGATGCAGACCAGGGCAAATGCCAGTAAAGTACCAATGCTTACCATATGGCCTAAATCACTGACCGGAACAAAACCTGCGAAAAAGCTAATAAAAACCATGAAGAAAAGGTTGGTTTTCCACGGTGTTCTGAATTTGGTGTGAATTGCACTAAAAAAAGGAGGGAGCAGGCCATCCCGGCTCATTGTATAAAAAATACGACTTTGACCCAGCAACATGACCAACATAACCGAGGTGTACCCTGCCAGAATAGCTATAATAAGACCCGTTTGTAAAAAGTCATAACCAGTAACGGCAAATGCTGTAGCGGCAGGTTTGGCATCACCCGCAAATTGACTGAATGGTACAAGCCCGGTCATTACATGGGCAAACAATACATACAAAATAGTGCAAATAAGCAGAGAACCAAGTATGCCAATCGGCATGCCCTTCTGAGGATTTTTTGCCTCCTGTGCAGCTGTAGAAACAGCATCAAATCCAATGAACGCAAAGAAAACTGTAGCAGCTCCTGCAGCAATACCAGACCAGCCAAACTGTCCTTTAACTCCGGTGTTTTCAGGAATATATGGTGTATAGTTGGAAGGGTTTATGAATTTCCATCCCAGTGTAATGAATAAAACAACCACTATGAGTTTTACCACTACCAGTATATTATTAATAGTGCTCGATTCTTTAGTACCCCGCATCAGTACCAGTGAGAGCACAGAAACAATCAGTATGGCTGGAAGATTTATAACTCCTCCATGAAGGACATTCCCATCTGATAAAGTCATTGTTTCCCAGGGAGAACAAGTTAATTGTGCCGGTAAATGAATATTGAATTTCGCTAATAGTTCTAGAAGATATCTTGACCAACTTACACCTACTGTGGCAGCTGCCAAGGCATATTCCAGGACAAGGTCCCACCCGATGATCCAGGCCAGAAATTCTCCCATAGTAGCATAGGAATAGGTGTAGGCACTCCCGGCAATAGGAATCATGGACGCAAACTCTGCATAGCACAAACCAGCAAAGGCACAAGCCAAAGCGGCCAGACAGAATGAAATGGTAACTGCCGGCCCGGCATGTTCTGCTGCGGCTATCCCGGTAAGTGAAAATAGTCCTGCTCCGATAATGGCACCGATACCAAGAGCTACCAATGCACCTGATGATAAAGTTCGCTTCAGCCCTTTCTCATCGTCAGAGGCTTCAGAGACCAGAGATGAGATTGATTTTTTTCTCCAAATTGACATAATGGCCTAGATTAGTTAGAAGATAACCTCAAATGTATATGATTTTTTTTGTGCCTTGAAAACAATTTACCAATTACACTTAGGTGGAATTTCTTTACTAAACCTCCGGCTAAAAACTTTAAGGGTGGGGAAAATAGTACGATAGCGTTATTAATTGTAAAATTTTAAATTCATTTGATTTCGGCTATTCTTAAAATTAACAAAAGTCGTAGTTTCGGTATTTAATATAAGTATATTCTGGTTTTTGTGAGATTGTTACAATAAAATAATATAGAATGGTGTCTGAGAGAAAAATTGTGTTGTTTGCAGGAATTTGGCTAAGCCTTGCTTCCGTACTGTCTTTTCTTAATATAAACAAGTATATCAGCCTGCAGGATGTAGTAACTTCTGTGATTTGGTGGGGTTTTATTCTGATAATTTCATATTACGCTCTCAGAAAGAAATCGCTTACTACATGGATACTAGTGGCCATGGTAATCGGAATCCGTATTGGACTTGATTTTCGTGATGCAGCCATGGAACTTCAGGTTCTGAGCAAAGTCTTTCTCAAGCTGATAAAGACGATCATCGCTCCTATACTTTTTGCCACGCTGGTGGTAGGCATAGCCGGGCATTCCAATATGAAGCAATTGGGCCGCATGGGCTGGAAGTCCCTTCTATATTTTGAACTGGTTACCACACTCGCACTGGTTGTAGGGCTGGTAATGATAAACATCACAAAAGCAGGAGTTGGAATAGAAAAAGATAAAGTCGAAATAACGGATATACCTAAAAATGCGGTAAAACAAAGGCAATCTGAGATCATTCAGGTGCTTGATAGTGCCGGAGTAGCCATTCCACAAGGATTTCTGGAGACATTGCCCGATGAGAAGCATACCTGGCAGGATCACATTCTGAACATCTTTCCCGAGAATATCGCAAAGTCGGTCTATGAGGGGCAGGTACTTCAGATCGTAGTTTTCAGCGTACTTTTCGGTATAGGACTTGCTCTGTTGTCAGAAGAAAAAAAGAAACCTATGCTGGCGTTCTGCGAAAGCCTTTCTGAGGTCATGTTTAAGTTCACTAACATTATTATGTATCTGGCACCTTTTGGAGTGGGGGCGGCCATAGCCCATGCCACTGCAGATCTGGGTATGGATATCCTTTTTGCCTTATTCAAATTATTACTCACTCTTTATTTGGCTTTATTGGTTTTTATGGTAGTGGTTTTGGGGCCTGTGATGTATTTTTTCAAAATTCCGGTAGTTAATTTCTTACGGGCCATCAAGGAGCCGGTTTCTATTGCTTTCGCAACCACCAGTTCTGAAAGTGCACTTCCCAAGGCCATGGAAAATATGGAACGTATCGGAGTACCCCGCAAGATTGTTTCTTTTGTAATACCCACCGGCTATACCTTTAATCTCGATGGCAGCACACTCTACCTTTCACTGGCAGCAATTTTTGTGGCTCAGGCTACAAACATGGATCTTAGCGTTGGAGAGCAGTTAATGATAGGTCTCACACTTATGCTAACAAGTAAAGGAATAGCTGGTATCCCCCGGGCGTCACTGGTCATATTGATCGGAACAGCGGCTACTTTTAATATGGAAATCTGGCCCATCATGGCAATTCTGGGTATTGACGAACTGATGGATATGGCACGTACATCGGTTAATGTTACCGGAAATTGTCTGGCAAGTTGCGTGATAGCCCGCTGGGAGAACGAACTCGATGATGAGAAATTAAATACCCTCTTTGTTGAAGATTAGTGAGTTTCCAATTTGAATTCAAAGTTGTACACCATCCCGCAAGTCTTTCTTTTCAAGGTGTAAAATCGTATAGTTTGCCTAGTTCTGAAAACTGAGATTGGAGTTATTGCCCAGGAGTTTCAGCAGCTCTTTCCCTGGGTGGTTTATAAAAGCAAACGTAATGATGGAAACGAATATCTTAGGATGGATTTTTCACGGATTGGAGTTATTGCATTGAAGGCAGTTAAGGAGCAGCAAGTTATGATTGAGTCCTTAAACAGGTAATAGAGAGGTTGAAGGCTAACCTAGGTGAATAAGGTTTTAAAACCTTCTTTCTGATTGCTTAACGATAATGACATTGCTTAATGGATAAACTGATAGGGCAACCTGCCAGCCCTGGGAGAGGGGTTGTCATTTATTTACACTTATCAATTAATATACTTCAGTCAAAAGCTTCTCTTATTTTCTGATTATTTCAATCTTATTACAGAAATTTTATTGTCTTCTAGCCAACCAATTAATTGTCTTATAATTAACCAGTTGTGCTATGTAGCATGGATTCACCTCTTTGGGGTACCAGAAGGGTACAAATTATATTGTACTTGAGCAGGCTTTCGCATACCTTTTACTTTGCCAACGAAATAATGATAAAAATCCGGAAGAATTGGATAAGTCATTGCTTAAAGTATTAAGGTTATGTTGTCAACTATTTCATGGGCCGATTATACCATTTCTACCTGCATAGGACTTCTTGTATGGTATTCTTTTGTAGTACTGAAGTATTACTCTTTTGAACTCAGAAGCCTGATCTCTGGACAAAGATCGCATCGTGAAACAATGATTATGGAGCGGAATCCGTCCAATGAGGATTTGGATGCGTCTCCAGGCCCGGAATATACAGATGATGAGCACTTGAAACGTGTCGAGGAATTGGTAGCTAAAGTTAAAAGGCGGTTTCAGGATGAATCTTTCAAAAAGCTAACTACGGAAGAAAATGAAAAGCAGATCAGTCAGATTCTTCAGGGGTATCCTGATGTCAGGGATTCAGTTTTCCGGAGTTGGATAAGCGAATTCATTGTAACAGAATATGAGCAGATTACCGGCCTGTTATGGAGTGAAGATCAGGCCGACAGGCTATGGCAATAAAGTCTTTCAGGAGGTACTTTCTATTCCTTCCGATGGCGTGAGAGCAAAGAGGGGATGAGGAGAAGGAAGAGTAATAGAAGGTCCTCCTGTTAATTATTTGATCAACTTAAATTGTGAAGTTATGGTAAGGAGAGGAGAAAGGAGAAATCAAATTGTCCGAAAATCGAAGCTGATTTCAGCAGCCGCATTCGTGCTGATAGGTATCACGGCTCTTGCACAGGATGGTATCGCGGGAATAACTGAGGCTGATACCAAGGTTCGAAGTTATTTTGAGCCCGGGACCAACCTGATGTATGCCGTTGGAGCCATTCTGGGTCTTATTGGGGGTGTTAAAGTCTATCAGAAATGGAATGCAGGAGATCAGGATACGGGTAAAGTTGCCGCGGCCTGGTTTGGAAGCTGTGTATTTCTGGTAGTTGTGGCAACTGTCATTCAATCCTTTTTCGGGATTTAGACCATGGAAAGAGTATTGAAAGAAAAATTGTGGGCCTACCTGGCCCACAATAATCCTGAGCTGCTATTTCGTCTGGAAGAAGATAATCAGCTGGAGAAATTCCTGTCCGAAGAAATTGGTAAAATATCAGATTTGATAGATAACCAGAGTAATGAAAATATTTCCAGTCGTGAAATGGAGCTTCTCTGTATGGATCGTTTGACGGCGGCTCTTCGTCCATCACGTTACCGTTATATTCTGTCGGTTCTGGAAGAAGAATTTCCCTCTGATTATGAAAAAATGTCCAGGTCCGGAGAGCTTGCATATGAAGTGATTCAACTGGTTGAGGCATGTAAGGACGCCCTTGATGTCCTTGACTTCAGCGAGAGGAACTATCTGGAACGCCATATACGGTATGCTACAATTGCAGAAATTCATGGTTACCTGAACTGAACGACATGGCATGTAGTGTCTATCAAATAAACAAGGGGATCAATCAAAGCATTGAATTTAAGGGTCTTAAAGCACAATATATCTGGTATTTGGGCGGAGGTCTGGTAGTTCTTCTGATCCTGTTTGCAATTCTATATTTCACAGGTATCCCACTCCTGGGATGTGTTGGTGTAATTGCATTACTCGGTGCCGTTCTGGTGATTCAAATTTACCGGTTAAGCAATAAATACGGAGAACATGGATTGATGAAGGCTTTGGCCAGGAGACAGGTGCCCCGGGCAATAATTTGCCGTAGCCGCAGAGCTTTCAGACAGTCGGAGAGGAGAAAACTTAAAGGAAAGTGGATATGAACAGGATTTTGGATGAGGTTTTTCCAATCATGGATGTTGAAAACGATTGTATTCTGAGTAATCAAGGTGACATTACGATTGCCTATGAGCTGAATCTTCCTGAAATTTTCACTCTCTCAGATCAGGATTATGAAAGTTTTCATCACGCATGGGTTAAGGCGATACGACTGTTACCGGTTTCATCCATACTGCACAAGCAGGATTGGTTTGTGGATGATTCATATAGAGCCGATTACTCCAAAGGGGATACATTTTTAAGTCTAAGCAGTGAAATCTTTTTTAATGAGCGTCCATTTCTTAATCACACCTGTAATCTTTATATTACATTAAAGCCGAAACACCGGAAGTCTGCCAGCTCACTATTTTCCAGTTTACTTAGAAAAAGTATTGTTCCTGAAGAAACATTGAATCCGCAAACCATACAGGATTTTCAGGATAATTGCGGGCAATTTGCCCGTATCCTGGAGGATAGTGGATTTGTAAGTTTCAAAAGGCTAGCAAACAGAGACTTAAAGAGTGATCATAAACATCCGGGATTGATTGAAAAATATTGTCAACTGGCAGTTCATTGTGAAGGGATACAGCTGGGAGATATTCAGTTTACTGAGGAATTGCAGGTCGGGGATAACTATTGCCAGCTATATACTTTGGCCGATGCTGTTGACCTTCCTTCCTTGTGCGGAAGCCGGATTAATTATGACAGGTACAGTACAGACAAATCAAAATTCAGTGTCGGCTTTGCTTCTTCATTGGGTCAGCTTCTTACCTGTAATCATATTTACAACCAGTATCTGTTTATAGATGATGTTCAGGCTACGATCAGAAAACTGGAAAGCAAAAGACTCAGGCTGCAGTCTCTGGCAGCTTATAGCCGCGAAAATCTTATTGCCCGTGACGCCACCAATGATTTTCTGAATGAAGCCATTTCACAGCAACGGCTCCCGGTGAAGGCACATTTCAATATACTCGTATGGAGCAGGCAAAGGGAGGAATTGAAATTAATCAAAAATCAGGTTTCTTCAGCCCTCGCACAGATAGATGCAGTGACAAGAGTTGAGACATTGGGTGCCCCTCAGATTTATTGGGCAGGAATACCAGGCAATGCGGCGGACTTTCCGATGAATGATACGTTTGATACGTTCGCAGAGCAGGCGGCTTGTTTTCTAAATCTGGAAACTGGTTATCGTTCATCGATAAGCCCGATCGGGATCCGACTTGGCGACCGTTTGACAGGAAAACCAGTTCATGTGGATATCAGTGATGAGCCGGTGAGTAATGGAATTTGCACGAACAGAAACAAATTCATTCTCGGCCCATCAGGTAGTGGTAAGTCATTTTTCACAAATCATATGGTTCGCTCCTATTACGAGAAGGGTACTCATGTGGTTCTGGTCGATGTTGGACATTCGTATAAGGGATTATGTGATCTGGTAAATGGTTATTATTTCACCTACAGTGTAGAAAAACCTATTGCATTTAATCCCTTCTTTCTGGAAGCAGGTGATACGCTGGACACGGAGAAAAAGGAAAGTATAAAGACATTGCTTCTGGCTCTTTGGAAGAAGGATGATGAAGTTTTCAAGCGGTCAGAATATGTTGCTCTGTCGAATGCCATAACGGGTTACTTTGATCATCTGCAAGTTAATCGGAACGTCTTTCCCGGATTTGACAGCTTCTATGAATATCTGAGTAGTGAATATGCTCCTATTCTGGCAAAGGATAAGGTTAAAGAGAAAGAGTTTGATATAGACAACTTTCTCTATGTCCTCCGGCCATACTATCGTGGCGGTGAGTTTGATTTTCTGCTTAACGCCAGAGAGAACCTCAGTTTGCTTGAACAGCGATTTATTGTTTTTGAACTTGATAACATCAAGGATCATCCGATTCTTTTCCCGGTGGTTACCATCATAATTATGGAGGTGTTTGTCAACAAAATGAGAAAGCTTGAGGGCGTTAGAAAAATGATACTTATTGAGGAAGCCTGGAAAGCACTCATGAAGGAGGGTTTTGCCGAATATATCAAATACCTCTTTAAAACGGTACGCAAGTTCTTTGGTGAGGCGGTTGTCGTAACTCAGGAGGTCGAGGATATAATCTCGTCCCCGGTGGTAAAACAGGCCATCATAAACAACAGCGATTGTAAAATATTGCTGGATCAAAGCAAATACCAGAATAAGTTTGATCAGATCCAAGAGCTTCTGGGACTTACAGATAAGGAAAAGGCTTTGGTGTTATCTGTGAACAGGTCTAACGATCCTTTAAGAAAGTATAAAGAAGTTTTTATTAGCCTCGGAGGCATGCTGAGTAAGGTTTACCGAACGGAAGTAAGCCAGGAAGAATACCTCGCTTACACTACTGAGCAAAAGGAGAAACTCAAAGTGATGGAATACTCCATGAAATACGGAGGAGATTTACGAAAAGGTATCAGTGAACTAGCAAAAGAAATTAGGAGTAAGTAAAACCGAATGATCATGAAGTGGAGAATTAAACCAGTCTTGTTGTCAGTATGCTTTGGATTAGTGATGCTCTCAGCCCAATCAAGCAGAGCTGCATTACCGGAAGCACTTCTGAAGATCATCAAAGAAGCAGTAGTCAAGATTATCAAAGCTGCGGATCTCATTCTGCAACAACAACAAAATCAAACCATCTGGCTGCAAAACGCCCAAAAGGAGTTAGAGAATATACTAACCAAGCTTAAGCTGGATGAAATAGCTGACTGGACAGAGAAACAAAGAGAGCAATACAGGAAATACTATCAGGAATTGATTGAAGTGAAGAAGGCTATTTCAGGATATCAAAGGATCAAGGAAATAACTGCAAAGCAAGCCAGGCTGGTCAATGAGTACAAGTTAGTTTGGGGGATAATAAGCTCAGATAACAATTTCAGTAGCAAAGAGATAGAGTACATGTATAAGGTTTACTCAGGCATTATGGAAGAAAGCCTCAGAAACGTAGACCAGATAACGATGATTGTGAAATCGATGCACCTCAAGATGGATGATGCGGCACGAATTGATCATATCCATAGAATTGCCCAGCAGGTAGATGAAAACTACAATCATCTTAAGCTCTTTAACCAGCAAAATATTCTGCTGAGTATCCAACGATCGGACGACCGAACTAATAGTTTAATTATCAGGAATTTATACGGACTGAATTAAGCCAATTGAAAGATATGAAAACGATGATCGCAATAGCCTTTCTGTTTATGTTTAACTATTCTCCTGTAAACGGACAGGAGCAGGATGACCAAAAGTCAATAGCAGAACAGATAATTCAGATTGCTGCGAACGGAGTATACCTGGATTTTATCAAAAAGGGGTACAGAATAGCTCATGAAGGACTTGAATTGGTGTCAGGTTTCAAGGGTGGGGAATATGATATGCATAAATCTTTTTTTGATTCACTGGAGGAAGTCAATGCAGAGGTGAAGAATTATGACAGGGCATCTCATACGAGAGTGTTTAACAAGACTATTTCAGAGATGGAAAAAGACTTTATCACCTGGGCAGCAAAGGAGCGAACATTAAGTGAAAAAGAGTTGAGATTCTTCAAAGGGGTGAGTAAAAGGCTCACCGAAGATTGTGAATTGATTTTCAATGAAGTTAATAAAATTCGTACAGAGGGGGCATTTCGTATGGAGGCAAATGAACGGATTGAAAGAATGGAAATGCTCTTTGAGGCATTGTTGGCTAACTACCTTTTTTACAGAAGGTTTACAACAGAAGCTTTCCAACTGGTAAAAGGCCGGCAGCGTGAGTTAGCTGAAATTGAAATAAGCAAACGTCTTTATGACCAAAATTTTGAATGATATGTGGAAATTATTTTTTGTAGCATCTATTGTGTTTAACTGGGGTGTAAACTGCCAGGCTCATGCTCAGGCGAATGAAATTGCTCAATTGATTCTGAATTTTGAAAAGCTTCAGCAATTCAAGCAAATTCTTGAGCAGATGAAGCAGGGGTATGAGATACTGAACGGCGGATATACGACAGTCAAAAATATTGCCGAAGGAAATTTCCGGATACATAAGGATTTTCTGGATGGTCTTCTCGAGGTGAATCCAGCTGTAAAGAACTATCGCCGGGTCGCGGATATTATACGTTACCAAAAAATGCTAATCACAGAATATAAATCTTCACTCAGCCGGTTCCGAAGGGATCCCAATTTTACTGCTGATGAGCTCGCTTACATTGGTAATATTTACTCTGGATTGTTTCAACAGAGTCTTCGTAATCTGGATGAATTAACGAATGTAATAACCTCAGGGAAAATGAGGATGAGTGACGATGAGCGAATTAAGCTAATTGATGAAATCTTCCTTGATATGCAGGATAAACTCATGTTCCTGAGGTATTTCAACGGCAATACGGCAATTCTGGCGGTTCAGAGGGCCAAAGAACGGAATGATGTTAGTACACTGAAGGGGATTTACGGAATACAATAAGTTTAATCTGAAAGATATGAGAACTAACTTCAAAACTGTAATTCTGGCAGTTTCAGGCCTGTTTTTGCCAAAGATTTTGCTTGCACAAGGTATAGCGGGAGAAATGGCTGGCTTGAATTCAGTACTAAATGAGCTTTACAGTGAAATGATGCCTTTAAGTAGCCGACTCATTCGCGTAGGGCAATCCATTGCCGGTTTCGCTGCCATATGGTACATCTCTTCCCGGATTTGGAAACACATAAGTAATGCGGAGGCTATTGATTTCTATCCCTTGTTCAGGCCTTTTGTAATTGGTTTTAGCATCATGATTTTTCCGGCTGTACTGGCCATGATAAATGGAGTAATGCAGCCAGCCGTCAGTGCCACGGCAAGTATGGTCAAAGATTCTGACAAGGCTATTGCGGTACTGCTGAAGCAAAAAGAAGAAGCTATTAAAAAGACCGATAACTGGCAGATGTATGTAGGGATGAGTGGGGTAGGGGACCGTGACCTTTGGTATAAGTATACTCATGAAGGTCAGGATTCTTCGGCAGAGGGAATTTTTGACGGTATTGGTAATGACCTGAGATTCGCCATGGAAAAAGCATCTTATAATTTCAGGAATTCTATTAAAGAATGGATGAGTGAGATTCTACGAGTACTTTTTGAAGCGGCGGCACTTTGTATAAATACCTTACGAACATTCCAGTTGATCGTATTATCAATTTTGGGGCCTCTGGCATTCGGAATTGCTGTTTTTGATGGGTTTCAGCACACATTAACGGTTTGGCTTGCCCGTTATCTCAATGTCTTTCTCTGGTTACCAGTTGCCAATATCTTCGGAGGAATTATAGGTAAGATCCAGGAAAATATGCTCAAAATCGATCTGAGTCAGATAGGCCATTCCGGAGATACCTATTTCAGTCGTACAGATACGGCCTATCTGGTTTTTCTGATTATAGGAATTGTCGGGTATTTCACGGTACCATCCGTAGCGAATTACATTATACATGCTGGTGGAGGCGGGGGGCTAACCAGCAAGGTTACCAGTCTCTTTGGTGGTACATCGAGCCGCATGATCCAGATGGCTGGCGGAGGTTCTTCTTCAGTTTTTCAGAATATAGCCAGTATGGGTGGCGGGAATTCTTCACTGATGGATATGAACAGAAATGGGATGGCTCCACAAAACGCTGCAAGCAAACGAATCAGTGGTGACTCAGAAAGTTAAATGAATGAATTTATGTTCCGGAAAATGAAAAATATTGATTTGGCTTTTCGTCATATAAGAGTTATCAGCCTGGTTCTTATTCTCGCCTGCGTAGTAATAAGTGGATTGGTGATTCATAGCAGTATGAAGTCAATTGCCCGAACTGAATCCAGAATTTATATACTGGCCAATGGTAAGGCCTTGGAAGCGTATGCGGCAGAGAGAAAAGATAATATTCCGGTGGAAGCCCGGGATCACGTACAGACTTTCCACAGATTATTTTTCACACTTGACCCCGATGACAAGGTTATCAAAAGCAATTTGACAAAGGCTCTTTATCTCTCGGATGACAGTGCACGAAGAACCTATGACAATCTCAAGGAGAATGGATTTTACACCGGCATTATTTCAGGGAATATAAGTCAGACCATACAGATAGACAGCGTAGTGCTGGACATGGATTTCTATCCCTATTATTTCCGCTGTTTCAGTACACAAAAAATCATTCGTCCTGCCAGCATTACTACCCGCATACTCATCACGGAAGGCGAGCTTAGAAATGTGTCCAGAAGTGATAACAATCCCCATGGCTTTCTTATCGAAAAATGGAGAACATTGGAAAACAGAGATGTAAAAACAGAAAACAGGATATAGTGATGAAGAGAGAGAATCGGATTGTGAGTAAGCTGAAAGATTGGGCCAGGAAAAAAATGGACAGAATTACACTTCGAGATCAAATGCTTGTGCTTTGGTTTCTGAGTGCCTTGGCCGGATCATATTGCATTTATTTGCTGGGCACCGGACTGACCGGGGAATCCAGAATATTTCAGGTTTTAAAGACCATTAGTATACCCTCCTATTATACCAAAACCGGTGAGCCAGAAGACAGGAAAATATCTGAAATGAGTTCGGACAGTTCAGTCATCCAAAGCGAAGCCGGAATACATGGAGAATTATTGAAAAACTAAAAAATTATGAATATGAAAAAGACAGCAAAAGAATTGAGACAAAGAAAGTTTTATGTAGTGGTACCATTAATTGTACTACCCTTTATTACAATGGCCTTCTGGGCTTTAGGGGGTGGTAGGGTAATGAGTGAAGAGTCAGATGATTCAAACCAAACCGGGCTTATCATGGACTTGCCGTATGCAGTATTACCAGATGACAGCGAATTTACAAAGCTTGATTACTATAACCTGGCGATGAAAGATTCCTTAAAGTTTCAGCAACAGATTCGCAATGATCCAAACTATCATAAGGATGAATATGTGCTTAATGCCGGAAATTATGCAGTCAGGAGTAAACTAATTTCATCTACAAATAGCTGGACTTCTGAAAAAGAGTCTCCTGAGCAAGTTATAGCCGATAAACTTGCGATAATTGAAAATGAACTGTCCAGAACTCCCTCAAAAAACAGTCCATCCCCTGAGACTCCTGCAAACACTACGATCAGCTATTCTGAAGATATTGATAGGCTTGAGCAGATGATGAATTCAATGACAAACCGGAAATCTGAGTCCAAGGAGTTGAGTGAGCTAAACGAAATGCTTCAGACCATACTTGATATTCAACATCCCGAATTGGTTGAAAAGCGTCTGAAAGAAGAGGGATCAATAGATAAGGAAACTTTAGCTGCCATTCCGGTCGGGGATAAAATTCCTGTCTTAACCATGAGTCCGGAGTCTTTTGAGGAAGAATTGTCCCTGCAAACAATGAAGGACTACGAGGATCCTCTTGAATATCCGGTCTCCCAAAATGGTTTTTTTTCATTTTCGGATTGGGAATCTGAGAATATTGCTTCCAACACGATAAAAGCTGTCGTTCATGAGACTCAAACATTGATGAACGGTTCATTGGTGAAGCTAAGATTAACTGAGAAAATGTCTGTCGGGGGGCTTGTTTTGCCCAGGAATAGTTATGTCTATGGACTGGCTCAACTATACGGGGAGCGTCTTAAGCTTAAGATAGAAAGTGTTACATCCGGAAACCATATCCTACCTGTTAAACTGTCAGTTTACGATCTAGATGGTCAGGAGGGAATATATGTTCCCGGAACAATTACCCATGAGGTAGTGAAACAATCGGCAGACCGCTCAATGAGTCTGATGGATGTAAACACGTTGAATTCCACATTCGGATTACAGGCGGCTACGGCAGGAATAAATGCGGCAAAGACTTTATTAACCAGAAATTTAAAGCCTGTTAAGGTGAAGTTAAATTCTGGTTATCAAGTGGTTATAGTTGACAATGGGTAGAAGAATCAGGTAAACTATTTTTAAAATCATAAATATTATTGAGATGAAAAAGAATTGTGTAGTAGGGTTAATGAGCGTATTTATCTCATTCGTATTCTCCTCTCAGGCTCAGTTAGTTGAAAAAATAACTTCCAGGCCTTTAGAAGTGACTTATTCAAAAACGACTCATGTATTATTTCCATATTCAATTAGAAGCGTGGATAGAGGGAGTCGTGATATTTTGGTTCAAAAGGCAGAAGGTACAGATAATCTGCTCCTGGTCAAGGCGGGAATCCGGGGTTTCAAAGAAACTAATCTGACTGTTGTTACGGCAGATGGTAGGCTTCATTCCTTTCTTGTAAGTTATTCCGATCATCCGGGATTACTCAACCTTAGGCTTTACCAGGGTGCAGGCAACAGTGTGCAGGGAGTTACCTTTTCAGATGGGCATCTGAATGAGGAAAAGATTCAACGGGAAGTTCAATTAGTTGCAGGTAAGAAAGATTCAAATCTCAGAAAAAAAGATATCAAATCAGGAGTTGAGCTAAATCTGACCGGATTATATGCCGGTAAAGATGCCCTGTATTTCAAATTTTTTCTAGACAACCGTACAAACATTGACTTTGTGCTTGATCAGGTTCGATTCGCACTTCGTGATAATCGGAAAATCAAAAAGACATCATTTCAGGAAATTGAGCTTAAACCATCTTTTAGAAATCGAACGGATCAGTTCATTAGACAACAGGAGAGAATAGATTTTGTTTTTGTATTTCGTCATTTCACCATTCCCCGGAATAAGCATTTATCTATTAGTGTAAGCGAAATGGGAGGTGGGCGTAACCTCAAACTCAAACTGAATGGTAAGTTGCTAAAACGAGCTCTACCAGTAGAGAATTTTCTATTCGCAGGTTAAACATCATTAATCATTTAAAGAAATTGAATCATGAATCAGAATAATTATGAATATCTCCGTGATCAAATTAAGTATAGTGGCTTCGGAGAAGGCCTTGAGGAAAAGCTTAAGATTGGTTTACAGAGTGGTAAGCCGGATTTCGAACTATCACATTATACCAAATTTGGGAATGATGAGGTGATTTCGAACCTTAGCTTCACCAAATCGAAACAAAGTGACATGTATTTTTTTAACTCCTACCGTGTGGACATGAAAAAGGAGTCGCAGGAATCAGGAATGGAGCAAACCTTCTATATTAACAAGGGTAATAATTTCACACTGAAAGAGGCATATAACTTAATGAGTGGAAGAGCGGTTAATAAAGATTTATCCAATAAGGAAGGGAATCTTTTTAATGCCTGGGTTCAAATGGATTTTAAAAATACCTATGATAATGGCAACTTCAAACTGAGGCATTATCATGAGAACTACGGATATGACCTCGAAAAATCACTTTCAAGACATCCGATCAGAGAACTTACAAATTCCGAATTTAAGGCGAGCTTATTAGATTCTTTAAAAAAAGGAAATCTACAGTCAGTGACTTATCAGAAAGATGGCGTGGATCAAAAGGTATTTGTAGAGGCTAATCCCCAATACAAAACCATTAATGTATATGATACAGGAATGAAAAGGTTAGACTTTCGTCAGAAGAATGAGAAATCTCAGGTTCAAGATCAGAATCCTAACAGGAGAGAACGGTTATCGGGTTCCGATGAAGGAGGCCCTCCCGATGAGGGGAAAAGGACAAGAAGAAAAGCGAATTCATTAGGATAAGAGGGTATAGTTTATGATACGTAGTGGACTGCTTTACCTTAAATATTAATCACCTTGAAATGGAAAAGAGCAGTGTTAATTTAAATATATCACAGCAATGTGATATATTTAAAAAATATCTGGAGATGAGGGAGAAAAAATTGATTCAACTTATTTCAGAAATAGTCATCAATTCAACTTTG
Organism: uncultured Cytophagaceae bacterium; assembly: GCA_966250325.1. Classification (GTDB taxonomy): domain Bacteria; phylum Bacteroidota; class Bacteroidia; order Cytophagales; family Spirosomataceae; genus Jiulongibacter. The sequence goes on along the minus strand of CBINGY010000022.1, from coordinate 8,927 downwards.
AAGGAATGCAATGAAAAGAGCAATAAGGTATCTCAGGTTCAGTCAGATGGGCCAAAGTAATGGTTCTATAGAAAGACAGGAGCTTTATACAGACCAATGGCTGCAATATAACAAAGTCGAACTGGTAGATACATTTATCGATAGAGGGAAAAGTGCCAGAACCTTTGATCGCCCCGACTTCATTAAGTTAAGGGAGTTTATTCTCAAACACCACAGATCAGTAGATTATCTACTGGTAGACCAACTGGACAGGTTCAGTAGAGATGCCGGAGAAGCCATGACCATGGTTAAACAATTCCAGAGCAAGTACAATATCCAGATAGTTAGTGTTACAGAGGGAATAACCTTTGATTATAATACCCCTGGAAGTTTTTTCAGGGCAGGACTTCAGTTACTACTGGCGGAAGAAGATAATATTAATCGAAGCATTAAGGTGCGAGGTGGAATTTATACTGCCATGGCGAAGGAAGGCAGATTCATTTATGGATATACGCCCTTTGGTTACAAAAAAGAAGGAATTCGTAAGGAAAGAAAATTGGTAGTAGATCCCAAAAAAGCTGAGATAGTCAGATTTATCTTTAATTCTTATCTCAGGGGAGTGCCACTATACCTGATCAAGGAAAAGGCCAGAACTCTCGGATTCAATGTAAAGGGATCGATGGCTGTAGAAAATATTCTGTCGAATCCGGTTTATGCCGGATACCTGGAGGTGAAACCTTTCAAGGACCATCCAGGAGGATTATTTCCCGCATTACATGAGCCAATTGTTAGCTACACGACATGGCAGTTAGTTCAGCAGAAACGCCAAAATAAACGTGTTTACAAAAAAGTTATAGATGATGATTTGCCCCTTAGGGGCGTACTGAAGTGCCATTGCGGACAACCGTTGACAGGTGCTCCTTCTCGAGGAAAGTCGGGCAAATACTTTTTTTACTATAAGTGTAAATTTTCTAAGCATAATAATATTAGTGCCATCAAATGCCACAATCAGTTGCAGGACGCTTTTCATATGATGAGCATTCCTTCATCATGGATTTCAGAGATCCGATCCCAATGTAAGCAGGCTTTAAAAGATGAAATTCAAGGCAGTATCAAGAGAGCTTCAAATTTGAAAAGAACCTTGAGAGAGACAGAAACGAAGTTATACAGCCTTGAGGAAAAGTGGATAGGAAATCTCATAACAAAGGAGAGCTATGAACGTTGGTTTTCAAACTATTCTCAGGAGATACTTCGACTGAAAGGGCAAATAGAAGAGGCTAGTGTGAATGAAATTCAAGCTTACAAGATAATGGATAGAAATCTCGGTTTACTTTCAGATATGGGATTTGTATTTTCAAATGCCAGCACTATTCAGAAGCAAGAGCTCATCAAATTACTGTTTGACGAGAATTTATACTATGAAAATGGCATTTATCGAACACCAACATTTTTAGAGATATTTGCACATAATCATCTGAAAATGAGAGATAAAGGTCTGCTAATTTACAAAAAAAAAGAGGAATTTCGTGAAGAAATCCCTCTTAGCAGAGAGGAAGGGATTCGAACCCTCGATACAGTTACCCGTATACTACCTTTCCAGGGTAGCTCCTTCAACCACTCGGACACCTCTCTGTTTGGGGACGCAAATTAAACGGTTTCCTCACAGGTTTCGAAATACTTTTTCATTAATTCCATTCATAGGGCCATTTCTCCCCGAAGGTTTTTCTGCATAAGTTGGTTAACTTCCTGTGGCTGAATATTTTGGCCTAGCAGAAACATGAGTTTGGTAACAGCCGCCTCTGTGGTTAGATCCCTTCCGCTGATAACGCCCACCTCATTCAGCTTTTTGCCACCAGCGTAATCATCCTGCCGTACCTCACCACCACTGCACTGAGATATATTCACAACGTGTTTGCCCATTTGTACAGCTTTTTTCAGAATTTCAATGAACGACGGATGGGTACTTGCATTTCCGCTTCCGAAGGTTTCCAGGACAACTCCCCTGATATCAGGTGAATGAAGGATTTTGGATGCGAATTCGTTTTGTATTCCCGGAAAGAGTTTTACTATGAAAACTCGTGGGTCCAGCCTGTGATGTACTTTAAATTCTGCCACAGGAGACGGTAGAAGGTAAGGGTGATGAAACTGAATGTAAACACCCACATCGGCCAGATACGGATAATTCTCAGAATGAAAGGCATCAAATTGCGAGCTCTCATATTTCTTTGACCGGTTACCTCTCAGCAAACGCCCATTGAAATAAATACAGACCTCGTTCAGAATTTTGTCGGGGTCGAGGGCGAGTTCCAGACTGGTCATCATATTCTCCCGGGCATCTGTACGTGCCACTCCAATGGGTAGTTGTGCACCGGTCAGAATAACGGGCTTGGATAGGTTTTCCAGCATGAAGCTAAGTGCTGAAGCAGTATAAGCCATCGTATCTGTGCCATGAAGAATGACAAAACCATCGTAGCCTTCATACGCCTCTTCGATAATTCTGGCGATCTTAGTCCATATTTCCGGATTCATGTCTGAAGAATCAATCGCGGGTTCCATAGCTACGATATCCAGATTGGCATGTATTCTGGCCAGTTCGGGAATGCTCTCCAGGATACGATCAAATGGAAAAGGCACAAGTGTCTCAAGTTGTGGATCAAAGACCATCCCGAGTGTACCTCCGGTATAAATCATGAGCAATCTTTTCTCAAAACCATGATCTCTGTTAATGCTGTAATTTACCATTCCTCCGTTTCGTCTTTCAGGATTTGATAGGCTCCTTTTAATTCCTTTTCAGTTTTACTGTTACTCTGTTGCCGTGCCAGATCCATACCTTTTAAATATACTTCTTCTGCTTTTGAATATGCTGCAGATTCCAAATAAAGTTTAGCCAGCTGGTAGTAGGTGGGCAGATAATCGGGGTGTTCCCGGTAAAGCATTTCGAAAAGTTCAAGTGCTTTGGGTGTATCAGTAGAAAGGTATTCCATAGCCAGAGCATACCCATTAAATGGTTCGTGAGGCTCCTCCCTGAAATACTGTTCCAAAAAAAATAATCGTTGCTCTTGCATGAAGTCCTGATCCTGGGTACATTTGTAATGTTATGCATGCATAACAATTTTGACTATACATCAAAGTTCATAATTTCAATCTTAACTTCATACAATTGGGTTGAAACATCTGATTCGGGAATTTTAAAATCTATCCTATGAAAATTTTGGTATGTATTTCAAGTGTACCAGACACCACCGCAAAAATTACCTTTTCGAACGGCAATACGACTTTTACGAAAGAGGGTGTTACATTTATCATTGGGCCCTACGATGATTATGCTCTGGCCCGGGCGGTTGAATTAAAAGAGGCAACAGGTGGCAGTGTTACCGTTTTAAATGTGGGACTGGCTGATGCCGAGCCTCAGATAAGAAAGGCTTTGGCGATTGGGGCGGATGACGCTGTGCGGGTAGATGCCGAGCCTACAGACTCCTATTTTGTGGCTAAACAAATCGCTGAATTCGCTCGCGATAAATCTTTCGACCTGATCATGATGGGTCGTGAAACATCCGATTATAATTCGGGAGTGGTACATGGTATTGTTGGTGAAATGCTCGGAATTCCTTCCTTTTCGCCGGTAATGGAGTTGGAGGTGAGTAACAATGAGGCAACACTAACGAGGGAAATTGAAGGAGGAAAAGAGAAACTTAAGGCAAACTTGCCGTTGGTTTTAGGCTGTCAGGAGCCCATTGCTGAGTGGAAAATACCTAATATGAGGGGTATTATGACGGCTCGTTCCAAGCCACTTCAGGTGATTTCAGCCGTTGGTGAGAGTCTAACGGAGGTTAACTCCTACAGCTTACCACCTGCAAAAGGGGCCGTTAAACTTATTCCTGCCAATGAAGCAGAAAAACTGATTGAGCTGCTCAGAACAGAGGCAAAAGTATTGTAAATAAGGATTCACCTTTAAAGAACAAACAATGAATGTATTGGTTTTCATAGAATTAGCAGAGGGTACTATCAAAAGGACTTCGTTAGAAGCGATTTCCTATGCAGCTCAGCTGGCTGACATGGCAGGTGGGGTATGTACCTCAATTGCCATTGGTAGAGCAGATTCTACTGCTTTGGCTACCGCCGGCAATCTGGGAGCTCAAAAAGTATTACATGTATCAGACAGTATCCTGGAGAATGAAAATATCGCTGCCTACAGCAAAGTGATCACTGCCGCAATGAATGAAACAGGTGCAGAGGTTTTGGTTGCTGCCAAATCTTCTCTGGCAGATGCCGTGGTAGCCCGTACAGCGGGAGCTTTACAGGCGGGTATCGTGGGAAACGTGGTGGCCTTGCCTGACCTCTCTGCCGGGTTTGAGGTCAAACGAAGTATTTTCACAGGAAAAGCTTTTGCCCAGACCAAGATAACTACCTCTAAAAAGATACTTCTTGTAAAGAAAAATGCGGTGGAGATGAAAGAAACCGGTGGAATTGCTGAAGTTGTGCCATTTCAAACTACTTTGGACAGCTCATTGTTTGACATCACTATCACTGATACGCTAAAAACAACCGGAATGGTGTCTTTACCTGAGGCAGATATTGTGGTCTCGGGAGGACGTGGACTTAAAGCCGCAGAAAACTGGCAACCTCTGCTGGATCTGGCGTCTGCTTTAGGGGCAGCTACGGCATGTTCCAAACCAGTTTCAGATATGGATTGGAGGCCGCATCATGAGCATGTGGGTCAAACGGGCATTAAAGTTTCTCCAAACCTTTACATAGCCTGCGGTATTTCCGGAGCCATTCAGCACCTGGCAGGAGTAAACTCTTCGAAGGTCATTGTCGTGATTAATAATGATCCGGAGGCTCCCTTTTTCAAAGCGGCAGATTATGGTATTGTGGGTGATGTTTTTGAGGTTTTACCGAAGCTAACGGCGGCTGTAAAAGCCCTTTAATGATCGGCTTCACGTCTTACATTGAGTATTCGCTGTAGCCAGGCCTTCTTAAGCTCAGCCTCTTCATGCAGATCTTCATCAGTGGGGATGAAAGGTTTTTCTCTGGATAAATCGGGCTGACCCGCGTCAATCCAGCAGGTGTACCAGAAATTGCCTATAGTCTTTACAGCAGCCTTCATTCGGCGTTCCACCTGGTTGTCGAGCATTCTGTGATATTCCTCAGAAAATGGCCGGGAGTAATTTCGGATGGTTTGACCTGACCGCTCCTCAATGGTATATTTCTTATCAGCTGGAAATTGTAGGCTTAATTGTTTTTCAAAGTTAAGGACAGAATCCAGGGCGGCATGTGAACTGCTGACAACCTCCCAGATCGTGTGGTGAATGTTTTCGATATAACTTGCTTTGCCTACCCAGAAGTTGTACTCATCCGCATAGAGTTCAGGTAAGCGGCTTTCCCAGAATCCATGAATACCTGTTTGATTAGTCAGCTGTCCGTTGTAATTCTCGGTAGTGTGTAATGGTACATGGGCGTCTGCTATATAATGACCCACTTCAGTTGAAAGCCTCAGTATTTGTTTGATTTCTTTTTTACGAAAGGCTTCAGTCAGCTGAAACTTCATTTTAATAATCTGCCATGGTACAATCCCATAGGCCATAAGCGTGTCTTCGGTATATTTTTCAATGGCTTGTGTCCACGAGAGTGTTTTGAGGTCACTTTGGACTTCTTTTGGGTAAACATCCAGATCTATGTAGTGTCTGGCAGCCTCTCCGTCCACTGCATATCTTCGTTTATCTGGATTCACAGCATTTTCGGCAATGTAATCTATATTTGACTTGTAAAACCCGAGAAGCTCAGGTGGAAGCGTAAAAACAGCCAGTCGGTTAATTTTCTGATGTGCGTAGAAACCCCAGAAAGTAGAATTACCCGGTAAGGCGAGTAGGAAAAAGGTTATGAGGAATGATAGCGTGCGGTTCATATCCGAAAGTTAAATTTTCAGAATGAATTTTCTTCACAGGAAGCTAAGAAAATTTACCAATATTTTTAATTTCAGATTGGTAGATTCTGTATAAGTACTTATCTTTGCACCCCGAATTAAGAAGAATCGTAAATTTTTTTGAGATAAATGGCAAATCATAAGTCAGCTTTAAAGAGAATCAGATCAACGGAAGCTAAGCGTTTAAGAAATAAATATCAGCATAAGACCACTCGTTCGGCTGTGAGAAAGCTTCGTGGTATGACTGAGCAGAAAGAAGCTTCAGAATATTTGAAGACAGTTTCTTCAATGCTTGATAAGCTGGCCCGTAAGAATGTAATTCACAAGAATAAGGCCGGAAACATAAAGTCGTCGCTCGCGAAGCATGTGAATGCTCTGGCCTGAGCAAACCGATAAGAATTTTTGAGAGGGAGTCATTTAAATGACTCCCTTTTTTCATTTACATTTGAGCATGCTAAATCGCTCAAAACCTGCCATCTCTGCCTGGGCTGAGGAAGATCGCCCCAGAGAAAAACTACTTCTAAAGGGTCGGGCGGCTCTTTCAGATTCTGAGATAATCGCCATTCTTATGGGATCGGGCTCAAGGGAGCAATCTGCTGTGGAGCTTGCCCGCAGCATACTGGCTCATTTTGAGAATGACCTTAGCCGGCTGGCCAGGGCATCTGTAGATGATCTCATGAAATTCAAGGGGGTAGGCGAGGCCAAAGCCATCACCATAGTTTCAGCGTTGGAATTGGGCAGAAGAAGGCTAAGTACTCAAAAGGAAAACAAAGTATTAACCTTGAATTCGTCATCGCGGATATATGAGTATTTTAAGCCGATGCTCAGTGATCTTAATCATGAGGAATTCTGGATCCTGCTGCTGGATAACGCACTTCGCCCATTGCGGCATGTGAAAATAGGGCAGGGCGGGGTCTCGATGGTACTTGCCGATACCAGAATCATATTCAAGGCTGCGATAGATGCCCTCGCCTCAGTAATCATTCTGGTTCATAACCATCCTTCTGGTAAATTAAAGCCAAGTGATATGGACATTTCTCTGACAAAAAATCTTAGAAAAGCCTCTGATTTACTGGATATACGAATTGCCGATCACCTTATTTTTACAGATAATGGCTATTATAGTTTCAATGATAATGATATGCTGTAATTATGAGCACTGTTGAGGAAATAACTCTGGATGAATTGCCGGAGTGGCTTTCTGATAAAGATTGTCAATTAATAGATATTCGGGAAACGGAGGAATTCGCCGAGTTCAATCTGGGAGGTATCAACATCCCCTCTCATCTGATCAATGAAAATGTGGAAAAACTCTCAGCCTATACCACGCTAATAATTGCCTGTTCCAACGGAACAAGAAGTCATATACTGGCAAGAGTTTATCGGAAAAAATTCCCCGGAAAAAGAATCCTGCATCTGAAGGATGGGATTTCTTAGAAACCGTTGTAGTTACGATCCTTTTTTACCAACCATTTGCCCGCTATGAAAGCTCCTGTAAGAAGTACAATGAAGAAAACAATGGCAACCCAGGTAGGAAACTGATAATTGAACATGATCGGTCGTTTTTTCTTTTTGTTTCGTCGCAAAATTAGAAATTTTAAAGGAAACAAATAGTCTATGGCAATTTTTTCGGCCATTTTTACAATGTTTTCTATGAGCATTTGTCTTGTATCTGGAATCAGAAGTTTTGTCTATGGATATCTTTGCTGTATCCATTGAAAAAAATTGTATTTTTTTAAGATCATAACTTAGGCTTGCTTTACCATTTTAACCTCTCATTATTCAACGCGTTTCATATGAAGCCACTCATTATTATTGCCTCCATTCTTGCAGCTCTTATCGTAGTTAAGGTTTTCTTCTGGAAAGGAGATTCCGAAGCTCCGGCCGGAGGCCCGGCAGCTGGAGGGGGCGGCCCTTCTCAAAGTGTTCAGGTGAGCACCATCGCTGTGGAAAGGGACGAATCCAATCTGGTGGTCTATTCTTCAGGTACTCTTGCACCCAATGAAGAAGTGGAACTCAGGTCTGAACTTTCAGGAAGATTGATAAATCTCAACCTCAAAGAAGGTACATATGTAAATAAAGGTCAGCTTATTGCCAAAATAAAGGATGATGACATAAGAGCTCAGCTTAAAAAGGTTCAGCTCGAAGCCGAATTGGCCAAACAAACCGAAGCCCGGCAAAAGAAGCTCCTTGAGATTGAGGCCATTAGTAAAGAAGAATATGATCTCGCTGCTAATACCGTGAATACCTTGCAGGCAGATAAGGAGCTTTTGGAAGTGCAACTGGAACGCACAGAAGTTCGTGCTCCGTTCTCGGGCAAGATAGGTCTTAAAAATATCTCTCAGGGGGCGTATGTTACCCCTACCACCGTCATTGCCAACCTGGTTCAGACCAACCCGATGAAATTGGATTTTAACGTGCCGGAAAAGTATCTTTCCATGGTCAAAGTGGGGCAGGATATAACATTTGAAGTAGACGGTGTGACTGAGAAGTTCAAGGCCAGAATTATTGCCATTGATCCTAAGATAGATGTAAATCTCCGGATGATTAAGGTAAGAGCCCTGGCTTCAAATGGGGGGCACCTGTTACCAGGTATGTTTGCCAAAGTGAATCTGAACCTTGGCTCTAATTCTGCCATTATGATTCCATCGGAAACAATAGTACCCGTATTGGGAGGGAAAAAAGTGTATGTGAAGAAGAATGGCCAGGTAAGCGAAGTTATGGTGGAAACCGGACTTCGCAACGAAAGTATGGTTGAAGTAATCAGTGGTTTGAATCTGGGCGATTCATTGATTACCACGGCCATAATGAGTCTCAAGCCGGGAATGAAAGTAACCTCAAACTGATAGCGTTATGACAATATCCAGTTTATCGATCAAAAGGCCGGTTCTGGCCATCGTTTTAAATTTATTAATCATCCTTTTTGGGGTGGTGAGTTTCCAGTATCTGGGTGTGCGGGAATATCCTTCGGTGGATCCTCCTGTAGTTACAGTATCTACCAATTATCCCGGAGCGAATGCCGATA
>CBINGY010000021.1:0-68151 GCA_966250325.1 uncultured Cytophagaceae bacterium | reverse complement strand
TTCATTCATTCACCACTTCACTCCCCTAATTCCTCCACCTCCCCCATCTGTTTCAGATAGTTAAAGGTTTTTTGTGCTTCATCTTCATCCACTACGCTGATAGCAACACCTACATGCACCAGCACGTAATCATTCAGCTTGGCTTCGGGGAGCATCACCAGATTCACATGCTTTATTATTCCGCCAAAAGAAACCTTTGCCGTGCGAAAAAGGGCGTCATCTCCAAGTACTTCAATAATTTTTCCGGGAATAGCTAAACACATACTTCTAACTTTTGGGCAAGCTCTTTAGCCTGCCTGTTTTGAATTTCTTTTTGCAAAGCATACCAGGCCAACTGACCCAGAGAAATGCACTCGTCATTTGGACTGGTTTGTACATGAAAATACAGGTCAAAATCATTGCCCCAACGTTTGCGAATAAGATTAACCAGCAGTGAATTCTGAAATACACCACCACTAAATGCGATTTTTCTCACCCTCTCTCGCTCTGCCAGCAGACCGGGAATTTCTGCCAAAGTCTGAAAAAAACGTTTGGCAATAATGCCTGGTAAAATACCGGCAGTAATATCCAAAGCTATTTTGGCCAATATAGGCGTAGGCTCTATATTCATCCCTTCTATTTCCATTTCATAGGCGGGCACATCCGGCATACAGGAATCTGCCAGAGCTTCCAGCTTCATGGCAGCCTCACCTTCAAAGGTATTGATCTGGTACACCCCGAGCAAAGCAGCCACAGCATCAATAAACCTCCCCATACTACTGGTTTTTAGTGGTGTATCCTGCCTGAGTTTCTGAAATACTTTCCATTCTGTTTCGGTGAATTTTGGTTTCAATACCTCGATCGCCTCCTGAATTTCACCTGTAAAACTCAGTGCACTAAGCCGGGGTTCTTTTGACATTTTATCAGCAGCAATTACCGGCTGATAGTGCAGGTGGTATCTTCTGTCAATTTTCCCCCTTTCAAAAATAAACTGCTCTCCTCCCCACACCTGCCCGTCGGTACCATAGCCGGTTCCATCCCAGATACAGCCCAGAATAAGGTTCTGGCTTTGCAATAAGTCATTTTCTGCTAAAACCGCTGCAAAGTGAGCTTCATGATGTTGAATTTTAAGCCACCTTTTGGCATGTACCAATGTGGCCGCCTTTTGCGTGGTGAAATAAGCCGGATGCAGATCGGAAAGCACGATTTTCTCCTGAAGTCCCGTAAGCTTTTTCAATTGACTCAAAGCAATCTCTGCACTTTGCTGAGCTTCCAGACTTTCCTGATTGCCCAGATATTGACTAATAAAGACCTTGCTGCCCGTGAAAATCCCGAAGGTGTTTTTCAGATCGGCACCCAGAGCCAGTACTTCTTCCTTGCTTTCAGAAAATGGATGTGGATAGTAATTGGGAGCCATCCCACGGCTTCTTCTCAGGATTATTTGTTGACCAGACCGAGTAAACTGAATGACTGAGTCATCTTGCGGAGCCACTATTTCCCTATCATACGTAATGATAAAATCTGCCAGCAGGCCCAGAAACTCCCTGGCATCTTTATCTTGGTAAACGATGGGTGATCCACTCAAATTAGCACTGGTGGCTATTAGCGGGCGGGCGGCCAGTTGAGCTATTCCAAGCAATAATCCCGTGGAAGGAAGCATTACCCCGAGTTTACTCAGACCCGGAGCCACGTTATCTGCACAAAGGCCACCTTCTTTTTTTTGACACAATACAATGGGTGCCGTAGCGGAAGTCAGTACCCGTTCTTCAAAATCATGAACCTCCACTTCTTTTTTGAGGCTTTCCGTATGGGCAAAAAGTACTGCGAGTGGTTTCTGTGGCCGATGTTTACGAGTGCGGAGGAGTGCTACAGCCTGGGCGTTTGATGCATCGCACATCAGCAAATACCCACCCAAACCTTTGATGGCAAGAATTTTTCCCTGTGCGAGCTGTTCTGCAACAAAACCCATTACCTGGTCTTGTTCAATGTTCAGCTCCTGCTGGAAATTATCAAAAACATGCAAAGCAATAGCACACCGGGGGCAGGAATTTGTCTGACTGTGAAAGCGAAGATTTTCAGTAGCATTTACCTCATGACAGCAGGTTTTACACTGCTTCAAAGGCTGCATGGTGGTATTGGAGCGATCATACACCGGCCCGGTTTGAATAGAATACCGCGGACCGCACTCCAGGCAAGTAATAAATGGATATTGAAACCGGGAATTTCCGGGAGTATTGAATTCCTTTTGACACGAAGAGCAAATGGCCCTGTCCGGGCTTAGGAGCAGGTCAGGTTTAACCCCGTCAGTACTTTTCTGAATAAAAAAACCGGGGATTGTCTGACCGACATAGCTTTCTCTGTGAACCGAAGTGATAAGTGCATGAGCGGGTGGCTTCAGGGTTATGGCATCAATAAAATCTTCCAGTTGGATTTCATGGTCGGCATCTGCCATGATATGCAGGCCATCTGCTCCGTTAATTACCCACCCATTTATGCCCATCTGCCTGGCCAGCTGGCAAACATAAGGGCGGTAACCCACCCCCTGCACCTGACCTTTGATATGTAGATGAGCTTTAAACATAATTAAGCTATTTCCAGAACATTGGAGCGAATCCAGTCGTACCATTGACCCAGGCCTTCCCCTGAAGTACAGCTAAGCTCAAAAAACCGTAATTTCGGATTGACCTGCAGGGCATAGGTTTTACACTTTTCCACGTCAAAATTGACATAAGGAAGCAGATCGATTTTATTGATTACGCATATTCCCGCCGAATGAAACATATCGGGATATTTAATGGGCTTATCATCGCCTTCGGTCACGCTGATGATCACCACCCGTTCATTCTCTCCCAGGTCAAACATGGCAGGGCACACCAGATTCCCTACATTTTCTATAAAAAGCACAGAGTCATTTTCCGGTTTCATGCCTTGCAAGGTGTGCAAAATCATGTGGGCATCCAGATGGCAGCCTTTTCCAGTATTAATCTGAGACACTTTGGTGCCGGTAGCGTGAATACGATCGGCGTCATTGGAGGTTTGCTGGTCGCCTTCTATCACGGCAAATTTGTGTTCGCCTTTGAGGTCGGTGAGAGTTATCTCCAAAAGCGTTGTTTTGCCAGAGCCCGGGGAACTCACCAGATTGAGGGCAAAAATATTTTTCCCTTCAAAATAACCCCGGTTTCTCTGAGCCCGAAGGTTATTTTCATGAAGAATGTCTTGTTCTACGTCCACCACCCGATGTTCGTGCGAATGATTATGAAAATGGCCGTGAGTATGTTCGTGGCCTGTGCCACATCCGCAGGTTACACACATGTTTATCTTCTGTTTTAATTGACCACGAGTGATTTCACCCGTAATTCTTTTCCTTTCTTGATGTCAATAAAATGGCTCCCGCACATCATGCAGGAGTCAAAAAGGTTGTCCAGATGAAATGAGGTGTGGCACTCCAGACATTCGCCTATACCCTCGGGTCTGTTGACCACTAATTCGGCATTGGACAGTACGGAGTTTTTGATGCCTTGTTTCCAGGCAAAATCAAAAGATTGCATCTCTATTCCGCTTAACTGGCCTATCTCGAGTTCAATTTGCTCTACTTCACGGGCATTAGCTTTAGTGGCCTGTTTAGTGGCTATATCCACAATGCTCATTACGATAGACAGCTCATGCATGATTAGATTTTTTCCGTTCGCGATAGATATAGTAACCAATAACAAGTACAGAAACCGTAAGCAAACTCAGAAGTGCATGCTCTGGCTCCACAAAATAATGTTTCACAGTAAACCCGGAATCGCCGTGGTCTCCATGACCCGGATGACCCAGACCAAGCAAAGGCAGGCAGAGCATCATTAATGTTATTATTCGCTTATTCATCTTAGAATTTGTTTGACTTTTTACCAAAGCACAATATTAAATCCGGCTGTTCTGGAAGATCATGACCCAAATCATCTATTGTACTATTACTTATACAAGTTGGAGTAATTCGATGCCTGTTAATGATGTGAAAAACTTTCATCACCTGTCCCTATGTTTGACATCGAACCTAAAACACCCACCTATTTGGAGGAAGTAGAACGAAAAGGGTATACCCGCCGCGATTTCCTCTCTTTCTGTACCATAATGGCCGCCTATATGGGTCTAAGCAATAGTGCTACGGCTCAGGTCATAGAAGCAATGGGCAGTAAACCAAGGCTGCCGGTTATCTGGCTGCACTTTCAGGAATGCACCTGCTGCAGCGAGAGTTTCATACGCTCATCTCACCCCATTGTAGCCGATGTATTGCTGGATCAAATCTCATTGGATTACACAGAGACCCTGATGGCCGCCAGCGGATTTCAGGCAGAGGCTGCCATGCATAACACCATGGAAAAATACAAAGGAGAATACATCCTTTGCGTGGAGGGCAGTGTACCCCTGGCCGCAGATGGTGTTTATTGCATGATCGGTGGTAAAACTTCCTTACAGATTCTGGAAGAAGCGGCAGAAAACGCCAAAGCGATCATTGCATGGGGTAGCTGTGCCAGCAATGGCTGCGTACAGTCTGCCAAGCCCAATCCAACCTCAGCCACTCCCATTCATAAAATCATCAAAAATAAACCGATCATTAAGGTGCCGGGTTGCCCGCCGATAGGTGAGGTAATGGCCGGGGTAATTGTCCATATGGTGACTTTCGGTACAATTCCCAAGCTCGATAGAATGGGACGCCCGAAAGCATTCTACAGCAAAAGGGTACACGATTCCTGCTACAGAAGACCCTATTATGATGCAGGTCTTTTTGTGGAAACCTTTGATGATGAAAATGCCCAAAAAGGCTATTGCCTCTATAAGGTGGGCTGCAAAGGGCCATCCACCTACAATGCCTGCGGGGTTATGAAGTGGAACAACGGCACCAGCTACCCTATCCAGAGCGGACATGGCTGTATAGGCTGCAGCGAGGAAAACTACTGGGATAACGGCAAGATTTACGAGCGTACCCCGGCTTTCCCTGGATTTGGTATAGAAGCAGATGCCGATAAAATAGGCAAGGTGGCTCTGGGAGTCACCGTGGCCGGAGTAGCCGCACATGCCGTGATGACCAATTTCCGGAAAAATAAAATCATAGAAGAGCACGAAAACGAAGGCAAAAAAGCCGAGGAAGAGCTCTGAAACTAAGTAAAGCACATTGAAAATTTAAGAAAAAATGAGTCAGCGAATTGTTGTAGATCCCATTACCCGAATAGAAGGACACCTAAGGGTAGAAGCAGATATAGAAGACGGAAAAATCAAAGATGCCTTCAGCAGCGGCACCATGGTTCGTTTACTGGAAGAAATTCTTAAAGGCCGTGATCCCCGTGATGCCTGGGCATTTGTGGGCCGTGTATGCGGCGTATGCACCAGCACACACTCCAATGTGAGTGTGCGTACCGTAGAAGACGCACTGGGTATTGTGGTGCCACCCAATGCCGAGATCGTAAGAAATCTGATGTTTTCAACCCTTTACATGCATGATCACGTGGTACACTTTTATCACCTGCATGCCATGGACTGGGTAGATGTGGTAAATGCCTTGAAGGCCGATCCCAAGAAAACTTCGGAGCTGGCACAAAGTATCTCCAACTGGCCCAAAAGCTCTCCGGGCTATTTCTCTGATTTGCAGAAGCGGATTAAAAAATTTGTGGATACCGGTCAACTTGGAATTTTTGCCAATGGTTACTGGGGGCATCCTGCCTATAAGCTACCAGCTGAGGTCAATCTGATCGGGCTGGCCCACTACCTGGAGGCATTGGAATGGCAAAAGGAGGTAGTGAAAATTCAGGCCATTTTTGGTGACAAAAACCCGCACCCCAATTACCTCGTAGGCGGTATGGCCTGCAGTATTGGTCTGGATGATGTAAGCGGGATCAACGCCGAAAGACTGGCTTACGTGAAGCAACTTCTCGACGAAGCCAAGGTATTTATTGAGCAGGTTTATGTTCCTGATTTGATGGCCATTGCCAGTTTTTACAAAGACTGGGGAGCCATCGGTGGCGGCCTTGGAAATTACCTGGTTTACGGAGATTTGCCAACCAATGGTTTCCGCGACCCCAGTGCGTTTAAATTTCCTGCCGGGGCCATTTTGAATAAAGACATAAGCAAAATTCATGAAGTAGATTTACGTGCCGATGAAGAAGTACAGGAGTTTATCACCAACTCCTGGTATGAATACGATGGCGGAAACGATGTGGGTCTGCACCCCTGGAAAGGTGAAAGTAAGATCAAGTACACCGGTCCAATACCACCCTTCAAAAACCTTAATACCAATGAGAAGTACAGTTTCCTGAAAACCCCAAGATGGAAAGGCCATGCTATGGAGGTGGGGCCACTGGCACGCATGCTGGTAGGCTATGGTCACGGCAGACCTGAGTTTAAAGAGGTAGTTGACAAGGCTCTCAAAGATCTCAATGTACCCGTTGCGGCATTGTTTAGTACTTTGGGTCGTACCGCTGCCAGAGGTCTGGAAAGTATTCTGGTGGCCAATTGGGCCCAGGAATTCTACGATCAGCTTATCACCAACATCAAAAATGGCGATACCCGTATGGCTGAGCAAAGTTTATTTGACCCGAAAACCTGGCCAAAACAAGCCATTGGTGTAGGCTACGGCGAAGCCCCAAGAGGTGCATTGGCTCACTGGATCAATATTGAAGATCAGAAAATTGCAAATTATCAGCTGGTGGTACCTACCACCTGGAATGCCTCACCACGCGATGCCGGTGGTCAGCGAAGTGCCTATGAATCTGCTCTCCTGGATACGCCGGTGGCTGACCCCAATCAGCCAGTGGAGATTTTGAGGACCATCCACAGCTTTGACCCCTGTATGGCCTGTAGCGTGCATCTCTACGATGAAGAAGGAAAACACCTGAGCAGGGTAAGTGTACTGGAAGATAGCTGTAGTATTTAACCGCTTACTGTCATGGCAAAGAGATTATTGAAAGTACATCGCATGAGGCGGGTCTATGTCTGGGAGCTGCCGGTACGGCTTTATCACTGGGTCAATGCCGCCCGCATCCTGGTACTTATTGCCACCGGATTTTTTATAGCGGACCCGCTCGCTATCATGAGTTCCAGAGAGGCCGCCTTTGCCTTTACCATGGGCTGGGTGCGATTCATTCACTTTGTAGCGGCTTATGTCATGCTTTTCAATTTCGCATTCCGCATTTACTGGGGTTTTGTGGGAAATAAATATGCCCGATGGGATCAGTTTATTCCAACCTCAAAAAAATTCTTTCAGGATATCTGGGATGTAATACGAATTGACATACTGCAAACCGACAGCAAAGAGCACGTGGGCATAGGCCATAATGCTCTGGCGGGAATAATTTACTTCTTTACGTTTATTGCGTTTGTGGTCCAGATAGCTACGGGGTTTGCCTTATATGCCGATAACAGCACCTGGTTTTTGCCTAAACTATTTGGCTGGGTAAGCGGACTATTCGGGGGTGACATTATCACCCGTCAGATTCATCACGTGGCCATGTGGTATTTCATAATTTTTACTGTTATCCATATTTATCTGGTGTTCTATCACGATTACGTGGAGGGCCGGGGAGAGATTTCATCCATGGGCGGTGGCTGGAAATTTATCGAATGTGAGGTTTTTGAAGAGCACCGCAAGGAAAAGGGCATTAAGGAAGATGACGTAGAGATAGTAGAAACCACAAACGTATGACAGTGGAAAAGAAACCTGTTTTGATATTAGGTATAGGGAATTACCTCATGGGCGATGAAGGACTAGGTGTGCATCTTGCCCGTACCCTGGAAACCATGCACCTGCCCGATGGAATTGATGTGGTGGACGGTGGTACCGGAGGATTTCATTTGCTGGAGCTTTTTGAGCAATACCATCACATCATTCTGGCAGATGCCACCCTGAATTCGCAGGAGGTAGGAGTAATCCGACTGTTAAGACCGCGTTTTGCCGCCGATTTCCCCCGGGCTATGAGCACGCATGATATTGGTTTGAAAGATCTGGTAAGTGCTTTGCAATTGCTCGGCAAAATGCCCGATATTCATCTCTATGTGGTCAATATCGAGAGTATTCAGCAGCAGGGGATAGAACTTACACGGGAAATACGGGCCACATTACCAACCCTCATGACCGAGGTTATTGAGCTGGCTTCCTCCTTTGCAGAGAGGTACGAACCTGCACTCGCATAAATCACTTCAAGTTCTGCGAAGTCTGTTACTTAACTGTAGGGTCGCCTGGTCTCAGAGCGGTAAATAATACTCTACAATAAACACTTCAAAAACCCGTAAACAATTCAGCTTACACAGACTTATGTGTGAAAATACCCTGCAAAAGAGATAGATTTCTGCCTTTTGACCCTACTACACTGAGTTAGTGTAACTTACTTATTGACTATCCCTTCCCTCAACTGCCGCAACGCATGATTAGAAAACACAAATTCATCCAGTTCTTTGATGTGGGTTTTTAGGATGGACTGGCTGTCGCCTTCCCAAAGTTTTTTGCCTTTATAGAGAAACATGATGTAGTCACCAATACTGAGCACAGAGTTCATATCGTGTGTGATTACCACCGTAGTAATCTCGTATTCGTCGGTGATTTCTTTGATAAGTTCATCGATTTTGATGGCTGTGAGAGGATCCAAACCGGAGTTAGGCTCATCGCAGAAGAGGTATTTGGGGTTCATCACTATGGCCCGGGCAATGCCAACCCTCTTTTTCATGCCACCCGAGATTTCAGAAGGCATTTTTTTGCCGGTTCCTTCCAGACCCACCCGCTGCAGGCAGAATTCCACACGATCTCTTTTCTCTGCCATCGACATTTTGGTGAGCATATCCAGCGGAAAACGGACATTTTCCTCCACCGTTTGCGAGTCAAACAATGCTCCACCCTGAAAAAGTACCCCCATTTCACGGCGAATATCTTTGCGGTCTTCTTCATCCTGCACCAGAAACCGCCTGCCGTCATAAAGCACCTGTCCGTCATCAGGATGCACAAGATCCAGCATACATTTGAGCAAAACACTTTTGCCGGTACCACTGGCACCTATTACCAGACTGGTTTTTCCTTTTTCAAAAACCCCGCTGATGTCATTAAGCACCTGATGGGCACCAAAAGATTTCGATATGTTATTTATTTCTATCAACTCAGGTAAGAAGTTCAGCAAGTAGATAATCGGCGATGAGTATGGCAATACAGCTGTTGGTCACGGCTGCGGTACTTGACTGCCCCACTTCCAGAGCTCCGCCCCGGGTATAATATCCCTTGTACGCCGAAATGGTGGCAATTAGAAACCCAAAAACAAATGCCTTCACAATGGCAATGATCACGTTATAGGGAATAAACGAATACCGGATTCCGTAAATGTATTCTTCGGGGGTGAGTATTCCGGTAAGCGTTCCTGCCAGATACCCCCCGTAAATTCCCAGAAAATCGGAAAGAATGGCCAGTAATGGGAATGTAAAAATAGCAGCCAATAATTTGGGCAACACCAGATAGGAGGCAGAATTTATCCCCATCACTTCCAGAGCGTCAATCTGCTCGGTTATACGCATAGTGCCTAATTCGCCAGCGATATTGGAGCCTACTTTCCCGGCCAAAACCACACACATAAAGGTAGAAGAGAGCTCCAGCAGCACCATATCCCGCACCACGTTACTTACGATGTAGTTCGGGATAAACGGACTCACCAGGTTGGCATAAATCTGTACGCAGGTTACCGCACCGATAAACACGGCTACGATGGCCACGATAAACACCGAATTGGTACCTATTTTGATGCATTCATCCAGAAAACGCTCCCAGTAAACCCGGAAAGTTTCTCTGCGAACAAACAGATTGCCAAGAAATAGGAAGAATTTTCCTGCTATGGAGAGCATTCAGCTTTGATTTTAGGCTTGTGCAAATCTAATAAAATTTAAGCCGTAGCTTTGTACAAAAACCGAATCAATGCGTAAACTGGCCGTAATTTCAGGTGCTTCCAAAGGTATTGGCCGAGCCATTGCCCAAAAATTTGCCGCCGAGGGTTTTGATCTGGCTGTCACTTCAAGATCACTGGCCGATCTGGAAATGGTCCAAGTGGCTATTGAAAAGGAATTTCCGGTGAATTGCTTCATTTTTCAGGCAGATCTCAGTAAAAAAGAAGAAGTGTATGCGTACGCTTCCTTTGTAAAATCTCTTGAAAAAGAGGTGACTGTTTTGGTCAATAATACAGGCGTTTTTATACAGGGAACCCTGATGACCGCAGAAGAAAACGCTCTGGAGCATCAGATCAATACCAACCTTTATTCGGCTTACTGGCTCACCCGGGCCCTTTACGAAAGTCTCAAAAAAGCAAGTCATGCACATATTTTCAATATCTGCTCCATCGCCAGTTTACAGGCTTATCCTGGCTCGGGCACGTACTCTATTTCCAAATTTGCTCTTTTAGGCTTCAGTAAATCGCTGAGAGAAGAGTTAAAACCAGATGGAATCAAAGTTACATCCATCATGCCCGGAGCTACCTATACCAGCAGCTGGGAAGGTGTTGACATTCCTGAAAGTAGATTTATGAAAGCTTCTGACGTAGCCGAGGTAGTTATTTCAGCATACAAATTATCGCCTTCTGCAGTGGTGGAAGATATCGTAATGCGGCCTTTGGAGGGGGATATTTAATCCAACCAAAGAACAGGAATTTTCTCCATACCGTTTAAAAAGAAATCTATTCCCTATTTTTGCGGCCGGTTTAACAAAAACATACATGGAAGGACTTAAAGAAGTAGCTCACATCTCGGGCAGACCCGGTTTATTCAGAATTTTAAAGCCAGGCCGTGCCGGAGTAGTGGTGGAAGCCATGGATGGCAAAGGCAAAAAAGAAATGGTGAGTGTGAATGCCAAGGTTTCTGTACTGAAAGATATTTCCATTTACAGTGAAGATTTCAATAAATCTACCCCGCTGGCAGAGATTTTCGCTACCATTCGCGAAAAACATGGAGAGCAGATCGATTTTGACACAAAAAATGCTTCTACCGACGAATTCTTTGATTTTTTCGCAGGCATAATGCCAGATTTTGACAGAGAGCGGGTGTATTCATCAGACGTCAAGAAAATCATTCAGTGGTATAACATTCTTTCTGTGCAAATGCCCGAATTATTTGTCGCAGAAGCTACAGAGGAGACACCCGCAGAACCTGCAGCAGAAGAAAAACCTAAGAAAGAAGCTAAACCAAAAAAGGCAAGTCCGAAAAAAGCGAAGGGAGAATAGGCCCCTATTCTTCCTCCAGTTTCTCTTCCGAAAGGAGTTTCAGCAACACGCCGTTGGTCCAGCCGAAACCATCCTGCACCGGATATTCCCCTCCGCCTGCCAGGAGGCTCAGATCGTACACATTGTATTTTTCCACCATTTTCCCGGTGTTTTGATACACCCTCAGGCAGTTATTGATCCAATTGGCCTTCACCTGCCCGGCCAGATTGTGATACCCGTAATTTCGTAATCCCTGAATGGCCATCCACTGAAGAGGTGCCCATCCATTGGGAGCATCCCATTGCTCGCCGGTTTCTTCAAGCGTGGTAGATAAGCCTCCGGGCTGAAGGAACACATGTCGCAGCAGGTGAGCCACGGCATTGGCCTGATCTTCCGAAGCTATTTTCAGGAACAAAGGATAAACAGCGGCCAGAGAAAGCTGGTCTGTCTGCTCACCCGCCACAAAATCATAATCCACATAAAAGCCCGCGTCTTTATTCCAGAAGTAGGTATCAAAAACAGCTTTTCTTTTTTCTTTCAGAGCCTTGTAACTGGCCGCCCACTCCTTTTTCCCGGCCAGCTCAGAGGTTTTTTCCAGCACTTCCTCCAGATGATAAAGCAGGGCATTGAGATCTACGGGAAGTATTTCGGTAGTATGAATGGTTTCCAGATGTTCCCCGTCTTTGAGCCAGCGGCTGCTGTAATCCCAGCCACTTTCGGCACCCGATCGAAGATCACGATACACTACATTCTTGTCTCTTCCAGAAAGCTCTGCGGTGTGCACATCTTCTTTCCAGGCTTCGGGGCGGGGGTTATCCTTTTCGTCAAAGTAGCGGTTCAGGATATTGTTTCCATCCACAAAAACGACTTTCCTGAACGCTTTTTTACCCTCTTTGAGAGCCGCATTCTGGAGCGTAGCCTCTTCTTTGTTGACCGAAGACATCCAGTATTGATACTCTTTCTGCATCTGCGGAAGGTAACTCACCAGAATCTGCGGATCGTTTTTGGCTTCTGCCAGAAGTTCCACCATCAAAGCAAAAAACGGAGGCTGCGAACGACTGAGGTAATAACTGCGGTTTCCATTGGGAATGTGTCCAAAATCATTGATAAGCGTACCAAAATTGGTCACCATGTCTTCGATAAGCTCAATTTCACCTGCGGCTTCCAGACCCAGCATGGTAAAATAACTATCCCAATAGTAAATTTCGCCGAAACGCCCTCCTGGCACCACATAGGGCTTTCGCAGGGGAATTAGCGTGCCTCCGTCATCTTCCGGCTGACGAATGAGCACCGGCCAGAGTTTATTGATGTGTTGGTCTGCCTTAAGGGCCAGGTCAGACTTGTACCCCGACTCGTTAACTACCGGAATATGGAAATGTTCTTTCACAAATGCCTTAAGATCAAACCCCGTCTTTTTCTTCTGTTCTTCGTATTCCTCCAGAATCTGGGCCGGGGGAAATTTAGGGACACAGTCTACAAAGGTTTTCGAATCGGAGAACACCCCTCCCATTTGCACGTCTTCAAAAAGTACAGGATACATTTCTTCTGGGGATTTGATTTCTTTTTGTTTCACAGGACTCCCACAGGAAAGAATCAAAAAAATTAAGGCCACTCCTGCAGAAAAAACTGGTTTGTTCATGGTTATGATCGCAAACGATAAATAAAATTCAGCCCATTTAGACGCGGGGCAATTTATGAATAGATATCAAAACTTCGTAATTTCGACGCTTTAACTGAAAGTTATGGCCTTGCCGAAACGTGTTCTTCAATTTATTCTCATCACCTGGCCTGCGTTGGTTTGGGGTCAGTCAGATTGTCTTTTACTTCGTCATCAAAACACGTCAAATGGTGTTATAATTCTGGACCAGCGAAATTCATATAATAACAATGGCCAGA
Organism: uncultured Cytophagaceae bacterium; assembly: GCA_966250325.1. Classification (GTDB taxonomy): domain Bacteria; phylum Bacteroidota; class Bacteroidia; order Cytophagales; family Spirosomataceae; genus Jiulongibacter. Next base: position 55,078 of record CBINGY010000021.1, on the reverse strand, counting down.
TAACTGAAGAAATTAAGGTTCATCAATCTCCTTACGATGGTGCCTACTCCACCAATCGTGTTTTTGAATACAATGAAAAAGGCTTTCTTATAAAAGTTACGCAGTATCATAATGAAACGTTTAAAAGTGCTACGTTTTTCCGGTATGATGGTCGCGGCAGACTTATTGATGAGCGGGAGAGTACAGATCCTGCAGGTACCAATGAAATCCGATCGCTGACACAGGAGGTCAACGGAGCGTTTGAAAAGGCCTATTTTGAAAATAACGGACAGCAAAGCGGCAAAGAAGTGACCACCAAAGACCCTTCTGGCAAAATTTTACGATATGAGTTGCGAGGCCGAAACAACGAACTCATGCAGGAGCTGGTCAATACCTACAATGAAGCCGGTAAGCCGCTGTATCAGAAACGAAATGATGTTGTGGGTAACATGATTCATGAAACCTATTCCCGATATAACGCCAGGTCAGAAATTCTGGCAGACAGCACCTTTCTGAATGGAAAAATGATAGGCCAGACAAAGTTCTTATACGACAATTCAGGGTTGGTCAAAAGAACACGAATAGACCGCAATGCTACCACCGATTACGAGATTAGCTACCGCAATAACTCCGGGGGTTTTCCACTGGAGGAAACTTTTTGGTATCGCGGCACATTCTCTTCACGGATAGAACGTGATTACAATGCGTTTAATCAACTGACCGAAGAAAGAACTTTCAATGACCAAAATCAGCTGGCAAACACCAAAACCTGGGAATACAGCTGTCCTAATTGACATTCCATGGAATTACTCACTGAAGAAAAAATCGATTTCGTAGCAGAAATAGCCCGTCTGAAAAAGGAAAAAAATGCCGTAATTCTGGCTCATTATTACCAGACAGGTGACATACAGGATATTGCAGATTATATAGGCGATAGCCTGGGTCTCTCGCAACAGGCGGCAAAAACCGAGGCAGATATCATCGTATTTGCCGGGGTACGGTTTATGGCTGAAACAGCCAAAATTCTCTCCCCGAAAAAGAAGGTGGTCCTTCCTGATTTCAATGCCGGCTGCTCGCTGGAAGAATCGGCTCCGGCAGATAAGTTTTCGGCATTCAAAGCTCAGCACCCCGATGCTCTGGTGATTTCTTACGTCAACTGCTCAGCAGAACTGAAGACACTTACAGACATTGTTTGCACCAGTACCAATGCCGTCAAAATCGTAGAAAGTGTGCCGAAAGATCAGCAGATCATCTTTGCACCAGACAAAAATCTGGGCAATTACCTGAACAGAAAAACAGGCCGAAACATGATCTTATGGGATGGAGCCTGCATGGTTCATGAAACCTTCAGTGCCGAGCTCATCGATAAAATGAAAGAGCAATACCCGAATGCCGTGGTGATTGCTCATCCCGAAAGCGAAAAACCGGTTTTAGATAGGGCAGCGTATGTAGGATCTACCACCGGCTTGTTGAAATATACGATCAGCAGCCCCGCCAAGGAGTTTATTGTGGCTACCGAATCAGGCATTCTGCATCAGATGAAGAAGGCTTCTCCGGATAAGATTTTTCATGTGGCACCTACCGCTCTGAACGGCCATGCCTGCCAGGCGTGCCAGGATTGCCCCCACATGAAACTCAATACGATGGAGAAATTATATCTCTGTTTGCGGGATGAAACTCCTGAAATTATTCTCTCTGACGAGATTCTTAAAGCAGCCAAGGCACCTATTGATCGTATGCTGGAAATCTCCGCACAGTTTGGCCTTTGATCATTCAGATAAGATTAAACTCAAAAAGTAGCCATGAAATCAGGGGTGAGTACGAAACTTAAAATTTTAGGATTTCTGCTACTGATAGTAGCTGTGGTTTACTATTTCTTCCACTTTGATTTACTGCCGGAGCGTGTACCCATTCATTACGATGCCTCTGGTAACCCAAACGGGTATGGTTCCCGCTGGTCTGCTGCCTTATTTTTCCCTATTATGGGTGCCGTTATGTTTTTGCTTCATTGGTCAGGTACATTGGACCCCATGATGATGAACTATCCGGTTACGGTTACTCAGGAAAATGTGAACAGACTTCATTCTTTGAGCCTTGAACTTCTTGCTTTTATTACGTTCTGGATGGGCATTTTCTCTGTTTATTTCAGCTGGATCACGATTGCTAATTCCACCTCTCAGGAAATACCTGAACTAGATAACTACTTGTTTTGGGGGCTTATGGCTGCTCTATTTCTCGGTATCTTCATTTATTTGATCAAAATGATGAAAGTGAAACAAGTCTGAGGTCTTTGTTTGCTTTCTTCGATTATCCTTCTGCCATTCGCGAAACTACCCGGATCCCGCTTCATATTCAAGGAAACTGCTTCCGACATTCTTTTTTTGAAACTCCTGATCAAAGTGGCCAGGTAATAGCTGGAGCCGAAGTTTACTGAATAAACTTGCGGATGTTAATCTGCTTATTTTTAACCTGAAGAACGAAGGTTTCCAGAGTGGTAATTTTGCCCGACTGAACCGTGAATTGTTGCGTGGGTTTGAGTACTACCACATTTTCATCCATCATATTCTCTTCAATTTCTATGGTATACTCTCCACTGGGAAGAAAGGCCAGGAAATTGCCCTCGTTATTACTGACTACTTCGTCTACCTGTTCTCCTTTCCGGGTAATTCTAAACGAAATCCCCGATTGCCTGGGAAGAAATTCTCTGGCCTTTACCTTGTTATAGGCATACTCCACCTGACCGCGAACAGTACCTGCCTGATGCAGCGGCATGGAGATATTTTCCTTAAAATCATCAACCTGAAAAACGAATTCATCATTAAACCAACCTGAACCCGCCGCGGCAGGTATTTTATACACTCCGAACGGCACCGATGAATACATGACTTTTCCGGCACCGTCTGTCAGGAAGGCCTTACCATCCAGTTCAATGAGGTAATCGGGAGCGGGCAGTTCACCTTCATCCATCATCCGATTTCCATTGATGTCATAAAAAGCAGAAATAAGTATTCGGCTTTTTTTACCCGTGATGGGTTTAATCTTGTCCATGGATATCTGTAACCCTGCCTCTACGTTATAGAAAGTTCGGTTATAGGTGTTCACAGAAGCATCTGTACTATAGGCGTAATTATAAACCATGTTATTTACGAACACCGAATAGTTTCCTGTAAGTTGATGTTTCAAATTAAGAAAAGCAGAGCTGGTATTTCCCAGTGCGAAATCTTTGGTGTAATTACCACCGGCACCTACTGAAAGCTTATTTCTAAACAGATTTTTTCTCACAAAACTGCTCAAAATGAATCGCTGAGTAGTTCTGCCCATTTGCTGAGCAAATCGCTGCTCACTTAGAAAATATCCTCCGTACTGATACGTACCGTTCAGGCTAACCGATCCCAGATTAAGACTGGTATTTACCCTGAATTGCGGGGTCCATTTTTTGCTGTATATGTTCTGAACCATTCCGTTTTCTATTCCCGTGTGAATGGTATACTTAGAATTCGGGCTGGTCCAGTTGAGGTACTCTATTAAGCGGTGGGCATTTGTAACGGCCCTGTCCCCCGCGTTCTGTTCATCGATAGTACCCAGGTAGTTATAGTTGCCGTATTCGAATTGCCGCTGATAACCTAACCCCAGAGCCAGTCCTCCTGATTTATGGGTAGAATAATCCAGATCCAGACGAGCCGTTTCGGTTTCCATTTCCAGATTATACTGATGAGATCTGGGAGCTACTCTCGTATAAAAAGCATTCGCTCTGAGCATGGAAGCTGTACCGAGGTTTTTTCCTGCACTCTGCTGAAGGCTGGTAAGACCACGACGATTTCCGGGAAAATACCTGGTGCTATGATAAAAGTTTCCGGCCAATTGGGTACCATCGGCAATCTGGCCACTGTATTGCATTTCTGCCGCACCAGAGGGAGAAGTTTTACCAGCTTCATAATAAGATGATATGCCTCCGTAAGACTTCACTAATAGTCGCCAGTTATTTCCTTTCTGCCACCTTTGCTCGGCTCCTGCCATATGGTGTTTTGCACGCTCCCAGGCATCGTCCCGAAACAGATACGAAACGTCTGTTTTCGTAACAGCGGTAGGCTCTCCCAACTCCCCTTTCACATAAAAACTGTAGCCATTCTCAAACAGGTTTCTTTGACTGAATAGGTTGAATTGATTGTCAACCACTCCGATTTTCAGGGTATTCTTTCGACTGGCATCAGAAAGCACGGTCTTTAAGCCTCTGCCCATGAGGGAATACTCCAGTTGTTCATTGATATTACCCAGGGCAATGCTGGCATTGTTGTACTGGTATGTGAGACGGGTATTTAAACCTATCCATTCACTTTGACTCGCCGATTTATAGATAAGACCCTGTAATGCTAGGTTTCCGGCGGGCAGGTTCATGTGACCTCCGCCCATGATCTGATAGATATTGTTTCCGGCAAAACTTCGGTAACTTAGGGTTATATCATTTGGAATGGTTTGATTATCCAGAAGATTTATCGAATACAAATCATTGTCAATGAACTTTCTGGACGAAACCACACTCTGTACAGTGAGCAGGGCATTACCAAATACCTGTTTTTCATACCCTCTCATTCCGGAGATATTGACCCTAAGCGAACCATTCTGAAACATTTCAGCCCTGGGCCAAATCTTCATTTCAAAAAGCCTGTTTCCTCCGGCGGTTACATTTCCTTTTAATTCAAAAAATCGTCTTTCCGAATTATTAATCTGCATACTCATTACCACTAATACCATTTGATCTACATTTCCCCGGTTTATAACACGTGCAGAAAGCGTGAGGGAATCATTCAATTGAAATACGCTAAGAACTGGCTGATCAACGGTCAGCTGCAGATTGATTCTCTCTGTGAAGCCGATCCGGGTTTTGCCTGAACTTACCTCTCTTCCATACTCATCTTTGAGTGTATAGGCGATTTCGTTTCCTGCCCCCAGATCTCTCATATCTGTGGCCAGAAGCCTAACAGGAACAAATAAAGCCTCTCCACCCTTAATTTCTACATCCACTTCGGTGGCAGAAATACTTCTTACGCCGTTAGGGAGCCCAATGGTAAGTCTTCCATGAAAATCCTTTTCAATCGGATTTGAAAGCCTGATTGTTGCCTTCAGCATTCTTTTCTCATCCTGATCAAGATGTTCAGGGGCTTCCAGATTCATTAAATGCAAAGCTCCGGGTTCATCCAAAAGTTTTATTTCTGTATTCTTCGGGATTTCAATTTCCGGGGTTGGGATATTCACGGGAAGTATGGCCGGTCTCATTTCCGCAGAGTCAATCCTATCGACTTTAGTGGCAGCGGCACTGGCTCCACTGGTTATTTCCTGTTGAATCAGCGTCTTCTCTTTATTTACGGAAACCGTAAAAGTATCCGTTGGTGATTCAGACCGGAAATATTCAAAAAGACTATCCTGTTTTTCTACCTCAGGCCTTTTCGGCAGACTTCCGGAAGGCTCCGGCGTGGCCAATTGTTCTTGCTTAGACTTTTCTTTAGCGTAAGAAAAAATCTCACCTCCTGTCTTCAGATATCCCCAAATGAAGGGAACCGAAGAAAGAGCTGCTGCCAGCGTTATGATCGATATTTTCTTAAAGCGAAAAGGTTTCAAAACTTTTGTAATCCAATTATTAGGGAGGAGTAATGGTGTACTGTAAAGAAACACCGTAAGCTGTTGTCTGATAACCGGGCTTTTTCCAGGCGTAAATCAGTTTATTTCTATTGGCCTGATTGATGTAATAATTCACATCAAAATGGAGGTCTTGCTTTCCGGTAGAAGAACCTCTAGCAATTACCTGATCTCCGGTAGAAAGAGTTATGGAGTTTAAACTGCTTACAGAAGAAGATGCAGAGGTAAGGTTCATATTGACCACATCGAGATCTATCGTATGGCCCTCATGTGAAAAGGCAGGAGCCAGAGCTTTTACCTTTACCTCGTAATCTGTATTGGTGCGTACCGTCAGACCTCCGCTGTAGGTAACACTGGTACCATTCTGATAATCTGCACGGCTTTGCAATACGAGATTGCCACTTCGGGCACCACCGTTAATTGAAAGGGTATATGATTTATCTTCTGTGGGAGCACCTGAAAGCTTAAAAACGTCGATATAGTATTTGTATGATTTTGACCCCAATGGCTGATTATTTGCTCCATAAAACGTAAACTCCAGGTTTACCGGGTACCTCTTTTGTGTATACCCCCCCTGTAAATCTGCCAGATAGGCACCCCCCGCAACAGTAAGATCAAAATACAGCTCGGTGTAGAAATAATACGACTCGTTTCGTAAACGGGCATTGGACTGAGGTACCAAGAACACTTCTGACAAACTTAGAGGAACGCTAGCCGGCATACCAATTTGCGAGATACTTGGAACGGGGCCGGGAGTTTGATTCCCTACCGTTCTGTTTGGCTGAAGGCTGATCATTTCAGGAGGAAAAGTTCGGGTTCCATCTGTTGACTTTATGGGCTGTGTCACTCTGGCAGAAATCTTCCAGTTGGGTACATTTATGATAGGAGCACAGCTGCATTCCATACGAATAACAACCGCGTCTTTTGACTGATTTCCACTGAAATTGTTTACCCCCATATATCCGTTACCCCAGGCATTAAAACCAAAAGTTTGGGCCTTTGAAAAAAGGCTGACGAATGACAGTACTACCAGAATAATAATCCTCCTTCTATTCATAGGAAAAACTGAGCTCTGCAGCCGCCATTTCTGAATCATCTCCGTAATTTATGAGCACAGTGGCTACGTAATTGCCCTTTGCTACCTCTTGCGGCAGTTCTATTCGGCTTATTCGCTTTTTCCCGGGTAAGGTGTAAAAGATAAATTCTTCCATAGTTATTTCCTTTCCGGTAGCGGTATTTAAAAGACTGGTATAAATCTTACCGTCTGTCCAGGTGTTTCCCAGGTTATCAAAGGATAACTCCAGTTCTTTACGATCCTGATCAAATCGTAGGCCAGTGACTTCAATGGATCTCATTTCAGGTTTTGAGGGTCTGAAATAGAGTTTTACACCCGATCTGACACTTATTTTGATATTGGTTCCTTCAGAATCCACATCCTCAGACGGATTCATCTGGCTTACAAAAAGCAATGCCGTTTTCACATCCGTATTTTTCTGATCGAGATCAGCAGGTACTGTTACATTCAGGTGTAGCTCCTTTTCTTCACCCGGTTTCAGCGAAAAATAGGAACCCTCAGAAACCGTAACCCAATTTACAAAGGATATCGGAAGCGAATCAGGTGGCAAAACTATGTTTTCTCCGAGGTCATTATAAGTCCAGTCCTGAAGGCTGAGTGCGAGTTCAAGCTGACTTTTTTCGCTAACATTTCTGACTGTAATTTTCTGAGTAACTGTTTCTCCAGCCTTTCCCTGAAAATAAACACGCGGCGTTGAAACTGAGATGCCGGTTTGTGCCAGAAGACCTTTTGATAAGGTGAGTGAGAATAGGAATATGCACAAATATCTCATGACGATTCAGGATTTAATAATAATGGGTGCAGCAAAAAACTTGCCACACCCATATCGTCATTCATTCACTTGATACTTACAACCCTAATATTGTATACGTAAGCGTGCTGGTATAAACCGAAGTGGCTCCGCCGTTTCCGCTGATGTATTTATTCACGTAGGCATGATTTGCTGCCCCGGTATAGTTCACATTGAATTTATGATCTACTCCTCCCGACTTGCTGGAAATCAACTGAGTGTCTGAAGCAGAAAGATCTACTTTGGAATAACTTGGAGAAATCATGTTATTCTTATCAAGATCTCCGTTTGAGGCTTCTACCGATACAGATTTCGCATCAATCGTTTCGCCGCTCTTAGCCTTGAAGTCTCCGTCAGTTTTAACCTTTACTTCGAAACCACCTGTGCTGTAAACTGTAAGATGATTGTTCTTTAAAGCAGATACACCTTTGTCATAATCTTCACGGGTATTGTAGGTTAAATCTACCGTCTTCTGGCTACCATCTACAATAAGCGTGTAAACCGGATTTAGATTGATGTTCAATGTTACCTGATCACTCGTTGTTTGTGCATTTACAGTTCCTGATACGAATGCTACTGCTGCCACTGCCATTACTTTTACAATTCTTTTCATTTTTTTAACCTGTTTTAGTACTTAATAAATTTTGTGCCTTCGAATGTTTTCGTGTGCTGTTGTTTGGTTATCCTTATTCAAAGGCCAGACCAAAAACCAGAAATGAAGGATTTTTGTACTTATTTTTTCACATTTCGTACAGAGAAAAACTCATTTCGTATAAAAAACAGGCTTTTAAAGCGTTTCGGAAGCCTTTTCTACCGAAAAGAAAAAATTTTAAGAAACTTCAAATCAATTCATGCCAAAACACAGATCCGTGCAAAAATTGGATTCTCATTCCATTTATTGGACTTTTCCTCCCGGCAGTGCCCATGAAATTCGGTACACACACCCCAGAGTTTTATTTCCAGGCAGATAAGGTTTGAGAATTTTTACAGCTTTTAGTCCCTCCGTTTTGATCAGGCATCGTTTGGGCGTAAGGTTTTGTCTGTTATCTGCCGGAATTAATAAGGCAGCCAAACAGAATATTGGATACATTTGTTAGTTAATCAAGAAAAAGAAAAGAGCATTGGAACAGAAGAAAATCAACAACAGCCGTTTTGCCATTCGGCTTCCTTTGATAATAGCGGTAACCCTGGCCGCAGGTATTCAGATTGGAGCCCGGTTTTTCGGGTCGAAATCCAATGTAGGAGATGTGGTTAAATCATCCGGAATATTTAAAGAAATTCTGACTTACATTGACCGAAGCTACGTAGACGAAGTAGACACCGACTCTCTTGCAACTTACGGTATTCAGAAAATGCTTGAAAAGCTTGACCCTCATACAGCGTATTTACCCGCAGAAGAAGCTCAGTTGGCTATGTCTGAACTTCAGAATGGTTTTGATGGTATTGGTGTGGAGTTTAATATATATAATGATACCGTTTATGTGGTTACTCCGTTATCTGGCGGGCCCTCTGAAGAAGTAGGAATTATGAGCGGTGATGCTATTCTGGAGGCCAATGGAGTAGACCTCACGGGTGAGCAGGTAGATACGCGACTGATCTTCAGCACCCTGCGTGGGCCCAGAGGATCAGAAGTTAAAATGAAAATCAAAAGACAGGGTTATAAAGAAATCCTTGACTTTAAAGTAATCCGCGATAAAATCCCGACTTACTCAGTAGATGCGGCCTATCTTCTTGACGATAAGCAAACCGGTTATCTGAAAGTTACCCGATTCTCGGAAACCACGTACGATGAGTTTATTTCCGGGCTTAAAGAGCTTAAAGCTGCAGGTATGAAACGTCTCATTCTGGATCTGAGAGGCAATCCCGGAGGGTATCTGGAAAGAGCAGTGGCTATGGCTGATGAATTTATTTCCGGGACAGGAGTATTGGTTTATACAGATGGCAAAGACGACCGAAACGACCGGAAATTATATGCCCGAAGAAAAGGAATATTTGAAGAAGGAGCCCTGGTAGTGCTGGTAGATGAAGGTTCGGCCTCAGCTTCTGAGATAGTTTCAGGTGCTCTTCAAGACTATGACCGTGCCCTGATCGTAGGACGCAGAACTTTCGGAAAAGGTTTGGTACAAGCCCCTATCCAGCTCTCAGATGGTTCTGAACTACGTCTTACGGTTTCCAGGTACTATATTCCTTCTGGCAGGAGCATACAAAAACCTTATGAAAGCGGCCACATGGATGAATATTACGAAGAATTAGGCGTAAGAGCCGATCATGGGGAATATTTCTCTCAGGACAGCATTAAGAATGATCCTAAAAACAAGTACAAAACAAAAGGCGGCCGCACAGTTTATGGAGGCGGAGGTATTACTCCGGATATTTTTGTAAGCAGAGATACTTCGCACATAAGCATGTATCTGATGGACCTTTACAATGCCAATGTGTTACGTGAGTATGCCGTCACCTACACCAATAATCATAAATCTGAGCTCTCCAGATATTCATTGGATGAATTCGTGAAAAACTTCCAGGTGAGCCAGAATATGCTTTCTGAGATCAACAAAAAAGCAGCGGCTCTCGGAATCAAATACAATGAAAAGGAATTCAACAGGTCAAAAGAATTTATTCAGACCCAGGTTAAAGCACTTATAGCCAGAGCCATTTGGAAAGATTCTGATGGAAAAAGTAATTCCTTTTATAAAGTGGTTAATCAAAACGACGAGTCTGTAAAAACGGCTCTGAAGCATTTTGACCGGGCTGCAAAATTATAACCTATTCTTTGTGTGAGAAATTATAGGCCACTCCGAGTCGGGTTCTGAAAATGCCCGACTCGAAATCACGGGCTGCAAAAGGAGACATTTCAAAGGCAAACTGAAGCTGAGGAATTTTCTCTATTGGTGCAGATCTTACGCCGGCATTGAAAAAATAACCTTCCATTACAGATGCATCTGCCAGATGAGCCAGAAAGTTTGCTCGTACTCCACCTCCCAGATAAAATCTTCCTCTGGGATTACTGTTCAGGTTTACTGCCGGGGCAAATTCCGTACTGAGTGATGAGAAAAAAGAATTGGTTTGAAACCGAAGATCAAACCATAGAGCCGTTTCAGGATTTGTACTTACCGCCAGAATTGAACTGAAAGGGTAATAGGCTACACTTTGAGCCCGGGAAGTACCGGCAAATAGGAGCAGGAAAAATACAGCCCTCAAAGAAAAGTTTCGCATGACAAGGTTATAGGTAAATAGATTTAGAGCAGCGTATCCATATTCTCAAGAGCTGCTAAACCTGCTCGTGTATCAGCTGTCTGTTCCTCTACAATATTTTTTATCTGATCAATCACCCCAATAAAGACTTTGATTTTGTCTTCGGGGATTTTCTCCAGAATAGTTTTGTTAAAAGCAATAACGCCTTCCCGTGCAAAATTACGCTTTGCCTTTCCCTCTTCCGTAAGAAAAACATTGACAAACCGTTTGTCTTTGTCATCGGCCACCCTTTTGATCCATCCCTTTTCTTCCAGAGATTTCAACATCCGGGTGAGGCTCCGGGGTTCCATTCCTATCGAAGGGCCTATTTTAGTGGCCGGGGTTCCATTTTCCTGGTCAATATTCAGCAAAACGTAACCTATAGACATCGTCATATCATTCTGGCCGGCGTATATATTATACATACGGGATATAGCATGCCAGGCCCACTTAATATGAAAATCTATGGTTTCTTCTTTACGCATTCCTGATAAGATGGGTAATTCGACGAATCACAAAATTACACAGCTTTCCTAGTATGCAGGCATACTATTGGAAGAAATTGTTGTACAAAACCCATAAATATTGAAATATTTTAAGTCGATCGGTCTCAATATTCAAAAGACAGGAGCTTTTTCTTCTGATTAAACAGCAATGTTTTACGCTTATCGGGATAGATGATATTCACGAGGTTACTTTGATCATCAAAGAGTTCGGTAAATATGGAGTTCAGAAGATCAAGCCCTTTCAACTTTCCGGTGTCATTAAACTCGAGGTATACCCAGCTCACATCAGGCTCTACCTCTTTTCCGATGTATTCGGCCAGTACCACCTCATTGCCTTTTACAAAAGCCAGGTGTTTCTGAATATATACCCGTACCAACTTATCGGCATCTGCGTCCTTTAGTTTTACTGTTCTTTTGTTAGCTGTACTAAGGGCATTCTCCAGATCATCGGTAAATAATCTAACCGTAGTTTCCAGCGAGCCGGTTTCAGGATTAAATCTCATTTCTGTGAGCGAAGTATGAAAATCATGACGCATATCAAAGGAAAACAGGGCCATAAGCCCTGTCAGTAAAAATCCTATGATCACAAGAAACCTCATTAAAAGATGGCTTGTACGGTATCGTTAAACATGATCCACGCCAGTAAGCTCAATAAAATGATCATACCTATCTGCTGAGTACGTTCCATGAATTTCTCCGATGGAGTACGACCAGAGACCATTTCAAAAAGTAAGATGAGAGCATGGCCGCCATCCAAAGCCGGTATGGGTAGTAAATTCATAAAGGCCAGGGCCATAGATAACATTCCGGTAATCATCCAGAAACGACCCCAATCCCAGATTCCCCCATAAAATTTACGGGCTATACCCACGGGACCAGCCAATGCCTTTCCGGCTGAAACCTGTCCACTGAAAATCTTCTTAAATCCTTTGATATTATCGGTGATTACAGAAAGAGCCCTGCCTGCACCAATCCCAAAAGCCTGCCCAAGACCCAGATCTACGTGCTCGTAGTTCAGGTCTGGTGCGGCAAGAAATCCAAGTTTACCATCTTCGGTTAATGTCGGGCTCAGGCTCAATGTATCTTTACCTCTCAGTACACCTAATTTAACTTCCTTTCCGGCGTTCTCATCTGCCAGTTGGGTAAACTCATGGTAATAAGTAATTGGTTTACCGTTAAAGCTCACCAGGCGATCTTCAGCTTTCAATCCTATTTCACTGGCCGGAGTATCTTCAGAAACCTCTCCTACACGAAAGGTTTGCAAAGCACCAATAAATCCTTCCGAGTTCTCATCCGAAAGTTTTTCATAAAGATCATTAGGCAGCGGCACTTCCAGGGTATTGCTGTCACGCTTCACCGTGAAATATACGTTTTCACCAAGAATGACATCTGAATCGATCAGATCTGAAAAATATTTGATTTCTTTACCAGAAACGTTTAGTATCTTATCTCCTGTTTTAAGACCTACCTCTTCTGCAATCGGATAGGCCACAATACCTTTCTTATTCACTTCTTCCATGGAAAGGTAATTCTCCCCGTTCTTGTACGTGATCAACCAGAATATCAGCACCCCCAATACCACATTGACAATGATTCCACCAAGCATCACAATGAGTCGCTGCCAGGCCGGCTTGGCTCTAAATTCATAAGGCTGTGGCTCAGAGGCCAGTTTTGATGAGTCTTTGGTTTCATCGATCATCCCCTCTATATCCACATAGCCTCCCATGGGAAACCAGCCCAGACCGTACTCGGTATCGCCTTTTTTCTTTTTCCAAAGTGCAAAATTGAGCACATTGGGCATGGGAAACAGGAAATCAAAAAAGATATAGAATTTATTTACGCGAATGCCGAACATACGGGCGGCAATGAAGTGGCCAAATTCATGTAAACCCACGAGGATTGTCAGCCCGAGCAGCAGCTGACCTGCCATAATTAGTCCTTCCATAATTGTCTCCCTCGGCACCAGAGCCCGGGAATAGATTGGTTATTAGTTTTGTAAAGAATCGCAAAAATCGGTTTTCTACTACAGAAAACCATACAATTTTTTTAATTAACGCATTAAGAACCAATTTTGTGAGGAATGCATTCCTTAAATGATGGAACTATCTGAAAAAGACCTCGTGATCATCGGCGGCGGGCCCATAGGTCTGGCCTGTGGTATTGAAGCTAAAAAAGCCGGACTCAGTTACCTGATCCTGGAAAAAGGAACTCTGGTTAATTCCTTATACAATTATCCGCTGAACATGACCTTCTTCAGCACATCAGAAAGGCTGGAGATTGGGAACGTGCCTTTTATGAGCCTGAATGCCAAGCCCACCCGCCCGGAAGCCCTGGAGTATTACCGCAGAGTGGTAAACCAATGGGAGTTAAATCTGAATTTGTTTGAAGAGGTTCTCATGGTTAACCCTAGTGAGAGCGAAACCCGCATGCGATATGAAATTCAAACCACCAAAAATAACTACACCGCAAAGAATATTATCATAGCCACAGGTTTTTACGACATTCCAAATCTACTGAACATTCCAGGTGAAGAGCTGTCAAAAGTGACCCATTATTACAAAGATCCCAGTTTCTATGCCATGCAAAAAGTGCTGGTGATAGGTGCCAATAACTCTGCGGTAGATGCCGCCATGGAAACCTGGAGAAAAGGAGCCGAAGTAACGATGGTGATACGGGAGGATGGTATCGGTGAACGGGTCAAATATTGGGTAAAACCAGATATAGAAAACCGGATTAAAGAAGGATCTATCACGGCCTATTTCCAGTCAAATGTGAAAGAAATACGTGAAAATGAAGTGCTGATTCAAACCCCGGCTGGTGAAAAAACAATTGCCAATGACTGGGTAATAGCCATGACCGGCTATCAGCCTAATCTGCAGTTTTTAAAGAAAATCGGAATCCATTTGTCAAAAGACGAAATCATGAAACCCGAATACAGCGAGGAAAGCATGGAAACCAATCTTCCCAATGTATATCTGGCCGGGGTGGTATGTGGTGGTATGAATACGCATAGTCTATTTATAGAAAATTCGAGGGTGCATGCAGAGCAGATTGTTAAGGATATTGTTGCCAGGCAAAAGTAAATTTCCGTGCTCTTAATTGCCTCCTTGTTAAAAACGTCTAGATTAGTAAAAAGATAAAAAATGAGTGATTTCAGAATAGATAAAACCTCTTTTTGGTGCGGCACCCATGAGGAGAACGAGAAAAGAACCCGGGAATACTGGCAAAGTAAGACCCTCAGAGAACGGCTGGAAGCAGCAGCTTTCCTGAACGCCCAGGCTTGGGGATACGACGTAGAAAACCCTCCCAAAGTTGACAAAACTATATTTTCGCATAGAATACTTCCGGAATAATGGCAGATATATTCAACCCTGATTTTAAGGATTTCGTAAATGCTCTGAATTCGACTAATGTCAGATACGTTCTTATCGGAGGTTACTCAGTAATAATTCATGGTTATAACCGTACTACTGGCGATATAGACTTATGGGTAGAACCAACAGAAGACAATTTTATACGTCTGCAGGAAGCTTTCCGAATCTTTGGCTTACCTATCTACGCCATTACTAAACAACATTTTTTGGATACGGAGAAATTTGATGTTTTCACTTTTGGTAAACCACCCTCCTGTATTGAGATACTTACTAAAGTTAAAGGTTTGGAATTTGAGGAAACTTATTCTTCAGCGTTTGACTATCAAGATGGAGACTTTAAAATCAGAGTCATTCATTTTAACCATTTGATACAGGCCAAAGAAGCTGCAGGAAGAAACCAGGACTTAAATGATATTGAGAAGCTGAAAGGAAAATAATTAGTTCAGTCGCTATCTTTACAACTTAAAATCAATAGCTTAGCTTTTAATTAAGTAAATACTTATGGATCCACTCCTCTTCAATATCCTCTTTCTGGACATAGAAACTGCAGCCCGGTACAAAACCTACGGGGAAGTTCCTGAACGACTAAAACCCCTTTGGGATCGCAAAGCAAGCTATCTTAAAAAAGACGAAGAACAGACCCCGGAATCACTTTATCCGCAAAGAGCTGCCATCTATGCAGAATTCGGGCAGATTATTTGCATTGGAATTGGTGGCTTTTATCTCGATGAAAACAAACAACTTCAGCTGAAAACCAAGACGCTAGCCGCTGATTCGGAGAAGGAATTACTGGAAAAATTTGGAGACATTCTGGATAGTCACCGGGCAAAAAACTCACTCATGCTTTGTGCTCATAACGGAAAAGAATTTGACTTTCCGTATCTATCCCGCCGCATGCTCATTCATGGCATAAAACTCCCCTTTGCTCTTGATCTGGGAGGCAAAAAGCCATGGGAGATCAGCCACATCGACACCATGGAGCTCTGGAAATTTGGCGATTACAAGAACTTTACTTCACTCGATCTGCTTGCAGCCGTTTTTGATATCCCCAGTAGTAAATCAGATATAAGCGGGGCCGATGTAAACCGGGTTTACCACGAAGAAAACGACCTCCCCAGAATCATGGAATATTGTGAGCGGGATGTGAAGGTGCTCGCCGAATTATTCCTAAAAATGAAGGGCCTAGCATTCAGCATTTTTTAACTCCGTAGAATAAATTCCAGATAGATAATTTTCAGATTCCACTGTCTACGAGTAAATTGAACAACTTAAATTCTCATCCAAATGAAAAATCTACTAATCCTTACCTCTCTTACCCTTCTTTTTGTAGCATGCCAGAAAGAAAATCTTTCAAACTTGGAAGAAGAATCTCCAATTGTGTTAGAACGACTCGCCATTCAGGAGTTTTGGCCACTTTCTGAAGCCGTCATAGACGAAGACTTAAAGACAATTACGCTAAAGATTCCCGCATGGGCATCTGATAACGAATCGGTCCATCTGTATTTCCAAACAGATATACCAGGTACACCGAGCACTGGAGAAAGCATTCAGTTAAACAATTTAAAATCTCTGGAGTTAACCGATGATGCAGGTCTTCAAAAGAAATATACTGTCGCTTTAGAGAAACCCACAAGCAAAGCAATGCTGGGTTTTGATGGCTCAGAAAAGGCAGACTTTATTTATGAAAACGGAAAGATAAAAACATTGAATTATCAGGAAGAAGTCCATTTCAATGGTGCTGTAAAACTTCAAAACCTTTCTTATGATGTGCCAAGAAATGGGGATGGTGATATTGACCTAATAGAATTTCCCTTCGCTGAAAATGCATTTACCCCCTCAGACACAAGAGGACAACGGGTAGTCACTTTTGATGAATATAACAGGCTCACAAATAGTATCTTTTTATTGGAAGAAACGCTGAGACTTACGTACGATATTGAAAACCAAGAGATTATTGCAGACTTCAGAATTAACTATGCCGCTGGAGGCGATTTAAACGGCATGGACGCCAACATTCAGCAGCGTTATGTTTTCAGCGATTTTGACCACCATTGGGCTCCACAGGCACTGGCGTCAGAGAAAGATCAGATAGCCCTTTTCGCAAGTGTGTTTCAGTATTATAATCAGCAGGAAAATATTGACCTTCTACCTCTGAAATTGCTACTTTCGAATCCGGGAAAAGTTACGGTGGTAAAGAACTATGGCCGTGAAACTCCTGATGAACGATACATCAATTATACCTTCCAGGGTCCCCTTCTCAAGAAGGTTGCAGGCTCTGAAGGGGAGACTGAGATAAGTTATCAATAAGGTTTCAAAGTATTACCTGATAATTCTTTCCTAGGTTTGAAAATTCAATTAAGTACACTTACCAGAATCGTGGTAAGATATGAAGGTGCTGGCGGCTTTGTATTTGAGGTTGAAGGGAATGAATACTATTTTATGAAGACTCTACTAACTACCGCATTCATCTTATCGAGTTTAAGTAATCTTAGGGCTCAGATTGACAATTCGCCTCTTGACATAAGAAACATAGAGATTTATCACATTATGAAACACATAACACATGGACCTTATGTTAGAACAAATAGTCAATACGAGTTCAAATTTCAGATCAACGAGCAGGGTGCACCTTCACATTTGCGAATAACCCCTTCAATTTCTGATTCTCTCTCGAAAATAAACTCAATGGAACTGGAGCAGTTAAAATTTACAGGACATGAAAATATCGAAGTATTAACTTTTAAAATATTCTCACATTATACCACTTCGGGTAAGCAGGGCGATGATCAGGTTTTCGAATTATTTGATAAAGAAAAAGATCGGTTTAAAAATGTAGACGGAAGGATTGCGAATTATATTGAAAATGGATCCGAAATTGAACTTCGACCCTTTTTGTATCTAGCTTTAGCTTGCGGAAGTGGATCGTCTTATGCTGACGATATTATGGAGTTTGAAAGTCCCTTGAAAATAAAAATGCCCCGAAAATTGAAGTTTCCGGGGCTGTAATTTGAGCTAATAGAAATTAGTTATTCTCCGGTCTCAGACTTCTAACAGTCTTACCAGCCTGCCACATTTCAGACTCACGAAGTTCTGCAAGCTCAGCTTCCAGTTTCTCGCGGTAATCGGTTTGTGAGTTACGGGTGATAGAGATTTCAGCTTCATTTTGAGTTTTTACTGAATTATACAGTTTCTCAAAAACCGGCTTGGTAGCTTCTTTGAAAGGTTTCCACCAGTCAAGAGCACCACGCTGAGCGGTGGTAGAGCAGTTGGCATACATCCAGTCCATACCGTTTTCGGCTACA
This sequence comes from uncultured Cytophagaceae bacterium, assembly GCA_966250325.1. Lineage (GTDB taxonomy): Bacteria > Bacteroidota > Bacteroidia > Cytophagales > Spirosomataceae > Jiulongibacter. The sequence continues at coordinate 37,184 of CBINGY010000021.1, read as the reverse complement.
AGCGGCATCAATGATTGAGTAAGCTCCTCAACAGTTTCATTGAACGCCTCTGAAGGTGAGTGACCATTTTCTCTCAATACTTCATACTGAGCAGCGAAAATTCCCTGAATAGCACCCATTAGAGTTCCCCTCTCACCGGTAAGGTCAGAAGTAACTTCTTTGTAGAAATCGGTTTCAAACAGGTAACCAGAACCTACGCCAATACCCATGGCAATACATTTCTCGCGGGCATGGCCTGAGGCATCCTGATAAATGGCAAAGGAAGAGTTTAGGCCTTTTCCTTCCACAAACAAACGACGAAGGGAAGTACCAGAACCTTTAGGAGCCGTAAGGAATACATCCACATCAGCCGGTGGAATAATTCCGGTTTTCTCTTTGTAGGTGATACCAAAACCATGAGAGAAGTAAAGAGATTTACCTGCTGTAAGGTATTTCTTAACCGTAGGCCATAGCTCAATCTGAGCAGCATCTGAAAGAAGGTAACAAATGATGGTACCTTTCTGAAGAGCCTCTTCAATTTCAAAAAGAGTTTCGCCAGGTACCCAGCCATCAGCTACGGCTTTGTCGTACGTTTTACCTTTACGCTGACCTACGATCACGTTTAAGCCATTATCTCTCATGTTCATTGCCTGACCAGGACCCTGTACTCCGTATCCGATCACCGCAATGGTTTCCTTACTCAACACCTCTCTGGCTTTTTCCAGAGGAAATTCTTCTCTTGTTACTACTTCCTCTTCTACACCACCAAAATTAAGTTTTGCCATTTTTGATAAAATATGATTTGTTATTTCCTTAACTAGTTGACTACCAAATTCTTTTCACAGTCTCCTTTCTAAAATAGGCGTCAAAGATACTATCTCTTCCTATGATGTCAATATTTTCTTCAATGCTCTGCGAAATAAGCAGCCTGTCAAATGGATCGCCATGAATAAACTCTAACTTATTTTGTCTTATTAGATGTTTAAATTCAATGGGTAAAATCTGAAAACCGTTCGATGTTAAATCCTCCTGAACAGACTCAAAGCCGCCGCTTATTACCAATTTTTTAAGTGAATTCTTAATCGAAATTTCCCAAAGGCTCGCAACACTTACCAGAATATCATTTTGAGGATTTCTAATAAATTCTTCCGCAGAGCTACTTAATTCCTTGTTTCCACTATTGAACCAGAGAAAGGAGTGCGTATCAAGTAAAAATCTCATGACATATAGTCCTTAAAATCATCAAGTGGTTCATCAAAATCGTTTGACAATGTGTATTTCCCTTTTGATATACCGAAAACACGCTCTTTGTTAGCAGACTTACCTTCCTTTACAGAATACTTCAGTTTCAAAAAGTCAATAAAGTCCTTCACTTCCTTTTTCAGACCTTCAGGAAGACTTACAAACTCTTGATAGAGAACTTCATTATTCATTGGATCTCAATTCTTTGCACAAAGATACTTCTTTATTGCTTTACAAATAATACTGCCACTCTACCTCCTCGGGCAGGTATTCCACCAGACCTTTAGGGGTTTTAGACACAGCCACACGACCCGAGCGAACAAACTCCAGAATTCCGTAAGGCTTTATGTATTTGAAAAAATCAAAAATTTCCTCCTCGGTACCGGTTTTTTGAAGCACTACATAATCAAGCCCCCAGAAAACAATGTATGCCTTGTGCTCGCGGTTGATGATTTCCATGTCCAGGGGCTTGGATTCCAGCGGAGTAGGGATTTTAAACAAGGCAATTTCATTGTAAACAATATCCTCATTCAAATACCCGAATACCGCCAGTACCTCCACCACTTTCCTGATTTGCCTCACGAGCTTCTCCACCACCTCACGCTGCTCCTGACTTATCACAATGGTAAATCGGGATACGCCTTCTCTTTCCGTTTCTGAAACAGTCAAACTCTCAATATTCAGGCGACGACGCGTGAATATGATAGTGATTTTATTCAGAAGACCAATGCTGTTTTCGGTGAAAACACAAATGGTATAGGTCTTTAGTTGCTTTTCCATATTACTTCAATCTTATCTCAGAAACGCTGGTGCCCGCAGGTACCATCGGGAATACATTCTCCTCTTTTTCAACAATAACCTCCAGAAGATAAGACCCCGGCGTATTCAACAGCCTGTCAATAGATTCACTCAAATCTTCCCGGATTTCGCAGGTATGACCCGGTATACCAAAGCCTTTGGCTATAGTAATAAAATCCGGATTCTGAAGGTCAACAAACGAATACCTTCGCTCAAAAAACAGCTGCTGCCATTGGCGTACCATACCCAGATAACTGTTATTCAGAATGATCAGCTTCACTTCTTTTCCACTCTGAGCAATAGTACCCAGCTCCTGAATGGTCATCTGAAAACACCCATCTCCAATAAAAGCAATCACCTGACGATCGGGAGCTCCCATTTTCGCACCAAAAGCAGCCGGAATCGCGTAACCCATGGTTCCCAGGCCCCCTGAAGCAATATACGAGTGCGGGCGTTTGAAATCATAGTAACGGGCAGCCACCATCTGATGCTGACCTACATCTACCACAACACAGGCCTCTCCATTGGTTTTATCTGAAACCATTTTCACCACTTCAGCCATTTTGATTTTCCCTTCTTTGGCAAAATCACGGTCTGTTACATTGGCGTGCTCTTCAGGCTCCAGATCACGAAACTGCCTTTTCCAGTCTGAACGATCTTTTTTCTCAATGAGCGGAAGTAGCATCTGAAGTGCTTCTTTCGCATCGCCAACTACCGGAGCTTCCGCCTTTTTTATCTTATCAATTTCTGCCGGATCTATTTCAATATGAACGATTCGGGCCTGTTTGGCAAAAAGCGAGGCATTACCCGTTACCCGGTCATCAAATCGCATCCCTATCGCAATAAGCACATCGCATTGATCGGTCATAACATTTGGAGCATACATGCCGTGCATACCCAACCAACCCATGTAATTAGGATGCTCGATAGAAAGAGCAGACAAGCCTAAAAGGGTACTTGCCACCGGTATATCTGCTTTCTCGACCAATGCTTTGAACTCGTCCATGGCCTCTGAAATTAGTACGCCATGACCCACCAGAATATATGGTCTTTCAGCCTTGTTGATGAGTTCGGCAGCCTTTTCCACCTGCTCCATCTTGGGCTTCACCCTTGGGTGATAACCAGGCAAACGTTCCACTTTTTTGTATTCGAAGTGTTTGGTCATGAGACCCGTCTGAGCGTCTTTGGTAATGTCAATAAGCACGGGCCCAGGTTTTCCTGCTCTGGCAATGTAGAAGGCCTTGGCCATTATTGCGGGAACTTCATCTGCCGAAGTAATCTGATAATTCCATTTACAAACCGGTGCGGTTATTCCGATCACATCGGTTTCCTGAAAGGCGTCGGTTCCTAACAACGAAGAAGCTACCTGCCCGGTGATGGCCACCATAGGGGTGCAATCAATAATGGCATCAGCGATTCCAGTGATAAGATTGGTTGCACCCGGTCCAGAAGTAGCCATACATACCCCTACCCTTCCACTGCTGCGTGCGTAACCTTCAGCGGCATGTGCTGCACCCTGTTCATGACGGACCAGAATATGATTGATTCTGTCCATGTAATCATAGAGGGCATCATAGGTAGGCATGATAGCCCCACCGGGATACCCGAAAATAGTGTCTACTCCTTCTGCTAACAGGCATTCCATCAGGGCCTGACCTCCGGAGAGGGCTTTCCCGTTGGTAGGCTTAATCACCTTTTGTTCCAGGGTTTCTGTTGCCATAATCTTCTTATTTATCGGTCACACAACCTTCATGGGCCGGTGCCACGTTTTTGAAATATTTTCTTAATACTCCATGTTCAACGAAAGGAGGAGTAAGCGGTTTCCATTTTTTACGACGCTCGGCCAGCTCTTCGTCAGTCACATGCACGGTCAATTCTCTGGTTTCTGCATCGATTGTTATTTTATCTCCATCTTCCACCAGGGCAATTGCCCCACCCTCATAGGCTTCCGGCGAAATATGACCAACCACGAAACCATGTGTACCGCCGCTGAAACGACCGTCTGTAATCAAAGCTACTTTATCACCAAGACCTGCACCCATTACAGCCGAAGTAGGTTTGAGCATTTCGGGCATACCCGGGCCACCTCTTGGACCCTCATAGCGGATCACAATAACCTGTCCGGCCTTTATTTCACCATTTGCAAAAGCTTCAAGCATCGCCTCTTCTTTATCACATACCTTGGCAATACCTTCAAACCTGGTACCTTCTTTTCCTGTGATTTTTGCCACACCTCCATTCTCGGCCAGATTTCCCAGCATGATTTGAATGTGACCGGTTTCTTTGATTGGCTTTTCAACAGGCCGAATGATAGTTTGGGCTTCAAAATCCAGATCAGGAGCACTTTCCAGATTTTCGGCCACGGTTTTTCCGGTAACAGTAAGACAGTCACCGTGAATTAATCCTTTGCTCAATAAATATTTCATTATGGCCGGCACACCTCCCAGATCCATGATATCTTCCATGAAATATTTACCGGAAGGCTTCAGATCAGCAATAAAGGGCGTCTGGTCAGATATCCTTTGAACATCCTCATAGGTAAGTTCAATATCTGCCGAATGAGCAATAGCCAGATAGTGAAGTACGGCATTGGTAGAACCACCTAAAGCCATCACCATTGTCAAAGCATTTTCCAACGATTTTTTGGTAATGATATCTCTGGGCAAAATCTGCTTCTCCAGAAGATTCTTCATGGCAGCACCCAGGTCAATACATTCCTGAACTTTCCCTTCATGGGTAGCCGGGTAGGTGGCATTATAAGGTAAAGCAAGACCAAGTGCTTCTATCGACGAGGCCATAGTATTGGCCGTATACATTCCTCCACAGGCCCCCTGGCCAGGAATGGAATTCTGAATGACCCCTTTGTAATCTTCTTCAGAGATCGTTCCGGCAATTTTTTGACCATAGGCTTCAAAAGCCGAAACGATGTCCAGTTTTTTCCCCTTCCAGTTCCCTGAACGCACCGTACCTCCATACATCATGATGGCAGGGCGGTTCAAGCGAGCCATGGCCATAATGGCTCCCGGCATGTTTTTATCACAGCCTACTACAGCTACCAGACCATCATACCACTGAGCTGAAACCACATTTTCAATGGAATCTGCAATAATATCCCGACTAGGTAAAGAATAACTCATTCCATCGTTGCCATTGGTCATTCCGTCTGAAACACCAATGGTATGAAAAATAAGACCGACCATGTCGTTGGCCTGAATTCCCTTTTTCACGTGTACCGAAAGACCATTCAGATGGATGTTACAGGGATTACCCTCATAGCCGGTACTGGCAATCCCGATCTGAGGTTTCTTCATATCATCTTCTTTCAAACCAATTGCATAAAGCATGGCCTGAGCTGCCGGGTTACTTACTTCTTGGGTTAGCGTTTTGCTGTATTTGTTCAGATTATCTGCCATTTGATGAATTTTCTCGATTTGCGAATATTCGCTAAATTTTAATTCCGTTGACAAAAGAACTTTTTCTTCTTTTCTTTTCCAACTGCTTATCTAAAAAAAATGATAATTATTTGACAGAAATAGTATTTTCCAAAGCTTTTCTTGGCACAATCAAGGTGTCCCCCTTCACTTTTAAAAATTCGTCTGTAATTTCTCCACCAATTCCTCTGATGTTTCCCGGAGGCCCCTACCCTCAAACCTAAAAAACACTTCCTCATGAAAAACTTGTGTTACCTGTTTTTCCTTCTCCTGCTGTCACAACCTGTTATGGCACAGGATAAAGCCACTGCACTGGCCCAAAGATTTATCATCACAGACGGGCATGTGGATCTTCCCTACCGGTTGAAGGTTCAGAACTTTCAACTCACCCGTCAGTATGTGGGAATACCTATTGAATCCCAGGATGGTGATTTCGATTACAAGCGGGCAAAATCTGGTGGACTGGATGCCCCCTTCATGTCCATTTATATACCTGCCAGTTATTCTCCGGAAGGTGGTAAAGTTCTGGCCGATAGCCTAATTGACATGGTAGCCTACATCAGCAAAGAAAATTCCGGACACTTTGAGATAGCTACAAGCCCCGCAGAGGTTCGAAGCATTGTGAAGCAGGGCAAAATAGCACTCCCTATGGGAATGGAAAACGGCAGCCCCATCAGCTCTCTTACTGATGTGGCCTACTTCAAAAAGCGGGGAATTAGCTATGTTACTCTTACTCATGGCAAGGCCAATCAACTGGGAGATTCCTCGTATGACAAAGAAAGACCCTGGCAGGGACTCAGTCCCTTCGGAGAAGAAGTGGTCATGGAGCTGGCCCGGGAGGGAATCATGATTGATATTTCCCATGTATCAGACAGTACGTTTTACGATGTCATGAAAATTACGCCGGTGCCGGTCATTGCCTCACATTCTTCGCTCCGGCATTTTACGCCGGGTTTTGAGCGGAATATGACCGATGACATGGTAAAAACGCTGGGCAATAACGGCGGCGTAATTATGATCAATTTCGGATCCACTTTTCTGGATGGAAACGTCACAGCTGTACGCGACAGTCTCCGTGAGGTGATGCTGGATATGCTCGATGCCAAAGGCCTTAAGCCCCGCGATGAGGCTGCTAAACCTCTAGTGAAAGCCTTTGGCGAAGCTCACCCCGAAATGTACAGCGACGTGGAAATGGTTGTAAATCACATCGAAAGGGTGATACAGCTTGCGGGAATTGACCACGTGGGATTAGGCTCCGATTTTGATGGAGTGGGTGACTCTTTGCCTATTGGACTAAAAGATGTGGCAGACTACCCTAACATAATTCGTTTACTCCTGAAAAAAGGCTATTCTGAGAAAGACATTGAGAAGATTTGCTCGGGCAACCTGTTCAGGGTGTGGCAGGCCACGCTTGACTACGCAGATAAACATTAACCAGCAGGCGAATTCTTAATTCTTCTTAACTCCAAAAGGTCAATCTGGTCTTTCGGCCTGTTTCCTATTTCTTTTTCCTTCATTAAGTGATTAACATGCAAAAAGGGAATTTTTCTGCCATGAATCTCAGCAATACTGGCCAGTTCATAACACGCATCGAATTCAGCCTCTTCAAACCCGGCAAGTGAAGTCATCAAATCTAGCTCAAGACCCGAGTTGAGGGTAAAAGCTGACCAGCCCGGCACCATATCCATGGTCTCAAACTGAGGATAATCTCCATAACCCATTTCTGACATAGCCCTACGAAATGACTTTCTGTTCTGAAGCGTGTTTTTTAACCAGATATCCGCATCGGCTGTTTTACGACCAAAACCATGAAGATTAACCGCAAACCGCCCACCATATGTATTTGACCTCGTGCCTTTCAAAGGCTCCCCATAATGCCAGTATTTCCTCATCAAAAAGATCCACTTTCAGGCATAGGTTTATGAGTAATTTTGGCCGATTTCAGCATACGATCAAGAAGCATAAGCTGCATTAAACGCATAAAACGAAGCTCATGCGTGTTCAACTCTGAAATCTTTTTTCCCAGATAAAGAGGTTCAGAAGTTCCGATTTCCTGCGGCACTTTGTCCATATGCAAAAATAAAAATGAAAAGGGAATGCCTTTTGAGACATTCCCCCGTTTAAATAGCTGGTTTGGCGAAAACTACTTCATCATTTCAATGATCTCTTCCGAGATTCCGGTGAATGAATAACCCCCATCATGAAACAAATTCTGCATGGTCACCATTCGTGTAAGGTCTGAGAATAGCATCACTATGTAATTGGCACAGTCTTCCGCAGAGGCATTTCCCAGAGGTGACATCTTATCAGCAAAATCATAGAATGCATCAAAACCCCCAATACCCGAGCCCGCCGTGGTTTTGGTAGGCGACTGAGAAATGGTATTCACCCGGATTTTCTTTGACTTGCCGAGACGGTAGCCATACCCACGGGCTATCGACTCCAGCACGGCTTTGGCATCTGCCATATCCGTGTAGAATGGAAATGTTTTCTGAGCAGCAATGTACGACAGACCCACCACAGAACCCCACTCGTTCAGGGCATCCTGCTTCTCTGCCACATGCATAAATTTATGAAAAGAAAGAGCCGAAATATCTATGCTTTTGAGATACCACTCGTAATTGAGATCTCCATACGAGCGACCTTTCCGGATATTAGGTGACATCCCGATCGAATGAAGTACGAAATCAAGTTTCCCACCAAGTACTTCCTGGGATTTACTGAATAAATTTTCAAGATCTTCTACTGAAGTGGCATCGGCCGGAACTATTTCTGCCTGTACCTGCTCTGCCAGTTCGTTGATTTTGCCCATCCGCATGGCAATCGGAGCGTTGGTCAAAACGATCTGAGCACCCTCTTCATGAGCTTTAATTGCCGTTTTCCAGGCGATTGAGTTCTCATCTAAAGCTCCTGAGATGATTCCTTTTTTCCCTTTTAGTAAACCGTAAGACATAGAAGAAATGATTGGTTTGTTCGACGCAAAATTAGCTAAATAATGAAGACGAAACCCTGAAACAAATAAAAAGCCCGCCTCTGTTAAAAAAGCGGGCTTACCGGAGGGAGGAAGATGGGGCTCGAACCCACGACCCCCTGAACCACAATCAGGTGCTCTAACCAACTGAGCTACAACCTCCGTGAATAAGGGACTGCAAAGGTAGGAGTATTCCCGTATTTCTGCAAAAGCAGCCATGGAAAATTTCTTTCCGCTCTATTCTTCCACTTTCTCACTCGTTAAATCACTCAGGATGGCTAACTTGCACACTCATTCTATCCTAAACGATGTTCCGATTAGACAAAAAAGTGGCCGTAATCACCGGCGGAGCCAGCGGAATTGGCCTTGAAATCTCACGAAGCTTTGCCAAACAGGGAGCTATCGTTCATATTTTCGAACTCAACATTGACCAGGCTGAACGTGAAGCCGACCTCATCATTGCCGCCGGCGGGCAGGCCTATTGCCACCAGGTAGATGTAAGCAACCAGGGGCAGGTAAAAAAAGCTATGGCCAAAATAAACGCGGTTCAGCCCATTAATATCCTGGTAAATAATGCCGGGATAGCCCATATAGGCACGGCAGAAACCACCACCGAAGAGGACATGGACAAGGTTTTCGCCGTAAATGTGAAAGGGGTTTATAACTGCATTCATAGCGTAATTCCTCTTTTCAGAGCAAATGGTGGCGGGTGTATCATCAATATGGCCTCTGTAGCTGCTACCGTAGCCGTACCGGAAAGATTCGCCTATTCCATGGCAAAAGGAGCGGTGCTTACCATGACCATTCAGGTAGCCAAAGACTTCCTGAAGGACCATATCCGGTGTAACTCTATTTCACCAGCCCGTATTCATACCCCTTTTGTAGATGGCTATCTCAAAAAGAATTATCCTGACAGACAGCCGGAAATGTTTGAGAAGCTTTCCAAAAGCCAGCCGATTGGCCGCATGGGAAAACCCTCTGAAGTAGCTGCCATGGCGGTGTATCTGGCTTCTGATGAAGCCGGATTTTTAACCGGATGCGATTACTACATTGACGGCGGATTTGTTAAACTCAATACCCCTTAAGCAATTTATTCAACCCATTTTCAGAATGAAACTTATTCGATATGGCGAGCCGGGCCACGAAAAACCAGGCATTCAAACTTCAGAAGGTAAAAACCTGGATGTATCAGCATTCGGTGAAGATTTCAACGAAAAATTCTTTGAAACAGATGGACTTAACCGATTGGCCGGATGGCTGCATGAAAACCAGGCCACCTGTTCTCAAATTCCCAAAGGTACACGCCTGGGCCCCTGCATTGCCCGGCCTTCAAAAATTGTTTGCATTGGCCTCAATTACGCCAAACACGCCGAAGAATCGGGCATGGCCAAACCTACCGAGCCGGTGGTGTTCTTCAAAGCTACATCGGCTCTTTGCGGCCCCAATGATAACGTGATTATTCCCAGGAATTCCAAAAAGACCGACTGGGAAGTGGAACTCGCGGTAGTGATTGGCAAGAAGGCCTCATACGTGAATAAAGAAGAGGCGTACGATTATGTAGCCGGCTACTGCCTGCATAATGACTACAGCGAACGGGAATTTCAGCTCGAAAAAGGAGGGCAATGGGTGAAAGGAAAATCCAACGACACCTTTGCTCCGCTAGGCCCATTTATGGCCACCAAAGACGAAATCCCGAATCCGCATGCCCTAAGATTATGGCTTAGTCTGAACGGGAAAGTGATTCAGGATTCCAATACTGATGACATGATTTTTTACATTGACGAAATCATCAGTTATCTGAGCAATTTCATGACCTTGTTACCGGGCGATGTAATTTCTACCGGAACTCCCGCCGGTGTAGGTCTCGGATTCAAGCCGCCCGTATATCTCAAAGCCGGAGATAAAATTGAACTGGGAATTGAAGGGCTGGGGATTCAGAAGCAGACGGCCGAGGCCTATAAAGCTTAAAAGTATTTTCTAATTTCCCTTATGCAGAACAAAACCACCTGCCCAAACTGCGGATTTCTCTTTGATGCCGGCGAGGCTCTCCAGAAACACATGGAACTGGAGCTGAAACGCCGTATGGCCGAGCAGGACAAACAAAACCAGGAGCGGATAGAAACGTTCAAAAGGCAGCTTCAGGAAGAAAAGGCTCGTTTTGAACAGGAAGAAAAAAAGAAAATGTGGGCCATGGCTCAGGCAGAAGCCCAGAAAAGAGCGGATGAGAAAAACGCCGTACTTCTAAAATCTTTACAGGAAGACAACAAACATAAACAGGAACTCATCCTGGAGGCCCAGAAAAAAGAACTGGAGCTTCTCAAAAAAGAAAATGAGCTCAAAATGAGCCAGGAGCAGATGAGAATACGCCTGGAAAAAGAACTCCTGGAAAAAGCCCGGTCTATCGAGGAAGCGGCCGCAAAACGCAAAGACGAAGAGTTTGAACTCGTAAAAAAGGAATACGAGAAAAAACTGGAAACCCAGATGAACCTGGTCAAAGAAATGCAACGGAAAGCCGAGCAGGGCTCCATGCAGCTTCAGGGAGAAATCCAGGAGCTCGAAATAGAGTCTATCCTTGGCAGGGCTTTCCCGTATGACCTCATCGAGGAAGTTAAGAAAGGAATCCGTGGAGCAGATGCTGTACAAACCGTGATCAATGAGTTTGGTCAAACCTGCGGTAAAATCATTTATGAAAGTAAACGCACGCAGAACTGGGGTGGCGACTGGATTGAAAAACTAAAGGCCGATCAGCGGGAAACGGGTGCAGAACTGGCCGTGCTGGTGACTCAAACCATGCCCAAAGACATGGACCGTTTCGGTGAAAAAGACGGTGTGTGGGTCTGCGGCTATCATGAAGTCAAAAGTCTGGTTTTTGTGCTTCGGGAAATCTTGATCCGCTCTCAGCAGGTCAAATCGGTCAACGAAAATAAGGCCGATAAAATGGGTATGCTCTATAATTTTCTTACCAGCAGCCAGTTTAAACAGCAGATGGAAGCTATCGTAGAAGGCTTCTCAAATCTGAAAAACGAACTGGACCGCGAGAAACGGGCCATGCAGCGTATATGGAAGGAGCGTGAGGTACAGATCGAAAAGGTAATTGGAAACACTATTGATATGTATGGAAGTATAAAAGGCATTGCGGGCAACGCCATTGCCCCCATTCAATATCTGGAACTTACTGATAATCAGGGTACAGAAGAATAGGCTTCCACTTTTTTTACCGGAGTCCCAATTTTTGGCACTGTTTTCGTTCAGGGGTATATGAATAATAAACGTGTATCCCGATAATGAAAAAACGTATCGCCTTGTTTGGTCTTCTGGCACTGGCTTCCCAGCTACTCATTGCTCAGGAGAAAGCTCCTAAATCCAGTCCCTGTCTGATCAACTTTGAGGATTCCTACCGCAAAATTGAAAACAACTACGCCGGCTGGAACGAGAAACTTCAGAAAAGTAAAGATCAGAAGCGTTTTGCCAAACTCACCGAGGTAACCCGCGAAAAGGTTTCCAAAATCACTGACCCGGCAGAATGCTACTTTGCCATAACTGAGTGGTTATCGTTTTTTGAAGACGGTCATTTGTTTATTAATATCCCCAATCCTTACGTAAAGCCTGAAGACCCTTCTGCCATGGCCAAAAGAGCAGCGGCAGTTCCGTCAGTAGCCTTCCGTAATGAAGAGGAGTTCCGTAAATTCATCGATTCCAGAAATAACCACGAAAAAGTAGTGGGAATCTGGGAAACCGAAGACAAAAACTACCGGCTGGGAATTACCTCCACCGATAAAGCGGATCAGTTTCAGGCTTTTCTTCTGGAGGCCCGTGATGATTCCTGGACAGCCGGGAAAGTGAAAATTCAAATACGTAAAACCGGACAGGAGCGTTTTGAGTCTACCTATTATTACGCAGATTTCAATTCGGAGAAGAAATTTACACGTCTTATAAAAAACTACCTGGTTATTGACGATGTGTATCGTTTACGCAAGGTATATCCCGAGCCTGAAGAAAAGGTTTCTAATGAAGACATGCTTACCAGACTTCCCGATTACCGCGTGGAACGTATCGATAACAACACTCTGTACGTAAAATTGCCTCCTTTTACGCAATTTGACGCCGCAGATTATGTACTGGATATGGTGAACAGAAATCGTCAGCAGATTTCCATGACAGAGAACCTGATTATTGACCTGCGGAATAATCGCGGTGGAGACGAAAACGCCTTCTCGGCTTTCTACCCGTTCATTGCCGACAAGCCCATTGTTCGGAAAGGAGGAACTTTCCGGGCCAGCGAGGAGAACCTCATTCTGCTATCGCACGAACTTCAGTCTATTCAGGAATTCCCTAAATACAAGCGTTTACTTGCACCTAAGCTGAATGAAGTGATTGCTTTGATGAAAAATAATATGGGTAAGGAATTTGAAGGTCCGGATAAGGTATTTCAGTATGTAAAGGCTACCGAATTCCCGAAAAAAGTAGCGATTCTGGTAAATGAAAATACTGCCAGCTCGGCCGAAAGTGTAGCATTGGAAGCCCGTCAAAGTAATAAAACCGTCATCATAGGCACACCCACAAAAGGAGTGGCAGACTACATCGAAGTACGCGACTGGGGTATGCCTGCCTACGGCTGGAGATTAGCTCTGGGAATGGCAAAAGCAAATCGCGGACAAGAAATTGATAATAAGGGGATCAAACCGGACGTTAAAGTACCAAAAGATGAAGCAGATTGGGTTAACTTTGCTTCAGAGTACTTGAGTAAAAACCGATAATGAACTCCAAACTAATTACCACTTCCATCTTTCTGTTTTCTTGTATCAATATGTTTGCCCAAAACAGCCTGAAAGAATCGCTGCAGGGTGAATGGATAAAAGACAAGGTAACACTGAAAGATGGAAGTCCAGTTTATGACCCGGAAGTGCTGGGTACCAGCTTTATTCTGGACTTTAGAAACGATAGTCTGATCGTTTCAATTAATGGCATCAACGCCTTGCAAACCTACCGTGTTTCAGACAGTACTATCACCTATAAAGGAACAAGTTATAAAATTACCCGTCTGGATAAACCTATTCTGGAAGTAGTTCAGGTAAATCAACCAGAGGATGTGGAGCCTCTCAAAATTTCATTCATTTACAAACCCATTCACGATCTCAGCACCAATCCCGAATTTTATCTGGCCAAAAACAATGAGCCTGTTTATTTGATGAGACCAGATGTGGTGGAGCCTAAATTTATTCACAGCAGCCAGAATGCCATTGACTTTATCTACTCCTATTTTCGCTTTCCTGAATATAAAAAGGGAGGCTTCGTGGCCCGTTTCGTAATCACCAAAGAAGGTAAAATGGAAGGTCTGCGACTCGAAGCCAGCTCAGACCAGCGATACGACCAGCGATTGATCGACGCCATAAAAAAAACGCAGGGCAAATGGCTTGCAGCCAGGTACCAGGGTAAGCCGGTGAATTGTGAGATCGAATATAATTTTGACCTGGGCTGGTCAAAACCCGATTATAGTACAGATACGCTTCAGATGAGTCGAATAGCTTCTGAAGAGTATTTCTCTTACGGTCAATATTATTTCAGTAACAAGAACTACAAATCTGCTATCTATTATTTTGACAAAACGCTGGAGAAAAACCCTTATCTGATAGACTCCTATTACATGAGAGCCGCCGCTAATGTTTTCAGAAAAGAGATAAATGCCGCATGTAAAGATTATCTGACACTCAGAAATCTGGATCAGAAAAAGGCATCAGATCTCTATGACAAATATTGCTCTGCCTACAAGCCCGAATCCGCCGATTGATTTGCTTCGTACATTAAAGGCAATTACCGTAATTTGTCTAAAACCTGATACCATTGATTTCAAAGGGTGTTTACGTTATTATTCCGGCCTTCAATGAAGCTCTTTCCATTGACAAAGTCATTGCAGAAATACCTCGGGAGGTCGAAGAGATCATCGTAGTCAACAACAATTCAAGTGATTCCACCTCAGAAACAGCCCTCCGGGCTGGTGCCACTGTGTTGGATGAACCCCGACAGGGTTACGGATGGGCTTGTCTGAAAGGAATAGAATACCTGAATAATAAACCCGCCAATCTGGTGGTTTTCCTCGATGCCGATTATTCAGATTACCCCAAAGAAATGCATCAACTGCTGGCACCAATCTATGAGAACAGGGCAGATATGGTCATTGGCAGCCGGGCTCTCGGAAACCTTGAAAAAGGATCGATGACACCACAGCAGCTCTTTGGAAACTGGCTGGCCACTACCCTTATCCGCCTGTTTTATGGAGTAAAATACACCGATCTGGGACCTTTCCGGGTTATTCGCTACCATTCCTTACTTGAACTCAACATGCAGGATAAAACCTACGGCTGGACCGTGGAGATGCAGTTAAAGGCCGCCCGGAAAAAGCTCAGAACCACCGAGGTGCCGGTTTCGTACCGCAAACGCATCGGGCACTCCAAAGTATCGGGAACCGTAAAAGGAACCCTGCTGGCCGGATACAAAATTCTGATGTGGGTATTCACCTTCATGCTCCGTAAAGACGAATGATAGTTTTACCGCTTTTGCTCTATATCGCGGCCCTGGTGGTCATTTTTCTTTACTGTGTTCTGCAGTTGAGTCTTATTATTTCCCATTTTAATTATCGGGAGAAAGTCTCCGAAACTGCTTCTCCGATTCTCCCCCTGGTTACGGTTCAGCTGCCCTTATACAATGAAAAATACGTAGCAGCCCGTCTTATTGATTCTATTTGCCTGCTCGATTACCCCAAAACACTCCTGGAAATCCAGGTGCTCGATGATTCAGATGACGAAACCACCGTAATTCTGGAAGACAAATTGAAAGAGTACCAATCCCGGGGTTTTGACATTCAGTTGATCCGGAGAGCTGAGCGGAAAGGTTTCAAAGCGGGGGCTTTGGCCTATGGTTTAGAAAAAGCTAAAGGGGAATTCATTGCCATTTTTGATGCCGACTTTATGCCAACCACCGATTTCCTGCTGAAAACTGTTCCTTTATTTTCTGATCAGAAGACTGGCACGGTGCAAACCCGCTGGGGGCATATCAACGAAGACTATTCCCTTCTTACCCGCCTGCAGGCTTTCGGCTTAGATGCCCATTTCTTTATTGAGCAGACTGGTCGGGAAGCCGGAAATCATTTTCTGAATTTCAACGGAACAGCCGGCATCTGGAGAAAGCAGACCATTCTGGACGCCGGTGGCTGGTCGCCAGACACCCTCACCGAAGACCTCGATCTCAGCTACCGGGCTCAGTTGAAGGGCTGGAAGATTCATTACCTCAAAACGCTGGAATCTCCCGCAGAATTACCTGTAACCATGCCCGCTATCAAATCTCAGCAATACCGCTGGATGAAAGGCGGTGCCGAATGTTTCGTCAAAAATGCCTCGCGTATTCGTCAGTCACAGTCTTTGAGTCTTTGGAGTAAAATTCAGGGGTATTACCATTTACTAAACAGTTCGGTTTTTCTGGCAGTAGTTACGCTGGCATTGAGTAGTGTGCCTCTGGTGATTCATGCCGGCATTTTCGACAAGTATAAAACGCTGCTTAATTACACCGCACTCTTTCAGGTCAACTGGCTGATTCTGGGAGCCTTCTACTGGCTGGCTTTTCGGGAGAAAAACAAAAACCCCTTCCTGTTTACTGTCCGGTTTCTTTTATTTCTCACGTTTATGATGGGCCTTGCTCTGCATAACAGCATCGCCGTACTTGAAGGTTATCTGGGACGTAAAACGCCCTTTGTTCGCACACCTAAATTCAATGTGCTCTCCAAAAAGGACAGCTGGCAAGGGAACCGGTACACTCCGGCAAAAATTGGAGCACTCACCTACTGGGAGTCAGCAATTGCTCTCTTGTTTCTGCTGGTACTTGTTCTGGATGTTCAAAGAGGAATCTATGGCATGATCCCTTTTCATTCGATGGTATTTCTTGGGTATTTCATGGTGGTTTTTTACACCATCCGGCATGCCCTTAGTTCAAGGTAAGCCTTTCTGAAACGTTACTTCTTTAACCAGGCTAACCGAGTTTAGATAAATGGCCATGGAACGGGCCAATGACTCATTCTGAATGTGCTCACAATGCGGGCCGGGCTCCAGATAATACATGAATACCTTTTCGTTTTTCCGGTCAAGAATCTGAAAATCGTATCTTCCCAGTGTGGCAAGCACTTCGTTTTCTGAATGAGAAAGTAAAGAATCTTTTACGGCCTCCAGACCGGAAATCAGCTCTTTTCGTTTACTGTCACAGCCTCCCCGATCGCTTTTGAACGAATCAGTATCCACCTTACCCAGATTAATAGTGCCCGACTGACACGCCAGCAGTAGAAAAGGCAAAAGAACTAGTTTCCGCATTAATCCTGAAATGAGCCTACCAGGCTATGAACAATGGAAAGAATAAAACTGAAAATGAGTGGTTGCAAAAAGCCGCTTACGGCAAAACCTGCTACCAGCGAATCACAGATATAAACCATCAATACCGTGAGTACCAGATAAAAGAGCCCAAGGGTAAGAATGGTTATAGGAAGCGAGAGGATGGTTAGTATAGGTTTCACGAAATTGTTCAGGATGCTCATAATAAAGGCCACAATAATGGCCGTTGTAAGAGATGAAACCTGAATATCACTCAGAAAAGAAGGAATGAAATAAACCACAAATCCTACGAGTACGAGCCGAATCAGATAATTGATCATAACGGTTATTTTTTATGTCTTGAAATAAGTACGTCAAGCACTTCATTGAGGTTTATGTCTTTGGCCTCCAGCAGCACAAGGTAGTGAAAAAGCAAATCGGCTGCTTCTCCCAGGAAAAGTTCTTTATTATTGTCTTTCGCCTCAATCACAATCTCTACGGCCTCCTCCCCTACTTTCTGTGCCACTTTATTGATTCCCTTTTTAAAAAGTGACGCCGTATAGGACGTGTCAGCCGGGTTTACCTTCCGGTCCTTTATGACCGCTTTCAGGTAATCAATAAAGGCAGTTTTTGAATCGTTGGATTCCTGCCAGCAGGTATCATCTCCGGTATGGCAGGTGGGTCCCTGTGGGTTAGCCTTAACAAGGATGGTATCTGCATCGCAGTCCACACGTATTTCTGTCAGATTCAGAAAATGTCCCGATTCCTCCCCTTTGGTCCACAAACGGTTTTTGCTCCGGCTGAAAAAGGTGACTTTGCCCGTATCTATACTTACTTCGAAGGCCTCGGCACTCATGTAGCCAAGCATAAGCACTTTCTGGGTATAAGCATCCTGAACCACAGCGGGTAGCAATCCATCAGAAGCCTTCGTGAAATCGGGGGTTCGGTTTAATTCAAAATTCATAAGTACAAAAGTACGCTTGTCTTAAAGGAAAAGAATAAAAATTATCAGAAATTCTCTTGACAAGTACAAGTCAACGGCTATCTTTGCACCCACATTTGCAAGCGGAAGTAGCTCAGTTGGTAGAGCGTAACCTTGCCAAGGTTAAGGTCGCGGGTTCGAGACCCGTCTTCCGCTCGAAAAAAGCTCCCTGTGGGGCTTTTTTTTTCACCAGGGATTTCCCGCCGGGGTGGTGGAACTGGTAGACACGCAGGACTTAAAATCCTGTGGGCCGAAACGCCCGTACGGGTTCGATTCCCGTCCCCGGTACCAAATCGCAATCTTTTACAGGTTGCGATTTTTTTATTCCTAAATAGAAAAGCCGAAGATTGAGTTTCTCCGGCTCCTGCAAAATCTAATTATATTTTCTCTTAAATTAAATTTCGTTGGTACGTTTCCTGAAAACCTCCAGAAACTGATCCAGCTCCTCTTTCTTTACTCCCAGACCAGGCAGCAAACGGATCGTGTGGGCACCGGCCACCCCCGTAAACAGATGATCTTCAAAAAGCATTTTATCCCTCAGGGTCTTGATAGGCTGCTCCATTTCTATACCGATCATAAGACCTTTACCCCGTAGTTCTTTCAGGCCTTTGGTATCTTTCAGTTCTGACAACAGGTAATCTCCCAGTTTCCCGGCATTCTCCATAAGATTTTCCTGCTGTATTACGTCAAGCACCGCTACTCCTGCCGCACAGGCCAGGTGATTTCCTCCAAATGTGGTACCCAGCATTCCATATTTCGCTTCGAATCTCGGAGAAATCAAAATGCCACCGATCGGAAATCCATTACCCATCCCTTTCGCCATGGAAATGATGTCTGGTTTTACACCCGAAAACTCCCAGGTGAAAAATTTCCCGGATCTTCCGTAGCCGCACTGTACACTGTCATGAATAAAAACTGCTCCATGCTTATCACAACTTTCGCGAATGGCCTGCATAAATTCATCGTTGCCCACATGGATTCCTCCAATCCCCTGTATGCCTTCCACTATCACCGCACAGGTTTCGTCATCCACCGCAGCCCTTACAGCTTCCGCATCATTGTAGGGTAAAAACACCACATGCTCGTCAAAGTTAATCGGAGCCTTAATACCGGCATTATCAGTGACCGCCACCGCCGCCGAAGTACGCCCGTGAAAGCCCCTCTTAAACGCAATGATTTTCTTTCTCCCATTGGAAAAGGAAGCCAGCTTCAGGGCATTCTCATTGGCCTCGGCTCCCGAGTTTGCCAGAAACAAGGTATAGTCGTTCAGCCCGGAAATCTTACCGAGCTTGGTAGCCAGCTCCTTCTGGAGTGGAATATGTACCGAATTCGAATAAAACCCGATATTTTTGACCTGTTCTGTCAGTTTATTTACATAATAGGGATGCGAATGACCTATAGAAATAACCGCATGCCCTCCATACAAATCCAGGTATTTCTCTCCTTTTTCATCCCAAAGTGTAGAGCCCTCAGCCCTCACAGGCGTGATATCATAGAGCGGATAAACATTAAATAAGTTCATCTTATTGGTAAGTTTTCTGTGATTAGATTCGATTAAAAGCCGGCAGGTTTTAGCAGTAAACCCGCTGTTTCCGGAAGCCCGAAAAGCAGGTTCATATTCTGAACTGCCTGGCCGCTGGCCCCTTTTACCAGGTTATCAATGATGCTGGTGATGAGTAGATTTTTCCCATGCTTCTGTAATTCGAGAATGCATTTGTTGGTATTGACCACCATCTTCAGATCAACAGACTCCCGGCTTATATGTGTAAACGGGGCATCCTGATAAAATTCAGTATATCGTCGCCATGCTTCTTCCAGATCTCCTTCAAAACGCGTGTACACATTCGCCATAATACCCCGGGTAAAGTTTCCCCGATAAGGAATGAAATTGATCTCCTGATCAAACCCGGGCTGCAGACTGCGAACACTCTGACCAATCTCTTTGAGGTGCTGGTGGGTAAAAGCTTTGTAGATGGAAATGTTATTATTTCGCCAGCTGAAATGCGAGGTAGCACTCAGCGATTGCCCGGCACCGGTAGATCCGGTAACTGCACTCACATGCACCTCCTCTTTCAGTAGCCCTTCAGCCGCCAGAGGAAGCAGAGCCAGTTCAATACTGGTGGCAAAACAGCCTGGATTGGCAATTTTCTGTGCCTGGCAGATTCGGTCTCTTTGTAACTCGGGCAAGCCGTACACAAAGCCCCCGGACTCATCCCGGAAATCGGTACTCAGGTCAATGATCTTAAGCTGCTCAGGCACCGGATTCTCCTGCAGAAATTTCACCGACTGCCCATGACCCGAACACAGAAACAGCACATGGATCTGGTCAAAAGGCATCTCATCGGTAAAGACCAGGTCTGTTTCCCCAAAGAGATCTTTATGTGTACTGTAAACCGGCTTACCGGCCTGGCTTTGAGAATTAATGAAAACGATATCAGCGTGCGGATGATGGATGAGAATCCGAAGTAACTCACCGCCGGTGTAGCCGGCTCCGCCAATAATGCCTACCTGAATGGGTTTCATTCAAAACAATTTAAATGGTACAAAATGATAAAAAGGAATAACTGCCGTGTCATAGAAGCGTCTATGCACGGAAGATTCGTCGTGCAGAAAGCACGATACGGGCTGATGAAGTATGTAACCTGCCGTTTATCATACGAGTGCCCAAAATTCAGGAAAGCGATTAAGAATAGCAAGAAAAGGAGCCCGGCATTTCCAGTTTTTGAAAAAATCCTGATTCATATCTCAATAAAGGACTATTTTTACCCAACCAATTAACCGCAATACATGCTGCTTGCTGAAATAATCTGGGACGTAGATCCCACAATCGTTAAAATAGGAAGTTTCGAATTACGCTGGTATGGCCTGCTCTTTGCCGGGGGTTTTCTTCTGGGTTACCAGGTGTTTGTCCGGATTTTCAAAACAGAAGGTAAACCCGAAAAAGATCTGGACCCACTACTTCTCACCATGATTATTTCGACCGTTCTGGGAGCACGCATTGGTCATTATGTCTTTTATGAGGGTCATCATTTCATGGACAATCCGGGGAAATTCCTCGTGGATATGCTGGTTCCTCCCTATGCCGGACTTGCCAGCCACGGGGGTGGTTTCGGTATTGTTTTCGCCTTGTGGCTGTATACCCGTAAGCGGCCCGATCAGCCTTTTATCTGGCTGGTAGATCGTATGTCTATTGCGGTTGCCCTTACCGGTGCCTTCATTCGTTTCGGCAATCTGATGAACTCAGAGATTGTGGGACGCCCTACCGATGTGCCCTGGGCATTTACCTTCATTCAGAATTTCGAATTTGCTCAGATCCCCCGTCACCCGGCTCAGCTGTATGAATCACTGAGTTGTCTGGTATTGTTTTTCCTCATGTTTGCCATCTGGAGAAAATACAAAGAAAAGTTACCTGACGGCCTTCTGGCAGGCATCTTCTTTACCTGGATATTCGGACTTCGCTTCTGCTACGAATTCCTGAAAGAAAATCAGGAGGCTTTTGAAGAAGGCATGAAACTGAACATGGGGCAGTGGCTAAGTATCCCCATGGTGCTGTTTGGTTT
This sequence comes from uncultured Cytophagaceae bacterium, assembly GCA_966250325.1. Taxonomy (GTDB): domain Bacteria; phylum Bacteroidota; class Bacteroidia; order Cytophagales; family Spirosomataceae; genus Jiulongibacter. Next base: position 15,870 of record CBINGY010000021.1, on the reverse strand, counting down.
ATTTCTGCTTTTCAAGGCCTGGAAAAGCGGGTTTAAGGCGTAAATTCCTTAACTCATAAAAGCAATACTGGAATCAAACCCGATCTGCCCCGAGTAAGACGCTCCATAAGGCACTTCAGCCGTATCAATTCCCATCACCTTGCAGGCCTCTGCCGCAACCCGGATGGAATTGTTCGTACTGCGTTCGTCTGGATAAATATGGGCCATATTTGCCACATACAGATTTTCATAGGTTGTTTTGCAGGAGGGCACCCGTTCTGAGAAGTTGAGATCACATACCGTAGCCGCCGTGTTGGTTTTAAACACAAACACATTTTTTATCCAATCCTCCGAAAAATCAGGATTTATACGCTTCAGTGGCGGAATCATGCGGGCTTTGATTTCCTCTTCGGTCATCGTGGCCAGATCTTCCGACATGGCAAAATACCGGGAAAGATAGACGATGTGTGAGCCTCCATATTCTTCTTTAGGCAGGAAATTGGTATGCTCAATCACCCCGCCGAAAGGGAAACCTTCATCGGCCACATTCATCCAGTAGATGTTACTCAACGATTGCTTCAATTCCAGAATGGTACAAACCGCCCCGAAATATTCCACTCCCTTCCCTCCAAAATCTGCAGGGAGCCCCTTTACCTGTTCAAAGAATACCGAGGGAATGGTGATAAGAAACTTTCCTCCGTTTACTTCCAGTGTATTGGTTTTTATACCTTTCACGATAGTTCCATCCAGAACAATTTCTTTTAAGGCCTCATTCGTATGAATCGTAACTCCCAACTCGCGGAGCTTTTCTGTTAAGGCATCGAGCAGGGTTTTCCAGCTACCCGCAATATAAGCCAGCCGTTCATCTCCACCTTTGCGGGAATTAAGTCGCTGTGCCAGCCTGCCAATCATCCAGGCCAGAGGTACCTGATTGGCGTACGGGCCAAATTTGATACGAAGCATAGGTTTCCACAGAGCATCGGTCATCCCTTTCCCGGCCCATTTATAAAACCAGTCGAGGGTAGGCACGTCTTCATTTTTCCGCCAGTTGGCCATTTTCCCCAGGTACATGGAAGTGAGCCCCCACCTGAATTTATCCCAAAGATTGGCCGGCTTAAATTTCAACAGGTCTATCACTCCGTTGAAATCATAAATCTTCCCATCCCGGAAAACTCCCATGGTGGTTTTCTTATAGATGGTTTTATCGGCAATTCCCAGCTCTTTCAAAAGCCAGTGCAGCTCTGCATCCTGCGTAAAAAAGTGATGGTAATAATGCTCCAGTTGGCTACCTCCAATTTCAAAGGTGTTGAGCAGTCCGCCTGTTTTGGAGCTCCCTTCGAGCACGGTAACCTCATAGCCTTTCTTTGCCGCCAGATAGGCAGCGGCCAGGCCCGTCATTCCTCCACCAATTATGGTCAGTTTATTCATTTACCTCTCTGTTTGTATGCAGGTTTATTGCATTTGAATTCCTTTAGCTTTTCGGTACATCTTTAACCAGCCAGCCGGAAGCACCGCATCGCGTACCAGCTCCTTCAGCCGGGGCACAGAAGGAAAGGTAAGCTGAATGTACTTCAGAATAATGGGCCATTTTTTGAAATATGTGTCTTTGTACTGCTTCGCATGCAACAACATAAAATAATACCGGGCGATGTTCCGGTTAAAAATCTGACGGTACCTGTACCCGGTTTCCCTGTTCAGCTCGTTATACATGAAGATGCGGTTTCTGAGCACCACCTCGTCGTCTTTATGATCGGTAAGGCTTACTCCGCCGGCGTGTTTCCGGTACACCGCCATAACATCGGGCAGATAGCCGATTTTCCCCTTTCTGGCTGCTAAGATAAGCATCGGAATATCTCCGCTGCGGGAGTGCTCCAGCCAATCGGGAAAAGGAAAGAATGCCTTGCTGCGGAACATGAGGGAAGCCGTGGCCATAAACCAGATTTCATCTTCCCCGATCAGATCTGCCAGCGTAAAGGTTTTAAAAGTATCCCAGGGGTTAAGAACATCGTTTTCCTGCAGGCTATTTCTTAGATAATCGGATTCTTTATTCCCGAAATCCTCAAAATATTCGATACGTGCGTTGTGAAAACAAATGGCATAATCGGAATGCGATTCAAGAAAATCCACCTGCTTCTGTAGTTTTTGGCTGTCACACCAGTAGTCGTCAGACTCGCAGGTAGCAAAATAGTCTCCCTTCACCATTTCCAGAGCTTTCCTGGAGTTTTTCATCACCCCCAGATTCGTGGTGTTCCGGTAGTAGTTCAGCCGGTAAGCTTTTGGATGCGACTGTTTGATTTCCTCCACTACGGCATCGGTGTTATCCGGGGAATTGTCATTGGCCAGAATAAGCTCAAATTCAAAATCGGTCTCCTGATTGAGCACGGCCTGCACCGATTGTTTCAAAAACTTTTCATGCCGGTAGGTAAGCATGACCACACTTACTTTTATCATAGGATCAGAGCTGCATGGGGGTTGCGGGCGTGCCGAAAACCGACGTACCAGGTTTTACATTTTTGAGTACCAGCGAGCCGGCTCCTACAAAAGCCCCCTTGCCAACGGTTTTGTGAGGCACCACTTTGGAGGCCGTTTGCAAGGTCACTTCATCTTCCAGAACGGTATAACCCAGAATGGCCGAGTATGATCCCATGTGACACCACCTGCCCACCCGGGCGTCGTGCCCCAGACAGGAAAAGTGCTGAAGCGACACAAAGTCGGAGAGCGTGACATCTACCGAGACAAAGACAAAGGAAAAGATGAGCACCCCTTTCAGATGACGTATATCTGAACGCACATGAGCTTTGAGATCCACCAGATTGATAAACTCCCCTCCCTTTTCCAAAATCATTTCAGCATACTTTTTCTTGGATTCCACCGCACCCAGGGCACATACAAACACATCGTCTTTGGCTATTTCATAGGTTTCCACCGCTCCAAGAATAGGCGGATACCCCTGAAAGGGCTCCAGGGCATCTGATTTATCATCCAGAAAACCTTTTATCTGAAACTCTCCGTCGAGAAAAGCCTGCGTATTCGTGGCAAGGTCATATACTTCACGACCAAACCCGCGGGCACCAATGATGACCAGATTCTTCATTCTTATTGTTTTGACTGAATCCCTTTCGTATGTACGCTATTTAATGAAACTCAATAACCACGGCTCCCCAGGAATACCCTACTCCAAACCCCGCGAGCAGAGCTCTTTCTCCGGTTTTAAAGACCGGCCAATGTTCTTTCAAAACAATCGGAATGGTAGAAGATACCGTGTTGCCACAGTTTTCCATATACATCAGAAAACGGTCTTCTTCGATCCCGATTTTCTTTCTTAGGTGATTCAACATAAAGGAATTGGCCTGATGAAAAACAAACCATTCAAGATTTTCTACTCCCGAAATATTGTTTTTGGCCATCGTTTCTTCCACGAGACCCGGTACCGCATCCTGCGTAAAATTGAAGACGCCCGCTCCGTTCATGAAGAGGTAGTCGTCAGGATCGGTCGCATCTTCCGTACTTTTCTTTGGTGCTCTCAACCCTCCGTTTTTCACAATCAGATTGTCATAGCCGCTGCCGTCTGTTCCCAGTACGAATTCCCTGATTTCTGCACGTCCTTCCCCGGAGATCAAAGCCGCTGCGGCTGCATCGCCAAAGATGGTGCGGTTTCCTTTGTCTGAGGGATGCATGTGCTTGCTGTACACCTCCGAGGTAATCAGCAGTACATTCTTAGCCACTCCTGCGTAGATCAAACCTTTTGCCAAAGACAATCCATAGACAAATCCACTGCAACCCTGATTAAAATCCAGGGCACCGGTTGAGGTGGATAAGCCCAGCCTGTCCTGAACGATACATGCGGTGGTTGGCAAAAAATAATCGGGACTTTGTGTGCAGAGCAGAATGAAGTCAACGGAAGATTTATCTATGCCATGCTCATCAAAGAGCTTTTGACCTGCCTTAACGGCCATATCGGATACAAACTCATCGGGAGCCGCCAGGTGGCGTTCATTGATGCCCACTTTTTTGGCCACCTTTTCTACCGTCCATTCCGGAAACTCGTGAACCAGTTCTTCGTTGGCAAGAACCCTCTCTGGCAGATAATAGGAAATCGCTTTTAAGTATGCTTTCATGAAGGTAATTCGTCGAGGTACCCTATTTCAGAAATGATCATGGGCTGCGTCTCCAGATACACCGATCCCCAGGACAGCCCCACACCAAACCCGCAGCCGATGAGTCGAAGGGGTTTGGAACGTAATTCGTCGCTGCAATTGGCAATCAGCGTAAGCGGTATGGTTGCCGAGCTCGTATTTCCGAATTGCTCCAGCGAATACGGTACTTTGGCTTCTTCGATCTTTAGTTTTTTCCGGATCTTTTCGTTCATAAACAGATTGGCCTGATGAAAAGCGAAATAATCCACCTTCTCCGGGTCAATCTCAAAATGAGTGAGTAATTCATTCACACTTTGCGGGGCCTTGCTGATGCCAAACGTAAAGACATCCATTCCCTCCAAAGCCAGCTGGGCACGTGATCGTGAAATTCCATCTTCTACTTCGACCGGTTGTAAAGATTCTGCCGAAAAAGGCTCTCTGAATCCACCTGCAGGCACTATGATCGCCTCTTTTCCGCTGCCATCCGTATGAAAACTGAATTTCATGGCCGTGGCATTTTCGTCATATTCCAGAGCTATAGCCACGCCGGCATCTCCAAACAACGGATACGTACTTTTATCTGAGGGGGAGCAGGTTCGCGAAATGGTATCGCCCACCAGAAGCAATCCTTTTTTAAAATGTCCGCTCTGCATTAAGGCCGTGATAGTACTCAGGCCATAGATAAACCCGCTGCATCCCATGGCCACATCCAGAGCAAAACTTTCCTGAGGCAGACCCAGCCGGTTTTGAAGCTCCGTGGAGGAAGCCGGCAAAAGATAATCCGGGGTTTGCCTTACAAAAATGAGGCAACTGATCCCTGAAGGAGACCAATTCAAATCGGAAAGAAGTCTTTTAGCGGCATCAAAACATAAATCGGAGGCACATTGTTGATCGGTGGCCGTATGCCTGTATCTGATCCCTACGTTTTTGAGGATTTTCTCCCCATCAGAAACCAGTGGATCATTCAGGTTATCCATTCTTCTGGCAGGCACGGTGGCTGCCATACCTGAGATACGCACCTTACTGATTTCGAGAAAAGACATAGGTTATTTTTTTGATTCAACGATCTGCATGAGGTCAGCCAGCGTGGTTGAGCTTCGGATATCCTCGCCACTGATTTTGACGTTGTACTCCTCATCTACCATGGCGATTACCATTAAGGCCACCATGGAGTCCCATTCCTCCAGCTGTCTGAATTCAGTATCTGCGGTAATCTCGGCGGGGTCGGTGTCGTCAAATTGCTCAGCAAACAATCTGATAAATTCTTCCTGGTTCATTGCGGTATCTATTATGGATAGCAAAACTACAGAAATTCAAAAGAAGTTTTACCAAATGGCTTATTTGACCAGCTTTCTCAGATAAAATTTACTTTCCGGCACAGGGGTATCGGGGGTTTGATCTCCTTTCCCCAATAGTATATCTCCTTCCCGGTAAGGAATGACCCCCTCCGAATAAAACAGAAAGTCGGTTCCTGATGGTATAGGTTTCACCGTTTTTGACCGGAACGGATGCAACGGCGTGATATGCCTTTGGAATTCCTTTCCCCAGAGCGGATAAATGTAATCCTCATGCTCCTGTTGACAGGCCACCGCCACCCGGGCATCTGCCGGTACCAATTCCTCAAATTTCTGATAGGAATCTGTAAATTCGGGCCTTGTGATGGTGAGCTGCTCCACCCGGCTGGTTCTGAAGATTGATTCTTTACCGGATAAGGGGTAAAGATTCCGGTGAGTGAGGGTTAATAGGGCGGTGAGTGCAATAATTGCCGAGCAAATCAGCAGATAGATCCCCGCTTTTCTCCAGTTCAGTAGATACCCCAGCAGCGGAAGGCACCAAACAGCCATGTTCATGAAATACCTTCCCTTGATGGGATCGTAAGGGGCCGAATAGCTCAGGGAGGCGAAATGAAGCCCGGCTGCCAGGAGGAAGAGCACCGGCAGGGTCCATTCCGGTTCTCGTTTTCTATTCCCGAAAAAACGAAAAAGCAGCCAGACAGCCACGGGGAGCACCAAAGCAAAACTGATGATTCCCCAGTAGGGCCGTTCCACAAAAAATCCCATCTGACGATTTCCCATCATCTCAAACGGAAACACCACCCAGAATTGATTTCTTTCGGGGTTAAACCGCGAGAATAAACTGTTTGGTATTCTTCGGAAAACCTCGTTTACCTCTTCACCCCATTGGGTATTGCGAATGCCGTCCAATTGCAGGAAATCGGAGGAATAGCGTACCAGATTGAGTTGGAAGTTGAGTAGTTTCTCTGAACTGCTGTAATGTTCAATGCCATGCCAGTTCATTACTTCGGGAGGAGCAGAAAGTGCCCCTAATCTGAGCTCCCCAACCTCTTTTACATTAGCCAGATAGCCGTTAGGTAGAACATAAATGCCAATTCCGAGAGCAAAAAGTACCATCGATAGTGGCAATCTTTTGCGAAGTGCCTTATTCCCCCAAATCACATACAACCCGATCACAGCCACGGCCGGACCAATCAGCATAAAAGTGACTTTATGGGAAATCCAGACGCACACCGCAAGTAGGGCCAATCCGATCGTTTTCCAGTCTGAACGGTCTTTTAGCTGAAGCAAACTGAAAACTACCAGACCCAGGTAGGCCGACTGAACGATATCCGTTTCAGTGGTAACCGCCTGAATGAGAGCCGATGGAAGTAAGGCCGCAATAAGAGCAGCCAGGAAAGAGCCTATGCGACTGATAGTCAGCTTTCTGCTAATGGCATAGGTACTCACCGCTACCATCCAGTAGGAAAAATAATGAATGAGCTTGAAGCCCTTTTCTCCCGCCAGATAATAACCGAAAATCTGCAAGGAGGGAAGAGAATTCGGGTAAAAGTCAATGGTCCAGGAAGTTCCCTGAAGCCGGTTCATGTTCCCGTTCTGAATATAATACGCACATTTCACCAGATGCCCGGTCATGCTGTCCCATTCATTCGGATACGCTACCACCAGCACTACCAGATTGATCAGAGCAGTCACAAAAAAAGCGAAAGCCAGTATTCCAAGTGCGAGTTTCTGAGGCATTGAAAGGGCAGAAAACTGCTCCCTGAGCTCAGAAACGGCACTTTTCACCGATTCCCGAAGGTTCAGCTTTACGTATTCGCTTTTCCGTTTGATTCCCAGATAAAAAAGAATGGGAAAAAGCGAACAGGCTACGCCCCATGCACCCGGAGAGCCTGTAAGATTGAGTTCAGAAAGCAGGTAACCAACAGGTATGAGCGTGCCCGTAACCAGTAAAAAAAATACCAGTATATAATGAGAAAAGCCTTCTGCAAGCAAAAGGCTTATTCTGTGTACTACCCAAAGAAAAAGGAGTAGAAAAATAAACAACATTAGTTATATGCTTTCTGACGGAGTTCCTCCAGGATAATCTCCTTCATCAATAGTTTTCTTTTCTGAGTTTTCAGATTGTTATACATCATGCGATCCATTTCAGGATCACCGGTAGCAGAAGCCATGCTGTTTCTTTCCAGGTCTTCCAGGTCAGTACGGGCACGGCGAACAATACTTTCCATTTCGCGGTACTTCACCAGATCTTTCTGCATATCATCAAGGAAGCTGAAGGTTGGATTTTTTCTGCCTACCACCTTCATCAGATAGCTTAGCTCAAAAATCTTATCGCAGGCAGCACGGAAACGCTCGGCCACATTCCTGTCAGCCATGTTTGCAGGTACCCGAATATTCTTCCATTCGTTAAGCAATACCTTGGCCTTGGTGGTAGCGTCAAAAATCGCTTCGTTCTCTGCCAGACACAGCCTTTCCGCTTCACGCATCATCTTCTGCTGAGCCTCCACCCGCGGATCTACCCGGCGTTTGGTCTGAATGCCTTTCACCCGGCAATATTTCTCATACCAGGCAGAAGTGGCACGCTTAAAGTTCTTGAAAAGACCTTTCAGCATTTTAGGCGGAACCGGCCCGATGGTCTTCCAGGCCTGTTGCATCTTTTTCAGATCTTCAAAGGCCTCATCCCAGTCTGAACGGGAATGCAGGGCATTGGCATCCGCAATAAGTTTTTCGTAGGCCGCCTTATTTTCATCAATAATGCGGTTTTGCTCTTCATAGAAGACTTTTCTACGCTGATAAAAGGAATCCTGAAGTTCTTTGAACTCCTCCTCCATCGCATCATTGGTCTCATCATAAACAGGCCCCGTGCGTATCCATTTGGTGCGAATTTCCTGAAGTTTATCAGAGGCAGGTCCCCAATCATCCGTTTTGGCATACTTTCGGGTATCTTCCAGTAGCTCCCGTTTAATTTTCAGGTTGTTTTTCTGATTAACTTCAATCAGACCATTGAGATACGCCTCTTTAATGTCCAGTTTTTTAAGCAAAGGCATAAAATCACCTATGCCATCAAAATTGAGCAGGCGTTTACGAAGCTGAAGCAGCTTGGTGAGATAGGATCCTTTATTCTGAGCTTCGTCTATCTCTTTTTCGAGCTCAGTAACCTTTTTCACCGCAATATCGTAGCGGTTTGTAAAGTATTGGAAAGCCTCTTCATCCGTTCTTTTTACTTCTCCAATTTGTCTGTTGGGCATATCCAAATACCCTTTTAAAAATACCTTACCGTCTTTGATGTAAGCGTATTCGTTCTCTAGTGTAATACCATCCATGGTTAATTATTGTGATTGTAATTGGCTATGTTGGTTGATCATAGTAAATCGTAAAACTCGCAGTTTTTTTCGAAGAATACAAAGCAAACCTACCGTATGAGTCAATAAATTAAATAAGTTTGGGGTAACTCATCAAAAATTAAAACACCGAATGCACGCTGTCTGGTTTAACGGAGACTTCAGAAATCCGGAAAATTTTTCCATTCAGGTCAATGACCTGGGTCTGCTACGCGGATATGGGCTTTTTGACTATTTCAGAACCTATAACCGCAGGCCTTTTCAGTGGGACTGGTACTGGGAAAGGTTTGTCAATTCGGCCAGGATAATGCGTCTGGAGATACCCTTGAAGAAAGAAGAAGCCTTACCGGTTATTCAGGAGCTTATTTCCAGATCGCCCGGCGAAGTGGCCATTCGTATGCTTTTAACGGGCGGATTTAGCGAAAACAGCATAGATGCTCCACATAGCAACCTGTTCCTGCTTTCTGAACCTCTGCGTGAAACACCTGTCAAAAAATACGACGAAGGTCTTCATGTAGAAACCCGGCAGTATATGCGTGATCTTCCCGAGGTTAAGACCACCGATTACAAATATTTACTTCTGGAAAAAAAAGACAGCCAGACGGAAGATTTCCTCTATTGTTATAACGGATACCTATACGAACTCAGCCGAAGCAATGTGTTTCTGGTGAAAAACAAGGTATTGATTACTCCCAAAGCCGGGATACTCCACGGGATAAGCCGGAAACTGGTACTGGATCTGGCCAGGGAGAGGTATGGGATAGAAGAACGTCCCGTAAAAGTGGAAGAACTCTTTACAGCCGATGAGGTTTTCACCACCTCCAGCACCAAACAGGTATTAGGAATTACTTCCATCGATAAGAAACCGGTTCAGGACGGAAAACCCGGGGAGCTGACCAGAGATTTGAAAGACCTTTTCCAGAAGTATATTGACGAGCACTATTTCTGAAATCATCCTGAATTATACCGTTGTTTGAAAGAGATAAAGCCCGGGGTATTGACCCCGGGCTTTCTATTTAATTGACTGAAGATACGCTCTGTAGTAACTGCTCTTATTTAAAGAAACGCTTTACCTTTATGGCAGCCAGATAGCGGTTCAGTTCTTCTTTCACCCGTGGAAACAGGAAAAACAGGGCAATCATATTTGGAAACACTAAAGCCAGAATCATGGCATCTGAGAAACCCCATACCGCACTCATATTTGCTGCCGACCCAATCACAATAAAAATCAGAAAAAGAATTTTATACGCCAGGTCTGCCATTTTGCTTTTACCAAAAAGATACATCCACGCCTGCAGGCCGTAATACGACCAGCTGATCATCGTAGAAATAGCAAACAAAACGATAGAAATGGTAAGGATATACGGAAACCAGGGGATCACATCTGCGAAAGCCATAGAGGTAAGAACCGATCCTTCCACCGACTGACCGTTGATCACCACATTGCCGCTGCCGTATTCAAAAATACCCTGCATGTTATAAATGATAATCACCAGAGCTGTCATAGTACAAATCACTACGGTGTCAATGAATGGCTCCAGCAATGCCACGATTCCCTCAGAGGCCGGATACTTCGTTTTTACGGCTGAGTGAGCAATCGGAGCGGAACCTGCCCCGGCTTCGTTGGAGAAGGCCGCCCGCTGAAATCCTACAATGAGCACCCCGAAAAGACCTCCAAGCCCTGCCTGCGGAGTAAATGCCTGAGAGAATATCTGCCCAAATGCAGCTCCGATCAGATCATAATGTGCAACGATGATAAACAAACTGGCTCCGATATAGAGCAAGGCCATAAAAGGCACAATCTTTTCGGTTACCGAAGCGATACGCTTAATTCCGCCAATGATCACGATACCCACCAGCACTGCCAAAACCGCTCCGATGACCGTACCAGAATTTCCTCCGGTCATTCCAAGCATATTCGCTAGTTGAGATGCCGCCTGATTAGCCTGTGCAGCATTTCCTCCACCAAAAGACGCACCCACACAAAGTAAAGCGAAAATCAAAGCGAGACCTTTTCCGAATTTGGCATGACCCAGTTCCTTAAACCCTTTGGTCATATAATACATGGGGCCGCCATAGACGGTACCATCTGATCCAATATCCCGGTATTTCACACCGAGGGTACATTCTACAAACTTGGTAGACATCCCCAGCAAGCCGCAAACAATCATCCAGAAGGTAGCTCCAGGCCCGCCCAAAGCGATTGCCAGGGCCACACCTGCAATGTTTCCTAAACCCACTGTGCCGGAAACAGCAGTGGCTAATGCCTGAAAGTGACTTACCTCTCCCGAGTGACCTTCTATGCGGATGGTATCCACGATATCCCCGTCAACTACGTTCAGATTTGGAGTGGTAATCGGGTCTCCACCCTGCTCAATATCGTCGTATTTTCCTCGTACCACCTGTATGGCCAGCGGAAACCGGCGGATATTGATAAAGGCGAAATACACGGTGAAGAAGACTGCCCCACCTACCAGCAGCATAATGACCAGAGGAACATCAAAAACCCGGTATAAAACTATACTTCCCCAGGCATCGGCAATCGGGGTAAACCAATCATTAATGATTTCATCAAGTCCACGCTCCGGAGTTTCAGGTGACTGTAGCAGTTTATCCAGCATAGTTTTTAGGTTGATTAAGTCGGCAAGATATAGGAATCTATTGAATATACGAGCAATTAAGGGTAATATTTGGCCAAAAGCCGCATACACCATATTTCGTTTATCCTTTCAGGGTAAATTCAACCTCCGCCTCGTCACTGCGATAAACCCCGGAGTTCTTATCGACCTCCAAGGTTTGGGGGCAGATAGGTTTACATGTGAAGAATTCGTTAGTTATCCTTATTCTCCCTGTCTGAGTCGTTGATTTTACTGTGGTATCTGCCGTAACCGAAATAAATCAGCAGGCCTACCGCCAGCCAGGCAGCCAGCCGATACCAGGCTTCTACCGGAAGTGAGGTCATGAGGTATCCGCAAACCACAATTCCCAATAAGGGAACCAACGGTACCAAAGGCGTTTTGAAACCTCTGGGGGCATCTGGCTGCTTCACCCGCATGAGCCAGACTCCAGCACATACCAGGGCAAAGGCAAACAGCGTACCGATACTCACCATATGCCCCAGATCGCTTACCGGAACAAATCCTGCGAAAAGGCTCACGAAAACCATAAAAAACAGATTAGTTTTCCAGGGAGAGCGGAAACGGGCATGTACATCGCCAAAAAAACGGGGAAGAAGTCCGTCCTTACTCATGGTATAAAACACCCTGCTCTGTCCCATTAGCAGCACCAGTATCACAGAAGTGTACCCTGCCAGAATCGCCAGAATCATTCCCTTTTGCAGAAAATCATATCCCGTGCGGCCAAAGGCAGTAGCAGCAGGTTTCGCATCGTTAACAAATACCGTATACGGAACCAGGCCTGTCATCACGTGTGCAAACAATACATATAGGATCGTACAAATTAACAGTGATCCCAAAATACCAATGGGCATGTCTTTTTGGGGATTCCGGGCCTCCTGTGCAGCCGTGGAAACCGCATCAAACCCTATAAAGGCAAAAAATACGACGGCTGCTCCTGTAGCAATCCCGCTCCAGCCAAACTCTCCCCGTACACCGGTATTTTCGGGGATATAAGGGGTATAATTCTGAGGATCAATGAAATTCCAGCCTAAAACAATAAACACAACGACCACGGCAAGTTTCACCACCACGAGCACATTATTCAGCAAGGCAGATTCGCGGGTACCGCGAATAAGTAGCAGGGAAAGCATCATGACAATCACTACCGCCGGCAAATTGATAAAGCCTCCCTCTACCAGGGTGCCATCGGCCATTTGTACTACTTCAAAAGGAGAACAAACCAACTGAGCAGGCAAATGAATTCCCCAGGAACTCAGAAGTTCCAGCAAATACCTTGACCAGCTCACCGCTACCGTAGCAGCACCCAGGGCATACTCCAGCACCAGATCCCAGCCGATGATCCAGGCTACAAATTCTCCCATGGTGGTATAGGAGTAGGTATATGCACTACCGGCCACCGGAATCATGGAGGCAAACTCCGCATAGCAGAGGCCGGCAAACGCACAGCCCACCGCTGCCAGTACAAAAGAAATAGTTACCGCAGGCCCCGCGTGATTAGCCGCAGCTATTCCCGTAAGCGAAAACAGCCCGGCACCAATGATGGTACCTACACCCAGAGCTACCAGACTGGTGGCACTCAGTGATCTTTTCAGCGGATTGTTTTCTTCAGATACTCCTTCCAGAATTTGATGAATAGGCTTGCGTGCCCAAAGTTTTGAGGCCATATGCAGTAGTTTGAGCTTGCAATATAGCAAAAAAGCCCCCGGATGAGGGAGGCTTTCATTGATCTGAAGGTTTCGTACCACCTAAAACCGGGGGCACGATAAAGACTTTTTTCTTCGTCGCTGATAGGGACTTTTCTCCGATTCAAAGGCATCAAACTGATAGGCCACTGAAATCTCATGAGCTCCTCCCGAATTGGAACCCAGCGAACTGATGGTTAAATCATACGAATATCCGAACGAGAAATTATCAAACCGGAAGCCAGCCAGAGCCACCAGGGCATCGTGATTGACCGTCTTCGTTCCGTTTCTTTTCAGGGGAATTCCCCGGTACCATAAACCCACCGTGAGTGGACTGTACGTCACATACGCACCCAGATCAAGCTGCGAAAATTTACCCTGCTGCTTGTACAGGAACGTCGGGATAGCCACAAACTCTTTGTCGGCATTGGCTGCGGAGGTAGAAACATTACCAAGCGGAATGTTCAGACCACCATTCACCATAATTTTCATGGGAAGAATATCCGGACTACCCGTATTGAAAAAACTGAAATCGGGCTGGGTCAAATGATGTGCCGATACGCCAAGGTAGGCTCTTGGATTATAATACAAGGCTCCTGCCCCAAAATCCATGCGGGCCACCTGATTATTCTGATTATAAAAGGGATCACTACTATCTACCCCCAGATACCCGTTATCTCCAAACTGATCCGGAAAAGTCAATCCCTGCGTATTAAACCCGCGGTTTGACCGGGCTGCCTGAGCTCCCAGACGCAGAAAGTGTTCATCAGAAAGTGCCAGCTGATAGGAATAAAAGGCAGTAATCTCCGTATTCTCCAGCCTGCCCGAGCCCTGCTGATCCCGCATCACCATCACTCCTACGCCACTGTTAAATTTATCAATGTAGTGATCTACCGAAATCACCGAGGTAGTGAAATTGGCAGAAAGGCCCGGCCATTGATTCCGGAAATTAAAAATAATACGTGGAGCATATCCCGAGCCCGTAAAGGCCGGATTATGGTACATGGGAGCGGCATAGAATTGCGAAAACTGCGGATCCTGAGCATACGTGCTCCACCCGGTTATCAGCAATATCAGTAATACGAATGTTCTTTTCATTCTGTTCTGTTTTCTGCTCTGCAGATAAAGATACTAAGCCTCCTCACAATTTTCGTTCCAAAGAGTAAAATTAGTCGATTACAAGTTCGATCTAAATTGTATTCTACCTCCTCTCCGCTGTACGAGCCCAAGCTACTCCCGATCCTGCGAGGTCAATACGCTGCCTAATGCCAATTTACCTCTCAATAAAGATTGCGGCATTACGTTCCTGACTATTAATTAAGCAACCCCACCCCCAACCCCTCCCCAAAGGAGAGGGGCTTATTTTGCTGGTCATTTTTCCAATTTCCAGTATTCCAATTCTCCATTTCCCCTCGCGACTTCGCGTCCTGGCGGTGAGATACTGGGTAGCAACCCCACCCTACGCGGGCCGCCCCTACCCCTCCCCAAGGGAGAGGGGCTTATTTTCTTACTCATTTTTCGAATTCCTGATTCTCCAACTTCCTCTCCACGTCCCTGGCGTCTTCGCGTCCTGGCGGTGAGATATTGGGTAATAACCCCACCCCCAACCCCTCCCCGTAGGAGAGGGGCTTATTTTTAGTTCATTTTTCCAATTCCCAATTTTCTAATTTCAGTAACCCTCGCGACTTCGGCTCTTGGCGGTGATTTCAATTTCGGATTTGTGATTGGGAATTTCGGATTGCCCCCTCGATCCCTGCAAGGATATGTCTTTAACCCTCTTCCCTCTCCGAGCTTCCAACTCTCCAACTCCCAGTTTTCTAATTTTCCCCTCCATACCCTTCGCGTCTTCGCGTCCTGGCGGTGATTTCAATTTCGGATTTGTGATTGCTGAAAGCTGATTGCCGAAAGCCGACTGCCTGAATTTTCTAAACTTCCCGCCAACGGCGGACAAGCCCTCCAAAGGCGGACAAGCCCTCCAACGGCGGACAAGCCATCTTCCCACTCCCCGCCAAAGGCGGACAAGCCATCTTCCCACTCCCTAACTCCTACTTCCTAACACCTATTCCCCTCTCGATTCCTCCGAGGGCAAGCCTTTAACTTTTTAACCTATAACCTTTAACCTTCAACCTTTAACTCATCCCCCTCGCAAGCCCTGAGCCTGCCTTTCCGCTTGGCTCCGTGGGAATCGAAGGGCCCTCACCCCACCGGTCTCCCCGCCTTATTCAATCCCGACTGATTCTTAAACAAATTCAAATCGGCCGCTACCATTTCTTTTACCAGAGCCGGCAAATCGTATTTCGGTTGCCAGCCCAGTTTGGTCATGGCTTTCGTAGGATCACCGATGAGCAATTCCACCTCGGTAGGGCGATAGTATTTTTCATCCACCGCTACTACGCAGGTCCCGGGCTCCATAGCGTACTCCGGATTGGTGCAGGACACCACATAGCCTTTCTCCTGCTCCTCCGATCCTCTGAATTCCAGCGTAACGCCGATCTCCGCAAAGGCCATCTTCACAAAATCACGCACTGTAGTGGTAATTCCTGTGGCAATTACAAAGTCTTCCGCCGTTTCCTGCTGAAGAATAAGCCACATGGCTTCGATGTAATCTTTGGCATGGCCCCAGTCGCGTTTGGCATCCATGTTACCAAGGTATAGTTTGTCCTGTAGTTTAAGTGCGATACGGGATGCAGCTCTTGTTATTTTACGTGTTACAAAGGTCTCGCCTCTTAGCGGAGATTCATGGTTGAACAGGATACCATTGCAGGCAAACATGTTATAAGCTTCTCTATAGTTTA
>CBINGY010000020.1:0-69164 GCA_966250325.1 uncultured Cytophagaceae bacterium | reverse complement strand
TCAGCAAACATACGATTGCTGAGCTCATTTACCACCTGATCGCATGGCGAAGGTTCATCATTGAAAAGCTACACGATAACATTCACTACTCACTCGAAACCGAAGAGGATAACTGGGGAACACCCGCTATAACCTCCAAAGAGAACTGGAACGAACTGAAACAGCTCTTTCAGAATACGCAGAAAGAACTCGTAGATTTGCTGAATGCTCTGGACGATGACCTTCTGGACAAGCGTGTCCCGGGCGAACATTACGATTACTATAAACTACTCACCGGTATGATTCAGCATGATACCTATCATCTGGGTATGATCTGGGTTTTATGGGAATAAACAACCGACAAACACGAATGGCAAAAAAGACTGAAATCAATGAAAACAATATGCTGGTACAGCGTATCCGGCAATTACTGAATGCAGGCTTTCATGGCGGTGCCTGGCATGGCCCCTCTATCATGGAAGCATGTAAAGGGCTTACCCCAAAGGAAGCCAGTTTTAAAACACCTACCGTTCATACCATTGCCGAGCTGATCTATCACATCACCAGTTGGAGAATTTTTACACTCAAAAGGCTGCAAGGTGACAGCGATTATCAGATTGATACCGAAAAGAAAAACTTTGGACAGGCGGCCAAGGTAGATCAGTTTGAACTGGAAACTTTACTGATGGAACTGAGCCTGAGCCAGGATGAGCTCATGCGGGAGTTAAATACCAAAGAAGATGATTTCCTGAAGCTCATAGTACCAGGTAGTGAATATGACTATTACACGCTCATTCACGGCATTATTCAGCATGACCTTTACCATACCGGTCAAATCATGATTCTCAAAAAAATGGCTAATGCGAAAGGAGGAGGCGAAGACGACTACAGCAGCAGCCGCTATTTTGACGAGAGTTACGACGACGCATTCTGACAAAAAATGAGGCCTTGCAGCCTCATTTTTTTGTAGATATTTTTCCAGGTCTATTTGGTAGCCCTCGTAAATTCAGACGTTCTTCCGATCAGAGAAATCCCGATATAACCACGGACTTCCAGTTTATCGGGTGAAATCATTTTCATTTCACAGCTGTAAGTTTTCCCGTTCGTGGGATCATAAATGCTACCCCCATCCCAGGCTTTTTCCCCGTCTTTTTTAAAGTTCGCCAAAAAAACCAAACCCATTAATGGCTTTTTGGCCAGCTCTTTATCCGGATTATTCTCATCGGTACGGGCTTTTCCGTCCCTCACAGGCTCCTTAAGCCAGACAATCTTACCAAAGAGTTTGCCTCCCTGCTCGTAAAACTGAACCCGACCGGTTTTTTCGGCATTGTACCACGTACCGTCTGTAATGGCCTGAGCCCTGGAAACCAATGAAATACTAAGAAAAAAGAGAACAGAAAGTAGTTTCTTCATAGGGTTTTTTGTTTTGTTGATTTATTCAGAATGAAATTAATTGCCAAACTAAGGAAAATTCCCACAAATGCTCCTGCCAGAATATCTCCGGGATAATGGGCACCCACATAAATACGGCTGTAAGAAACAATTATTGCCCAACCCATTATGACATAGGGAATCCATTTCGATTTTCTGTAAAGGAGACTCATTCCGGTGGCCAGAGCGAATGTATTGGACGCATGGGACGAGGCAAAACCGAATTTTCCGCCACAGCCGCCCAAAACATGAATCAAACCGTCCAACTCCGGATTCTGGCAGGGTCTAACTCTCTCGAAGAACGGCTTCATAATTCCTGAAGTAAGGAAATCTGCCAAACCTACGGAGACCAGAAGAAAAAGCACATACAGGCCACCTTGCCTCCAGCCAAAACTTCGGATAATGAAAAAAATAAGCACTACATAAAGCGGAATCCAGGTATTCCGGCGGGTAAGGGCGTACATAATGGAATCAAAAAAGGGAGAATGCCAGCCGTTTAGCAGCAGAAACAGTTCCTGATCCATCTGTTTCAGCAGTTCAATCATGCCGCAAAGCCCAGTAGTTTACGCACCTGAGTCAAGGTATCTTTGGCTATCAACTCAGCCTTCTTCTCACCTTCCTGAAGTTTAGCCTCCAGCTCAGACTCATTGGAAATGAAGTAGTTAAATCGTTCCCGTTCCAGAGAAAATTTCTGTAAAATCAGTTCAAACAGTTCCTTTTTGGCATGTCCGTATCCATAACCGCCAGCCAGATAATTGTTTCGCATAGCTGTCACCTGCTCTTGAGTAGCCATCAACCGGTAAAGAGCAAATACATTACAAGTATCAGGATCCTTCGGTTCTTCCAGCGGGGTAGCATCAGTAACAATCTTTTTTATGACATTATACAGCTCTTTTTCAGGCAAAAAGATATCAATGTAATTTCCGTAGGATTTTGACATTTTCTGACCGTCAATCCCAGGAATCGTCATCACATTTTCGTCTATTTTTGGCTCTGGTAATACAAAAACCTCTCCATAGGTACGGTTAAAGGCTGCAGCGATATCCTTTGACATTTCCAGGTGCTGTTTCTGATCTTTACCCACCGGTACAAAATGAGCCTGATACAGCACAATATCTGCCGCCTGAAGTACCGGATAAGTAAACAGGCCGGCATTTACATCAGAAAGCTTGTCCGATTTATCCTTAAACGAGTGTGCATTGGCCAACATGGGAAACGGCGTAAGACAGCTCAGGTACCACATCAGCTCGGTATGGTATCCGGCCAGTCGGCTCTGACGATAGAAATAGTTCTTATCGGTATCAAAACCACAGGCAAGCCAGGCGGCAGCCACCGCTTTGGTATTTTCTTTAAGAGCCCCGGCAGATTTGACCGTAGTCATGCTGTGAAGGTCGGCAATAAAAAGAAAAGACTCGTTCTCAGTTTTTTTTGACAACTCCACCGCGGGTAAAATTGCTCCAAGAATATTTCCCAAATGGGGCTTTCCGCTTGCCTGAATTCCTGTAAGGATTCTTGCCATTTATTTTTTGGTTTTGAATTTGAATTTGCCCTGCAAAAGTAGAGATTTAGGGCATGATAGACCCAAGAACCTTTCAATTTTTGACCGATCTGGCTGAAAACAACCACAAAGAATGGTTTCATGAAAATCGGAGTAGCTATGAATATGCCCGCGAAGGATTTCTGGGTCTTTGCTCAGAAATTCTGGCCGGTCTTCAGGAGTTTCAGCCCAATTTGCTTCATACCGATGTAAAAAAATGTATTCTGAGAATCAATCGGGATATTCGTTTTTCAAAAGATAAAAGTCCGTACCGAGGATACTTCGGTGCAGGATTCGGACCGGGCGGAAAAAGTAGCGGACTTGCTGATTACTACCTGCAGATAGAACCCGGCGGAAAAAGTTTTCTGGGTGGTGGTATGTGGGCTCCTTCTGCTGTAAATCTTGGTAAATGGCGTCAGGAAATTGATTATAACCCGGAACCGTTAAAACACATCATTGAAGATTCTGTCTTCGCTTCCTATTTCCCAAAAAAATACGGCGAACAGCTCAAAACGGCTCCTAAAGGGTACCCGGCAGATCATTCTGAGATTGACCTGCTGAAATACAAAGAACTTTTCTTCTTCCGGAATTACTCCGATGAAGAGGTATGCAGCGGGCAATTTGCCAACGAAGTGGTGCATGGGTGTCAAATTTTGAAACCCTACCTGGATTACATTAACGAACTTTTTTTCAGCGAGCCTGGCTGATTTCTATAAGTTGCGATTTTAAGCCGGGAAGTACCTCTCCTGCTTTACCGCAATGAAATTGCACATGAGCCGGAAGACGGAATTCAGGCAGCTGTCGATCCACCAGAATTACCGGTGTTCCGCGAGGGACAGCATGTATTAAGCCTGCGGCGGGATATACCTGCAAACTGGTTCCAATAACCATAAACAAATCTGCCTGAAAGCATATCTCAGCGGCCGTTTCAATCATAGGCACCATTTCACCAAACCAGACAATATGCGGCCTCAGCTGGCCGCCATCCTCTGCCCTATCTCCTAAACTGACCGCCTCTGCACCTATTTCATAGATTAACTTTTCATTGGTAACACTCCGCACTTTTGTGAGCTCGCCATGAAGGTGAAGCACCCGTGAAGAACCTGCCCGTTCATGCAGGTTGTCCACATTCTGTGTAATGATGCTGATATGAAAGTTTTCTTCAAGTTCTGCAAGAGTAAGGTGTGCGGGATTGGGAGAAGCGGCAGCGGCGGCTTTTCGTCGCTCATTGTAAAACCGCAGTACAAGTTCCGGATTTCGTGCCCAGGCTTCCGGTGTGGCCACATCTTCCACGCGGTGGCTTTCCCACAAACCGTCACCGTCACGAAAAGTTTTGAGACCGCTTTCAGCAGAGATACCTGCACCGGTTAAAACTACCAGATGTTTCATGATCGAAAATTAAGGGACAGGCACAAGAATTCATAACCCGGAAAACACATTCACAAAGTGACAAAAAGGCCGCCACTGCTGACGACCTTGAATTCATTTGAGCTGGAAACTACCCTTCTCCCAGTTTAAGACAATCTTCGAGCGTAAGTTCTTCCGGTTTCAGGTCTTTTGGAATCTTTACATTCCGTTTCCCGATTTTTATATACGGGCCGTATCTGCCATTCAAAACCTGAACCGTGTCATTCTCCGGATAGCTTCTGATTACCTTATTGGCATCAGCCTGAAGGCTTTCTTCAATGATTTGTTGTACGCGGGTATCATCTATAGTTAGCGGATCATCCCCTTTCTTGATATTGAAGTATTTTCCGTTGTATTTGATGTAGGGGCCAAAACGTCCCTTACCAATCACCACCGGCTGCCCTTTATACTCAGCCATATCTCTGGGGAGAGCACTGCCCGGATCATTCCGTTTGGCATGGATTAATTCCACCGCCCTTTCCAGGGTAACGGTCAACGGATCTTCCCCTTTATCGAGATTATAGAACTTACTGTTATGCAGCACATACGGGCCGTATCTCCCCTCGTTAACCACCACTGCCTGATCTTCAAACATACCAAGTTCCAGAGGTAATTTGGGACCTTTAATCACCTCCATAGCCTCTTCAAAACTTAAGCTGGCAATAAGCGTTCCCTTTTTCAGTGAGATAAATTCGGGTTTTTCCTCATCGGTAGCTTCTCCTATCTGAAGATATGGCCCAAACTTTCCGATTTTAGCAAATATCTTCTTCCCGCTCTCCGGATGCACTCCGAGCTCATTGGAAGCTCCGCTGCTACTGGCATCTTCTCCTTCTGCTTTGTTTACTTTGTTGTGAAACTCCACATAGAAATTATCAATCATTTTACTCCATGGAAGCTTTCCTTCAGCCACATCATCAAACTCATCTTCCACTTTGGCGGTGAATTTGAAGTCCATAATGTCTTTGAAATGCTCCATGAGGTAATCATTCACAATGATACCTACATTGGTAGGGAATAGTTTCGCTTTTTCTGAGCCATAGTTCTCTGAGCCGTGATTTTCTTTGATCTCATTTTTCTCCAGCACATATTCCTTGAAATCGCGTGTCTGTCCCGGACGGTCTTCCTTCACCACATAATTCCGTTTTATGATCGTGGAAATGGTAGGTGCATACGTTGATGGACGTCCTATGCCGAGTTCCTCCAGCTTTTTTACCAGACTGGCTTCGGTATATCGTGCCGGGGGTCTGCTGAAACGCTCTGTAGTTTTCATCTGAGAAAGAGCCAGTTTCTGACCTACATTTAACGGAGGTAACATGTCCTTATTCTCTTCATCCTCTTCGTCGGTGGATTCGAGGTACACCTTTAAGAAACCTTCGAATTTAATTACCTCACCAGTAGCCTGCAATTCCTCGTCACGATTCGAGATGCCGATTTTTGCTACGGTGCGTTCGATAACCGCATCACTCATTTGAGAGGCAATTGCTCTTTTCCAGATGAGGTCATACAGCCGTTTTTCATTTCGGTCATATCCTGCCGAAGAATCTGCAAAATTGGTAGGCCTGATGGCCTCGTGAGCTTCCTGAGCAGAATCACTCTTTGTTTTATAGACGCGGGTTTCCACAAACTCCTCACCATAAGCAGACTTTATCTGCTCTGCGGCATTGGCAATGGCCTCCTGAGAAAGATTCGTTGAATCGGTTCTCATATAGGTAATTTTACCACTTTCATACAGTTTCTGAGCCACCTGCATGGTTTGTGCCACAGAAAAACTCAGTTTCCTGGATGCTTCCTGCTGCAACGTAGAGGTTGTAAAAGGAGGAGCGGGTTTTCTTTTGGAAGGCTTTACTTCCAGGTTATTGATGGAAAAAGCGGCTGATTTACAATCTGTAAGAAATGCTACGGCTTCCTGTTCCGTGTCAAAGTTTTTGGGTAGCTCGGCTTTAAGAACTTTACCGTCACCCAGATCAAACAGGGCGGTTACCTTGTAAGTGGAAGTGGACTGATGAGCCTCTATCTCCCGCTCTCTTTCTACGATGATTCTTACAGAAACTGATTGTACACGACCGGCAGAAAGATTCTTGCGATCAGCCCCACCCAGTCGTATTTTTTTCCAGAGCACCGGCGAAAGTTCAAAGCCTACCAGCCTATCGAGCACCCGGCGTGCCTGCTGAGCATTTACCAGATCAATGTCAATTGACCGGGGATTCTGAATGGCCTTATTGATGGCATTCTTCGTAATTTCTCTGAATACAATACGTTTGGTGTTATCCTGCAAACCTAAAGCTTCCTTCAGGTGCCAGGATATTGCTTCTCCTTCGCGGTCGTCGTCAGTTGCCAGCCATACTTCATGATCTTTTACAAGTTTTTTGAGCTCGGCCACCACCTTTTTCTTATCGGCAGAGATCTCGTACTCGGGCTCGTAATTTTTGGTTACATCCACCCCTATTTTTTTCAAAGGGAGATCACGAATGTGCCCAAAGCTGGATTTTACCACAAAATCTTTTCCTAAATACCCTTCAATAGTTTTGGCTTTGGCAGGTGACTCCACAATGACCAGATTCTTTGACATAGGCTGTGTTTATGCTTGAATTGTCGGCAAATTAAGTATATATAAAACTGAAACTGAAAATTAAATTCACTGATAATGACACAGAAGAGACCTAAAAAGTGCCAAAAACCAGGCCATTAATAAAAACTCCGGCAAATTAACAGAGGGTAAGAGGAATGTTTTGCCAAACAAATTCTGTTATGAATGTAAGGAATTCAAATTTTCTTCCCGGCATTTTGAAAAATTTCAAGCTTGGAAGGTGCAATATGTGAAAATTAGTGTTTTTTCCTACTTTTGTGCCCGATTCAGCTAAATCCCACCCACCCGATTATAAAAGCATAAACAATCAAATACTATGGCATCGAAGATTTTTGACTTAGATATGATCCGGAAAGTTTACGCTCAGCTCGACAGCCGAGTGAAGGCTGCACGTAAACAAGTAGGAAAACCTCTTACCCTATCTGAAAAGATTTTATACAGCCACCTTTGGGAAGGCGAGGCTACCCAGGCTTTTGAGCGTGGCAAATCCTATGTGGATTTTGCACCCGATCGTGTAGCTATGCAGGATGCCACCGCACAGATGGCTTTACTCCAGTTTATGTCTGCAGGAAGAAAGAAAGTAGCGGTGCCATCTACAGCCCATGCAGATCACCTGATTCTTGCAAAAAGCGGTGCTGCTGCAGACCTTCAGGATTCGATTAACAAGAACAATGAAGTTTTCAACTTTCTAAGTTCAGTATGTAATAAATATGGTATTGGTTTCTGGAAACCAGGTGCTGGTATCATTCACCAGGTAGTGCTAGAAAACTATGCTTTCCCGGGCGGTATGATGATAGGTACTGACTCACACACGGTGAATGCCGGTGGTCTGGGTATGGTGGCCATCGGTGTAGGTGGTGCAGATGCTGTGGATGTTATGGCGGGTATGGCCTGGGAACTTAAATTCCCAAAACTGATTGGCGTAAAACTTACGGGCCAGTTAAACGGCTGGACTTCCGCCAAAGATGTGATCCTGAAAGTAGCAGGTATTCTTACCGTAAAAGGCGGAACCGGTGCTATTGTTGAATATTTCGGACCGGGTGCCCAGTCACTTTCCTGTACCGGAAAAGGTACCATCTGTAACATGGGAGCGGAAATAGGTGCTACCACCTCTACGTTCGGTTACGACGAGTCCATGAGACGCTATCTGATCGCCACGGGTCGTGAAGAAGTGGTGAAACTGGCCGATGAAGTGGCTGAACATCTTACGGGTGACCCAGAGGTTTATGCCAACCCTGAACAATACTTTGATCAGGTAATTGAAATTGACCTTTCTACCCTAAGCCCTCATCTGAA
Organism: uncultured Cytophagaceae bacterium; assembly: GCA_966250325.1. GTDB lineage: Bacteria > Bacteroidota > Bacteroidia > Cytophagales > Spirosomataceae > Jiulongibacter. The sequence goes on along the minus strand of CBINGY010000020.1, from coordinate 60,927 downwards.
CGGACCTTTCACTCCGGATCTGGCAACTCCAATCGCCGAAATGCGTGAGAAAGCTGAGAAAAACGGCTGGCCAATGCAGGTGGAATGGGGTCTTATTGGTTCATGTACCAACTCTTCCTACGAAGATCTTTCCCGTGCAGCATCTATTGCCCGTCAGGCCGTAGAAAAAGGTTTGGTAACGAAAGCAGAGTTTGGTATCAACCCGGGCTCTGAGCAGGTAAGGTTTACTGCCGAGAGAGATGGTTTACTAAAAGCATTTGAAGATCTGAATGCCACCATATTTACCAACGCCTGCGGTCCGTGCATCGGTCAGTGGGACAGAAAAGGGGCAGATGAGCAGAAAGTAAATACCATTGTTCACTCGTTTAACAGAAACTTCAAGAAAAGAGCCGACGGCAACCCGAATACCAATGCCTTTGTAACCTCACCTGAAATGGTGGCTGCTCTGGCCATTGCCGGTGACCTGGGCTTTAATCCGATCACAGATACGCTGACCAATAGAAACGGTGAGCAGGTGAAGCTGGATCCTCCTACAGGCTTTGAGCTTCCTCCGAAAGGATTTGACGTGGAAGATGCCGGATATCAGGCTCCTGCGGAAGACGGATCGGGTGTGGAAGTGGTGGTAAAACCAGATTCTGATCGTCTTCAGTTACTGGAGCCGTTTGCGGCATGGGATGGTAAAAACATCACCGGAGCCCGTCTCCTTATCAAAGCTTACGGAAAATGTACTACGGATCATATCTCCATGGCTGGTCCATGGCTGAGATATCGCGGTCACCTGGATAACATTTCCAACAACCTGCTGATAGGTGCTACCAATGCCTTCAATATGGAAAGCAATAAAGTGTTGAACCTTCTGAAAGGTGAAACCATGGAGGTGCCGGCCTCTGCCAGAGCTTATAAAGCAGCAGGAGTACCTACCATTGTAGTAGGCGATCACAATTATGGAGAAGGTTCATCCAGAGAGCACGCTGCAATGGAGCCCCGTCACCTGGGTGTGAGTGCGGTGATTGTGAAGTCATTTGCCCGTATTCATGAAACCAACCTGAAAAAACAAGGTATGCTGGGACTTACTTTCGCTAATGAAAGCGATTACGATAAGATTCAGGAAAATGATACGTTCAACTTCATTGATCTTGAATCTTTTGCTCCTAATAAGCAGTTGACTCTGGAAGTGGTTCATGCAGATGGGTCAAAAGACGAGATCAAATTGAATCATACCTACAATGAGCAGCAGATTGGCTGGTTCCGAGCAGGGTCTGCCTTGAATCTGATTGCGGCAGAGGCAGCAAGAAATAATGCCTGATGAAACACGCCAAATCGTTTTAATAAAGAAAGTCCCGGTTTCAGAAGCCGGGACTTTTTATTTAAGCCTTCATTCAGGCAATACTCCGGAATAAGCAAGGTTACTGATAGCTGCCGGACAATTAGACCCGGGAGTCTTCCACTCAGACTTACGCTCATACAAATCTCTGGAACCGCTAAAACCTACCCCAAAGAAACTTAGATCTACGCCCACAACGCCTTTCAGGCCCAAAATGGTTTGATTACAGGGCCCGGGCACAAAAGGTAATCCACTTTCAAAATAGGAAGTTACGCTGGTGTTATTCAGAATATAAGGCACCACCACAGAATGGAAAATTCCTATCTGAAACCGTGGAAATTCGAGGCCGACACCTACACCAACAATTCCCTCCGATGCAGAACCAGTATCTCCTATTCGGGTTACATCAAAACCTCCCAGCGTGCCTGCGGCGGCTATATTCCGGTTGTTATAGGTAAAGCCCTGAGTTCCATTGTAGGTGAGTTTCAGATGGGCCTGACAGGTACTGTTTTCAATGATTTCGGGAAAAACCTTGAGGTTACACTTAAGGGTAAAAGTTACCGGAATAACTCCGTTTACAAGAATAGTTCTGGAGATTTCGAGTGGAATACTGATCTGTGCAATGTCACTTAGCGAGAGGAACGCGTACTTAACCTCAAGCTCGCCATTCAGGTCATTATGCTCGTGATTGTAGGAATCCAGATTCCCGTTGTTCATATCGATATCGCTGGTTGCTGAAAAATCAGAGATAAATCCTTTCACTTCTATTCCTGCTACTTCTCCCCGTTTGGCCGTCAATTCCACATTGAGTTTTCGTCCGCCCCCTCCTTCGGGTGTGAGTTTCAGGTTAAGTTTCCATCCAGAGAGCTCCCCGCTAAACTCCACTCCGTCATCTGTGGTACCGGTTACAGATCTCAATTTCCCATCTGCTACCCTGAATCGGGCATTTTTGATATTTTCGGGTGTCCAGTACATCTGCTTTTCAAAGGAGACCTTCGCAGATTTGTAGTATTCATTGAATTTGGCATTGGTGGTATTCACGGTGGTTTTCCCGCCAGATTCATTGATAGAAATTATTTTTCTAAGCGAATTTCCTTCAAAGAGAACCACCTGACCCGTTTTTAATGCTTTCACCTCTGCCGGGCTACCATCAAAAACCAGTTTGGAGTTGTCGTAACTTTCCAGTGATTTCATCACCTCCAGGGCTACCTCGGCGGTATTGTCCTGTTTCACCACGTTGCTTATTTCCCCTTCATCAGCATATTCCAGTTTTTCACCTGCTATGGTTACTATTTCATTGACAGGAGCTACACCCCCCGAATCCTTCTTGCAGTTGACAGCAAGAAATGAGACCGCAAACAAAAGTAAAACATGACCCAGCTTAATTTTCATGACATTTTATTTTATACACTAAGTTCCTGATTAATTGAAACTTAAACAAAATGCCAGCCACATAGACGACTGATTTTTATTTAATGGAAAAGAGTGATCTGAGAAAAATGATATCGTATGAACGAAGCAGCCGTCTATTTACGAAAGAGACAAGATTACCAACAAAAATCCCGAAGGCAGAAGAGACAAAAGCGAACCATAAAAAAATCCCGGCCTGCCAGACCGGGATTTACGGAGTTACTTTGCTGTGCGTTTGGTAGGCGGCACGTAGTCAAAGCCATGCTGCACCTTCAGATTGTATTCAAAAAATTCGATGGCTCTTCTCATATTCCGCCGGTTAACGGCAATAAAGTAAGGCTTTCTGCCATCCTTCCTCACCAGTTTGGTATCCAGCTTGTAAATGGTTCCCTCCGGAAATTTCGAGATGAGATTCTTTGGGCAGCTCACCTTTAATTTTTGAGGTACCTGCTGCCCGTCAATAGTTTGAAGATGCATTTTTTCATTGCCTCCGTCCATTACGGCTTCAGCATACACATCCAGAAAGAAGTTCTTGGTAAACTCCGGCACCTGGTCAATCAATGACAACTGCATGTTATACGGTAATATAGATTTGAAACAAAAATAACATTTTTAGCAATTGCCTCAAACCTTTGTAAAACTTCTCAAAAAGTATAGTAAATAAGAGGATAAAAACCTACTTTTGCACCTCGTTTTCGGAAACCTCATCCAGAATGGCAGAAGTTAAGATTTTTTCGGGCACAAACTCGCAGTATCTCTCGAGCATGGTGGCCGATTTCTACGGCAAAGAACTGGGCAAAATGTCAATCAAGCGTTTTGCAGACAGTGAGATATCTGTGGCTTTTGACGAGTCTGTCAGAGGATGTGACGTATTTCTGATCCAGGGTACGTTTCCCAATGCCGATAACATCATGGAGCTGCTTCTCATGATAGATGCCGCCCGCAGGGCTTCGGCTCATTACGTGGTTGCAGTTATTCCGTATTTCGGGTATGCCCGTCAGGATAGAAAAGACCGCCCGAGAGTAGCGGTAGGTGCCAAATTGGTAGCTAATATGCTCACTGCGGCAGGTGCAGATCGTATCATGACACTTGATCTTCATGCAGGTCAGATTCAGGGATTTTTTGATATCCCTGTTGATCACCTCGAAGGTACATCCGTATTTGTGCCGTATCTGAAAGCCAGAAAACTGGATAACCTCATTTTTGCTTCGCCAGACGTAGGTGGTGTGGCCCGCGTAAGAAAATTTGCCAGTCATTTCAATGCAGATATCGTCATTTGCGACAAGCACCGCAAAAAGGCCAATGAAATTGCCTCCATGCAGCTTATCGGCGATGTGGAAGGAGCCAATGTGATTCTGGTGGATGACCTGATCGATACCGGAGGCACCATGTGTAAGGCCGCTCAGATTATCATGGACAGAGGTGCGAAATCGGTACGTGCTATCTGCACGCACGCGGTATTATCTCACAATGCTCATGAGAATATCTCCAATTCTGTACTGGAAGAACTGATCGTAACAGACAGCATTCCCCAGAAGCAGGATAATCCGAAAATTAAAGTAATCTCCGTGGCCGAGCTTTTTGCGAAGGCTATCGGCAGGATTCGTGACAATGGCTCAATAAGCACGTTATTTATAAATTATCAACATCAAATTACTTTTTAACAATGAAGAAAACCGAGATTGTAGGGTTTAAAAGAGCGAATCTTGGTCGTTCGGCGTCTAATCAGCTTCGTGCTGAGGGACAGGTACCATGCGTACTATACGGCGGCAAAGAGCAGGTTTCATTTTATGCCCCGGCGTATTTGTTCCGTCCTTTGATTTACACTCCAGACGCCTATGAAGTGAGTCTTAACATTGAGGGTACTGTCTATTCTGCTATTCTGCAGGCTCGTCAGTTTCACCCCGTAAATGATATTATCCTTCATGCCGATTTCCTGGAAATCACTCCTGAAAAAGTGATTAAAATTCAGGTGCCTATTCGTCTTGTGGGTCACGCTCCGGGTCTTAACCAGGGGGGTAAAATGGTGCACAAACTACGTAAGCTCACCGTAAAAGGACCTGTTAAGGATATTCCTGAGTACGTTGACGTAAATGTTAGCACTTTAAAGCTTGGTCAGTCAGTGAAAGTAGAGGTAATCAGTCTTCCGGGACTTGAAATACTTGATCCGGTTTCTAATCCGGTAGCTACTGTGACCATTCCTAGATCTGCCAGAATGGGTGCAGCTATGCCAACCGATGATGAAGAGGAAGGTGGAGCTGAAGGCTCTGAAGCAGCAGAATAAGCTGTCAAGATCTGAATATAGAAAGGCCCTGTCAGGAATTGACGGGGCTTTTTGTTTATATCTGCTTAATATTCAACCTCCTGTCTTAACATAAACTTTCCGGCTGCATTATTTTCAGCTAACAATGGTTTAGGAAATTGCACTATGCAAAATTCCAGGCATTTCAGAACCATTGTGATGTCAGATGTTCATCTTGGAACTTCAGGCAGCAAGGCACGCGAGGCTACGGCCTTTATCAAAGAATACAGCTGCGACCGCCTCATTCTCAACGGCGATATCATCGATGGCTGGCAGCTCCGCAAATACGGAGCATGGAAAAAGAAGCATACCGCCTTTCTACGGGCCATCATGAAAACCATTGAAAAGACCGACACCCGGGTATTTTACCTGCGGGGCAATCACGATGATTTTCTGGATCAGGTGCTGCCGTTTTCTATCGGCGGAAACTTCCGGATCATACGGGACATGACTCTGGAGTGCGGTGATAAAAAATACTTTATTACTCACGGTGATGTTTTTGACCTGGTAACCAACAAGATCAAATGGCTGGCACACATCGGTGATCTGGGATATACCTTTCTGCTTTGGGCAAACAAGAAATACAATCATTACCGCCGGTCAAAAGGCTTACCCTACTATTCCTTATCAAAACGGGTAAAAAACTCGATCAAACTGGCCGTAAATTATGTATCTGACTTTGAAGAGCAGCTTTCTGAACTGGCCAGAAGCCAGAACTGCGACGGAATTATTTGCGGGCACATTCATCAGCCTGCCATTAAACACATTAACGGTATAACTTATATGAATTCAGGAGATTGGGTAGAAAACATGTCTGCCCTTGTAGAAGACCACGAAGGAAACTGGGAAATTATTTATTACTCCTTGCAAAAGAGCTATGAAAACAACAGCCCGGGTACCAGTTCAGAGAAAGGCTACCACCCAGACGATGAGCCGGAGCTGGATCTGAGTTATGCACATCTTTTCCAGTTGAAATAGTTTCTATAGCCATGAAAATCAGCATCAGACCATGAAAATTCTGTTTATTGTTCAGGGCGAAGGTCGCGGCCACCTGACCCAGGCCGTAAGTCTGAGTCAGCAACTGAGGCAGGCCAACACCCATGAGGTGGTAGCTTGTCTGATAGGTCAGAAAGAGGCGGAGCCCTTCACGCAGTCCATAGAAGATAAACTTCAGGCACCGGTGCATTATTTTGCCAGTCCAAACCTGGCCTACAATCAAAACGGAGCGGGTCTCAGTATCCAGAAAACCTTTGTCCGGAATCTTACCTCTTTCCCCGCCTATTTGAAAAGCCTGGGCAGAATGAAGACCTGGATAGATTCGTATAAACCCGATCTCATCATCAATTTTTACGACTTCCTGGCGGGTGTGTACCAACTGCGGTTTCCGTTCTCAGCTCCTCCAATGATCTGTATTGCTCATCAGTATCTGCTGCTGCATCCGGCTTTTGAGTTTCCTCAGGGCAGGCTTCTTGATCGCTTTCTGATCAATACCAACACACGTATTACGGCCCTGAGGGCTCGTAAATTACTCGCCTTATCGATAAGCCCGGTAGAAAGCTCGGGAAGAATCGTAAGCATACCTCCACTCATGCGGCAGGAGGTTCTGTCAGAAAAAAGTGCGGTGCATAATTATTTCCTGGCCTATTTTACCAATCCAGATCTTTTGGAGCAACTGAAGGCCTGGCAACGGAATCACGACCACATTGAAATCCATTGTTTTATCAGACATGAAGAGGAGAATGAGGTATTCCAGCCTCAAAAGAATCTCTTCGTGCACAAACTGGATTCGGTCAAATTCCTGAAAATGATGGCCAATTCAAAGGGACTGGTAACCACAGCTGGTTTTGAGTCGGTATGTGAGGCCATTTATCTGCAGAAGCCCGTGATGATGGTTCCTGTGCCCAGGCATTTTGAACAGGCATGTAATGCCAAAGATGCCGAGAAACTAGGTGCCGGAATTGCCCGCAAAAACTTTGTGCTTGACGATTTCCTAACCTATATTGAGTCGTACGACAAAACCCTCCTCTCCGGTTTCAGAAACTGGCTGAGTGAAGGACAGCAAACTATGATGCACGAATTTAACAGTATCATTCAGAGCGGTGTAAATCAAAGAATCCCGCAGCTTGGCTCCTGATTTGCACTGCAATAATTTCATCTTATACCCAAAAGATGGCTCATCTGTCGGGATTATTGTCGACCAATTTCTATAGAGCTGATTTTTCAGAATGACAAGTCTCTTTAGCTATGAGGTAACGAATAATACCAGATCATAAACAGCAGCAGAGAGATCTGAAACCAGTATTGTTCAAGAAATTGAAGAAATTCACCGGTGTATTTTTTCAAATCCATTTCGGGTAAATTTTTAAGCGGTTCTCAGTTACGAAAGTAGCTTTCGTTTGTAAACCGGATGTTATGCGGATATTATCAAACAAAGAACCCCGGGAAAATTCCCGGGGACTTTGTGTTCACCAATATGAATCAAGTTTAATACGAGTTGAATAAACAGGATCTTACGTCTTCATCTCCTTATCATGCTCACTCCGATCCTGTGGGTTGCACTAGAGTTTAAAGCTGAGGCCAACACTGAACGATCTGCCGGGATTTATGCTGCTGAAAACCTCACTATCTGCCTTATACGATTTATACAAAACATCTACCGTGTCATTTAATATATTGGAAACCTTCACATCCAGAAACAGCTTTTCGGCGGCTCCCAGCTTTTTGTTCAGGCCAAAATTAAGACTATGGAAGGGCTCGGTATAGATATCAGGAAACAGACCAATACCCACGATATTCAGGGTACTTCCTTTCACATTGTAGAAAAGACCCATGTCAAAACCTTTTTCAAAGTTATTGTAGCTGAATCCCCCGTTCACGATGAAAGGAGCCTGGCCCGCCATTTTACGCACTGGCTTAATGGTTTCGCCATCCTTCACATATTCCAGGCGGGAGTTGTACTCGGCGTCAGACATATCAATCTGCGATTTTACCGCCGAGAAGTTAAGATTTACCTGCCAGTTCGTTAAAGCCTGCGAAATAAACTCCAGGCTTCTGTTTACTTCCAGTTCCACACCCAGCACCATACCGTCACCTACGTTTCTTGGCTGGTATTCTGTACTGGTCTGCTGCTCAGGAATACGGATTAATTCTATCGGATTTTTAAATCGCTTGTAGAATCCGCTGATTGACATCAACTGACCACGCTCTGCGAACTTCTCCAGTCTCAGGTCAAAATTATCGATATTGGTTTCCACCAGTTTACCATCCCAGTCTGAGTAAGTAAACAAGCTACCATTGAATATTCTGTTTGTAAGCGGGTCAATGATCTGAGCAAAAGACAACTCTTTAAAGGAAGGTCTGGCGATTGTTTTGGCATACGCCAAACGGGCATTGGCCAGCTCTCCCAATTTGTAAACCATATTAAGAGACGGGAAAAAATTCACCGAGCTTAATACCACTTCATTCTCCAGGTTTCTGCCGTTTTCTATGTCTCCGCTGGCAAACTTCTGATCTCTACCGGTATGGTATTGTTTAAAGTTTTCCAGACGAACACCTGCAATCACTTTCAGTTTTTCAGAGAAACTCATCTCATTGGAAACGTAGTACCCCTGGTTGATACTTCTTGAATTGTATTCGTTTGGATTGGGATCATTATTGCCCGACTGATAATAGATGCTATTTGGACGGTTCGGGAAAATATTAACCGGATCAAGCACCGAGGTGATATCATCCGATTCCCACTTCTGAGAACCAAAGAACTGCATATCAAAGAATCTGATCTCGTAGTTTCTTTCTTTCTGAAGAATATTAGCTCCAAATCTTAATTTGGCTGCGTTGCCCTTAAAGCCGTACGAATACGAAAGGTCCACTCGACCGTTCTGATTTACTTCATCCAGATCACGCCAGATTCTGGATGGGTTACCACCTGCACCGGCAGAGAAGAATACGGTACCTGTATTGGTATACGTGAATGCGGTTTTGCGGATATCCGGATCAGATGAAACCGAATAGGTGGTGCTTAACTTCCAGTCGATCTCCAGTTTATCGTTACTTACCAAATGCGTACCACCCAGTAAAAAATTACTCATTGAACGCTGATTGTACTCCAGGTTATTCGATTTCGCAATATAACCAGACTGACCAACGGCCGTTCCGTCATTGTCTATGTCAAAAATACCGGCTCTCTTCTCCCCGTTCTGAAGTCGCATCGCCGTGAATCTTATTTTGGTGCTTTTTCCTTTATAAGCCAGGCCAGCCAGACCACCAATGAGTACGTTTTCTTCGGTATACTGTCCGTTCTGAACGGTGGCGTACCTCAAATCAGTCACATTGGCTTCACGAAACCGCTGGAATTCACCGTAATTCACATCATCATAAAACTGATAATCCAGTTTGTAATTCAGTGAAAGGATGTATCCAAGTTTTCTGGAAGTTTTGCCTATCAGATGTTGATTTCCAAAAGTAATTCCACCTGAATAGTTCAAAGGACTTGTTTTGGTACTAGTGGCCAGTTCAGGATTAAATGATTTCACAAAAGAGGTAACTTCATCTCTGGAATGACCGCTGATGGGAGTTGGAACATTACTTCCGGTAGCCAGTGCCGGCAAAGCTCTGGAGCCGTCATCAAAGCCTAAATTATCATATTTACCCCCCTCGTAAGTCAGAAAATTGGATTTCAGGTTGGCCTGAGGATTGTATCCTGTGCCAAAAGAAATGTTAAAAACTTTATTTTCAGGAAAGGCTTTGGTTTCTACATTCATGAGACCTCCTGTAAAGTCAGCAGGCATTTCTGCTGAGAAGTTTTTGCTCACCATGATGTTATCCACGAGACTTGTCGGGAAAATATCCATTTGAAGAGAGTTTCTGTCGGGGTCAAGTCCCGGGATGTCAATGCCGTTCAGGGTAGTCTTGGTGTATCTGTCACCCAAACCCCTTACATATACATATTTACCTCCTTCTATAGAGACTCCGGTGATCCGTTTAGCTGCTTCCACGGCTGTAGCATCACCCGTTATTTTCATTTTTGCGGAGGATATACCATCAAGTATTACCGAAGAGTGATGCTTGATCATGGTAATGGCTTCCTCTGAAGTACGTAACATCGTAGCTTTCACTACGACCTCTTCAAGCGTTTTGGTATCGTTATCGAGAACAATGTTTTCAAGATACACCTCTGGTTTCTGGGAAGATACCACCACACCAGCTATCGTTTTTTTCTGAAAACCCACATAGCTAATCACCAGATTGTGAGAACCAAGAGCTACATTCAGGGTAAATTCGCCGTCAATATCCGTGAAGGCAGCGGTTGTAGTACCTTCCAGTGTCACCGTGGCACCAATAGCCCCTTCTCCGGTGGTTGACTCAGTTACTTTTCCGCGTATAATTCCGGTCTGAGCCATCATCTGAGCACTCATAAGCAGTAAACTCAGTGTTAGTAATTTTTTAAACATATTCATATTGGTTAATTAAACTTTTCTCTTCGAGTAGCGGAATGAGTAAAATCGGGAGCTTCTTACAGCTCCCGATTTCTATTTTTTATCTTCTCAGTTAAGATTTCCTGATTTGGCAGCCCATGTCCATGAAAGAACACTCAGGTCTGCAGGAGCCGAGGTACCTGCAGTAACTCCTGCCGGCACGGTTCCATTTACATGACTGGCAAGTGAAGCTGCATCCACGTTGAAAACGATATTCTCAAACGAAACACCCGCAGCAGTTACCCGATTGATTTTCTGTTCAGCACCGATTCCTGTGAAGTACAGGTTTTTCAGAGCTACACCCGAGTTAGCATCCACGTTGATCAGGTCTTCAGAGCCAGCTGAGTTGATATAACCATTCTGGATGATATGGCTTCCAGTTTTTGATCCTTCAGGGCCATCCAATTCGAAACAGTGACCAGAAACGGTAATTACCGCGAAGTTTGACAAGGTGCCTGTCCAGGCCTGATCGGTGTCAATACCATCATCACCGGCATTCCAAACTACAACGTTTGACACGTTCACTGCACCACCAAACCATTCGATACCGTCGTCCTGATTCGATACAATCTCAATGTGCTCTATCACCGTTCCTGAACCAACTCCACCTAATGTAAGACCATTGATTTCGTTTCCGTTACCAATATTGGCACCGCCATGTCTGATGGAAATATATTTCAGAACACCCGAATTGTCTGCAGCGTCAGTTCCACCGTAAAGACCGTTTGGATCGGAAGTTGGAATACCTTCAATCTGAACTTCTGAAACATCGCCTGAAGTGTTTGATGCAGAAATAGGGGCTTTTCCAAGTACAATCACACCCCCCCACAAACCGTTCACATCCGGAGCCAGATTAGGACTTCCAAAATTACCCGCAGCAATATCTTCCTGATCGATTTCGTCGGCAATTGAGGTGAAAATGATCGGTTTAGCCGCTGTACCTTCCGCCATGATTTTACCTCCGCGAGCTACAAGTAAGGCCGTAGCATTAGCTCCTGTACCTGCTTGTCCTTTGATAATCGTACCTGGTTGAATAGTAAGCGTTACCCCTGAAACGACCGTAATTCTTCCGGCCAGAATATAAATTTTGTCGGAAGTCCAGGTGGTATTAGCCGTAACATTCGTTGTCAAAATAACTTCTGTAGCCAGAGCTCCGATATTAATTACGGCCGTAGCTTCATCTTTTTTACCTTTTGAATCTGTTACCGTAAGAGTAACGGAAGCAGCACCTGCAGCGGCACCCGCATCAAACGTTACCGTTACTGTACCACCAGAAACTGCTCCGGTAGCATTGCTCACCGTAACACCCGTTCCTGTGGCCTGATACGTAGCGGTGAGATCTGAGTCTACTTCTACATTAAATGTAACAGTGGCACCTTTTGCACCAAACTCTACATTGGTTGGAGTGGCTGAGGTAGTTACTACGGGTTCGTTGTAAACCACTTCCGGGGTGTCTTCTTTGTCGCACGAGCTCATAGTAAGGGTAAGTCCTGCCATAGCAGACATAATAAGTCCTTTGATCAATTTCATCTTGAGATAAATGTTTTGGGAGTTAAGAAAAATGTAACGTGAATTATTAAACCTGATCTCACGTGAGCCTTGATAAGCTTTTGTCATTTCTTAATTAGATTTCACTCAGTTTTAGAAATCTGTCTTTTTTGATTCGCTGCAAAAGTAGATGTCGAATATTAAGAGAATGTTAAGCCAGTTTTAGCTTATTGTTAATCCTATATAACGTATTGATAGAGAGTAAATTAATAACAGAAGGATTGAATAAGAGCTTCCAGAAACCCCTGGAAGGTTTACTCTGTGGGGAAATGCAGATATCGATTTCTTGTTTCTAATACCAGCCGGTCAGATTGGTTGAGGTCAGGCTGTTCACTTCCGACAAAGCAGACGGAGAACTTAAAACAGGGGATTAGCGTTTAGTGTATATAGTTCACTTGCAGGCCGCTGATAAGAATGTTTTAAAATTATTTTAAAAAAGCTTGCGGTTTGTTTAACACCTTTATAACTTTGAATTGTAATAGAAGTCAGGAAACAAAAGATATTCAAAATATTTAAGATAAAAGTTGTGTGGATTTAGTAGCGGGAAAGGCTGGAACAATTTTGTTCCAGTCCTTTTTTTTTGCACGAACCCAACAAAAAAGCCGGTACTGTGCCCGGCTTTCATGTAGGGAACGACTTTGGGAAATCTTATTTAATCCCTCCCATCCAGTTTTTGATTGGCTTATAGAACAAAAGCATCAGAAGACCGAATCCTATCCCAAAGAGAAAGACCTGATAAAATAACTCAGGCATCTGCTGCACATTATCCTCATTAAAATTACCGGCAAACAAACCGGCGATGAGATTGCCCAGAGAAGCTCCGACAAACCACAAGCCCATAAGCTGACTGTAATATTTTTTCGGGGCAAGCTTGGTGTAGGCACTTAAGCCAACCGGACTTGCAAAAAGCTCACCGAGCGTATGGAACAGGTAAGTGGCCGCCAGCCATCCCATGCCCGCCAGACTTCCGTCCAGAATTCGCTGTGCAGCCAGATACATCACAAAAAAGCCGAGCCCCATCTGAATGAGGCCCAGACCAAACTTAACCGGTAATGCCGGATTGAGATTTTTTCTGTTTAAAAACAACCACAGGGTCCCTACCGGGGCGGAGAAAAGCAATATGAAAAATGAATTGGCATTCTGCATCCAGGAGGCAGGTAGCTCCCAGCCCAGAAAATGGCGATCGGTATGGCGATCTGCAAAAATGGTAAGCGTGGTACTTGCCTGTTCAAATCCCGACCAGAAGATCGAAATACCTATAAAAAGAATAAACAGTACTCCTACTCGCTTACGTTCGGTAATCGTGAGTGACTTGTCAAGAAACCCAATGTAACCGAAATAACCAATCGTGATTCCTGAAATCACGTATTTCATCGCATTAGCCAGACCTATGCTGTCAAGCACGCCTGTCACCAGAAGCAGGCAAGTTGCCACCAGAAGACCAATCACAATGTATATATAAGTAAGTGGGGCTTTCTGCTCCGGCTCGTTCCCAATATTTTTGATGTACTTACCATTCAGTTTGAAATTAATAACGCCAAAAAGCATGGCAAAGGCCGCCGCACCAAAGCCGTAATGCCAGCCTACCTTTTCTCCCAGATAACCCACAATAAACATCCCCAGAAATGCCCCCAGATTAATACCCAGATAAAAGATGGAGAAGGCCGCATCTCTGCGGGCACCGCCTTCGGGATATAACTCACCTACAATGGAACTAATATTAGCTTTCAATAAACCGGTACCAATGGCTACCAGTGATAAACCTCCAAAAAATACCGCCGGAGATGCAGGTATAGCAAGCACCAGGTGACCGAGCATTATAGTAAGAGCACCGTACCAGATCGATTTTTTCTGACCCAGCACATTGTCTGCTATCCAGCCACCCGGAAGTGTAAGAAGATAGACCGAGGCCATATATAACCCCATAATGGCACCCCCCTGATCTTCCGGAAGCCCCAGAGCACCTTCGCTGGCTCCTTTGGTAAGATAAAGAAAGAGGATGGCACGCATGCCGTAATAACTGAAACGTTCCCACATTTCTGTGAAGAACAACACAAAAAGGCCTGCAGGGTGGCCAAATAGCGTTCGTTCGCTGTTCTGTGTCATAGGATAGGTTTAGAGTTTGTTAATGGTCAAAAATAGCAAAAAAACATTCTCTTCCCCTACTTTGCAGCTCCGGCTAAGTTCATAGCCACTCTGCCCGGATACCTCCGAAGCATTTTTTTTACCTTTCGTGAAAGGATTTCTGCGGTGAAACGCGGATTCTCCACCACCTCGAAAGAATGACCTCTCCAAACCAGCTGACCCGTTTTTACATCTACAAGATCCATCGCAAAATCACCTGAATCAAACGTGAGTACTTTTTCTTCTACTTCGCAGCGGGGGCCTGGATTAATCTGGGTGGTAAATCCTGACCCACCGTAATATCCTGCCGGGCAGTAGGTTTGCTCGAAATAATTCTCTCTTACATAATAGTGATAATCGACAAACAAATCTGCTGCTTCGGTATCGCTCACAAGCCGGAGCCCCTGCTCTGCAAGCAAGCTGTTAATAGCCGGCTTTAATTCGGCATCAATTTCCTGATGAAAATAATATTCATGACCCACGCCCTCGGTTACCGTATTCCAGGTAAAAGTTTTGTAGGCACTAAAATCTATGTTGGGTTCACGGTCAATCCATAAATTGCGTGAACAGCCGCTCAAAAGAATCAGTAGTGCAATTGCTATCCTGCTCATGACGAAAAAAGGTTGAATTTCCTGATCAAAGAAGATTGGCTGTACATTTTACGTAAAGGATATGAATAGTAAATATTTCTGCTAACTACTTCTTTCTGTCAAAGTTACAAATCCTTCTGACAGTAACTACATGATTCAGAAAAGCCAGGTCTATGAGAAGAGTCAGGAAAAATTTCACAAAACTAATCGATTAGTTTGAAAACTAAATAATTAGTTTTAGATTCGCTCATTGATCAATACTATAACGTGTAAACTACTATGGAGTTAAGAGAATTAACAAAAGCAGAGGAAGAGATTATGCAGGTGATGTGGGATCTGGAAAAGGCATTTGTCAAACAGGTTATTGAAAAATTACCGGAGCCCAAACCGGCCTATAACACCGTCTCCACGATCATCCGTATACTCGAACACAAGGGCTTCATAGACCACATGGCCTATGGAAAAACGTATGAATATTTCCCGATTGTCAGCAAAAACGAATACCGCCGGTTTGCTTCCGGAAAATTGATGAGCAGCTATTTTGGAGGAAGCCTTAAACAAATGGTGTCGTTTTTCGTCAAAGAGGAACAAATAGACCTCAAAGAGGCCGACGAAATCATGAAACTAATGGAGAAACTTAGGGAGAACGAGTCCTGAGAACCTTGAAATAGCCTTTTCGTAAGCATAATACAAGGTAATCCTGGACCAATTTCTAACGATCCAAAACAAAAGTAATAAGAGTATTTCCCTTTATAACACCTTAACATTTTCATCATGAACTGGTTAAGCTACTTATTGCAGGTCAATTTATACCTGACACTTTCCGTTGGTTTCTACTGGGTGGTGCTGCGTAAAGAGACTTTTTTCCAGATAAACCGGGGGTTTCTGCTTGGTGCATCTGTGCTTGCATTTGCTATTCCCTTCTGGAAAATGGGCATTATTCAGGATTGGTTTGTAACTGAGCAGGTATCTGAAGCTATTGCCGTAATTTCCCTGGACGAGTTCAGAGTAAGCCCACTTTCAGAAAAAAAGCCGGTATGGAGCTGGAACATGGTGGCGGTTACCATTTACTTTCTGGGTTTTGGCTATGGCCTTCTGCGATTTGCCACTGCCCTCTTTAAACTTCAGCAGCTCCTGCGAATCAGCCATCTGGATGGTCAGGCATTTTCTGTTTTTGGTAAGATTTTCATCGATAAAAAATTACCCGATTACCCGACTATCAAATCACATGAGGACGTACATAGCCGGCAATTTCATAGCATGGATGTGTTCTGGTTTGAGCTCGTATGTACTATTTGCTGGTTTAATCCGGTGGCCCATTGGCTACGCATCGAAATTAAACTGATTCATGAACTTATTGCCGATGAGGAGGCCGCCTTATTTGCGGGAAAAAGCAGATATGCAGAAATTCTGGTGGCCACCCATTTTAAAACGAATGCGAATTCTCTTGTCAATAACTTTTTCAATCACAAAATCTTAAAAACACGAATTATGAAACTAGCTCAACAAAAATCAAAAAGAACGGCTCTGGTGAAGTACGTTTTCGCTATGCCGTTGTTTCTTACTATGCTTATTTTTTCTGCGGCCAGTAAAGCAGAATCTGGCACAAAGGGCCCATTCAATTCAAAGCAGAATAGTGGCGTGTTTAACGAGATCAAAGGCCAAATCACAGATAATGAAGGTAACCCGCTTCCAGGTGCACATATTATTGTTCGTGGTACCACCGTGGGTACTTCCACAGACGTGAATGGCTACTTTACCCTAAAAAATGTAGGTACCGGCTCTGATCTCGTATTCTCTTTTGTGGGCTATCAGACTGTCATCATCTCGGTGAGCTCTGCGGAAGACTTAAAAGTGGCACTTCTGCCCGCCTTGTACGATGAAACTCATTTGAAATCAGCAGAGGAGTCTCCTCTTAAAAATCCAGACGAAACCTTTCAGGTAGTTGAACAGCTTCCAATTTTTCCGGGTGGTACATCAGCCCTTTACAAATTCATTGGCGATAACCTTACATATCCCGAATCTGCCGCCAAGGCAAACATTGAAGGCAGAATTTATGTCAAATTTGTGGTTCAAAAGGATGGAACTATCGGCAAAAAGGAAATTCTTAAAGGCCTTGGCTATGGTACCGACGAAGAAGTGCTTCGTATCCTAAGTATCATGCCTGCCTGGGAGCCGGGTTATCAGAATGGCAAGGCCGTGAATACCTGGTTTACTATGCCATTTGTTTTTGATCTGGGGAAGAAAGATAATACCCAGGAGAATAAAGTTAACATTCAGTTTAGCCCCAAAAGTATGTTCGGTTTTGACAAAGAAAAAACACCTCTTTACGTTGTGGATGGAATAGAGGTGGAAAGCATGGAACACGTAAAACCAGAAGAAATTGAATCAATTCATGTAGTTAAAGATAAAGCCGCACTCAAACTTTACGGGAGTAAAGGCGAAAACGGCGTCATTCTGATTACACTAAAAAAACAATAAAATTCCGGTTTCATTTAACTACCGTTTATCTTTATTTGAACATACAAGCCAGAGCAAAATTCGCATGGTCAATTGCATTAAAAGATGAAAATTAAAAATCTCAACACTCCACTTCTTCTTACTCTGTTTTGTTCAATTCTACTAATGCCTCTCTCATTGTGGGCCCAGGAATCAAATCAGGATTCTGAGAATCAGGAGATTTATGACAAAGTAGATATAGTCCCCCAATTTCCCGGAGGCAATCAGGCCATGTATAAATTCATTGCCGAATCTATCAAATACCCTGAAGCAGCTCAAAGAGCCAATGTTACCGGAATAGTTATCGCGAAATTCGTTGTGGACAGAAACGGTAACCTGTTAAATCCATTAATAATGAAAGGGATAGGATTTGGCTGTGATGCAGAAGTAATTCGCGTTATAAAAAGCATGCCCCAGTGGACACCAGGCATAAAAGATGGAAAACCAGTGAATACCTGGTTCAGCTTGCCGGTTACTTATATGCTGGGCAAATCAAAGAGGAAAAGGAATTCTTCAAAGGGGTGAGCCTTTTTCATCTTTGTGATTAGAAGTTCACTAAGAACTTCTGATATGCTTTGAATTAGTTCGATTTTTTGGGCTGGCTCATCTTTACTGTGACTGATCTGATTCCCGAATATTCAGGTCAAAATTGCCATACAAGAATGACAGAAATATCATTCAGGTAATGGGTAAGGATGTACAAAAGCCTTTATATATAGTGAATGGCAAAGAGGTAATTGACATCGAGGGGCTGAATCCTGATGAAATAGAGACTGTCAATGTGCTGAAGGGAGAAACCGCAGAAAAATTGTATGGCAGTAAGGGAGCCAACGTTGTGGTGCAAATCACACTCAAAAAGAAATGGAGTTCTGACACAAATTATAAGCTAAATTCACACACCCTTTTTCCTTCCTCTTCAGTATAAAGTACGATTAAATGACCTGAAAAAGGAGTTTTTTTTTAAATCCAACTCAATGGCGAAAGCCGAGTGAAGACAATTCGCAGACCGAAGCATCGTTTTTAGTAGAATCTAAATTGCTAATTCACCCGGGCCACTCACTGCATGAAATCATTTCTTTTTCTTCTTTATCTGATTTGTGTTCACATTTCCTTTGGCCAACACGCAAGTCCCTATATTTCCGGGAAAGTTTTTGATCAGGAGAGACATCCGCTTCCCGGCTCGTTCATTACCTGGCCCGGAAGCGGCATTCAAACCTTTGCTGATGAAAAAGGAGCCTTTGAACTGGCAAGTACTACTGAAATTGACGAGATTCTGGTCACCTGTACGGGTTACGATACGGTTATTGTTTCTCAAAATCTCTCTTTGCCTCTAGAAATAATTCTTCAAAGAAAGACGGTCCATTTAAATGTCTCCTACTGGCTTATTGCAGATTCAAGCGATGTCATTCATCATAAATTTGACAGTCTTCAGCAAAAAGATCAATGGCGGGCAATACGGGAAGCGGCACGTTACCCGGGTAGTTTTCAGGAAATAGAACGATTCATGCGTCAGATAATGCATTACCCAAAAAGAGGTTTAGAACAAAAAATTGAAGGGATCGTTGAAGTTCAATTCACGGTCAATGAGAAAGGCCGGGCAGAAAACCCACGGATCATCAAAAGCCTGGGAGAAGATTTTGATGCAGAAGTAATTCGTTTTATAGATGCCATGCCCCGTTGGTATCCGGCAAGAATGCAGGGAAAATATCCTATTGCCGTTCAGATTCAAATGCCTGTGGAGTTCAAATTGAACGGGTTTTGAACTCAACCTGATTCACAATTGACATCTTCACTCATTCAGAAAATTGTAACTTGAGCATCTAAAACCCGTATCCGGGATACAGCCCATTGACTAATTAAGGTATCTCTTCATTTTACTTTTCTCTTATCTTTAAATTCAAGCGTATGCTCCAAAAGTTAAGTTTTATTTTCCTGGTTTCAGTTCAGGTCACTCTCGCCCAAAAAACAGATTATTTTTATACCATTCCAGAAGCTCCGTCCACCTACTCTCCTGCTCATGTTCTGGCACGCATGGTAGACGGTCTTGGGTTCAGGTATTACTGGGCCAGTAGAGGTCTCCAGATGGATGACCTCTCTTACTCACCGAATAAGGAAGCCAGAACCACCCTCCAAACCCTTCAGCATATCGATGGGCTAACAAATGTGGTCCGAAATACCATTGCTGGTAAACCCACTACTCCGTCTGATAATACTACACTCACTTTTGACCAGTTGAGATCAAAAACGCTTTCCCAACTTCAGGAAGCTTCAGAATATTTACACAGCCATGATCTGAACCCTGAGAAACAGCGTATGGTTTTCCGGAATGACCATGGATCAATGGAATATCCGCTTTGGAATTTAATCAACGGCCCGCTTTCAGATGCCCTCTGGCATGTAGGGCAGGTGGTGAGTTTCAGGAGGTCATCCGGGAATCCCCTGCCTGCCGGTGTGGACGTACTAAGGGGCACCAAGACAGATTACTAAAAAAGGGAAGTCTGAACTTCCCTTTCTGAATTGATAGTGCTTCAAAGAATTTATTACTAATACTTATCCCAAAAAAGTCTGGTTTTGGGGGTATCTCCGCCAATAGCCGATATAGCCGCCTGCAGATTTGTTCCGTTTAAAGTAGCCTCATTGATCGGATAAATCAGACGTTTCGGGATATCCTCAAAAGTGAGACCTTCCGGTACATTGAATCCATTGAAATCAAGTAATCTCCAGGTGGTCCAGCCTTCAATGCCTCCATTTCCAAAGAGGGCTATCCACTTCTGCACCCCGATTTTCTGTTTCCAGTCGCCTGTAGCCGTAGCATAGGCCACCGCCGGCTGAGCCAGATAAGCTGCCGCTTCTTCTTCTGTACCACCCCACTCCAAAACCGAAGCGGTCACTGCACTGTTGTAAAGTTCTTCTGCGGTACCACCCATTGCATAACCTCTGGCGGCCCCTTCAGCTTTTAAAAACTCAATTTCTGAGCAGCTGATAGCAACCCCCGGCGTGGTGGCAGAATAAAAGTGAGTTCCCAGCTGAGTACTGTTTGGAAAGGAATTTGCCGTGCCATAAATACCCCCCTCATAAACTCCCTCACCCAGATTTTGACGGAAATATTTGGGTCTCCTTGGGTCATTCAGCTCATTCATCTTATCTGTAAGTGTATTGGCTGCCACATAATCTGAGCGGCCACTTATTACAAAATCTTCGTACGAAGGATAGGTATAAGGTGCCGCAGCAATGTATTCCATTGACAGGCTTTCATCTAGTGAACTAAACACACCTGCCGCCACGGCTGCTTCGGCCATCGATTTGGATTTGGCCGGGTCCACATCGGCAATTCGCATGGCCATACGCAGTTTCAGGGAATTTGCAGCCTTAATCCATGCTCCCGTATCTCCCTGATTAACCAGATCTTCTGCCGCAGAAAAGCTGGCGTAGTTTCCATCAAGATCAGCAATGGCCTGATCAAGACGGCTAAACAGATCGTTATAAATCGTTTGGGCATCATCATATACCGGGTTTGGATTCTCAAAATCCAGAGCCTGGGTGTACGGTATATCACCAAACAAATCTACCATCGTGTGCCACATGTGCACCTCGTTGATAGTGATAACGGCCAGTTTATTTTTCTGAACAGGTGCCGTACTGGCATTGGTTTCTTCGGCCGCAATGATCCTTCTGGCTTCTTTCAGGTCAACCAACGCATCCCGATAAATTCGCTGAAACCAGTTATCCGGCAGATTACGTTGCACCATGTTATACTGCGACTCCTCCGGGTAGGTTGTTTGGGCCATGTACTGAGCATAGAGCCTGAACACATTGAAGTTCACATTGGTATTATTCATGGTGTGATAAAACCGCTCCATGGCATTATTAAACAGCGAGCCACCCGGAACCGACGCCAGACTTTTCTTATCGGTATTCAGTTCTGTAAAGTGATCTGTACACGAGAGAAGTGACCCCACAAAAAGTATTGTTAGTATCTTTTTCATTTCAATTTTTCGCTTTTGTAATTAAAAATCAATTTTCACATTGAAACCGATGTTCCGTACAGTGGGGTATGCCCCGGTAAGATAACCCTGAGCATTGCCCGAACCCAGACCTGACTCAGGGTCAGCGAATGGCACATGCTTTTTGATAATCCACACGTTTCTGGCTACCACACCCAGCGAAATATTGTTGGCAAAGCCGCTGTAAATCTCAGAAGGAAGAGAATAGGAAAGAGCCACTTCTCTTAATTTGATATACGAAGCGTCATACGTAGTCAGCGAGCTCGGATTTCGGGTAGAATTTCCCCAGTAATAAACTCCGTTATAATCTACTGCCGGAGCACGTACCGTATTTTTGGAGCCATCTGCCTGTACCCCATCTACAATAATTCCGCCACCCTCTGATAAAGGAGCTCTGATTTCATTGCCCAGATCATTCAAGCCTGCGGTGTAATCCAGCAAACCGGTTCCCTGCCCATAGTGCATATCCAGTGAATAAACCTCGCCACCATGAGACATATCGACTAAAAAGCTCAGATTTACTCCTTTGAACGTAAGGCTGTTATTGAGGCCGGCGGTCCAATCGGGAGCAGCCACTCCCAGTACCTGATCTGCCACTGCCACATAATAGCCATTGGCATTGACCACCTTGTTTCCATTTTCGTCATATTGAAAGCCTGTGCCACGAATAGTCCCATAACGCTCACCCAGCGTAGCGTTCAACGAAATACCTGCCTGAAAGGACGCCAGCTGAATGTTTTCGACATCGGCATAAAGCTTCTCTACCCTGTTCACATTTTTCGCGAAATTCAGATTCATATCCCATGAGAAATCTCTGGTCTTAACCGGTCTGCCCGATAGGGCTATCTCCACACCTTTGTTCGAAAGATCTCCTGCGTTTACATACCGGTACTGGAATCCTGTGGCAAAAGATTGCGTAACACGTAGAATCTGATCGATGGTATTCACTTTGTACAAACTCATATCAAGCCCCAGACGGCCGCCTAACATATTCATTTCTAAACCAGCCTCGAAGCTTTTGGTTCTTTCAGGACGAAGTGCCGAATTGTTTTTGGTATTTGGCAGGGAGGTGATCACATTGTTTCCAAAGTTGTCAAAACGAGTGTACACATCGTACACATTCAAGGCCTGGGTATCATTTCCCACTTCGGCGTAACCCAATCTCAGCTTACCAAAACGCAGCCAGTTAGCTTCAAAGAGATTTGAAAAAACAAAACTTCCTGATGCCGCGTAGTAATTGTACCCGTTATTGCCATCCGGTAAGGCAGAAGAAATATCGAAACGATCTGACAAATCAAGGAAATAGGTATCCTTAAAGCCCAGAGAAGCACTGGCATAATAGCCGTTCACTTGTTTCTCAAGTAACTGCTCCAGTGGTATGGGTGGCGTATTCACTGAGTTTCCAATAGAATATACGCCGGGAACAGCCAGACCTCCGGAAGTAGATTGCATGATATTTTCCAGTTTTTCGGTGCGAACGTTGGTTCCCAGTACACCAGAAATACTGAAATCCTCGTTGAAACGTTTATCGAAATTACCCATCAGATCGTAATTCATCTCTGTAAAAGTGATATCTGTACGGGCATATCCGGAGGTTTCCGTTTTTTGGTTTACGCCATTGATTCCAAAACGAACTCCCGATGACCCCTTGGCCAGACGCTCTTCTCGAAGCTCTGTATAGGTATCTGTAGCCACGCGGCCCATTAACGTAAACCAATCTGTGACTTTGAAATTAAGGGAGGTATTTCCAAAAACCCGGTTGCGGTTATCTGACTCGTAATTCTCATACCGCGTGAAATAGGCGTTATCGGTGTAAATCGGATTCGTGTCGCCGTTTATCGGGTCGTTCATATTCCAGGTAACATTTCTGCCGGTGAGCTTATAGAA
Organism: uncultured Cytophagaceae bacterium; assembly: GCA_966250325.1. Classification (GTDB taxonomy): domain Bacteria; phylum Bacteroidota; class Bacteroidia; order Cytophagales; family Spirosomataceae; genus Jiulongibacter. The sequence continues at coordinate 37,765 of CBINGY010000020.1, read as the reverse complement.
ATATTCCTGCCTTTCCATATCGACATTGGTCTGCCACCACTGACGCATCGATTGCATCGGGTTTAAACCCGAATATCCTGTACCAAAACGGCCAATCACATCCTGCCGCACATAATTGACCGCCGTACTTGCGGTTAATCGTTTGCCGAAATTGTAGGAAGTATTCAGATTGACATTGTGGCGTTTCTGTGAAGAGTTTGGCAGAATATCCTTGTTATTGTAATTCGTGTAACCCAGTCTGAACATACCATTTTCGTTTCCTCCGTTAAAGGCAATGGAGTTGTTCCAAATGGTTTGGTTCTCAAAAAAGTAATTCGCTGGTGTATTCCTGGCAGCTACCCAGGGCATTTTTTTGCCAAAGTTCTCCGATTCGGGTACAAAAGACTCTCACTGATACACGAGAAGATTGGGGTCAAACTTCCCTCCAAAGGAAGCATCTTCGGTGGTAGGTACCACCAGATCATTCACGCCGTCACCATCCAGATCGGCATGATCCAGAAAGTAAGGATTATTCTCTCCGTAATAAGGACCATACCCTGCTCCGTATTTATCCTGATAGGAGACAAAGGTACTTTTGTCAATTTTCCCGGTAGTTACCGTGCTGGAGAGACTCACACCAATCCCTTTTCTGGCTTTCCCCTTTTTGGTGGTCACCATAATAACCCCGTTTGCTCCCCGTGAACCGTACAAAGCCGTGGCAGCCGCTCCTTTAAGTACCGATATATTGGCTACATCCTCCGGGTTAATGTCTGATGCGGCATTCCCGTAATCAAACCCATCACTACCTGTGGCCTGATTGAGGCGGTTTCCCTGATAATTGGAAACGGGCACACCATCTACCACAAACAGCGGCTGGTTATTGGAGGCCAGTGAGTTGTTTCCACGTATAAGCACATTGGTAGAGCCACCCATAGTTTGATTCTGGCGAATCTGCACCCCGGCCACTTTGCCGGATAAGGAATTCACAAAATTGGACTGTTTTACCCGGGTTATTTCATCGCCGTTTACCTCCTGCACAGCGTATCCAAGCGATTTCTTTTCACGGGATACGCCCAGAGCTGTCACCACCACTTCTGAAAGCTGATTGGCATCTGATACGAGAGACACATTGACTACCGATTGATTTCCAATGACTACCGCCTGAGAAATCATTCCCACAAAGGAATACACCAGTGTAGTTCCCTTTTCGGTGGAGATACGGTAACCGCCGTCGGCATCGGTGGTGGTACCGCGGGTGGTGCCCTGTATAGTTACAGAAACACCCGGCAAACCCAGCCCGTCATCTGCGGAGCTGACTTTCCCGGAAACTTCTATGGTTTGTGCAAATGTGAGTGCACTCAAACAAACCATTGACAAAGTCAATAAAAATTTCTTCATACAGTTTGTATTTAAGGTGATTAATAAATGGATCTGATGCCAGGCCGGCTACTGGAGGATTTTGCAGATCGGTGCAGAAAAGAAAACAGTTTATTGCGAAGCATCTTCACAAATGAAATCATACGAAATCCCACAGGCTTCGTGATTTAAAACATTGATCTGAGCAATTCGTAAATTAAAAACCTTCCCTCAGGGTATTTTCACACTTTTATGGGGAGATATGCTGCCCTGAAAACCCGCATATTTGAACGTGTAAACCTCGCAGGTGTTTGGTACCCGCACCCCGCATTGTAATCGGGGTATGGAGAGCTGCATTTGTAAGGTCCATTACATTACCAAAAGCTGTTACCTTAAAAGAAGCATGTTACTTAGCACCTATTCTCAGCGGAAGTGGGTCTGGACTCAGGTTTACCCACCGTTTGAAACACTCAATCTTAAACTGGCAGGTCTACTTGCGGGCTCACTTTTCCTGTTTTTGGGAATTTTTATTTTCGGAACTATCCGCCGTAACCGTAAACAGAAACTTCTGCTGCTTTTCCTGACCTTGTCAATCGTCTTACAAATCGATTATATCCTCTTTTACAAGGAATTACCTGACCTGTTCGTAAATATCTGGATGGGCCTTCCCACCGTTTTCGGGCCGCTTACTTTGCTGTATGTTCAGAGCTTGATACGGAGAAAGGGAGATTTTGAACCGTCGGAATTCATCAACTATATTCCTTTTTTGCTCGTCGCTGTTCTGGCCTTTGTACCTTCTCTGAAAATACATCAGAATTACACCTTTCAGGTTATGGTCACTGTGGTACATTGGGGTACGTTTCTGCTTTATATGTATGTCTGGCTCTGGCAGAGTAAGACCTCTCTCAGAAGCCTTGGTAAAAAAGATCAGGTGTGGCTGTGGGCGTTGGTGGTTCTTATATCAGTCATCTGGCTTAATCAGTCCCTGCTTTTTCTTTTACGCGAAAGGTATGAGGTCACCTATACTGGCCTGCTGGTGCTTGCTGCTGTATTAGTAAGCTTCTTTTATTTCCGGTATAGAAACCATCCGGAAGAATCTGAGAACTACAGTGATCATGAAAAGCAAAAGGTCTCCGAAATAACAGAGGTACCCTCCAATCATTCCTTTTATATCAATAAACTAAGCTCACTTCTTGATCAGGAAAAGGTTTATCTGGATCCAAACCTCACCCTGCCCAGACTGGCAGAAAAACTACAGGTACAGCCCTATTTATTGAGTCAGATTATCAATTCTCACTATCATCAGAGTTTTCCCGATTTCATCAATACTTTTCGTGTGGAAGATGCCAAAGCCTTGCTCGAAGACGGAAACCTGAAAATTTCGAGCATTGCAGTTGACTGCGGATTTAATACCCTTTCATCCTTCAATCTGGCGTTCAAAAAGCAGACACGTAAGACCCCTTCTGAGTTCAGGAATCAGTTATCTGTTAAGTGAATCGTGAATTCATCATTCTGATTTAGAAGATTGCTGCCAGTCTGAACCAACTATACCGGTTATTTGGATAACTAAAGCCTGAGAGGCCAGTTTGCCTTTAAGGTTTTTAATTGTTTTGAAAACCCGGATAGTGCCTTTGATATTCAAGGGCACTATTTTGTTACGCGGAATCATAGCCTTCTTTCCAGGGCAAGGCTGCAAGGAAGGCCTCGTCACCTCCTGCTAAATCTCAAAGTAAATTATTCCTTAAAGCCTCTGGCAGGCCGTTTATTCATTCCTGAATTTTTACGGTTTTTTAAGTTAATACCGCTCAAATCACCCGTTATGGGGTAAGGGATTCCCACGGGTACTGAGTAATTTTACAGAACCGTAAAGCTATTACTAAAAAACTCAATCAAATTATGAAGAAGCTATTTGGACAGCCGCCCCAGTTCCTGTCTATCTTTTACATCCTTGTCCTCCTGCTATGTGCAGGGCTGGGTATTCGAAAGAGTATTCAGATTCAGATCCCGCATTCCCTTGAAGAAAGCGAAAAGCTGGAACTTATCAGGCAAGCCCGTGAGGCCGGATTAGACCTGACTCTGGAAAATAATACAGAAGCCGATCTTGTTATCGGGGTGAGTTCTGAGCGTTGTCACTCACAGTTTGTGACTCAGCCCGACTTCGATCATATTCAACTGGAATTGGTGGCAGGCTCCTGCCAGATGACTTTCCATGTTTTTGAGAGTGAAAACGAGGTTTCTGTCTGATTTTCCGTCAATTTTGCAGGAAGAAAAGCCCGTTTATGCCTTATCCTCCTGTTGTACCGTTCGATGTCAATGCTGCCGAGTGCCTTTGGCTCGATTTTACCGCCGCTAACCCCGAACTGGCGTCCCTGAACCCGGATAACACCGACGAGTTTACCCGTTACATTTTTGATAAACTGGAGGCACACAAGGCTCGAATAGGCATTGGTGGCTGGCTGGAAAAACGGATGATTTATGACTCGAGGCAACAGTTCAATGGTGGTAACAGTGCCCGAAACATCCATCTGGGAGCAGATATCTGGGCTGATGCTGGCACGGCTGTATTTTCACCAGTCAACGGAAAAATTCACAGCTTTGCCAACAACGAGGGCTTTGGCAATTATGGCCCCACCCTCATTCTGGAAAGCACCGACGAGCCGCTTTTCTTCCTTTTCGGTCATTTAAGCCTTGAATCACTAAATGACCTTGAAAAAGGACAAGCCGTTAAAGCAGGCCAGAAAATAGCCGAAATTGGGGATTATCCTGTCAATGGCGACTGGCCACCTCATTTACATTTTCAGGTGATGAACTCCATGATGGGTATGGAGGGCGATTTCCCCGGTGTATGTTCAGAGAAACAATTAAAAACCATGGAGAAAATTTGTCTGAACCCCTATCCTTTTCTGGGCGTACTTCAACCTACTTAACCACCGAATGAATCCAGCCTATTTGCGATGACACCCGGATAAACACACTAATATCTCCGTAACTGCTGTCTTTTGAACCCGGAAAAGGCTCGGGCACCCCGCCAGACAACACCCCGGCCAGCTTCCAGGAGTTACCGTCTTTAACAAAGAGCGGACCTCCGCTGTCACCCTGTACCGTTGTTCCTTCCAGATTCAAAGGAGTGGCAGAGCTGCTGCCGGGCCCCAGCAAAGCTTCATCTTCCCCTATTTCATTGTCGCCCAGCGAATTCGTGGATTCATTGGGTGAATCAAAATCAAATGCCAGAAGACCACCGGAATAGCTGATGCCGTTGATCTGCGTTCTAATGCCCTCTGATTTACGATCCAATACATTCTGAATCGCATGTTTTTTAGAATAGGCGTTGGCATCCTGCCCGCTCAGTGATGAATAATCCCCAAAACCACAAAACCAGGCGGTATTTCCTACCGGCTCAGCTGAGCTGCTGAACAATGAAACCGGCGTAAGACTGGTTACAGGGGCCTTCAGTTTAACCAGACACAGGTCATTGGCATAAACAAAATCCTGATTATTCTGCAGCCAGGTAGGATGAAAAATAAGCTGCTCTACCTCCAACGTTTGCTGAGGGTCATTGGGATCATTGCCCACATAAACCTTGATATCGGATGGTTTCGCAGGGGATTTTTGTTCTTCAGCTACATAGAAATTATGACCGGCCGTAAGAATCCACTGAGGGGCTATGAGTGTACCAGATCCGATGTATTCATCATTCTTTTTTCCGTCAAGGGTATAACGGAACATAACCACTGCCGCGTAATCGGGATGATCGCCAGGGGATAAGACAGCTGCTTCGTAATCACTTAAAGAGCGGTCATGGCGGATACCAAAGGTGGCAGATGCTGAGGGCTCAATGGGATCGGCCTCTGTGCAGGAGGAAAAAAAAGCTCCTGCCGATAGCAGCAGAACGAAAAATATTTTTCTGGTCATTCAACGGAAATTTGACCGCTAATTAACGGTAAAATCGAGGTTTACTGTATCGGTACCTCCCATAAGATTTACTTCCTGAACTTTGCCATCCACCGTAATACGGTATTTCCCAAAAAAAGCAGGAATTATGGACTCTCCATCCGCATCCATGGTTCCGGAAGTACGGGTCCACCATTGTTTGAATATCAGGTCTTTGTACGCATCTGCAGCCGGAGTGGGCGACCAGTCGCGGCGGTACATCGAGGAAGCCGGAATCCAGTTTGCACCTTCCCAGAAACCCCACTGTAAAATTCCTGTAACCGAGGGATGAGCAAAGCAGATACGGTAATAATCGACCAGATCACGGGCCTTCTGAAGTTCCTGCTCCGGTGTAAGTTTGTCTGTTCGGTTATCCACCCATTTGGAGCGTTGGCCCGGTACATTGAATTCGGTAATACGAATGGGCAAACCAAAAGTAGCCAGCGAATCCAGCGAACGTTTCAGCTCGCCGCGATCAAAACTCTCTGCATGTAAATGCCCCTGTACGCCTATTCCAGCAATGGGAACCCCTTGTTTTAAAAGCTTACGGATATGGGCCATGTAGTCATCCAGCCTTTTTCCGGTGAGAATATCGTAATCATTGACCCACAATCTGGCTGAAGGATCTTTCTCAAGAAACCATTCGGTCATCTTTTTGGTAATTCCCTCACCCAGCCGGTCTTCGTAAAAATTTCCGTGAATCATTTCGTTGTTGAGATCGTACTCCACAAATCTGCCTTTATAGCGGGTGGCCACATCATAGGCCCGGTTTCTGAGCGTTTTTTCCAGTTCAGCAGGGTCCATGGTTTTCAGCCAGGGCTGCACAAATTTGTCAATTCCCCAGTAGATGTTATGACCTCTCAATGGAATGGCATGGGCGTCTGTCCAGGTGAGTATTTTATCTACTGTTTCGTAATTCACCTTTCCCTGCTCCCGCTCCATACTGAGCCATTTTACGGCATTCTCGGTAACGGCCGAGTTGAAGTTTTCCAGAAATTTTTCGCGGTACATCTTCTGATCGTGCTCAGACCATTTATTCCCTGCCAAACCATTGCTTATGGCCGCACCAAACCAGAAGGCATGGCTAAGCTGCTCCACTTTTACAAAGGATCCCGGTTTGGCTTTGATTACCAGTTTGCCTTTTCTATTCTGCTCAATATCGTTTTCTATGCCCGGGTATTGCCCCATTGACACAAAACCTATGAAGCAGAGCAGGAGTGTAAGCGAACCAATTTTCATTTCGATAATCTGTTAATGGTTTGGGGCCGGAAATCGTCCGGGCTAGAACTCAAAACTAAGAAGGATGCTCTCTGAGAAAGGAAAATTTCGATCAAACAGGAATTTATGGCCGCACAAACTTCCCGTATGGTCTTTGGCTCTACCTGAAAACCATTCTCTCTCATTTGTTCAACTCACAGATTATGCATAGATTTATTCTGAAAACTAATATCAGGCAGAGATTCATTGGTTAAATGCTGACTTTACAAGTGATTTCTGCCTTTCAAACACGCCATAGCCTATTTTAAATGAAAGCGATTCTTCAAGGGCATTACGGCCCGCCTGAGCACCTGCTGTGTGGTCAGAAAGACAAGCCGTTGATAAAAGAGAATCAGGTGCTTGTCCAAGTAATGGCCACGGCTATTAACGATTACGACTGGAGCATGGTCACCGGCAAACCTGCCATTTACCGCCTTTTTATGGGTCTTGTTAAGCCGAAACACAGCACCCCCGGTATGGAATTATCAGGAATCGTTGAACAAGTCGGTAAAGGAGTCACCAGCTTTCAGGAGGGCGATCCGGTCTATGGCGATATTTCGGAGTTTGGTTTCGGAACCTTCGCCGAATACATTTCCCTGCCACCGGCTGCTCTGGGTCTTAAACCCGAGACGATGAGTTTTGAAGATGCCGCTGCCCTACCCCATGCCGCTCTGCTGGCTTATCAGGGATTAATGGAAAAGGGAGAACTGCGGGAAGGGCAGAGAATTCTTATCAATGGTGCAGGTGGCGGTGTAGGGACCCTGGCCTGTCAAATGGCCCGGCAGTATCGTTGTCATATAACCGGGGTTGATTCCGGTGCAAAGATAGAAACGCTGAAAGGCCTTGGTTTTGATGAGTTCATTGATTACCAAAAGGAGGATTTTACCGCTTCAGGAAAGTCTTATGATCTCATTCTGGATTGTAAAACCAACCGTAACCCGGGCAGCTACCTGCGGGCTCTTGCCCCGGGAGGACGCTATGTAACAGTGGGAGGTGAGCCTTTTCGTTTGATTCAGCTACTTGTTGCAGGGCTTTTTTCCCGTAACAAAAAGCTGTTGATTCTGGCACTAAAACCAAACCGGGGCCTGGACCGCATCAATCAGCTTTTTCTGGCAGGTGTATTAAAACCTGTCATTGACGGTCCGTATACGTTCGAAGAAATTCCTGCATTACTGCGGCGTTTCGGGGAAGGCAGACATACCGGTAAAATCGTTGTTCGTGTCGCCTGATGTGAACTCCTTTTTATAAGTTTTCCGGACGAATCACCCGATAGGCGATGGTCTTGCTTTTTTCTGAATGATGATAGGAGTATGACAAATGAATGAGGCCATCTGCCGACTGAATAAGTGACGGATACGAAAAGCCCTGATTTTTTATCTTCGGATGATCCTCCAAAACATGCCTTTTTCCCCAATTCTCCCCTTCATCGTTGGATACATAGAAAGACAATCGGTATCTGCCATCGTCCACGTCATTACCCAGAAATAGCATTCTGCCGTCCTGTAAACGAAGAAGTTCTACGGAAGCGGTGTTTGGCAGGTCGGTTTTCTGCGAGAGCTTCCAACGGTACCCGCCATCCGAAGATCTACTGCGATGAACCCGTGAAGGAGAATCGCCGCTATCTCTCATAAGAGCCAGTAACGTGCCGTCGCTCCTAAGAGCCAGGGCAGGCTGAATGGGGCCCTTCCCTACCAGCGGCAGGCCGGGCTTCCAGGTTTCTCCATCATCTTCAGAGATAGCCATCAGACTGAAATTGAACCCATCGGAATAAAGAGGAAGTACGATTTTCCCATCCGGCAGAATCAATGGTTTAATACGGGTCATCCAGCCAAAGCTCCGTTTTCGGGGATCTGCCGCTGCTTCCAGAATTTGCTTTTCATAGGGTGCCGCATACTCGGCCCAGCCGTGGCCGGCATCGGGTAGTTCGGCAAACCGTTCCTTCACTTCTTTCAGAAAATCCTCGTCCGGTTTTAGAAAGAGGTTATCCTGCCAGGCCCATCGGGGTGCACCGGTCTGCACGAAATCGCTGCTGGTGCGTATACGAAGTACGGAACTTTCCCAGGCATTGGCCTGAACAGCTATCCAGATCAAAAACAATTTACCCCGACCATTCAGAAAAAGAACCGGGTTGCAATCAGGAATAAAGGGTGTATCGGCAAGTAGAAAGGGTTCGCTCCAGGTATCGCTACCGGCTTGCTTACGGGCTCCCATAATCCGGGCGTCATCGGCAGTTCGCTCTCCTCCTCCCTGAAACCAGGCGGCCAGCAAATCACCATTTGGCAAGGAAACCAGCGAACTGGCATGTACATGCTCCTCCTGCAGTGGAAAAATAAACTGCGGTTCCTGCGAATAGCTGCTCAGGACAAAAACCGGGAGCAAACCTGCAATCAAAAGCAAGCGTTTCATGGGATAGGATTGATTGAAAAACTTAAATCTATCAAAATTTCCGACGGAAATAAAACCCTTCGAAAGGTCCCTCCTGCAAACTACCTTGTCCCTTTTGTACTCTTCGGAATGCATGCCGGATATAAAACAAAAACCCCGCTTTCGCGGGGCTAAGAATTAGTTTCTGCGTGGACCTCGGAAATGTTCCCTCCGGTGGGTACTCCGGTCTTTCATCCGGGCCTTCTGTTCTTCTCTTTTCGCTTCGAGCGTGGCCTTCTGCTCCGGAGTAAGAATGCTCTCGAGCTCTGTTCTGAACTCCTTCTGCTCGGCTTTCATTTTTTCACGCTCGGCCTCCATTACCTCTCGGTGGGCTGCCATTTTTTCTGAGCGGGTTTCATTCAGAGCGAGTACTTTCTGATACTGATCTTCGGAAAGTCCCAGCTCTTTCTTCATGTGCTCCGTCATTTTCTGAGCTCTTTCTTCGGGATTAACCTCGGGTCTTTCTCCCCGCTGGGCCATGGCCGTTACTGCTGTGGTGGCCAAAACGGCCATGATTACTAACTTTTTCATTTCGTCTTATTTTTTGGTTGGTTTGACTTGTACAGGTGGATAAAGGTTTGATCGCTTCTTCTTAATTTGTGTTAAAGAACCACCGGTGCGGCAGGGATCTCTATATTCAGATCTATCTCGGTAAACTCAGGCTTGCTGCTCCATACAAAGCGGAACACCTTCTCGGTCAGGTCTATTTTCTTCAAAAGCTCTGCTGCTTCCGGACGGTCTGAATTTTCAAGACGCTGTTTGATGGATTGGGCCGCTGTAAAGAATTGGGCCTTTTCCGATTCACTCAGATTCTGAAAGGTGCCGGTGGCATTAAAGTAGGTGTCTGCTACCGTGTGAAACGTAGCCCAGGCTCTGTGCTCTCCGTGGCCGGGTCTGTCTGGTGTAGTGGCACTGGCAGTGGCCGAAAAGATGGTGATCGCTGAAACTACAAGGGCGGAAGTGATTAACTTTTTCATATTCAATTTTGTTTTTTTTAATTGTTATGGCTCTTTGACTACCTCTTCGCCCCGGAAGTTTAATGCTCATTATCAACTCTCTACGGATGTACTTTTTCCATCTGCCAATGGCTTTCTTTGTTCGATAGATTGAATCGGGGGTTGAGGTTAAAGGTCAAAAGTTTAAAGGCTTGCCCTGGCGATAGTGAGGGTTGAGGGTTGAAGGTTAAAAGTTGAAGGTTATAGGTTGTAGGGTTTAGGTTGTAGGTTTTAGGGTTGACTATTGTCTATGACTAAACAACATTAGACACAGTTTAATGAACTATCCCCCGCCATCGGCAGACGAGCCCGCAGCGGCGGACAGGCCCACCGAAGGCGGACGGACCCACCAGAGGCGGGCAGGCCCTCTTCCCTCTCCCGGCTTCCAACTTCCATCTGACTCTCCCTCCATATCCTTCGCGGCTTCGCGACCTGGCGGTGAAAAAGGATTTCTGAAGGCCGAAAGCCCTTCTCGTTTCCTCGAGGGCAGGCACCTCTCGTTTCCTGCGAGGGCAGACCCTGCTGAAAGCCGATTTCCGATTGCTGCCTGCCGAAAGCCGTTTGCCGAAAGCCGATCGCTGCCTGCCGAAGAGTCTTGGGAAATCACATGGGTTCATGGGAGCCGGGCTCCAGATCAAGGAAAAAGGTGGTGCCTTTGCCCGATTCAGAATGTATTCTTAAATCCATATCAATGGCTTTAGCCATATCCTGAACCAGATGAAGGCCCATTCCCTGATTCAGTCCCCGAATGCCCGATGCTGCCACCAAATCACGAATTTTTTCCGCACTTAAACCCGGGCCGTTATCCGTTACAGACAATGTCACCATATGCTCACCCTTGGTCACATTCCAGTAAATTCGGGCATCCGGCCGATCATTCAGAGCATTCACCGCGTTTTGGGTAAGGTTTCGCATGATGGCCAGCAAATAGTTCAGATCTGTATAAACTTTTGTTTCGGCAGCCTCATTCCAGTTGAAGCTCAAACAGCTTATGCCCGAAAAAAATAGCTCCAGTTGCCGGAACAGATCAAGTACATAGACGTTCTCTTTCGTTACCTCAAACTGCTCCATCTGGCCCTTGCTCCATAGCAGAAGGCCCTCCATTACTTCCAGTAAATTCTCCGCAGACCGGGCGAGTTTTTCCTCCTGTTCATTGATCTCCTTTTCTGAAAGGGCATTTCGGTCGGTCTTCTGAAGTTGCATAAAGCTTATCAGGTTAGCGACAGGACTCCTTAAGTCATGTGTTAACAAAGCAAAAAGTTTTGCTTTGGTTTTATTCGCCTTGTCAAGTTGTTGGTTCAAAAAGGTCAGCTCCTTATTTTTCAGTTTGCTCAACTTACTGATTCGGTAAAAAAGGAGACCGGCGACTGACACCGCCAGAAGAGAGACGATCAGCAGGAGCATATTCTTCCTCTGCTCATTCAGCCTAAGCTTTTGTAAGTTGATCTCGGCATTTTTCAGGTCGATTTCGTGCTGACTCTCCAACCGGGCAATGGCATTTTTGTTTTCCTGCGAAAAAATGGAATCACGCGATCTTGCCGCCTCTTGTAAATTAAAAAAGGCGAGATCATAGGCACCGGAAAGTTGATAAGCTCCTGCAAGTTCTTCCTGAAACTGTGCAGCCTGTGCCACATTTCCTTTCCTTCTAAATTTGCTTACGGCTTCCTCCAGATAACGGATTGCCAATGCGATCAACTGCTCACGGCTTTCAGATATCTGATTTAAAACCTCCGGATTCTTTTCCTGTTTTAACCTGGCCAGATGGACAAATTGTGAGCCGGTAATTCCCAAATTAATCAGTGCTTCTTCCGCATTGCTATCAAACTTCTTCCACAGCTTCCCCGATGAACGCACAAACTCCAAGGCCTTGTCATAGCTACCCATCCCAAAATAGTTGGATCCTATATTGTTCAGCAGCATGGCCTTTGATTTAACCGAGCCGTACCGTTCAGCCAGTTCGAGAGCTCTTTGATAATAGGTATCTGCTTTCGCAAAACCGGAATCCGCCGAATATAAATCGGCCAGCAGGGTATACGGAGATATCAATAACTCCTCATTTCCCGATGCCTTGGCGGCTTCAATGGCCTTTCGTGAATAGTGGTATGCCTTTTTCTTGTCCTTCTGGTACTGATATACCAACGAGAGATTATTGCTGGATTTAGACAGCACATCGTAATTCTGAAGTAATTCACCCAGCCGCAACGATTGATTGTAATAGCGGGTTGCTGCCACAAAATCGCTTTGAGCATTTCGAACAGATCCCAGATTCAAAAAAGTAATAGCCAGATTGACCGAGTCGGAGCTCTTCTTATAAAGAACCAAAGCTTTCTGATAGTAGCTAAAGGCCGAATCAACCTCCCCGATATTCGACAAGGCATTTCCTTTGCATGTATAAAAAGCAGCAATCCCTTTGTCCCACCTCATTTTACGGGTGAGAATTAAACCTTTTTCAGCGTACTCCAATGATTTAACGGGGTCGGCTCCGGAATAATACAAGCTGATTACATTCAGCGTGCGGGCCTCGCTGGTATCGTCTGCGGCCATTCGGTAAGCCAGGAGCAGAGAATCTATGCCACCGCCCTGAGCCTGGCAGCCAAGAGACACCGCAATTTCTGCCAGTACCACCAAAAGATACACACTCCTGGACATGTTCAAACCAATAGTTTACGTAGCTGTTCTTTATAACTTCTACCCACAGGTAATGTCACGTCATGAAGAAGAGTTACTTCGGTCGAAGTGTATTTCTTCACAAATCGTCTTTGCACCGCGTAACTGCGATGTATGCGTACAAACTCCCGGAAATGGCCGCTGTCTAGCAGACGCCCCATCGGTTCTGAAACCAGAACGCGGTTATTTTCAAGAACCACACAGGTGTAATCCCGCATTGCTTCCAGATAATATACTTTATACAGTTGAATACGGGTCTGTTCTGTGCCTGTTTTCACAAAAAGGCTATCGGCACCTAATGTATGGGTTAGGAGGTCGGCCTTGCTTCTTAAATCAAAGAAATCCCGCAGGCGGTTAAAAGTGCGTTCAAACCGCTCGCCGGTAACTGGTTTGACCAGAAAATCGAATGCCTCGTGCTCAAAACCTTCCAGGGCATAATCAGGGAAATTTGTTATAAAAACACAGGCAGGCAGCTGGTGAAGTTGTTGTTTCAGCTCGAAGCCCGTCATTCCCGGCATGTCAATATCGAGAAACAGAATATCTGGACACTCTGTACGTGCGGCGGCCAGAGCTGCCTGCGGATCGTCAAATTCTGCAAGCACCCGAAGACCGGGAAACCGGCCGGCAAAAGACCTGATCATTTTCCGGTCTACCAGGTTGTCGTCAACAATCATACAAGTAAGCACCCTGCTCATACTCTTGCACGCATTTTTTTATCCAAATCTACTAAAAGTACCCTGTTGTTCATCGACTTTTTCAGCAGTTTGCAGATTTGGCCTTGCCGGCTGACCGGATGAAAAGGAATTTTGTATCAGTCAAAAATCAGAAACAGTCATGAAAAAGTATTCTTCGTTTTTAGGTTTAATTCTCTTCCTCAGTCTGGCCGGATGCAAAGACGGCAAAGTAGAACCGGTGGCCTTTGAGGCCAAAGATCTCATACAGTACTATATGCCTGTGGTAACCGATAACAACCGGCTCCAGGTTCTTTATTTTGCGGAACAGAATAGTGTCATTTTGGCCTATGCCGATCTGGTAGGTGTAAGGCGGGTAGCCACCGATCTGCTTATTGACAAGGAAAACCTCACCGTGAAATTTAATTACAACGGGGGCGTCACCACGTTTCATTTCAGGATGAAGAGAGATGAGGAAGGGTATCTCGAACTTGCCGAGGGTTACTGGACACTTGATGAAGGTGAAAGGCGAAAGCTTACTCAGGCGTATATTTTCAGAAATATTGCTTCAGAATTATTTATTCAGGGCACAAACGACTACGCGTCCATGTTTCCTGAAAATAACCTGGTGATGACTCTTTCCTCTGAAAATCCCTACGCTCTTAGATGGAATCAACAGAACCAGTTCGGAAGCTTCGCCATTTATCCTTTGGGAAACTACGTTGGATTTAAGACGGAAAATGAAATCATGATGGGTGTGGCGGTACCTGAGTGGGACGGTGAGGCTCATCGCTCCTTACTGATTCAAAGCAGCAGTGCATTTGGAGGAGTCAGTGTAAACCAGATCATCCGCCTTAAAAATGTTTAGGTTCTTTTCTTTCCGGGCATTATGGGGATCGGTTCTGGTTCCGCTGTTCATTCTTTCAGGGTGTAATAAGGAGGCGGTTACGGCATCAGATAACCACTACGGCCGCTATCGCATCGCAGAGGTATCCATTGATTATGCTCAGGGACACCACTACGTGCTGAAGTTTGAGTACGATGATCAGAACCGGGCGGCTGAATGGACCTACACGGCCAATGGTTTAAGTATGAGGCAGGAATACTCCGTAGTTTTTCTGCAATATGAACTTCTGCTGAACCCCAATACGGGTTTAGTTGAAACCGCTTACACCACCCGATCCAATAGTTATCCGGAAAAATTCAGAAGGAAATACAGTTTCGACAGCAAGAAAAGACTGATTAAAATTGTTTCTGAAAGTTATGACGGTTTCATCTACGTGACCGGAGAAACCCGGGAGTTTTACTGGAATAATCAAAACGAAATTACTCAGATTCATGTGAAATACTTTGATGATAATACCGGCGAGCTTCGGTACACCGAAGTGAAAGAGGTAAGTGGGTATTCAAAAGACTACCCGAATACGCTGAAAGCTGTCAATTACGGGTTGGATGTCTTTGGTCCGTATGGTGGAGTAGGCACCTGGCTGGGATACGGTGAAACCGGCGGAATACGTATGGAAAACGACGAAATTTTCATTGGGGATTACCTTCCTGCGAACTACGGCGATTTCAGTTATGTCTATGAAAAAGACAAGCTCAACCGCATCACCAAAATTGTCACCAAAGAAAACGGAACTCCGTACAAGACGGCCTATATTTCCTATAAATAGGTAAGGTAAATTCTTGTGCCTAATACCTATGATGAAAGAAACGTGATTCAGACTTTCCTGTTTTTCAATGTCCTATTCAGACTTCTTACCGTGATGCCCAGATAGGCCGCCATGTCTTCTTTGCTCAGCTGAAGATCTGCATCTTTGAAGAGTTGTTTAAGTCGTGTCAAACTGCGTTCGGTGGTATTGACCTGCTGAAAGGCCGCCCGTTCAGAGGTATGGACTATCCGCGTGACGAAGGTATGAATGAGCAGATGGTTAAACCGGATATCACTTTCCAGAAGGCTGTTAAATTCCGTCACGGGTATGGCCAGAGCCGTCACTTCGGTGATACTTTCCACATTTCCCAGGCAGGCTACCGACCGCACTCCCTCCAGTTCGCCCACAATTTCTCCTTTTCCCAGAAATTCAAAAATGAAGTCTTTGTCGTTCTCATCGGTTACAAAGCATTTGACCACCCCACTTTTTACTAAAAACACGTAATGCGATTGCTCTCCCTGCTTCAGCAGCAATTCTCCCGCCGGAAACCGACGTAAAGAAATACCACTCTCCGGCTTTGCTATCAGCGTTTCCAGATAGGCCAAAAAATCAGGATTTTCACGGATCATGAGACAAGTGTCCTTTTTCTGTTCAACAGCTACCCCGTACTTTGCCGGAAATAACCCGACAAAAGTAATGAAGCTCCCTCAAATTCAGGTGATCGCCTTTGATGCAGATGATACCCTCTGGGTCAATGAACCCTATTTTCAGGAAACCGAAAAGCAGTTTTGTTCCCTTCTGGAAGATTATCTGCCGCACCATACCGTTTCTCAGGAGCTATTTAAAACGGAAATGGCGAATCTGCCGCTTTACGGCTATGGCATTAAGGCCGCCATGCTTTCCATGATTGAAACCATTTACACGGTATCTGAGGGCAGGGCCCCCATTCAACTCATAGAAAAAACCATCGCTCTGGGTAAAGAGATGCTTCAAAAACCGATTGAACTTCTCGATGGCGTGGAAGAAACTCTGGAAGCCCTTCGAGGAAAATACCGGCTGGTGATGGCTACCAAAGGCGATCTGCTGGATCAGGAACGCAAACTGATGAAATCGGGACTCGAGCCCTATTTCCACCACATTGAAATCATGAGCGAAAAGAAAACCAACGATTACAGAAAACTGCTGAAACATCTAGACTGCCAGCCAGAAAACTTCCTGATGCTCGGTAATTCCATTAAGTCGGATATCTTTCCCGTGCTGGAGCTGGGTGGGCATGCGGCTCATATTCCGTATCATGTCACCTGGGCTCATGAACATCACGAGGTGCAGCAACAAGACCCCGACTTTATTCAACTCACCAAAATCAACGAAATCCTTGACTATCTGTAATGAGCATCTCGAAAAACTTAAATTTCTTTCAAGTCAACCTCATTGCTAAGCCCCTCCCCTACGGACGGTGCGACGACTCACAGGGGTTGGGGCGACCCGCGAAGGGTGGGGTCGAATCTCCTCTAAACCCTAACTGGAACTTTTTAACGCATGAAAACAGAAATTGACATAGAAAACTGGAATCGCAGAGATCATTTTAAATTTTTCAACGGGTTTGAGGAGCCGTTTTTTGGAATCAGCACCCAGCTGAACGCCTCTGCTGCCTACGAATCTTGTAAGGTAACCGGTCATTCCTTTTATCTGTATTACCTCCACTGCACCCTGCAGGCCATCAATGAAACGGAGAATCTGCGACTAAGGATACAGGACGAAAAGGTGGTGCTCTATGATCAGATCCACGCCTCGTCCACCGTACTCCGGGCCGATAAGACCTTTGATTTCTCCTTCATGCCCTATCATGCAGACAAAACCGTCTTCTTTGAAAATGCCCGCAAGGAGATCGACCGCATTCAGCAGACCACCGGCCTTAATCCGGGCGTGGCGGGCGATGATGTGATTCATTTTTCGGCTTTGCCCTGGATCAACTTCTCCTCCATTTCTCATGCCCGGTCCTTCAGTCACCCAGATAGCTGCCCGAAAGTCTCGGTAGGCAAACTCATGCCCGACGGTCAGATGACCTTCTCTCTACATGCCCATCATGGGCTGGCAGATGGGTATCACGCCGCACTTTTCTTCACCAGGCTTCAGGAGTTGCTTGATCGTAAGGAGGCGTAGGCGGCGGTCGGCAATCAGCTTTCCGCAGGCGGCTATCGGCTATCGGCTATCGGCAGTCGGCTTTTCTCACATCCGAAATCCGAAATCAACAATCCCAAATCGGAATTCGTCATTCCACACTCGTCATTCGGTCTATCGTTATTCACCGCAAAGACGCCATGTCGCGAAGGATTAAAGGAAGAAGCGGTCAACTTTATTTAGGGATAAACATCCGAAATCGAAAATTCGTCACTCGTCATTCTACACTCGTAATTCGTCATTCACCAATCCCAAATCCAACATCCGAAATCGTTCATCCGAAATGTTATTCACCGCCAGGACGCGAAGTCGCGAAGGATATAATCAGAAGTTGGAGAGATGGAAGATTGAAGCTCGAAGCGGGAAGAGGGTTTGGCGGGCCATAGGCAGGAGCCTGCCCTCGCAGGTATCGAGAGGAGCCTGCCCTCGCAGGTGTCGAGAGGGCATTCTTAAATCTCACACTCGAAATCAACAATCCGAAATCGAAATTCGTTATTCTACACTCGAAACCCGTCATTTTAAAGCTTTTCTGCCAGATAGAGGTACTGTACCAGAAAATGATGCTGCCAGATATTCGGGTTGGCGGGGTCGTTGTTCCATAGCTCAAAATAATCTTCGCCTGGATAAAGTACAATGGTTTCACCGGCAGGCATGTAATAATTGCTTTGGTAATAGGCCGGCAGTTTGATATCGGGCAGTTGTTTTTTTACAGCCTTTGACACAAAGTTTCCCAGATACCGCTCGTAATTTTTTTGGGCCTGTCTGGCAGGTTTGCTCAGCTTTCTATACACATGATTAAGGGCTACGCGGGCGGGCAGTTTCTGCTTTTTGATGGTTTGTTTGGCCCCCCGGAAAGGATTCACATTCGTAAAGTCATCCACCGTTTGAATGCTGAAGGGCACATCGGGCACCCAGTCTGCGGTATTGACCACATTATAAGCCCAGCCCTCGGCATTTCTTCGCTGGTAATCGTACGAGAAAAAGAGATTCCCGGGCTTGGGACCGGCACTGCTGTAGGTTTTCAGGGTAAGATCTGCCGGAAGCCTTCCTTGTTGTTTCAGGTCATAGAGGTACTACGACAGCAAAAAGGTGATGCCGCCGCCCTGACTGTGCCCGGTAAGGATCACGTCGCGGATACCCGCTTTGTAACAGGAATCGATTTTCTCAAGCACCGGTGCTGCTATATGAGCCATGGCAATACACCAGCCCGCATGTACCGCTGCCCTGGGATCTTCCGAAAGCTGGTAGGTGAAAACCTCACCGTCTTTGAGCTCCAGCTCCCCACTGGCCGGAATCATCGCTGCGTACAGATTGGCCAGAAAACTGGCTCCGGTAGGAATACTCCCCCGCACGGCAATCAGAGCCAGAGGTTTTGACCGGTGCATCCAGAAATCAAATAGATTGTCAAAGGCTACCACCTGCGACCGCTCCCTGAACACAAACTGCTGAGGCATGGGCACGGTGGTATCTCCCTCCCATTTGGGCAGGTCTATGTGGGCCTTCTGATTGATTTTGAGCGTTTCCAGGTACTCCGACTTATCAAAGCCGGCCTTAAGAACCTGTGCACGAGCGGAAAAAAGAAAAGTGGAGCCGAGTATAACGAGTAGTAATCTGATTTTCATGGAAGCGTAGTTTTCCTGCGAATATACACGGGAAACGGATAACTTTCACGGGAGCCGGATAGGACATCTCAGGAATAAAATCCATAATCTCAACATACTCTTCAAACGAACCTACTTCATGCAGAGATGTTTTGATGGCTTCCTGTACCAGAACTGCCTTATCCGTGCCTCTTTTGCCTTGTACTTCTGACCAGGCCCGAACTCTCTTCCCAACTAACACTCCTTTAACACCCCAGCTCAGGTAAATTCTAAACGGATCGCTTACCTTTGCCGCGTGAAAAACTGCGTTCGTTCCATATTTGTATCGTTACTGCTGCTGGTTTATGGCCTGGCCACCGGCAGTGCGGTAGGTCTTTCGCGGCGAACCGATCCTTTTTCTCAGCCAAAGGGCCAAAAGCAGATTTCTGCTCTTTCAAAAAGCCTTTTCAGCCATACCGAAGAGCTAAAAAGCTCTGTCTCTGCTCCGGGGTATGTGATGGTACCCGACCTGAAAAAACTGGTAAGTACCGATCTCCTTACGTATGTCTCTGAGCATGTTCTCTATGCCCGGGATTCCCGTTACCTCTGTTTTGCAAAGACTCTGGCGGTACGGCTCCGAAAGGTCGATCTCCTCTTCCCCTCCCATTTTTTCTGGTGAACTGACATCCGATGTTTTGTTCTTATCCGGCAGGTAATTTATCTGCCCATCAATCATTCCGGCTTTGCCTGAAGGCAGGCCCTGTTAGCTCACGTTAAAAAAAAATAATAAAATGGATCTTAATTTAGGGACGGTTCTTACCGGACTTGTATTTACACTTATATGCGTCCTTCCCTTTGTATTTCTTTACAGAAACCGTAAAAAAAGAGAAGATGTCTTCCTGAACGAACTCAAAGCGATGGCCGATAAAGAAGGTGGCACCGTGCATAAACACGAGGTGGTGGGCACACGGATCATTGGCCTGGACGAACAGAAAAATCTGCTGTTCTTTTACCAGAAAAGCGGGGAAACCGGACGCCGGGCCTTTGTAGACCTCAATACCACCGAAACCTGCGAACTGGTCAATCATACCACGACTTCGCGGGATGTAAACGGAGATAGAAGCCTCATTAATCAGTTGCTGCTCCGGTTTCATCCGATGCTGAAATCAGAGCCTGCGGTGAGTATCGAGTTTTTCAATGCCAAAGAAAACCTGCAGATCAACGGTGAATTTCTGGCTGCCCAGCGGTGGTCGGTCCTGATTAATTCCAGACTTTAAACTGGCAGCGGAGTCTCCGCCCTGGGGCTCCGCTTTCCATCTGGAGTATGCCAGTCAACGTCACAAACCTTCTTTGAAAGTCTGGTCGGTGAAGCGTCTGACAATCAGACGCCTATAAGGAATACCGTTAGATTGAATTCGACCTGCATTGCATGAATGAATCGAAAAAAGGAGTAGCTTAGGGACACTCTAATCAATGCCTTCATGAAAACGAAACGCCTCCTCGCTTCCGTCTTTTTTTTTAGCCTGTTTTTTACCGCCAGAGCACAGGATCCATTTCTAGGCGAAATACGCATGTTTGCAGGAAACTTTGCCCCGCGGGGATGGGCATTCTGCGACGGACAGATCCTTTCCATTGCTCAGAATGCCGCTCTTTTCTCCCTCCTGGGAACCACCTACGGAGGCAATGGCCAAACTACCTTTGCTCTGCCCGATCTGCGAGGCAGATTCCCAATGCATGAAGGATCGGGCCCCGGCCTTCCCTCGTATACACTGGGTGAAAGAAGCGGTAATTATATATCCACCCTGACCACAAGCAACCTTCCCGTTCACAGCCACACCGGGTATATCCGGGTGGCAGATACCAAAGGCAGTAACTTCTATCCGGCAAACGGGTATATTGCAGATAGCAGTACCGTCACCTTTCAGCAGTTTACACCTACCGTGCCTGCAGGCAACAAGACCATTCAAGGCGTGCAGACCAATCCCACCGGGGGCAGTCAACCTTTTAGTATCATGAATCCGTATCTCACTATCAATTTTATCATTGCCCTCCAGGGTATTTTCCCCTCCAGAGATTAGTGGGAGCAAGCTTTGGTCGGTGAGGGGTGAGCTGTAGGCAGGCGGCTTTCAGCAATCGGCTTTCAGCATTCTACATTCGTCATACGGCACTCGGTCTATCGTTATTCACCGCAAAGACGCCAGGTCGCGAAGGATATGGAGGGAGAATGGGAAAATTGGGAATTGGAAAATTTGAAATTGGAGAGATGGGAGTTGGAAGCTCGGAGATGGAAGTTTAAAAACTGTCAAGGTTATTTAGGCATTGACAATTCTACACTCGTCATTGAGCGGTGGGCGGTGGGCACTGGGCATTTTAAAATCTCACATCCGATGATTTAATTACAAACGTATGTTTATTTCCAACAAACGCATCTTCGAAACTTGATTCACAACGTGCGTTAGTTGATTCGCAACGTTCGTTTCTTGATTCGCAACGTGCGTTTCCTTATTCGCAACGTGCGTTAAGTTATTCGCAACGTTCGTTACATGATTCGCAACGTGCGTATCTAGATACACAACCTGCGTTACTTGATTCACAACGTGCGTTTCCTTATTCGCAACGTTCGTTTCCTTATTCGCAACGTGCGTTTCCTTGTTCGCAACGTGCGTTAGTTGATTCGCAACGTTCGTTTCCTTATTCGCAACGTGCGAAATCAACAAATAAACCTGCGTTCCTTTGTAACAGACCTTCCGTACTTTGTACAGGACCTCCGTTACTTTGTACAGGACCTTCCGTACTTTGTGCAGGACCTCCGTTACTTCGTACAGGACCTTCCGTACTTTGTACAGGACCTCCGTTACTTTGTACAGGACCTCCGTTACTTTGTACAGGACCTCCGTTACTTTGTACAGGACCTTCCGTACTTTGTACAGGACCTTCCGTACTTTGTACAGGACCTCCTTTACTTTGTACAGGACCTCCGTTACTTTGTACAGTACCTCCCGTACTTTGTAACCGAAGTGTACTTCCTGAACGGCAAGCGTCGAAAAAAGTCAGGCGTCGGCTTTCGGCAATCAGCACCCGGCTTTCAGAAGTCCTTTTTCACCGCCAGGACGCGAAGCCGCGAAGGAATATGAAGAGAAAATCAGAAATTGGGAATTGGAAAATTTGAAATTGGAGAGATGGGAGTTGGAAGCTTGGAGATGGAAGTTTAAAAACGGTCACCTTTATTTAGGCATTGACAATTCTGCACTCGTCATTCGGCTTTCGGCAATCGGCTATCGGCAATCAGCACTCGGCCTTCAGAAATCCTTTTTCACCGCCAGGACGCGAAGTCGCGAAGGATATGGAGGGAGAATGGGAAAATTGGGAATTGGGAAATTTGAAATTGGAGAGATGGGAGTTGGAAGCTTGGAGATGGAAGTTTAAAAACGGTCAACTTTATTTAGGCATTGACAATTCTGCACTCGTCATTTGGCTATCGGAATTCGTCATTCCACACTCGTCATTCTACACTCGTCACTCGTCATTCGGCCATCGGCAGTCAGCTATCGGCAGTCAGCTTTTAGCAGTCGTCATTCTACATTCGTAATTCATAATTCAACACTCGTCATTCTACATTCGTCATTCGGCCCTCGGCTTTCAGCAATCGGCTTTTCATATATCCGAAATCGCCCAAATGAGATCCAATAGCTCTGCCATCTATAAGAGCAAGAATTTTCCTCAATTGTTCCAAAATCTCAATATATTTACCTGCCTTTTGAAAATTTGGGTCGCCAAACCGAATTATTAAAATGCTTTGAATTCGCATTAAAAGTTAAGAACGACTACTGGTCTAAAGAATCCTCATAGGAAAGTACTATTCTTTGCCAACTTGAAATACACATCCATGAATGACACCACTATTGAAGGCTTACGCGAGGCACTGATACACTCTCCCGAAAATTTACCTTTAAGGTTTCTACTGGCAAACGCCCTGTTAAACCTAAATAAACTGGACGAAGCCGAATCGGAGTATCTGACACTTCTAAAACTAACTCCTGATTATAAAGCACAATTGGGCCTTGCCACGGTGTTTTACAGAAAGGGAAATTTTTCTGCTTGCAATGTTATTCTGGAAGAGGTGATCGCCAATGGAATTCGTGAGCTATCTGTCTATACTCTTTATGCAAAAGGACTTCTGAAAGAAAATTCGATTGGTAAAGCGATAGATACTTATAAGGAAGCATTAGCTATTGATCCAAACAGTTTTGACGAAGAGCTGGATATGCATCTACGTCAAAGGGGTGGAAATGAACCTACCGCACCGTATCTGGACGAGGAACACGACATCCGCTTTTTACAAAAGCCGGATATCAACTTTGAGGATGTGGGTGGAATGGAGACCGTGAAAAGGGAAATTGATTTAAAAATCATAAAACCGCTTCTACACCCTGAACTGTATAAAGCCTACGGAAAAAAAATAGGCGGTGGCATTTTGCTTTATGGGCCCCCGGGATGTGGCAAAACATTCATTGCCAAAGCAACAGCTGGTCAGGTTAATGCCGCATTCATTAGCATAACCTTGAATGACATTTTAGACATGTGGATTGGAAGCAGTGAAAAAAATTTACATGAAATTTTTGAACTGGCAAGAAAAAGTACCCCATGCGTCCTGTTCATAGATGAAATTGATGCGTTGGGTGCCAGCAGGAGTGACATGAAAAAATCAAGCGGAAGACAACTGATTAATCAATTTTTGCAGGAATTGGATGGTATAGACCGCACAAACGAAGGCGTTTTAATCATTGGAGCCACCAATACCCCCTGGCATTTAGACGCTGCATTCAGAAGGCCGGGAAGGTTTGACAGAATTGTTTTTGTTCCGCCACCGGATGAATCCACCAGAGAATCTATTTTAAGATTAAAACTCCAAAACAAACCCACCGGCAATATCGATATACCTACCATTGCGAAAAAAACCATCCACTACTCCGGAGCAGATATGGATGCTATTATTGATAGGGCCATTGAACAAAAGCTTGAGTCTTCCTTTACAGATGGAATTCCAAGACCACTGGAAACCAGTGATTTGCTAAATGCACTTAAACAGCATAAGCCCAGCACACAGGAATGGTTCGCAACAGCGAAGAATTTCGCATTGTTTGCAAACGATTCGGGACTTTATGACGATATCCTAACTTATATCAAAGCAAAATGATTGACGATAACAGACTGGAAAAAGTTGAAATTCTGATTCAGCAGAAAAGATTTGCAGATGCCGAAAAATTACTTGCAGATCTGATCACCGAACATGTAAACAATACCAGTATCCTTTATCTTCTGGCAGAAGTTTATTTACAGCAAGATAAATACGATGATGCCAACCAGGTTATTGATACTGCCATAGGGCTTTCACCTGATTCACCTGATTTATTCTATACGAAATCGAGAATTGCTTTTGCTCAGGATAATTTGAAAGTTGCCGAAGAAAATATCCATCGGGCCATTGAAATTGACCCTTTTGATGCCAATTATTTTGCTATAGATGCGAGCATTCAATTGCGACGAAAACGCTTTGAAGAATCACTGGAAGCTGCCAACAGGGCATTGGAGATAGATTCTGAAAATTTATTGGCATTAAATACCCGAAGCACCGCTCTAAGCAAACTCAATCGAACAGAGGAATCCTTTGAAACTATTGAAGGGGCACTGCATGAAGACCCCAATAATGCGTACACCCATGCCAATTATGGGTGGAATTTGCTTGAAAAAGGAGATCACAAAAAAGCGTTGGAACACTTCAAAGAGTCGCTCTCGCATGATCCTTCCCTGGAGTATGCTCAGATGGGGATTCTTGAATCTTTAAAAGCAACCAACCTCATATACCGATTATTCCTCAAGTATTCCTTTTTTATGAGTAACCTCACTTCAAAATACCAGTGGGGAGTCATCATTGGATTTTACATTGGATTCAGAGTATTACGCTCAGTAGCCAGAAACAACGAATCGCTTGAGCCTTATTTAACGCCCTTTTTAATACTTCTGGCGTTGGTGGCATTCTCTACCTGGGTTATGACTCCGATAAGTAATTTATTCTTGAGATTTAATAAATTTGGTCAGCTCCTTCTTGATAAAAAGGAAAAAATGAGCTCAAACTTCGTGGCCTTAAGCCTGGGTCTTTCACTGATTGGGGTGATTTTGTATCTGATACGTGCAGATGAGAAAATGTTATCCATTGCTGCTTTCGGATTTGCCATGATGTTACCTCTGGGTTCTATGCTCTCAGAAACCAAAAACAAATATGGCCTCATTCTATACACGATAGCACTGGCGGGTATAGGTCTGGCTGCCATAGCAATGACCTTCTCTACGGGCAATCTGTTTAATTCCCTGACTATAATTTTCATTTTTGGATTTATAGGATTTCAATGGGTGGCAAACTATCTGATCATCAAAAAAAATGACTACGAGTAGTACATCCGAAACTACTATCCTCAGAAATACAAATCAGAATGGTTAGGCAGACCAATGCCTCTTGCATTTCAAGCATTTGAGTTCAAAAACATTCTTTGTAAATCTCAATGCGTAAATCTGAAAGCATAGCTTCACCGCAAAGCGAGCAAAGGAGACGCAAAGGGCACGGAGGAAATCTATTTTTCCACCTTTCTTTCTATATTTGATTTTCTGGCAGCTACGGCATCCATGTTCCCTGAAACCCTGACATATTATCTGACCCGGTTTAAAAAATTACGGCTTGACCGCTCGCATGGTGGCCCTGCACCGCATAAGCCGATTCTGTTAATTTCATTGCTTCAGGCATACCGTAACAGACTTATGGACTCCCGAGAGGTGTTTCTGACTCCGGAACTCGTGGCTCTGTTCAAAGAAAACTGGAGTTTATTGGTTACCGCCACTAATTTCGACTGTAAAATCTCCTATCCTTTTTATCATCTTAAAAGTGATAAATTCTGGAAGCTCCATCCCCGAGCGGGTTTTGATAATCTGGATACCATGGGTTCGATGGTGAAAAGCCTGACGAATCTGAATGCGGCTGTTGCTTTTGCTGAATTGGACGAAGCTCTGTTCCTGCTTGCCATAGATTCCATTACGAATCAAATACTGACAGAAAGCCTGCTGGAAAACTATTTCCCTTTGACCCGTGATCGATATACGGATAAGGTATCAGAAGCCGAAAAAGTCATTCATGATCTGGAAGGAAAGATTCTGAACGAAAACCCGGAAGAATATCAAAAAGAAGCCCGGCAACTGGTCATTGAGAAAAACGAAGAAGAGATTTTTCTGCGTGGCTCACTCTTCAAAAGAGAAATACCCAAAATTTATAACAACACCTGCTGTATCTCCGGCATGCAGATAACGACACTGGGAAATATCTCCATGATTGATGCCTGTCATATCAAACCTTTCAGCTACAGTTTTGACGATACCGTGAGCAATGGCATTGCCCTTTGCCCAAACCTCCACCGGGCATTTGATCGGGGACTAATTTCTCTGGATGATAATTACCGGGTGCTTATCTCTCCTACATTTCAGGAAAAAGAAAGTGACTATCAGCTTGGAATCTTTGCCGGAAAGCAAATTCAGCTGCCCCGAAATGATAAGTATTTGCCGGATATGGAGAATGTGCGGTGGCATAGGGAGAGTGTCTACATAGCTACTTTTTGATGAGCTAAGATAATTTTAATGGCCAAAGACTATTTAGCTACAAAGAAGGCCATTTGTAACTGGAATACTTAACATGTTTAATTAAAGAGGATGGATTATGCTCATATATTTATATTTTGACACTATATTTATTCTAAGAAATAGTTCCATTATTTTAGTTACCTCATATGAAATACAACAAATTTATTATCTATCACTATAAAGGGATAACAACCAAAATTGAAATTGATGTAACCAAACAATCTATAATTCCGATTATCGGAGTAAATGAGGCCGGGAAAACTAGCATTTTAGAAGGTATACTTGCCTTTGACAAATTTAATGACCAAACGAATAATGGTAAACATCTTATTGGCATTGAAAACTATTATGATCCTACCGATGATGCTCCCTCTGTTGTCGGGTCAGAAATATCCATTAATCAAAATGAATTAAGGACAGAAATTGATTCTTTACTAGAAAAAGAGGATGGGAAGTTCTTAAATGAAATAGCGGGGAAATTTGAGAAGGAACTTTTGTCTATAATTTCAAAAAATATTGCGAATAATACTCTTCTAATTAAACGGAATATTTCTTCTAAAAAATATTCATCCGATATAGGACTATCCCCCGATATTGACCACGTATTTTGTGAACAAATTCTTTCAGAACTCCCATATATCCTATATTTTGATGACTTTAGAGATGAAATTCCACAGTTTCTTGAGGTTCCAAATAAAACCAGTTCTCAAAAATCAATATGGGTTCCATACTTTAAGGAATTATTCCTACAAACAAATGCAGCTTACAACTTCGAGGAGCTTCGTGATAAGGCCAGTAATATTAGGGATGCAATATTAAGAGAAGCACAAAATTTAATTCAAGAAAAGCTTGTTCAGCACTGGAAGAATTTTAGCCTTCAAGAATCTCAGCCTTTAAGAATTGAATTAAAATACCATCCAGAACATAAAATAGAAATAAAAATCGTCGAAGAACTATTGATTAATGGAATGAAGAGAGATCGATTCTTTGACATTAAGGATAGAAGTAAGGGGTTCTACTGGTATTTCAATTTTATTATGAAATTAGAATTTAACCCAAAAAAAAGGCACAGGGAAGATATGGAAACTATTTATCTATTAGATGAGCCAGGTTCCTATCTTCATGCAAGTGCTCAAAAAAAACTTTGTGATCGACTTAAATCCATATCCTCACGCAATAAGGTTATTTTCTGTACCCACTCGCCATATCTTTTGGATCCAGTTCAAATCCCAATTGGCAATATTAAAATAGTGAGGAAGGAAAATGAATCAACCATTAAGTTAGATAATATATACTCAACACCTCTCCCTCGAAGAAATGCCGCTTTTCAACCAATTTTACATGCTCTTGAGATGCCTTTTTTATTTTTAGATTATTCGAAAAATAATATAATTTTAACCGAGGGGATATATGATTACTATATTTGGGAGATCATGAAGGAAGCTAAGAATTTAGCCTTCTTTCCTTGTGACGGAGCAAATTCACTAAAGCATCATATTTCTTATATGATTTTTCTTGGTAAAAAATATTCGGCAATTTGGGACCTAGATAATGAGGGCCGAACAGCGTTCGTATCCGCTCAAAAATCATTTGGAATTCGAGAATCTGAAAAATGGCTTTTTTATCAAAGGGGTAAGTCTAAAAAAGTTATTCTTCAAGATTTAATATCAGGAGATGATATTTCAATGTTAAAAAAATCTTTAGAATTACCATCAAATACAAATTTCAAGAGTGTTGTATTAGCTTGGTTTTTCTCAGTTAAGAGGCATCAACTTAAAAATGCATTAAGCACGACTACGGTCTCGAATTTTTCAAATGTCGAAAGACAAATTAAGGATAAATTAAGGAATCAAAAATGATGAAAGGACCTCGCTTCGATTATTAACAATGTATTCCAATCAATTCTACATTTGTGAAGTTCTCAATGGCGATATTCATTTGAAAAAATACCCCATAAAATATTTAGTAATTAGCTCATTGCCACTTTATATTTTCAATGATCTCGCAATAATTATTATTTTATAAAATGTTCACAGTCTCAACCGGATACCATGAGGAGTCAAAATGCAACTATAAAGGCGAAATCTACTGCATTCGCGATAATGGTGCAGTATTTCGTCATTCCAGAGAAGGTAAAATTCTAAGAAAACATGATAATATCTGGACTTTCGGAGTGGTTAACTCAAAAGGTTATTTGCACATAGCTTCTGAATTGGTACATCGTATAGTAGCTTTTGCCTTTTTGGGAGAACCACCTTCTTATCAGCATGTAGTAGATCACATTGACACTAATCGCCAAAATAACCGCCCTGAGAATTTAAGGTGGTTGACAAGGTTGGAAAATGCTCTAAACAATCCAATAACCCGTAGAAAGATCGAATACCTCTGTGGCAGCATTGAGGCTTTTATAGAAAATCCATCAATTTTGGCTAATCACATAAATGAAGACCCCAATTTTAAATGGATGAGACGAGTGACTCCGGAAGAGGCTCGAAACACTCTCAAAAATCTTGAAATATTGAACAAAAATGTTAATTCAAGAAGTTCACTGAAGCGAGGCTCCTTAGGTGAATGGATTTTTGAAGACAATTCTCTTCCAAAAAGAATTGAAATGAAAGTACCATTGGTTGTGCAGCCAAATTTAGAAGTGGTGATGGAAATTGCCGGTAACGTTTTAAAGGAAGTAGAGGAAATTACCGGAATCGGAAGAGACGAGTTCTCCATGAAATCTAAAAAGAAGGAATATTTAAATGCCCGAGTTTTTGCTGCAAAGAAACTACGTTTAGAAAAAGGCATGTCTGATGAAGGAATTGGAATGCTCATTGGTGTCTCAAAAAGTATGGTTAATTCCTACATCAATCATACAGATTCTTATCTAAAAGATGTTGATTACTACAATGAATATCTGAAAACCTCGAAACTTTCTTAATAACTAAGAATTATCGGAATCTGTTTTCTACCTTCTTCAAGTGAATATTCCGGCCACACCGAGCCAAAGATTCCGGAGCAAACTGAGCCACTACTTATTCCGTTTTCTCCTGTTTCCTAAATCTATTAGCAAGACCCTGCCCGGTGGCTTTGGTAATTTTGGGGCATGAGAATACCCAAAAGGCTCCCACTCTTTAAGGCGTATATATCGTATGGTCTTGGGACCAAAGAACGGCGGTATGTGCTGGAAAACTGCTTTCTGGTGCAGGGGCATCTGGCTCAGCTGTACCGGCTGCGGGTGCGGCCCATCCTGCTTGATCTCACCCGTGAACAGGAGAACCGCGTGCTGCCTATCCTCTGCCGCTCCAGAGGCTATCTCACCCGGGATAATCTGGAGCTATTGAAGCCGTATATGTACAAACCCGGTCGGGGCAGAGCTTCTTTTTATAACCTGGATGATTCTTTACGGCCCCAGTGGCTTTCGCTTAGCGGTGCTGTGTACAGTTAGCCTGCATATTCCGGGCAAGCTGAGCCACCTGTAGGAAGTATTCTATAGCATCATCAAATTCTCGCTAAAATATCACGGGCCACCTGTTCCATCTTTTCTTTGGAATAACGGTTGGTGATCTTATTTACTTTCAGTCGAATCATTTCATTGCCTTTACGAGCGATAATGAGGCTGAAATTGCGGTCATCTGTATGAAAAAAGGCCTCGTGACCCAAACCCGACAAATCCTTAAAACCCGACTGACTCACGTTACCCGCATGGAACTCGTCAAATTTAGCCTTAGCAGCCGTTTCGTTTTCAAAATTCTCAAATTGATAATACAGAAAGACCTGCTCATTTCCCGAAGCCTGAAAACGGGTTCTGAACTGATGCCCGCCTCCCTCTGCCGTACTGTTCTTTTCCAACTGCACCGCCTGCTCTCCTAAAATACCGGAGGCCTCTGCCAGCGTGAGGTTATGGCCACCGAAGGTACTGATCCAAAGGAAAATAAGGAATAGCAAGGTCGTTTTCATACTTGGTACGGGTTATGACCAAAGATAAAGAAAACCAGCAGTTAAAGAAGCACACCTGTTACAGGATCTTCCGCATGCGGCAGATTGGCCTCCGGCACATTGGTATTCACCCGGTTATTCATGATTCCGTCCAGCGTACGATAGGCCATCAGGGAGTCATCATCGGGGTGGCTGTCCATCATTCTTATCATTTCCTCTTTGCTCATATCGCTTAAAAGCCATTCGTCTATCATATCCGGGTCATCCAGAATAAGTGGCATTCTTTTGCCATCATTGTGAATCTTTGACATCATAGGGCTGGTGTCTGTGGTAATCACGCATACGGTTCCATTGCAATACAATCCTCCCAGAAAAAGAAAGGGCTCTGTCTTACTCTTAATATACCAGCTCTCTGTTTTCTGCACCTTGCTGGCCGGGCCCACCAGCCCCGCCACCTGACGGTCTCTGGGTTCAAAGAAACCCGTAACAATCACCAGACAGCGGTTCTGCCAGTAGTGTTTATAAGAGGCTTTATCAAACATCTCGTCATTTCTGGCCAGCAGCGTATTGGCTTTCCATTCTTTCGGTTCTTTTACCCAATGCGGTATTAAACCCCACCGCAGCAGATCGACTACCTTTTCGGTTTTGCCCTCGGGTCGTATCACCGGAATCTGAGGGTGATCAAAGCCATTGATATGAAAGTTGGGCTTATATTTTTCCTTAAACGTTTCATACTTCCAGATTTTCACCTGCAGTTTCCGCTGGAGATCTGGCACCGATTCTTCTACGAGCGAAGTGTGATAACACATGTCTTTCTAATTTGTTGCTAAAATACTGAATTTGGGTATGAGGTTGAAGGTTGACAGTTAAAGGTTAAAGGAGATGGAAGATTGGAGATGGAAGATTGGAGATGGGAGTTTCGTTCGACTGCACGTAAGGCTTAGGTTGTTGGCAGGTCAGAGGTAATTTTTGGCCAGGTTTTATGAGTTGAAAGGAGTAAAACGTATAATAAAAAAAAGGAAAACGGGCTTTTGGAACCTTGGTAGCGAGATCATTTCTGGATAGCTTGGCTATGAAATTACACCAAATGCCAGGGCTATGAAACTTTCAAATCTCCTTCTCTTTAGCTGTTTCGTCTTGTTCACAACCCTTTCTTCCCGGGCTCAAATCAACGCCATAAACACCGATTCCGATGGCTCCGTGACCATTCTCCCGCAGGGACTTATCTCAGCCAAATCGTCGGAAGGTGTTAACGACACCACAAATACTGCTTTGGGAAACAAGGCTTTATTTCATAACAGAACCAATGTGGGAAGCACCGCTGTAGGGTTTCAGGCGATGTACTATGCCAATGACGAACAGGTGGTACAACACATAACTGAAAATACGGCGGTGGGTTATCGGGCTCTTATGGGAAGTACGACTCCCGGCCAAAATGTAGGTCGATCCAATTCCGCATTGGGGTATCAGGCCCTTTTGAATAATGAAGCAGGATACGATAACGTGGCTATAGGTGTTTCTGCCCTCGAAGCCAATAATGATGGATATGCAAACGTAGCGATTGGTAGTTATGCCCTTTCTTCAAACCTAATTGGCACTCAAAACACGGCTGTTGGTTTCAGTGCACTCCAAAGCAATACCGGGGGTTATGGAAATAATGCCATAGGAATAGATGCCCTTTACTCCAATACCGAAGGAAACAGTAACTCCGCAATCGGATATCAGTCCATGTATCACAATACCACGGGAAGTAGTAATACAGCCAATGGAACATATTCACTTCATAAAAATACGACTGGTATTTACAACACGGCGGTGGGCGAGAGTAGTCTTGTTCAGAACCGGGCTAACAGTGGTAGCACGGCCATAGGTTATGGGGCCATGCAACGTGCAGACAATAGAATAATCGATGCCCGAACAACTTTTAATACGGCTGTCGGTTATCACGCATTAAGGGGTGGTTTAACATCTTCAAACAATACAGGTCGCTTTAATACTGCCCTGGGCAGCGAAGCCTTGGTTAACAACACTTCCGGCTCAGAAAACACGGCTACCGGCTACCGGTCTCTTGAGAGCAATACAACGGGCAACCAGAATACGGCAACGGGAAATGAGGCTTTGGTCAGCAACACGAGCGGAGGCGAAAACACTGCCACAGGCATGTATTCATTGAATTACAATACAGAAGGCTCTAACAATACCGCCACAGGGGTGGAATCGCTTTACAATAACACAACAGGCGATTACAATACGGCAAACGGGAAGACTGCACTGCATAGAAACAGTGCCAATAGCCGAAGCACGGCCATAGGCTACCGGGCCATGTATTACGCAGACAGCCGAACTACAGATGGCCGGGAGACCTTTAATACAGCTCTGGGAGCCGAAGCCTTACTGGGAACTTCCACCGCGGCAAACAATACAGGTCGGTACAATACCGCCATTGGCGATGGAGCCTTAATTTCTATCTCCAAAGGCTCGCATAATGTGGGTCTGGGCTATAATGCGAATCTGAGCTCCGGTGATCTGGTCAATGCCATCGTGATAGGCTCAGGAGCCACCGTGAATGCCAATAACAAAATACGGATGGGAAATACTTCCATTACGGCCGCCGATATACAAGTGGCCTGGAATGTGACCTCAGACCGCCGCTGGAAAGAGCATATTCAGGAAATCCCGCTGGGTATAGCGTTCATACAGGATTTACGGCCCGTGAGCTATCACCGCAAAAATGAGGAATCGGGCAGCAGAGAATTTGGACTCATCGCTCAGGAACTGGAAGAAACCCTAAGCCGGCATGGTTACAGCGAAAAAGACCTGGGACTACTCAACAAAGACAGCGACGGGTACTATACGGTGCGGTACAATGACCTCATCCCGGTGCTTTTGAAAGGCATGCAGGAGCAGCAGGCCCTCATTCAGGAACTGACCCTACGAATAAGTAAAATAGAGAATAATACAGCCGCTTCCGAACGATCCGACTTAAATCATGCGAAAGTATCCCTGGAATCTGGCAGAACAAACCCTGTTTCTTCCTCAGGTCCTGGAGCCGTCATAAACAAGTGATCTTTTCATTTCACAATACCGATTACTTGAAGCCATAGTTAGGATTGGAAAACGAAACGGAAATTGGTATTGGTGGCTATGGGAATCTGCAAGGTGGTCTCCTTTGTTATTTCCGGAAACAGCCGTACACATGCATCTATTTGAGGGCCGGGAGCGAATAGGCCAGCTGGAGAAAATTCGGGGAGGATATTTTTATCTGACAGTGACCGCTGAAACGGTGGCTACTTTTCCGCAAGGAAAGAAGACCCGTCTCATTTGCACGCTGGACTCCTCCCTCCGCTTTCCCTGTGGACTCAATCATCTGGGTGATGGCAATTTCTTTGTGATTATCGGCGGGAAAAAACTTCAACAAATCGGTAAATCGACCGGAGATGAGGTAGATGTGCTGCTGGAAGAAGACCCCAATCCGCTGGGCGTGGAAATGCCCGAAGTGCTGGAAGCCCTGCTGGAGCAGGATAGCTTCCTGAAATCGCAGTTTGAGAAGCTTGGCCCCGGCAAAAAACGTAGCGTGATTCATGCCCTCTTACGAATCAAGGACCTGGATCTGCAGATCAGAAGAGCTCCTGAGCTTATTCATAGTGTGAATCAACCCCGATCGCGAACCGCTTAGAACTCTCCTTCATCCATATCATCAAGTGGAGCTGCGTTTCTTTTCTTCGACTGATTGAGGCGGTAGTTAAAGCTTAAAACCAGTGAACGGGCCTGCCACCACTGAAAGACACCCTCTGACCTGAACTCGGGCAAATCAACTACTGTGCGGCGTTTGCGGGTATTCAGCAGATCACGACATGAAAGCGTGAGGGTTCCCTTATTCTGAAATACTTCCACAGACCCCGCCAGATCGAGGGAGGCAATGGCCAGATCTCTGCCCTGGGTGGTATTGGCCGGAGCCCGGTAAAAGAAGGAGGTTTGAAACTGCGTCTTCTCCCCCGCTCTCAGTTTGCTACTTACCCGGCCACTCATGGTATAGGTATCGCTGGAGAGGTTACGTCCTTCAAAATTCCCCCGAACCATGGCTCTGAAAAAGTTGACATCACTGGAGATATCCATCCATTTCACCGGGTTTACGGAATAGTTTAGTTCCAGGCCATAGGCTTTTCTTTCAGAAAGGTTAACCGGATACCGGATGGTGGTGCCATCATCAGAAGGCAGGGTTAAGGTTTCAATCACTCCGGTGGTATGCCGGTAATAGACTCCTGCCAGAAAGGTGCCGTTTTCGGGATAATTTAACCAGCCGTATTCGATGGAATGGGTGTATTCCGGTCGTAAGCCGGGATTCCCGATCGAATTGTTTCGGGGATTATTGAAATTAGAAAAGGGCAGCAGTCTTCTGAAGAAAGGACGACTCAGCCGGCGGCTGTAACTGAGCTGCAGCTGATTTTTAGGATTGAGCTGCAGGGAAAACGTGGAGCTGGGAAACAGATTGAAATAGTTCTGATCGTTGTTTTCCCCTGATTTCAGCAGACGGGCATCGATATCCGAGAGCTCTCCACGCAGACCGGCCTGTATACTCAGTTTATTAAACTTTTGGGCGGCTATCACATAAGCCGCGTAAATATTCTCCTGATAGGCCAGCTGATCATCAAATTCATCCAGGGTAACGGGCACTCCATCCCGTAGTTCGTTCACAGAATAAGCATTGTCAATGGTCCGGAGATTGGCCCGAACACCGGTTTCGAATCTGCCTTCCTCTGAAAACGGATAAACGTAATCTGCCTGAATGAGTGTGATCACCTCGTCTTCGGTATTGCTGGAGTTCTGAAAGAGCGGGTCGGCTGTCATGCCGGTGGTCTCCTCATAATCGGCCAGCTCCAGTTCCTTGTCAAAAATGTATTTAAAGGTTGCATTGAACTCGTGTTTCGGCTTGTCAAACGTTCTTTTGTAAAGCAGAGAGCCTTCAATGTTTCGTTCCGATTCGGTTTCCAGCACGTCGCGTACCGTTTCCGAGTAAAAAAGACCGTTGAAATCTTCGTAAATCACTTCTGAGTTGTTGGTATCCCTTGCTCTTTTGAGCAATACGGAACCGGTGAGGGTATTGTATTCATTCCATATCCAGTCTGAGCCGAACTGCACATAGCCGCCGAGCCCGCCACGCAGGTTGTCTTCCAGCACATTGTACGAAGACAGAAGATTTTCCCCTTCGTAGAATTCCTGGGTAGAGCGACCAAAACCTGGTCCGCGACGGTAGTCGAGTCCGAAATTGGAAAAGAAATTAAAATCGTTTTTACGGTAGTTGAGATTATAAGAGGCCCCGTGATTATGGGGAACCCCGGTGTTGAGACCAAACGAACCGTTAAATCCGCCAGCCTGGTTCTTTTTCAGAATGATGTTAATGATTCCTGCCTCGCCTTCGGCCTCATACCGGGCAGAGGGGTTGGTAATCACTTCAATCTGGTCAATCATATCTCCCTGCATTCGCATGAGAGCCTCGGTATCTCCGGCATTTAAGAGACCAGAGGGCTTCCCGTTCACCAGAATCTGAACGCCTGAGCTCCCCCGTAGCGTGAGATTTCCTTCGGGATCTACATTGACAGAAGGCACCTTATCCAGAATGTCGGCGGCGGTATTTCCTCCATTGGTGAGGTCTTTCCCCACATTAAAAACCCGCTTGTCGAGTTCAAACTCCATCTGGCTTTTCTCTGCCCTCACCTGTACTTCCTGCAGGGTAACCGAGTTGGTAGCCAAGGCAAACGAGCCCAGATCGGTCTCTTTATCCGCATCGGTGAGATCGGGAAGACTGAAATCCCGGGATTCGTAGCCCACGTAATCTATGTGCAAAAAGTAGGATCCCCGGGGCATGGTTAAGGTAAACCGGCCAGATTCTGAACTCAGACCTGAGGTAACGATGCTGCTATCCCGCACAGATTTCACTGAAACTGTGGCAAAGGCCAGATTTTTCTTATCGCTTTCATCCGTTACCGATCCCGTTACGGTCACTTCTGCCGGGCTCTGGGCCATGAGACTGGCCGGAACGAGAAGCCCAAGCAGGCATAGTACTTTTTTCATAGCTCTCACAGATTCGTTAATAACAGTAACGTCACCTGCGAAGAATGGTTTATAAACCCTGCTTCAAATGAGATGTAATCGATGTTTAGCGGAAGGGTATCGACGAATTCCGTTGAAAATCAAGCACTCTCCCAATTTCAATTCCTTTGTTCAGGGTGAACTTCAAATGTGTGAAGGCAGGCGAAATCAGTGAAAGGGGTTCTGAGATATGTCCAGAAAGTTGAAACTCCGGGCTTTCAGCACCAGGCGAAGAAGCACGTAGCCAAGCACCGCCAGAAGAAGAGTTTTAAAAAGAAAGATGACAGAAAGAAGGATCGTTTTCATAGCTGGAAAATGAATTTTGGTTTAAGACAAATTTCCGGTTTTCCTGAAGGCAGGGAAATCGTGTAAATGGGGAAAATGAGACCGCAAAGTCAAATTCCAAGGATTTACTTGAGAATTAAGCGTCTGGCAGATTCGTATTCAAACTACGATTTAACAGTACTACCTCACTATAAGGAAATTAAAGTTCATAGCCGATTTATCAACGGCATTGGAAGACGGATTGTAGAACACCACCTCCGCAAGGTTTACCGAGGTATATCTTACAGAAGCAATGACGAGTGGAAAAATGGTGGCTGTTGGATTAACACTGATCACATCTTCCGGAGAAAGGCTTCCCAAATTGAAATATTCAAGATTGCTGGAATTGGCCGGAACCGACTGAAGATCAAAATTGACAGTTTGCTTCCTTATTTTGGTGATATTATCGCCCCCGCCAACGTTCATCCCTCCCTTCATCGTAGCAATTCCCGCCCTGTCTACATAAAACCGCCAGTCACTGGCAATCCAGATTCCGGCTTTTTCAGACCCCGCCGTTGAAGTTTGCATACCTACAAAAGCTCCATCATCGATGGATAGTCCGTTTAACGAATTACCCAGCCAAATACCGGCTGTTTCTGCCGTATTTCTGATTCTTACACGACCATTGATATCAAGTAAATTAGCAGGATTTGAGATGCCTATTCCTACTCTTCCATTCCCCTTAAATCTGACATTTTCAGTCAAACTATTGCTTTTACCATAACCTAAAACAACGTCTCCTGAGCTATTCTTTGTAATGATTTGCAGTTTATCAGGCTGATATCCAAATCCGAAATGGGTACTGTCTGTTACACACGTATTTAAAACACAGTTAAGGCTTACCCCTGAAAGAGAGATTTTATCCCCATAGGCCGGGCTAAAACTCAGCGGATGCCAGGGATCTGCCCCTATGCCCAGCTTACCAACCCTGAAAAAATCCTGACTGAAGCGACCCATCTCATTGTTGCCCTTATAAAAAATCAAATGACTATAGAAAGAAGAAAAAGGAAAACTACCCGTTTGTCCGGCACTATTGACAATCTTGAATG
>CBINGY010000019.1:0-73903 GCA_966250325.1 uncultured Cytophagaceae bacterium | reverse complement strand
TTTCTGCTTCAAACTCAGGCCCCTACGAAGAAAGCTCTACCATTCATCTGGTGGCTTCCGGTGGTACTTCGTTTACCTGGACAGGACCCAATGGCTTCTTCAGTACGCTTCCTAACCCCTCCATTCGGGAAGCAAAACCTGAGCATGCAGGCATTTACACCGTCACTGTTTCCAACGGACTGTGTACCGCCACGACGACTACTTCAGTAGCTATTGATTGCAACAACCCGCACATGAGCTATTATCTGGCTTACAGCGGGGCTCAGCCCGAAATCATCGCTCCGATCTCTCAGAATATGCAGGTGAAGTATTCGCCTTCCAGACCGATGACCGTTATTGCTGTCACCAGTTGTGAAGTACCCCGTATCGAAAGCGTTAAACTTCAGCTTTCAGGTACTTCGAATGTCCATTATTACGAAGACAATGAAATGCCTTTTGCCTTGCATGAAGTGGGACAGGTAATGAACGGAGATATCCTGATACCAAACCTGTACACGTTTATCGGGCGTGGATACTCTGAGGATAATGCCCAGGGAACGGTTCTTGTGGGACCCGATGTGGTGCAGTTCTGGATTGTGAATGAGGAGCATAGCATTGCTGCTCCATCCATTCCGGCGGGGCCTCTGTGTAATGAGGCCGACTTCACCGTTTCTACCTCGGCTACCGGCGAATTCAGTCCCGGAAATGTTTTCCAGGCCTATCTCTCGGATGAAAACGGTGACTTTAGTAATCCTGTGGTAGTGGGTACTTCAGCAGACCCGGCAAATATTTCATGTTCCCTGCCCAATTTCCTCAAAGGAGGAACTGGATATAAACTCAAAGTGGTTTCCACTGCAGTGGCGGTTTCTTCTTTACCTTCTGTGGCTTCTCTTGAAATCATTGTGCCCGACGTGCAGCTCAAATCGCCTATTCAAGATCTGGCCAATGCAACTGCCGTACAAAAAGCCGGAAACACCATCAGAGCATCGAACAAAATCAGCGGCAGCTCAAACGTAAGCTATACAAGCGGACGTTACCAGACTCTGGAACCTGGGTTTGAGGTACAGGCAGGAGCGGTGTTTAAGGCATCCGTTGAAAGTGTTTGTCCGAATTAATCCGATACTTTCCCGGCAGAATGCCTGCCGGGAAACTTTTTAAACTATGGAAAAAATACAACTTCCCGGCAAAGTAGAAATGGACTGCAGACAAATTGCCCTCTTTAAAAGCTGTAGCAATTATACCGAAGTCTTTTCTGTCAAAGATCAAATGAGTATGACTGTAGCTCTTAGTCTTTGCCACGTAACCAAAAGACTGGATCAAAACCAGTTTGTGCGTATTAACCGAAGTACGGTGATTAATACAACTTTCATTAAAACCATTGAGCATCAGGAACCTTACCTTCTGATCACCCTCAAAAATGGCTGTCAACTCAAAAGCTCCAGACGGAGAACCGAAGAGGTGCTCTGTCACTGTCGTCGGCTGGGATTCTGATACTCCTTTCTGTTATTTTAACCGATATCTCATCCCTAAATAACTCACTCGCCCCAATACTGGGCCCCAAACCATTCCTGCATCAAAACTTTCGGAAAATGGATTCTGAGCATTGATAATGGGATTGGCTTGCCTGAAATTCAGGGCATTTTCTATTCCCAGATAATATTCCCACCTTACAAACGCCCGCGAAATCTGGCCATTCACCGTAAAGAAGCCCGGAGCAAAAGAAGGGTCAGCTCCCGGTAATCGTTGTTTGCCCCGGTACTGAACTGTAGCGTCGGCCTTCCATTTATTATAGGGCAAGGCATAGGAAGCATTGAGCAAGGCAAAGGATTTAGGAACAAAAGCTTGTTCTATCAGCTGAGAGCCAGCTCCCTCACGAAACATCGTTTGTTTCACATCCAGCAGTCGGTAAGCCAGTTTCATTTCCCAGCGTTCTGAGGGCACGAGAATCAATTCGGCCTGAGCACTGTTTGCATACGATTTCTCCCTTGAATGATAAAATAGCAAACTTCCGGGGGTTTCCATATCCATAATGACCTGGGATTGAAAACGGGTATGGTAGGCTTCCAGAATTAACGAATTTTTCCCAAAAGTACTTGTCAGACTCAATCCGGTATTCCAGCTTATTTCGGGTTGAATCACGCCTCCGTTTCTGGGAAGCAACTGCACGGTCCTTGAACTCACCAGCTGTCCATAAAATTCGGTCAATGGGTTGGGTACCCTCATACCACGCCCCACAGAGAAACGAAGTGTATTGCCAGACCCTATATCCTGCTTAAAATGCAATCTGGGTGTTACCTGGAAGCCGAACAAATTGTGATAATCTGCCCGCACACCCGCCACCAGAATGCTCCGATCCAGCTTATTGAAGGTATATTCAAAAAATACTCCCGGCACCCTTTCATTTCTCTGAAGACTCACTGGTTTATCGAAGTTCGCAAATTGTTCATCAAACTGATCAAGAAGAAAACTCAACCCGGTTTTGTAGGTATGCTGGGTGTTTCCGAAAATATCCTGGTAAATGAGGTTGGCGTATAAGAGGTTTTCTTTCGCCAGGTAAGGATTTACCCCGAATTTTGAATCACTGGTGTGAAACGATCCATTAAGAATCAAACCTAATCCCCTATACGGAGTTTCAGGAAAAAGAAGGGCAGTTTTGGAAAATAGGGTCAACTTCTCCGATTCGTTGGTAAACCGGTAGGTTAATCTCGAAAGTAAGGGGTTTTGGATTTCTCCTCCCTCCCGGTTTTCCCGGGTATACTGAGCTCCAAATTGGGCCATAAGTCTGTCTCCGCTGTATTTCCAGCGGTTCAGCAGATTAATCTGATCGTATTCAGGCAAATCCATGAAAGAATCTCCGTTGCGATCGATCGAATTTTTGAGCAGCGATCCATGGCTGAGCAGCCCGGATGACCATTTCTCATTGAACTTTTTAGCCAGATTCAGATTCAATTCGGCCCGGCCCAGTTCGTTGACATACGCATTTACATAAAGCGGCTCAGCAAGATCTGGCTTCTGCAGTTCCACATTGAGGGCTCCCGTCATGCTTTCATAGCCGTTAATCACCGAAGATACTCCTTTGGCCACATCGATGCTCTGAACCCAGGTTCCAGGTACATAATTCAGTCCAAAAGGGACCGCAAGGCCACGAACGCCTGGCATATTCTCCAGATTCGTCTGTACGTATTTTCCACTGAGGCCCAGCATCTGAATCTGGCGTGAGCCGGTTACCGCATCGGAATAACTAACATTGACCGAAGCGTTGGTTTCAAAGCTTTCAGATAGATTACAACAGGCCGCTTTCTCGAGTTCTTTCGTCGTAATTATTTGTGTTTGCTGGGGCGAAAGCCGGTCAATGGCCGTGGAAGTGCTTTTCACCACCACTTCTCCCAGTTCTTTGTTCTCGGCCTTCAGATAAAAACTAAACGGCCCTTCGCCGTGTGCCATCACCGTATCATTTCTGTAGCCTACTGAACTGATTATGAGTTGGTGCTCACCTGCAGACCGAACGGTCTTAAATTCGCCATTCTGATCGGTAAGTACCGGGTTTTGCGGATTATTGACCCACCTGATCATGACTCCCGGTAAAGGAAGTTCACCTTGAGAAGTTTTTTCCGCAATTTTTCCTGAAATGGTCTGCTGAGCCACAGAGCTTACCGCCATAAGCAGACCCACTAGTAATTGGAATGTTTTCATTATTGAGAATATATATAGTTAAACTTTTGATTATCAAAAGCTTATTACTATATCCTCAAAAGGCAGGTCAAATTTAGTATATCCCTTCCGCTTCGTGGCGGAGCATTCATCCGGGGAAAAAGCAAGTGTTTTTCTACGGTAAGTGAATGAGGGTTGTCAAAAACAGACGGCCGAGGTTCCAATACAAAAATGGCCATGAAAAGAGAAAAATCTGGTCCAAAAACAGAGGAAGAGTTGGTTTCCAGATACTCAAATGCCAAATCAGTTTCACAACAGAGACCCTGCTTTAATTGAGGAACTTCCAGGTTTTCGTGTGTAACTACCTCGCCGTGATCGCAACAGCCCTCCTCTTGCTCATAACTCAGGTGCGTTCGCTCCGTCATGAGGCAGGAATGCTCATAAAAAGCCAGCCCGGTGCTGCTGAATAACACCTGAAAAGCCATCAAGAAGGCG
This sequence comes from uncultured Cytophagaceae bacterium, assembly GCA_966250325.1. Lineage (GTDB taxonomy): Bacteria > Bacteroidota > Bacteroidia > Cytophagales > Spirosomataceae > Jiulongibacter. The sequence continues at coordinate 69,778 of CBINGY010000019.1, read as the reverse complement.
AGTGTATGTCGCATTTTCTCTTTCACTCTACAAATATAGTCCGAATAATTGACAGCCTTCTTACATTTAACCCTGCTGTATTTACAAAATTACCGGCTTTGGCACTTTCTTTGGAAATAAATTTGGGCCAATCAACGTTGCATTAGTGAACTTTCCGAAGGCTTTCATGACATTCAAAAACAGCATTACGGTGCTATGGTTATTCTTCCTCTTCCAGACGGCTTACGGTCAGTTTTCTTCTCATACCAATTTCACAACGGAGGAATCTGCCGTAAGAAAAAAGCCATTGTCATTCACCCACCAGCCCTTTCTACTTTTAAAAATTACTCCAACTGCCATCCTTGGAAGAGATAACGTTTTTCAATACGGGGCAGAACTGGCACCTCCCTTCGGAAAATTTAGTTTTGGTTTTGACTACGGCAAAGGAAAAGGAAACTGGTCGCTCAACAAAGAACAGAAAGCGGCACATCCCGAACAAACCACCCAAATTTTACGGGGAGAAATAAGGACCTATTTTTCTGATTGGTATCCCTTCTATGCACTGGACAAAAAACCATTCGGCCGTTATTACGCCATCGAGTACGTAGATCGGAAACTTTCGTACGATTACAACCCGTCCATTCGCTTGTATGGAGGCGGTTCAATACCTTCATTGACCTTTACTCCTGTGACAGGTCATGAACAGGCATTACACGTAAAATTTGGAAAACATTTCCTCATTTCCCGCTGGTTTTTCATCGATGGTTTTGCCGGAATAGGCGTAGGAAGATTCGATTACGCCGCGGAAAACCTGCTGGGGGAATCTGAGCCCGTAGCTTTTTCCTTTTCCAAACCGGTAAGAAATGGCGATACCAAAGGATATTTTCTAAGTAAAACGGCCGGAGTACGGCTCTGTTTACCTCTATGAAAAAAGAAATTCTTCACCTCATTTTCAGAAAATGGCCCGTACTCATCATGGGTCCGTTGCTTTTTTTGGTGAGCTCCTGCTGGGCTCCGAGATGCCCCATGGAAACCTGTCGATCAAAGTACGAGCATAAACACGATGATCTGGTTAGCGGAATTTTCTCACCCAGATTTGGTGTCCCATACAAAATGCACTTTTTATGGGACAAAGATCGCGGCGAGGCGAATCCAAACACCGATTTTGTACCTGGTGCCAGCAATGGAGGCAAAAAGAAAGCCAGAAAGCGGTACCCCTGGGAGCGATGGTAATTTTTCCTTCCCGAAAGATTTCCTTTTTTGGCCAGACCAGATTGCTCAACATCGACTTTCTTTGAGTTACTCTTTGACATAAAACAGGCCTTAAGACCTTCCGTTGACCTATTTTGACCGGAAGAAAAACTCCCCCGAATACTCTTCTTTCCCCTTTGAGCCGTTTATCACTTTACTGATTCTCATCACCAAAATGGCGGTTCTTGTCCTACGGCTTTGTGCATTGAAATTATTCAGATTAAATTCACAGTGTTAACCTATACCCTATGAAATACTTTTGCTTACTTCTGATGCTGTGCGGATTTACTGTACACGCTCAGATTTCCAACTCAGCCGAGCAGATTGCAGACGCTACCCTGCCACTCGATGAGGCTGACCGGGCGGGTGCTACCGTGCTTGGATACGATGCCGAAGCCAATATTTTTAAACTCAGAGCAGGAACCAATAAACTCATTTGCCTGAGTGATGACCCCACAAAATCAGGCTTCAATGTGGCCTGCTACCATGAAGATCTGGAGCCTATGATGGCTCGCGGACGTGAACTTAGAGAACTGGGGAAAAGTGCTGAGGAAATGAACCGGATACGCGAAGAAGAAGCAAAAGCCGGTAAACTCAAACTTCCCAAAGAAGCCTCAACCCTTTATGTAATGAGTGGGAATACCAAAGAAGAGGCGAATTTAAGGTGGGTAGTTTATATCCCCTGGGCTACTTCAGAATCTACCGGCCTTCCCGAAAGACCTTTGGTAGCAGGTGGTCCCTGGATCATGTTCCCGGGAACGTACAGAGCTCATATTATGATCACCCCGCCAAAGTAAACTTATACTGATTCATCATTTCAAATACAATGAACCTTTCACTCTTTGCTGCCAAAATGGCCTTTTTAAACCTGAAGCCTATCTCCGTTCAGATTTTCCTATTCACCTTTTTTCTATCAGTAACAGCCCGGGCACAAAACTCAGGACTAATTGCAGAGGGTGCAGAACTCAAACTTATCTCTAACGAATTTTCCTTTACAGAAGGCCCCGCCGTAGATAAAAAAGGAAACATTTTCTTTACCGACCAGCCGAATAACCGCATCTGGAAATACGATACAGAGGGCAAACTCAGTATCTGGATGGAACCCAGCGGAAGAGCAAACGGACTGTTCTTTGATGCCAAAGGAAAACTGATTGCCTGTGCCGACGGCGATAATGAACTCTGGAAAATTTCAAAAAAGAAAAAAGTAACGGTAATCGCCAAAAACTGGGACGGGAAACGTCTGAACGGACCGAACGACGTCTGGGTTCACAGCAGCGGAGGAATTTATTTCACCGACCCCTTCTATGCCAGAGATTACTGGAATCATAAAGCGTCTGAGCAGGAAGAGCAGCGGCTGTATTATCGTGCCCCCGATGGCAAGGTGAGTATTGCTGCTGATGGATTTGCCCAGCCAAACGGACTTGTGGGTCAGGGAAATACCCTGTACGTAACTGATATTCGCGGTAGAAAAACCTATAAATTCAACGTAGAACCCGACGGGAAGCTCACCAGTAAAACGCTCTTTTGTGAGATGGGTTCAGACGGTATGACACTCGACGAAAAAGGAAATGTGTATCTTGTGGGAAGGGGCGTCACCATTTACAATCCACAGGGAGAGGTCATTGAAAAAATACCTGTACCCGAAGGCTGGACCGCCAATGTGACTTTCGGAGGAAAAGATCGTAAGACCCTGTTTATCACTGCATCAAAATCTGTATTTACGCTACAAATGAATGTACGCGGCGTTCAATAAAACCCTTATAATCTGTAACCTATGAAATCATTTTATGCTTTTATCGCTTTACCACTGGCAGGCTTACTTGTTCAATGCAACTCCTCCACCGGTGATTCTGAGCAGGAATCTGCTGCAGTAACTTCAGACAGTACTGCATTGGGTGTAGGACTTGCTCCTATTGAAGGTGCCGAACTATTCCTCGACGGCACCCGTGCCATGCTGGATGAAAAATGGGAATACTGGGAAGGCCCACGTTTTTCTTCGGAATATCCGATCAAATGGATGCTGGTGGAAGATCAGGAAACGGGTGACTCGGTACTAAATTCCAATGACCCCGCTGCCAAAGGAGGCAAATATGGCTCGGCAGATATTGTCACCAAAAAGAAATTCAAAGATTTCAGGGCTCATGTGGAGTTTCTCATCGCTGCGGAGGGTGGAAACAGCGGTGTTTATCTGCAAAACCGTTACGAAATTCAGGTGCTGGATGGCGATACCACCTCTCATGGGATGGGAGCTGTAATTAATGAAACTCCTTCGCCCTACCATCTGTACAACGGCATCGGCAAATGGAATGCCTACGACATTCAGTTCAGAGCAGCACGGTTTGATGAAAACGGTAAGCTCACGGAAAAGCCCGTAGTGACCGTCTATTTCAATGGAACCAAGGCTCATACGAATGTGCCTATAAGCCAGGTTTGGGGTGGTGAAAACTCCGGACTCGATGGCGGAAATGACGGTGGAAAAGGTATTACTGATACCCCGGGCGGCCTCAAACTGCAGGCCGAAGGTCATGATGTACTCTACCGTAATATCTGGATCAAAGAAATGGACTTTGAAACTCCTGATACCGACTTTTGAGGCTGGTTTTAGAAACGTACTCAGGCAATCAGAAAAAAAGTATACTCAAATTATCCCTAAGTAGTAATCATAGATGAACAGAAGAAACCTTTTGAAATCAGGTCTGGCCACGGCTGCCGTATTAGGAACCGGCTCTACCGTACTGGCCGAAACTGCCAAACCCAAAAAGAAACATAATTTCACATTCTGCCTCAATACCAGCACTATTCGCCAGCAAAATCTGGGTCTCATGGGCGAGATAGAAACCGCAGCCAAGGTAGGGTTTGACGGGATTGAAATCTGGATGAGAACCCTGGAACAGTATGTCAAAGACGGTGGAAAACTCGCAGATGTGAAAAAGAAAACCCAGGATCTGGGAATCATTATTGAAGATTCTATTGGCTTTGCTGGCTGGATCGTAGACGACGAAACCCAGCGAAATAAAGCCATGGATCAGATCAAACGTGAAATGGATATGCTGGCCCAGGTAGGCTGCAAGCGGATAGCTGCACCACCCTTTGGTGCCACCAATGCTCCCGATATTGACCTCAGAAAAGCAGCTGAGCGTTTTGGCAAGGTGTGCGAACTGGGCAAAGAAATGGGTGTACTTCCTCAGTTGGAACTCTGGGGTTTTTCGCATAACCTGCACCTGTTTGGCGAAACGCTGTTTGTGGCAGCAGAAAGTGGTCACCCCGATGCTGTTATTCTGCCCGATGTGTACCACCTGAGAAGGGGTGGCTCGCCGTTTGAAGCTTTGGAAATGATCAATGGCTCCAAAATTCAAATGTTCCATATGAACGATTATCCCGGTGATATAGAGAAATCTAAACTTACCGATGGCATGCGGGTAATGCCGGGTGACGGTGTGGCTCCTTTTAAAGAGATTCTCGGTATTTTAAACCGCAAAGGAGTTCCCATTTCTCTTTCACTGGAGATTTTCAATGAAGATGTCTGGAAAATGGATGCTACAGAAGCCTGTGCATTGGGTCTCAAAAAAATGAAAGATGTGGTGGCGGCCGCTATCGCATAAAACGGCTGCTGAGTACGCCCGTGAAAACGGCAAGTGCCACAAGTACCCACCCCAGAAGATGTGAATAGTAGGAAGCCTGAATGGATATGAAATTCAAAATCAGGCTTCCCATCCAAATCCCGGTGCAGGCTTTACAGGATAGCGAAGTATCGGGAGCCAAACCCTTCGATTTCCCCGTAATGAGATGGATATATTGATGCCGGTCAATTACCACTAAGCCCGCATTTAATGCAAGCAGGAACAAAACTACATAAGGAGTACCCCGCCACTCCAGTGAGACGGTCACACCTAAAATACCTACAAGCATAGGCACCAGCATTATCAAAGCTAGCCTGCGATACCTCCAGGTAAGCAACATGAAGCCGATAATCCATTGTGTATACCCGATTAACTTTCCAAAAAGTCCCAATCCATGCTCACGTAATCGCTCTTCCAACCAAACAGGGCCAATAATTCCGGGAAACTTATGCCCGGCAAACAGCTTTCCCATTCCCGAGGTTAAAAATATCAAACCCAGGAAAACGACAGAACCAACATAGAACACCCTCATCAGCTTCATGAATTCGATGATACCTTTACTTTCAAATTTTGCTAATATTTTTAGATTTCCGATTGTTTTGAACATCTTACTTCGGTCCATAAGCACTTTTGTATAAAATCTAGTTCAACCTATGTCCTACTGTACCTTCTGCCTTGCACTTCCCGAGGATAATCACCATCGGATTTACCACGATCACCACTACGGGCACCCCATTGAGGATGACAATGAACTCTTTGAGCGACTGGTTTTAGAGATCAATCAGGCCGGGCTATCCTGGGATACCATTCTGAAAAAGCAGGAAGGATTCAGAAAGGCGTATGACGGTTTCCTTATAGACCGGGTAGCCGCATACGGAGATGCAGATTTTGAAAGGTTATTGAATGACCCTGGAATAATCCGTAACCGGCTCAAAGTAAATGCAGCGGTTTTCAATGCCCGAAAAATACAGGAATTGCAGCAGCAGCATGGAAGTTTCAGAAACTGGATTTGCCTCCATCATCCAAGACCGAGAGAAGAATGGGTGAAACTTTTCAAAAAGAATTTTAAATTCGTAGGTGGAGAAATTGTCAATGAATTTCTCCAAAGTAGTGGTTTTCTTCCCACTCCGCATGACGAAGATTGTGCAGTTTATCACGAAATAGAAAAGCTAAAAAGTACTTACAACTATGGCCAAATATGAACTAAAAACGAAGGTCAATGAAATCTCTGTTGCCGATTTCCTGAATGCCGTACCCGATACAAGACGCAGGGAGGATGGCTGGAAGATTCATGAACTGATGAAAGAAATCACCGGCGAGGAAGCCAAAATGTGGGGACCCAGTATCGTTGGCTATGGCCGGTATCACTATAAGTACGAAAGCGGACAGGAGGGCGATATGTGCAAAGCAGGGTTTTCGCCACGAAAAAATGCACTCACGCTGTACATACTGCCGGGTTTTGACAAAGAACCCGAAATCATGAGTCGTCTTGGAAAATATACCACAGGGAAATCATGCCTGTACATCAAAAAAATTGAAGATGTCAACACAGACGCCCTGCGGGATCTCATTAAATACAGCTGGGAGTATATGACGGAGAAGTATGGGTAGGATTAGATCAGACAAAACATCAAAAGTAAAGGCCGGTTTCCATAGAAACCGGCCTTTCTATTTTTTGAAGACGGAGAATTCTCAAATCAATTTCCAGCCATCTCTGAATTTACGGGAAACAAATTTGTTCGCTTCGTCGTAGTTTGTGATTTTCATGTTATCACCATCCCAAAGCAGCTTTCTTCTGCCTTCAAACTTACGTCTTCTTCCTTCACCTCCGGCACTCTCCTGGTAGCTGCGTATGGCCAGATTACCCATGATCACAGTCTCTGTAAGCGGACCCGAATAATCAAACGATGAAGTAAGCTCTTTGTGTTCTTTGCTTCCGAAACCACCTTTCACAGCTTCCACCCAGCTGGTTTGATGTCCGTATTCCGGTAATTTGAAATTTCGGATACCTCCGCTGTAATCTTTCGGCATTTCCAGAATTTCACCGGTATTGAGATAAACTTTCGGAACCAAACCGTAGGTACCGCAGGTCATCACTCCCTTTTCACCCATCATCATCACACCATTGGCAGATCCCTCCTCTCCGATCGAATGGTCTGCCGGAATAATGGAAGGATGGAACGGACGAATGCCGCCATCGTACCAGATCATATTCAGCTCACTGTCATTCACAGCCGTTTTCGGGAATTTAACCTGTACGTGCGATGACGGCGGGCAGCCCTCCGGAATATACTCCGGCACCCAGTCCTCAAGGAAAATCTGGCCTACGCTACACTCTACCTCGGTAGGATAACCCAACTGCAGTACCCGGAAAGGCGGGTCAATCAAGTGACAACCCATGTCTCCCAGGGCTCCGGTACCGAAATTCCACCAGCCTCTCCATTTGAACGGGTGATAAAGCGGATCGTAATCTACATATTCTGATGGCCCCAGCCAGGTATCCCAGTTTTTGGCATCCATGGTGGCAGGCAGTTCATGCTTTCCTTTGGGCACAGGAATCCCCTGCGGCCACACGGGTCGATTTGTCCAGACATGAACTTCGTGCACCTTGCCGATGAGCCCTTTGCCAAACCACTCTATCATCTGCTGCTGCCCGGGATTAGATGCACCCTGATTACCCATTTGCGAAACGATCTTATACTTCCGTGCACCCTCGGTGAGCATTCTGGCCTCGTAAATATTATGCGTCAGTGGCTTTTGTACATAGACATGAATTCCCTTCTGCATACATGACATCGCAGCCACGCCGTGGTTGTGATCAGGCGTTGAAATAGTTACGGCATCAATATCCTTGTGCTTATCCAGCATTTCCCGGAAATCCCGGTAAATTTTTGCATTCGGGAATTTCTCAATAGAGCCTTTGGCCTGATTCAGATCCACATCACAGAGTGCCACCACATTTTCGGCTCCCTTATTCCAGGCATTCACAATATCGCTGTGGCCTTTCCCACCGGCACCGATGGAAGCCAGATTCAGTTTATCACTGGGTGCCTTGTAGCCTTTTCCAAGCACATGACGTGGTACAATCATGAAAGAACCGGCCGCCAGGGCACCGGTTTTAATAAAATCCCGACGGTTTGATTTTTTGTTCATAGGGTATATTTATTGGTTTGCAGAAGCCAGGCTTCTTCAATTCTTTAACGCTTCACAATTTTGTACGTTTTGACCGAATTTCCAATGAAAACCTGCAAAAGGTAATCTCCGTAATCCAGTTTTTTAACCTGCTTTCTAAGCATCCGGCTGAGCGTATCCGAATTTCCCGAATACGTCTCCGTTTTCTTACCGGTTCCCGAAGTGATTTCTGTTCTAACTCGTAATCCTTCAGGCAGGTCCAGTTCAAACTCTTTCTCTCCCGCTGAGAAGGTTTTCAGTGGCTGCAGAACTCTCGCATCTTCCTGGAGATAGAAGCGGGAGATCACCGGTAAATGGTCTGAGGTAGTGGATGGATAATCGGGAATGGTTTGAAAAGCAGGCAGCAGTTGAGTTCCCTGTGGCACTACATGATCGGCCAGCTCATCTGAAATCAGTACATGATCAATCACATTATCGTAGCCAATGTAGGATTTATAGCCCAGATCGCTTAGATCCCGTGTCAGTATCCTGTAGTTTTTCCAATCGTCTGAAAAAGCCGCGTAAGTGGAAATCTTCAACCCCGAAACCACCGTTTCGTCCACATCGTCATTAAAATCTCCGGCCATAATCAGATTTACATTGGAAAAATAGGTATCCAGTGTATCTTTTAAAACTCCAATATCGGTTTTCCTCATTTGATGAATCTGTTCGCGATCCTGTGAGTTCCGGTTAGCTTTGGCATGAATACCTACCACGTGAAGTCTTTTCTGCCCATTTCCAGTTCGCACATCGCATGTAAAAAGAGCCGGAAATCTTCCGCTGGCCCAGAAGCGGTCTGGCCCTCCCGGATAGTCAGCAATGGGAGGAGTTCCTGCCAGCAATGGCCTTAGGCTTACCTTCTCCACTGTCTCTTTGCGGTACATAAAACATACCCGTTGAGCATACTCGGGATCTCCCCCACCAGAAACTGCCGACGAACACATTCCTTCATATCCCGACAGGCTTTCGGTAAGTCGTTGAAAAGCTGTTGTATCTGTAATTTCCTCAAGCACCGCCAGATCGGGCCGCACTTCATTCAAAACCGATGCCGCATTTCTTTGCTGCAACTCTTCATCTGCAGGTCCGTTTGACGTACTTCCAAACCACTCCAGATTCCAGGTAAGCAAATCGAACGTGATATCTTTTGAAAGAAGTGTTGAATCCTGCCAAACCGGCCCTATGCCCGTCAGATCCTCAGGTTTTCGCGGATATATCTGCAGCTGATCCCGGAAACGGGCCACCACTCCGGTAAGGGAAAACGACTCCCGGAGTTTTAAATGCCCGGGAAGGCCCGTTGACCACCAAACCCTCATAAGTCCTTTTCCGCCGTTCCCGCTTAGGACTTCATTGGCATCTGGCAGGAAAATATACCGCTTGTCTGAAAGACTTACCGCATTCAGGGTAATTAACTGACCCTCAAACTGTGACAAACTACTCAACGTGGCACTCACCGGCTGCATTTGTCGGTTATCATATTTTACAGGTGCATGTAAACTATCCCAAACCAGCACAGGCTCCTGAAATACCTGAGAAAGCTTTCCCGTAAACTGTACCGAGTCTCCCTCCATAAATCCGAAATCGCCCTCAATCCTGATTCCACCGGAGGAATCCTGCAGGTAGTTAAACCCGGGAAATTGCCCCGACGCAGCCGTAATGCGACCGCCTACCTTTACCTTTGCTGCTGCAGGAAACGTTCGTGCCTGGGCAATCGGCAGCGTACAGTCTCTGCGTAACTGGTACACCCGGATCGGCTCCGATATCCTTCTTCGTTCTTTTCCGTTTTCATCTTTGACAAGCATCTCTATCTGGTCAATATTTCCCGGAATAGCTGCGGTTTTTACATAAAAGGACGATGCATAAGCTCCGTTTTCTTCGGAAAATTCAAGCTCATCTTCCCAGTTTACCCCGTCTGCAGAAAACATGACCGGGAACCTGGAAGATGAACTCAAAATCAGTTTATCGGCGTCCTGCAAAGCACTCAATGCATAGTTAAAAACCGGCTGGAAGCCACAATCTGAGTTGAATGCGTAGAGGTCTGACCCGTGGCTTAGCGATAAAAAAGGTTTTTCGGTAAGATCAGTAACCTCCTGCCAGCTCTCTGCGATTCTTATCTCATCGAGTAGAAGCTCGGGGGCCTTATTCCCTGCCCCTTGCCGTAAAGCTACGGTGCCTATTTCGGGGGAATCCTGCTCTCCGGCCAGGCTTTCTGCCAACGGACGACCAGGATCTGCCGCCAGATAAAGTTTCACCTCATCATCTGTCCCTGTTTCTTCAAGAAACTCATAATGAAGCACCAGATGATACGTCTTATTGCGTTCAAAAAGTGACTCGGAATAAACGCCTGATGCGGAAGACTTGCTGACTCCGAAGCGTATCATCTCCCCCTCGGCCCGAACAAAAACCCGGGCTGTAAAAGCCGTTCCCATTTCGGTTTTCCCCAGGTGAAAGAAATAATCTCCCTCTGCGGATGCCTCATGCACATTCACCAGAAAAGAAACGAAAATACCGCCTTTTTGTACCGAACTAAACCCTCGACTTACATCCTGCCCGCTTCCCTTGAGCTGAATACAATTACCAGATCCTGATTTACCCGAAAGGTTGGCATCCAATAGTCTTACAGGATTATTGCCTGATCCGCTGTGCTCTTTCCATGGGAAGGAGGTAAGAGCCTGATTGACAGGATAGGCAAAACTTTCTTTCAATAACTGTCCGGAAACAGGTCTGACAAAAAGCAACAAACAAACAGCGAAAAACAGATGGATTACAGCATATCTCATATATGCAAAGGTCTCAAAAAAGAAAACTACCTTTCCTCTTAGCTGAAAGTTTTATATGGAATTACCAACATAATCGTCAGTTCTGAATGGAAAGACTACTTTTGTTTCTGTTAACCCTAACCGAATAAACATGATAAAATGGGGCATTATTGGCGTTGGTGACGTCTGTGAAAAGAAATCAGGGCCGGCACTTCAAAAAGCAGAAGGTTCTGAACTCATTGCGGTAATGCGTCGTACCGCTCACCGGGCAGAAGATTTTGCACGCAGACATGGCGTGAAGAAATGGTATGACCATGCCGAAGATCTCATCAACGACCCCGAAATAAACGCCATCTACATTGCCACCCCTCCCGATGGACACGAGCCTTATACCCTTATGGCGGCGGCGGCAGGAAAGACCGTTTATGTGGAAAAACCCATGGCCCGCTCTTATGCGGAGTGCCTGAATATGGTGGAAACCTGTCAAAAAGCGGGAGTTAAGCTTTTCGTGGCCTATTACCGGCGGGCCTTGCCCAATTTCCTCAAAGTAAAAGAACTGATAGAAAGCGGGACAATCGGTGAAATCAGATTTGTGGATGTGAAAGTACATAAATCATTACACCCGGATATCGTGGGTCAAAGTGAAAACGTAAATAATTGGCGTACACAACCCGATGTAGCAGGTGCCGGGTATTTCTATGACCTTGCTTCTCACCAGCTTGATTTTCTGGACTTTCTGTTTGGCCCCGTGGTGAAGGCTCATGGGTTAGCCGCAAATTTCGGCAGACTTTATCAAGCTGAAGATACTACCCTTGGAACCTTCCAGTTTGAGAATGGCGTACTGGGTACGGGTAGCTGGTGCTTTGCTACCGACCGTGACTCAGAAACAGAATTAACAACCATTTATGGTTCAAAAGGTCGAATTGAGTTTCCGTTTTTCTCGGATTTTTACGTCGATGTTTTTGCTGAAGGTAAAGAAAAAGAACGTTTTGATTTTGACATGCCTGAGCACATTCAGCAGCCTCTGATCCAGCTTATGGTAGATGAACTTCGAGGCAAAGAAGTACTAAGCCCGTCAACCGGAGTTACAGGTGCACGAACAAACCGGGTAATGGAAGAAATTTGCCGGAGGATCGAATGAGAATCCGGCTTCAATTTTTCGGGAAATTACGTTTATCAGGCCTTTACCACCTCAGATTTCACAGCCTGTGGAGCTGAACCATAAGCGGGGCATTGCTTTTTACTGCAGGCAGAAAAAACAACTGTACCAAGTATGAAAAGGAAGGCAATTTTAAGTTTCATCGTATTAGTAAAGTCTTTTAAAAGGCTGTTCTGCAAAAAACGAACCAATTCCGTTTCTAGTATTCAGTTTGTTCAAATTTACGCCGGGCTAAGCTTTTCGGGCTTATTTCGTTTTGACCGGTAGCCCAGAATCCGCATCATTGATTCGGCATCCTGCTCTTCGGCAAAAAGCTCGGTGGTGAGATTTCCTTCCTCATCCATCCCTACCAGCACGTGTTTGGTAGCCGGAATAAGGCAATGTTGAATTCCCCCGTAGCCTCCCAACGACTCCTGATACGCTCCGGTATGGAAAAATCCGATGTATTGCTCTTCGTTTTCTTCATCAAACATGGGCAAGTATAAGTCTTCAGAATGAGCCTCCGTATTATAGTAATCGGCTGAATCACAGGTAAGTCCACCCAGATTCACCTTGGTATAGGGCGAGTCCCAGTTGTTGACAGGAAGCATGATGTACTTCTGGCCAATACCCCAGGAATCTGGCAGCTGGGTAATGAACGAACCATCAATCATATACCATAGCTCCCGGTCATTCTGCTGTTTCAGATCAATGACCTTGTAAAGAGTAGCACCACTCTCCCCTACGGTGTAGCTTCCAAATTCAGTGAAAAGATTCGGAACGGCCACATTGTTTTTATTACAAATCCACTGAATGTTCTCGATAATTTCATCAATCATGGCCTGGTAATCGTAATTGAAAACCACCGAAGTCTGGATAGGCAAACCACCACCGATATCAATACTGTCAAGCTCGGGGCAAATCTTCTTCAGCTCACAATACTTGAACATAAAACGGGTAAGTTCAGACCAGTAGTAGGCGGTATCCTTGATTCCCGAATTAATGAAAAAGTGCAGCATTTTTAGCTTGAAACGTGGATTCGGCTTGATTTTATCCAAATAAAGCTGATCCACATCCTTATAACGAATTCCCAGTCTGGAGGTATAGAACGGGAAATTCGGTTCTTCATCCGTAGCAATCCGTATAGCCAGCTGTACTTCATCCGCTTTGTCAACCGTCTCCAGATAGTGATCTATTTCATCCAGATTATCCAGACAAGGTACCAGATTTACAAACCCGTCATTGAGCATATCTGAAATATACTGCAGGTATTGCGGGCGTTTGTGTCCGTTACAAATGATGTAAGTACTTTTTGAAATCTTACCCTCGTCATGCAAAGCCTGAATGATAGGCATATCAAAGGCAGAGGAGGTTTCCAGATGAATCCCGCTCATTAAGGCTTCTTCCAGAACAAACTTAAAATGAGATGATTTGGTACAGTAACAGTAGGTATAGGAACCCTTGTAATTGTACTTCTTAATCGCGTTTTTAAACATCAATCTCGAGTTTTCTATATGCTCGGTGATCTTTGGAAGATAAGTGAGCTTTAAAGGTGTACCGTATCTGTTGATGATGTCCATTAACGGCACATTGTTAAACAGGAGATTACTTTTCTCATCAACACCAAACTCACGGGTAGGAAATTCAAAAGTTTGCTGGATAAGATCAATGTATCTTTTCATTCGGAATCTGAGAGCTTTTCGGCCAAATAATCATTTCCAGAACGGGCTGGATCCACAAAAAACAATGTGCAAAAGTGCCAATAAATTCAGAAATTGCAATCGTTTTTGAGAAGCCGGAAGGCATTTTTTTACGACAGATTTAACAGGCAAAACCCTTTACATGTCAAATACCTCACAGAAAGTACACTTCATCGCCATCGGCGGGGCGGTTATGCATAACCTGGCTCTGGCACTACATAAGAAAGGCTATCAGGTAACAGGTTCAGACGATGAAATTTATGATCCGGCAAAGAGCAGGTTACAAAATGCAGGCATATTGCCGCAGGAACTGGGCTGGGATGCTTCCCGCATCTCAACAGAACTGGATGCGGTAATTCTTGGCATGCACGCCCGAAAAGACAACCCCGAACTCCTTAAAGCTCAGGAGCTTGGACTTCAAATATACTCCTTCCCCGAGTACGTGTATGAGCAGTGCAAGGGCAAACAACGGGTGGTGATCGCCGGTAGTCATGGCAAAACCTCCATTACCAGCATCATCCTACACGTCCTGAATTTTTATAACCGAAAGTTTGACTATTTGGTAGGTGCTCAGATCGAGGGTTTTGACCTCATGGTGAAGCTAAGCCATGACGCTCCTACCATCATTATTGAAGGAGACGAATACCTGTCATCGGCTCTGGAGATGAGGTCAAAGTTTTTGTTTTACCACCCCCACATTGCCCTTATTAGTGGTATTGCCTGGGATCATTTCAATGTTTTCCCGAAGTTTGAAGACTATGTAAAAGCGTTTGAAAATCTGGCTGATGGCCTGCCCAAAGGCGGTGCATTGGTTTTTGACGAGACCGATAACATGGTGGATGTAATCGGTGAAAAAGAACGTGCAGACGTGGCCCGAATTCCTTATCAGGCTCATCCTTATAAAGTAAAAGATGGGGTTTCGTACCTGATTACCGACCACGGCGAAGTGCCACTGAAGATCTTCGGTGAGCACAATATGAAAAACCTTATGGGGGCCAAACGCATTCTGGAACGTCTGGCTATCACCGATGAGATGTTTTATAAGGCTATTAAAACCTTCTCTGGTGCAGCCAAACGCCTTGAAAAGCTTGGCGAAAATGAGTACACGCAAATCTACCGGGACTTTGCCCATGCTCCATCTAAAGTGGAAGCTACCACAAAAGCTGGTAAAGAACTTTTCCCCAACCGCGAGCTTATCGCCTGCTACGAGCTGCATACCTACAGTAGTCTCAGTAAGGATTTCCTGCCGCACTATGCAGAAAAGCTCAATGCCGCAGATAAAGCCGTGGTTTTTTACAGCCCGCATACGCTCGAGATTAAAAAGATGCCTGCCATTTCGATGGATGAAATCAAAAAAGCCTTTGACCGCGACGATCTCGAGATATTCACCACCTCGGAAGAGCTTACCACCTTCCTGAAGGCTCAGAACTGGTATCAGACAAACCTGCTCCTTATGTCATCGGGAACTTTTGGAGGAACTGATCTGACCAAACTGGCGGGAGAAATTCTGGCATTGCCCGTAGAAGTGCCGGAATCTGAAGAACCAGAAAAAAAGAAAGGAACGCGGCTGGCCAACCTTTTTAAACGAAAAAAAAAATAAGATGGCCTACAGCGAGAGCCTGGCAACCCGACTTAGAGAAAAACTGAACTCTGTCCCAAATGTGGAAGAAAAAGCAATGATGGGTGGTCTCGCCTTCATGGTAAATGACAAAATGTTTGTCGGTATTCTTGGAGACGAACTTATGTGCCGCATTGACCCTGCATTGGTTCCCGAAGCTCTTGAAAAACAGGGTTGCAGACAAATGGATTTCACCGGCAGGCCCATGAAGAGTTTTGTGCAGATTGATGAGAGTGGCTTTGCCCGTAATGAAGACTTTAATTATTGGATTAACCTGTGTCTGGAGTTTAATCCACGTGCCAAATCTTCAAAAAGAAAACAGAAATAACATTCTTACACCCACTTTCCGTAAGGTATAGATATGCAATTATTTACCTTATCAATCCTGTTTTAAATATCTCAACCTGTTTCATAAAAAAGCCCGGAAACTAAATTCCGGGCTTTTCAATCTAACAAAGCGGGTTTAGGAAGGATATTTCCAGCCTTTGCGGTAATCACGGGTCAAAAGTTTATTGGCCTCGGCATCTCCCACAATCAGATCTTTTTCATGATCCCAGATGATACTTCTTCCGAGCTTATCTGAAACCATGCCCAGCATACACATATTGGTGGCTTGTCGGCCATGTTCAATATCCGCATGAGGCAATTCCCCGGACTTGATGCTTTTCAGCAAATCTGCCCAGACCAGCTTGATGTTTTGTCCGTCTGGCTGATCAAGCTTTGCGGCTTCTTTAATCACCGACTCTCCTCTGGCATGCGGGTAAAACGACCAGCCGCCCATCCATCCCATATGGAACGTTCCTTTGTCTCCATGAAAATAAACTCCGACGTTTTCACCTTCCTGATTAGGTCGGCGATTGTAGGTACTGTGTTCCCAGAAACAGATAAAATCTTCAAATTCAAAAGTAACCAACTGGTTTTCAGGTGTATTTTGGATATTGCTACGCTCTTTATCGGTAGAAACAGAAAAGATTTTCCTGGGTGCCTTCTCCTCGGTCCACCAGAGAATCTGATCAAACCAGTGCGGGCCCCAGTCGCCTAGTTGCCCGTTACCAAACTCCCTGAAGTGCCTCCAGCCCCTCGGATGAATGGAGCTGTGGTAATCAACCAAAGGTGCAGGACCACACCACAAATCCCAGTCGAGTGTATCGGGCTTAGGATTACTCTGAGCCTGCTGACCTGCTCCCCACGTGTAGTTCACAAAGGCCCGTACTTCTCTGATTTTACCCGCCTTGCCGCTTCTCAGAAACTCCTGTCCGCTTACATTATGCGGCGAATACCTGCGGTGAAAATCCACGATACACATACGTTTGTTGTCCCTTGCAGCCTTTTGTATAGCTGTTCCTTCTTTAAGCGTATGGGAAATTGGTTTTTCCAGAAAAACATGAGCCCCGTTATTCAGAGCCTCTATGGCAATAAGAGCATGCCAGTGGTCTGGAGTGGCATTAATCACGATATCCGGCTTGGCTTGTTTGATGCACTCCCGGTAATCTTTGTACTTTTTGGGTTTGTCGGTACACCATTTGGTGATCTCCTCCTGGCATTTAATCATTTGTGCTTCATCGGCATCACAAAGTGCCACTACCTCTACTTCACCAGAGGCCACCGCTTCACGCAGAATATTGGTGCCCCACCAGCCCGAGCCAATAAGGGCTACCCGGTATTTCGATTCATTGGCGTAGGTTATAAATGGCCTGGAGAGGATGCCCGCTGAGGCCAGAGCTGTAGTCTTAATAAAGTCTTGTCTGTTCATTCGTTTAAAAGGGTTGTCAGCGGTGAATATAGAGAATCGCCGCGATAATTGAATTATCCTGTCGAGATGTGAGTTAATTCTTTAGTCAAAACACCAATTTCCCTTTATTTGCAAAAATTAACGACAAATGCCCTTTAACTTCGACAAACCCACTCAACGACGTGGAACCAATAGCATGAAGTGGGATCTGAAGCCTTCCGATGTACTTCCTATGTGGGTAGCAGATATGGACTTTGAAAGCCCGGATGAAATTCGTGAAGCACTTCAGAAGATTACAGACCGCCAGATTTTTGGGTACGCAAAACCCTCAGAGGAGTTAAAAGAGCTTCTTACTGAACGTCTTGCCGTTCGTCACAACTGGATGATCAAAAAAGAGTGGATTGTACTTTTGCCGGGTCTGGTTCCCGGGCTTCATGCCTCTTCGCGTATTTTGCCACCTCATAAAAATGCCGTGATGACCACCACGCCGGTGTACTATCACCTTTTCAGATCGGCACAGTCGGCCGGAGGAATCACACAAGAAGTGCCTTTCAAAAGGGAACAAGATGACTGGGCAATGGATTTTGACGCGATGCAACAGAATCTGACCCCTCAGACAGGCATGTATATGCTGTGTAATCCTCATAACCCCAATGGCAAAGTTTTTTCTAAGGAAGAATTGAGCCATCTGGCAGATTTTTGCCTGAGCAATAACCTCATTCTGGTATCTGATGAGATTCATTGTGATCTCATTCTGAATGACACCAAAAAGCATATTTCAATAGCCTCTTTAAATCCTGAAATTGAGCAGCACTCCATCACACTTCTGGCCCCCAGTAAAACCTGGAACATTGCCGGCCTGGGTGGTTCGTTTGCTGTAATTCCGAATGACGGCTTAAGAAAAAGATTTCAGGAAGTTTGTTTTGGCATAATGCCGCATATGAACAACTGGCAAATGGAAAGTATGAAGGCCGCTTATCAGTATGGGGAACCCTGGAGAAAAGAATTAATCACCTATCTGAAAGGAAATCACGATTACCTCTTGCAGGAAATCAATCAGATCAAAGGGTTACGTATGGAACCACTGGATGCTACCTATCTGGCATGGATTGCCTGTGATCAGGAAAATCCCGAAGAATATTTATTGAAGTACGGACTCGGCGTTTCTGGTGATCATCAATTTCATGGAAAGGGCTATTTCCGGCTAAACTTTGGTACCCAGCGGGCCAATGTGGTAAAGGCTGTAGAAATATTGAAAAAAGCATTCGGTTTATAATCCGGGAAATATGACAAATCATAAGTTAAATTGTCAACGTATAAAATTAGACAGAGTATGAAATACCTTCCGTTTACAAATGGTGATCAAATACCCGCATTAGGACTGGGCACCTGGAAATCTCAACCTGGTGAGGTATATCAGGCTGTAAGAAAAGCCCTTGAGATAGGTTACACCCACTTCGATTGTGCATTCGTATATGGCAATGAGAAGGAAATAGGTCAGGCCTTTTCTGATGCATTTAAGGCGGGTGACGCGAAAAGAGAAAAGCTTTTTGTAACATCAAAACTTTGGAATAACCGCCATAGAAAAGAACAGATTCAAGCCGCCTGTGAGGGTACATTGGCCGATCTGGGGCTTGATTACCTGGACCTTTATCTGATTCACTGGCCGGTGGTGGTGGCAGATCACACCAATTTCCCGCAAACTGCTGATGACCTGGTGAGTCTTAAAACAACTCCACTGGAAGAAACCTGGGAAGGAATGGTACATCTCAAAAAAATGGGCCTTTCCCGTCATATCGGAGTGAGTAACTTCAGTATCGGTAAAATTGAGCTGGTAACGAATGCCACCGGCGTGAAACCGGAAATGAATCAGGTGGAATCTCATCCTTTTTTACAGCAACCTCTTTTGAAAAGTTACTGCGATGCCCACGGAATCCTTCTAACTGCCTATTCGCCGCTGGGGTCGTCTGATCGCCCGGCAAACCGCATTGTGGAAGGGGAACCTAAACTTTTTGACAATCCGGTCATCGGAGAAATTGCCGGTTCAAAAGGCATCTCTGCAGCTCAGGTGATGCTGGCGTGGGCGGTAAACCGGGGAACCGTGGTTATTCCTAAATCAGTAAACCCCGATCGTCTGAAACAAAATCTGGAAGCGGCCGATATTTCTCTTTCGCCCGAAGAAATGGAAAAACTGGCAAGTGTAAACCGGGATTACAGATATATCAAAGGAGATTTCTGGTGTCTGCCAGGATCTGATTATACGGTTGAAAGTTTGTGGGGATAATCAGTCAAAATTAAGGTTCGGTGAACTCTGAACCTTAATTATCTCCAAATTGGCTCCAGATCAAATTCTACCTGCGGGAAAATAACGGATTTAACCCTATCCGTTGAAGGTTTGATCCCGATGTATTGGCCATGTTCATTCAGAACATAAATGATCACGCATTTATCTTCGGGCTGTACCATCCAGTATTCACGCACTCCAGATTCCTCATACAAGGAATATTTATCGTCCATTTCCTTTTTTGTATTGCCGGGCGAAAGCACTTCAATTATGAGATCGGGTGCACCATTGCATCCTTTCTCATCAAGTTTAGTAGCGTCGCAAACAATGCATAAATCAGGCTGAACTACATTTCTGGATTTAATTGATCCTGATTTCTCGGGAAGACGAACATCAAAAGGTGAAACAAACAATTGGCAGGAGACCGATTCAAAAATAGTCCTGATCGTAAAATACAAATCACCAACAATTTCCTGATGCCTGCGGCTCGGTGCCGGAGACATCCGAAATATCCTGCCTTTGATGAGCTCAAGACGTTCTTCAAACTTCCATAAAAGATAGTCTGCGTAGGTGTATCGCTTTGAGAAATCAAGCTGATCAATGCTCGTTATATCCATTTCTGCCAGTTCCATATCCTAAAGTTAGGAAAACATTCCGATCATTTCATCAACTGATACACCACCAACGCAGCCACATAGGCTAAAGCAGTCATATAGATCAATTGAATTACCGGCCATTTCCAGCCTTTGGTTTCCCGGTAAACCACCGCAAGTGTGCTCATACACATCATGGCAAACACATAGAAAATCAACAGAGAGGAAGAAGTGGGGAGGTCAAAGCGTGGGCCACCTGTTTCCGGGTTGATTTCTTTTCGCATACGGGCTTTAATGGTGTTTTCATCTTCCACAGCACCTATACTATAAATGGTGCTCATGGTGCCTACAAACACCTCACGGGCAGCGAAAGATGTAATAAGTGCAATTCCGATCTTCCAGTCATACCCCAACGGCTCAATAGCTGGCTCAATAGCCTTACCAAAAACCCCAGCATAGGATTTTTCCAGACGGTAAGAGGCCAGTTTATTCTCTAAGCTGGTGCCCTCCAAACCCGGGTTCTCTGCTTTCACGTACGCTTCTGCCTGTTCAAATTCTTCACCGGGACCGTAGGAGGAAAGTACCCAAAGCACAATAGAAATTGCCAGAATGACTTTCCCCGCTTCAAGCACAAACGTTTTCACTTTTTCGTAAACGGTATATCCTACCTGTGACCACCTTGGCGGCTTGTAGGTGGGTAGCTCCATCACAAAATAACTACGCTCCCTCGACTTCAGGATTTTTTTCATGAGCCATCCGGAAAGCAGGGCGGCAAAAAAACCAAGCAGATAAAGACCCATGAGCATGAGTCCCTGCAGGCCAAAGAAACCCAGCACCTTCTGCTCGGGAATAACAAGAGCAATGATGATGGTATAAATAGGTAAACGTGCCGAGCAACTCATAAGGGGAGTTACCATGATGGTGATGAGCCGGTCTTTCCAGTTACCGATGGTACGGGCCGACATGATCGCCGGTACGGCACAGGCCATTCCGCTGATAAGTGGAACTACCGACCTTCCGCTGAGTCCAAATCTCCTGATCACCTTATCCATAAGCACCACCACCCGGGCCATATAGCCACTTTCCTCCAGCAAGGAAATAAGGATAAACAAAAAGGCGATTTGAGGGATAAATATCACCACTCCACCTACTCCACTTATGATTCCGTCTGTAAGCAGGTCGGTTAATTTAGACTCCGGTAATACAGATTTCAGCCAGTCTGTAAGAGATCCGATACCCGCATCAATCCAATCCATTGGATACGAGGCCAGGGCAAAGACCGCCTGAAAAATCAGAAAAAGCACACCCAGAAAAATGGCATATCCCCAGATTTTATGCAGAAGTATTTTGTCTAATTTTTCTGTAAACGATTGTTTTTTAACACCCGAGTGGCTTAGTGTCTGGCTTAATGTTTCTGCGATATCCCGATACCTCTGAACCGTGTCCTGCGATTGAAAGCGATCGGGGTCAAACTGAATTTCCCTGGAAAGATTCTGCAGCTTTTTTTGCTTGTCAAAACCCAGAAAGTCAAGCTTCTGTGATTGAGCAAGATACTGCATCGCCAGATAGTGATTAGTCAGTTCAAACTCCTTTTCAATCCAGGATGCAACGGTCAGATTGGCCTCATCCAGAATTTCAGAATTGGTATGGCCCTGTGGCTCTTTGAGTTGATTCACAATGGCCAGTTTCAGTCCTTCCAAACCTATTCCTTCCCTTGCATTGATCTCCACCACCGGCACCCCCAGAATGGATGACATCCTGAGAGAGTCTATTTCTATACCCAGATCCAGAGCAGAATCCAGCATGTTTAAGGCCAGAATACATGGAATACCCAGATCACTGACCTGCTCAAAAAGAAGCATATTTCTCTTCAAATTGGTGGCATCTACCACCACCACGGCCAGATCCGGGTAATCTGAGTTTTTAGGATTGGCCAGTACCTCCAGCACCACCTGCTCATCCAGCGAACCGGGATAGATACTGTAGGTTCCGGGAAAATCAATGACTTCGATCTCAAAATCGGCATTCACCCTGCAAAAACCGATTTTCTTGTCAACGGTTACTCCGGGGAAATTTCCGATCTTTTGTCTGAGACCTGTAAGGTGATTAAAAAGTGAAGACTTGCCAGAATTTGGGTTTCCTAATAAAGCTACTTTCATGAACCATACCCTCGCTTCGGGCTTTCTTTTAAACTAATCGAACTTCAATGGTTTCGGCCTCAGATTTCCGTAAAGAAAGATGATAATCGCCGTCTAAACTTATACAAACAGGGCATCCCAGCGGAGCATGGCAATCAACCTTCAGGGCCGTGCCCGGCGTGAAGCCAAACTGCATTAACCGGAGGGATAATGGAGTATCGTGAAAGGCTACTACCTCTGCCCGGCTGCCTTTGGGCAGGTCTGCGAGAGAAACGTAGCTAGTGGTTAGTGACATAGCCGAGACCTGATTCGATCAGTTTAGAATTAGTTTAAATTAAACACAAAGATACAGCTTTTGGTTCTACATGTGAAATGATTTGAATCAGGGTTTTGATCACAGCCTGTAGGCCTCAATAAATCTTTTGCGTTCTTATCCAGAGACCTGAATTATTCCACATATTTGAGGCAAAAATTAGGTATTTTCCGCTATGTCAGACAAACTGGTTTTCGTTTTCTTCTTTGTTCTACTGACCTTCAACCTCTTATCCTTTACTGCCGGGGCTCAGGAAATTGACCTTTTAAAAAAACATGTCTACTTTTTGGCAGATGACCAGTTGAAAGGACGGGGTACGGGAAGCATGGGAGCACAAAAAGCTTCTTCCTACATCCGCAGGGAATTCAAAAAGTACGGCCTTCTGCCCAAAGGCGAAAAAGGATTTTACCAGAACTTTCAGGCTAGGGTACGTCGGGTGATCGTGCCGGATAGTGTGCGGAGCTCACGTAATATCCTAGGATTTCTGGATAACGGAAGTGATAAAACTATTGTGATCGGAGCCCACTACGATCACCTCGGAGAAGGGAAGCAAGGCAGTTCCCGGGATTCTACCAGCTATGGCGTGATTCACAACGGAGCCGATGATAATGCCTCGGGTGTGGCCGGGCTTCTGGAACTGGCCCGCTACTTTTCAGGAAACAAAGAAAAGGAACCCTTCAATTTTCTTTTTATCTCGTTTGGTGCAGAGGAGCTGGGTCTGGTGGGTTCCCGCTATTTTGTGAATCATCCTACCATCCCCCTGGAATCGGTTCACTTCATGCTCAATATGGACATGATCGGGCGATTTGCACCTGAACGTGGCGTTTCTGTAATTGGCTATGGCTCTTCTCCGCAGTTTGAAGAAATTTTCTCCGGAATTGACACAGCGAATCAGGTCAAATTCTATACCGGCTACGAGGGCCGGGGCGGCTCAGACCAGACTTCCTTTTACGAAAAGAATATCCCGGTGCTTTTCTTTCATACAGGCGGCCATGATGACTATCACAAACCCACCGATGATGCCGAAAAAGTAGACTATGAATCACTCAAGGGCATTCTGGAACTGGAAAAAGAGATCATCATTCGCAGTTTCGAAATGGGAAAAATGGATTTCAGAAACACTGATCCGAAGTAAATCGGATTTATTTTTCAATCTGGAATCTACTGACCCCAGGCCCGGCTTCCTATCGAGAAAAACTACCCAAACGTCAAATTTTCAAGCGATCTTCATGCTTTTTGATTAACTAGCACCCGGTTTTCAATCCGATTTTAACCTATTGTTCTTAATCTAAAACTCAGAAAATGAAAAAGATTGTTTTTGCTAAATTTTTAGCTCTGGTTCTTCTGATTTCCCTAAGTATCTCGGCCGCAGCCCAGAAAAAATGGGGTGGAATGACCCTCTACACCGTTCGTAATGAAATGGGCAAAGACCCGAAAGCTACCCTCAAACAGGTGGCTGATCTGGGATACAAATACATAGAGGCCGTAGATTATAAAGACGGCAAATTTTACGGAATGACTCCGCAGGAGTTTAGCTCCTATGCCAAGGGACTCGGACTGGTGCCCATAAGCGTTCACATGGGTTCTGCTACTCTGGATAACATTGATCAGCTGGTAGCTGATGTAAAAGCCGCAGGTTTTGAGTATTTTATTTCTCCTGTTCCTCCAATGGGCATGTTTAGTTTCAATCGTGAAACACGTTCTTTATCCATGACCGATGATATTGAAAAATTAACGGGTATTCTGAAAACATTTGCTGAAAAATGTAATGCTGCCGGTTTAAAATTCCTGTATCACAATCACAATTTTGAGTTTGAGAAAAACAAAAACGGGATTGTTCCAATTGATTATATGCTGGAGCATCTTGACCCTAAAATTGCCAATTTCCAAATGGACCTGTACTGGGTGACCAAAGCCGGGGTAGATCCTGTGGATTACTTCAAAAAATACCCGGGCCGTTTCAAAATCTGGCACGTAAAAGACATGGATGATGAAGGCCGCTTTGCTCCGGTGGGCCAGGGAAATATTGATTTCGCCCGAATTCTGGCCAATGCCAAACTTTCTGGTATGAAATACTACATCGTAGAGCAGGATCAGATTTTTGACGGAATGACTCCTATGGAAGCCATCAAAATCAGTAAAGAGGGTTTGACCAAATTTGGTTTTAAATAATCGGACTAACTACTTCAAAGCATCCCGATTGTTCTTTTAACTTTCGGGGCGTTTTTTTTTTAATCGGCAAAAGCTCTTCGTTGAAACTCTTCAATCATCGAATTATATTCGCTCAGTTCGTATTTCCTTTGCTCATCCTCCCACCCCAGCTCCCGCTGAAAATACGGAGCAATTTTCTCTGCAGCCTTTTTGCTACCCTCCCAGTCAGTAATTTCCAGACGTATTCTCCGGCTCAGGAAATCACGCAGCTTTACCGCCATTTCGAAGCGTATCGCGTAAATCACTTCAGCAAGAAGAAAAGGGTAGTTTTCCAGGATGGGTTCTGCCAGCGACTTGTTTTCCTCTATGATTTCAAGGAGTCGCGGCGACTGATCGCCATACCTGGAAAGTAATTGGCGTATACTTTCTTCCTGCAAGCCTTTTTGCAGAGCCAGTTGCCTGAAGTTTTCCTTGTCAAAGTCAGGTACCTGATTACCCGCCAGATGATGATCTGAGGTGCTACAGGCAACCTCTCTTCCAGTAAGTTGACCAATCAGATCCACACAATCCTGAGCCATTACCCGGTAGGTGGTCCACTTCCCGCCAAGCAAACTTACCAGTCCGGATACCTCATCCAGCTCCACTTCATGATCACGAAGCAGACTTTTGGTTTCTTTGCGGTTTGATCTTTTGGCTGCGAGCAGCGGACGAATTCCGGCAAATCCCGCCTTAATCTCACTTCTATCCGGCATTTTTTCCATGAAAGACCGAAGCGTTTCCAGCAGATAGTCAATTTCATCGCTTTCCAGCATAGGCTCCTTTTCGAGCTGGTCGTATGGAGTATCCGTGGTACCTACCATCACCTCATTATCCAAAGGCTTCACAAAAACCACGCGACCATCTGAGGTTTCAGGAATCAGCATGGCCTCCTTGCTTTGCAGGTAAGAGCCAGGAAAAACAAGATGAACCCCTTTTGATGGTCTCATGCGGGGTTCTTCCGCAGGATTTGCCGCCAGCCTTACATAATCTGAATACGGGCCTGTACAATTCACGTATACATTCGCTTTAATCTCAAATTGCTCTCCGCTGAGTTCATCAGTCACATGAGCAGATGTGAGTTTACCCTCCTTATTTTTCTCGAATGACTGAAACGATACATAATTGGCGGCCACCGCCCCCTCTTTTACCGAACTTTGCACCAGTGCAATAACGTATCGGGCATCGTCAAACATGCCGTCATAATACAAAATAGAGCTATGAAGTTTTTTGGTAAGGCCGGGCATTCGTAGGAAAGTCTCCTTTTTATTCAGCCATTGTGCTCTGGGCATGCCATCGTCACCGGCAATTAAGCCATAAATTCTGAGGCCAATGGAATAATACAAGCCTTCCATCCATGAAAAAACCGGAGTGATAAGTCCGAGCGGTCCGGCAAGATGTGAAGCGTTTTTAATCAGTGTTTTACGTTCGGCCAAACCGTGTTTTACCTGCTTAAGCTGGGCAAAATCCAGCTTTTTGAATGCCTGCTCCAAATACCGCACCCCCCCATGAATCAGTTTGGTCGAACGCGATGAGGTTTCTGCACTGAAATCGCTGCGATCAATCAGACATACGGTGTATCCGCGTAAAGCGGCATCCAGAGCTACGCCGGCTCCGCTGGCCCCTGCACCGATTATACAAAGATCAAATTGCCGGTTTCTTAACTGAGCCAGTTGCTCTACTCTGTTCATAGAAATTTTCGTCTTCCCAAAACTACGGAAGCCTATTCTTTCCCGAAAGTAATTCCACGGTTCTTTAACACTACTTTCATTTATTTCCGGTTAACCTTCAGAAATTACGGAACAGCCATCGGTAAGAGATACCACATAATGCTCAGGCTCAATCCCAAATTGCCTCTCATAAGCCTGTTTTACTCGTTTCACCAGTTCTCCCAGACCAGGCTTCTCCACCAGATTAATCGTACATCCGCCAAACCCTCCGCCCATCATTCGTGCTCCTATCACTTCCTTCTGGTCACTGACCTGCTCTACCAGAAAATCGAGTTCTTTGCAGCTCACTTCGTACTCTTTGCTGAGTCCTTCGTGCGTTTCATACATGAGTTTACCAAATGTTCTCAGATCCTCATTTTGAAGAGCCCGGGTGGCTTCCATCATTCGGCGGGTTTCGGAGAGTACAAAATGACAACGCTTGTAAACCTTCTCAGGCAATGATTCTCTGATTTGCTCCAGCTGCTCCAATGTAGCATCCCGTAGATTTCGTATCGTATGAAAAACCTCATTAAGTCTCTTCACACCAGCCTCACATTCCTCTCTGCGTTCATTGTAGGCTGTCTCTGCCAGATTATGTTTTACACCGGTATTAAAAAGCACAATGGCTACTTCGGGGAAGTCAAAAGGCAGGTATTCATGCGTCAAATCACGGCAATCAAGCCGGATTAACTGATTCTTCCTGCCAAAAATGGAGGCGTACATATCCATGATTCCACAGCGTACCCCGGCAAAATTATGTTCGGCCCGCTGTGCTATCAAAGCCAGTTCCAGTTGAGTTTTTCCTAAAGAAAACATCGAATTCATGGCCGTACCCATTCCACTTTCTATGGCGGCCGAACTTGACATGCCTGCTCCCAGTGGCACATCTCCGCCAAAACATAATTGAAAGCCGTGTGTAAACCTGGCCCCGTCTTTTTCCAGCTCGGCCATTACCCCGATCAGGAAATTTGCCCAGCCTTTATCCGTCTTTTTAAGATCAGAAGTATTTAGGGTCAATTCCTCTTCCAGATCTGCAGAATAGAGCAGAATCTGATCGTCAGTTCTTGAAGACAAACAGAAATAAATGGCCTTATCTACAGAAGCGGGCAATACAAAACCTCCGTTATAATCGGTATGCTCGCCAATGAGGTTAATCCGTCCCGGTGCTCTGACCAGAAGCTCAGGTTGTATTTGAAACCGGGAGATAAACTTACTTCGTATTAGATCTAAGGTATGCAAGGTGGTTCATTCAAAATTTGCCAAAAATAAGTAGCTTGTTGTGACTTATGCCTTAATATTGGAAAGTAATAGGCATTTTTATTCCGCGTCAGGCTGGTCATGCGGCTTTGCCTTAAACTCAAACAAAAAAAATCCGTAACCCTATGCACCGTAAAATTCCTGTTCCTGCTGTGCTTCTTATAGCAGTATTTTTGATTTCCTGCTCTCCAGAAGAACCGGAAGAGAATTGGATTTCATTGTTCAATGGAAAAGACCTGGAAGGCTGGGATATTAAAATTTCGGGACATCCGCTCAATGAGAATTTCAAAAACACCTGGATCGTAGAAGACAGCATCATCAAAGTAAATTACGCCGAGTACGATACCTTTACTCACGAGTTCGGGCATTTGTATTACAAAAAGCCTTTTTCGCATTACCGTCTGCAGCTGGAATACCGAATTCTGGGTAAACTCACGCCAGGCAGCCCCGATTACGCTGAAGCAAACAGCGGTGTGATGCTGCATTCGCAGTCTGCTGCCAGTCAGGAATTAAACCAGAATTTCCCGGCCTCTATAGAAATGCAGTTTCTCTCGAGAATAGACACGAACAGCCGGGCCACGGGCAATCTGGCGAGTCCGGGTACACATGTGGTAAAAAACGGAAAACTCTGGACAGATCACATGATGTATTCCAACGGGCCCACCTTTGAAGATCAATGGGTAAAGGCCGAGGCCATTGTACTGGGCGACTCGGTGGTACATCACGTAATTAACGGCGATACGGTGCTCACCTATTTTAAACCTCAGATTGGCGGCTGGGAGATGGAAGAAGATACCCGCTGGGTAGATGACCGCACCTGGTTCATTAAAAATAAAGGAATGCCTCTGAAAGATGGATACATCGCCCTTCAGGCAGAGGGGCACCCGGTGTGGTTCCGGAATATCCGCATACTGGATCTGAGCAGCCGGTACAAATAAAAAATTGATACTGCTCAGTTTTCTTTATTTCCTAACCGGCGAAAACCTTTTCGATGTACCTTTGCACATCCGCCATGCGGTGATTGCGAATGAGAGAGATTCTGGCACTTTTAAATAAGGAAATTGCTCTGGAATGGCGAAATAAGTACGCCTTCAATGGAATGATTTTGTACCTCATTTCGACCGTTTTCATTTGCTTTTTAAGTTTCAGAGTAAAGACAGACTCGCTGAATCCGGTGGTCTGGAATACCCTTTTCTGGATCATACTGCTGTTTGCAGCAATTAACGCCATCGCCAAAAGTTTTTCGCAGGAAAACCGAAACAGGTATCTGTATTATTACACCCTGGCATCGCCCGAATCCATCATCATTTCAAAGCTGGTTTACAATTTCCTGCTGATGCTGCTGCTGGCTGTTCTGGGTTTTGCCATCTATGCACTGATGCTGGGGAACCCGGTAGATGACATTCCTTTGTACCTTATTTCTGTGCTTCTGGGTGCTCTCGGTTTTACCGGCACTTTGACGCTTGTGGCAGGAATTGCCTCGAAGGCCGAAAATGCAGGATCTTTGATGGCATTGCTGAGCTTTCCCATTATCATTCCCATGTTACTCATGCTCATGCGACTTTCAAAAAATGCGATGGACGGGCTTAACTGGAATGCAAGCACCGATGAAATCATGACTTTGGTAGCCTTGAACGGAATAGTTCTGGCCCTGAGTGTTATTTTGTTTCCATATTTGTGGAGAAGTTAAATAGTTGAATGAGAGATTGACCTGATGAACATTATGCCAATAAAAAATAACTGGTGGAAAATTTTGGGAGCTTTATTGCTCATCTATGTTTCAGTCATGGGTCTGGTAGGCCAGGTTCCCCGCCAGCCCATTCTCAATGAAACCATACGAAACGTTTATTTTCATGTGCCCCTCTGGTTTGCCATGATGACGCTCATGACCATTTCCATGCTCAGATCTCTTCAGTATCTGCGGAAAGGTGCTGTTCGGTCAGACATAGAAGCGGTGTCTTTCGCACATGTGGCCTTTTTTCTTGGCGTGCTTGGCTTTCTAACCGGCGGCCTTTGGGGCTATTATACCTGGGGAAATCCCTTTCCTATGGATCCAAAACTGATCGCCGTGGAAATAGGTATGTTGATCTATGCCGCCTATTTCATTTTGAGAGGCTCGTTTGATGATGAACAGAAAAAAGCCCGCCTCTCTGCTGTTTACAATATTTTTGCCTTTGCGGCTTTTATGCCTCTGGTTTGGATACTTCCCAGAATCACAGACTCGCTTCACCCCGGTAATGGCGGCAATCCGGCCTTCGGAAAATACGATATGGATAGTCAGATGCGAATGGTATTTTACCCTGCCGTAATCGGCTGGGTTCTGGTGGGTGTATGGATTGCCAGATTACGAACACGAATTCAAACGTTAGAATACAAGCAAAACGAAAAATAGATGACTCTTCAAATGATATGGGCTTTACTGCTTCAAAGTGAAGTAGAAATGGCAGACGGCCTTCGGCAGGAAGGCAAGTTTTGGGTGGTAGTTTGTGTAATTGCACTGGTCACCGCAGGAATTTTATTCTACCTCTTTATGTTGGATAGAAAGGTATCGAAACTGGAAAAAAGCAAGAAGTAAAGGCATGAAAAAATCGCATATCATCGCATTGGTGGTCATCGCAGTGGCTATAGGAATGATTATTTCAACCGTGGGCGATGCAAGTACATATTCTGATTTTTCTGAAGCCCGTGAGATGGCCGCAGACGGAAAAACAAATTCCATACATGTTGTAGGTGAATTAAAAAAGGATGGAATGGGTCAGATCATAGGGATGGTTTATGAACCTTCACTTAACCCAAACCGCTTCGAGTTTATGATGATTGACTCGCTTCAAAACGAGTCTAAGGTAGTCTATAACAAACCCAAACCGCAGGATCTAGATAAATCGGAAAAGGTGGTTGTGGTAGGTAAAATGAATTTGGATCAGGATTATTTTGAAGCTGAGCAAATACTTTTGAAATGCCCTTCAAAATACAATAACGAAGGCGAGCTCACTGCCGAATTGAAAAACTAAACTTTCTGGGTTGTTTTGGAGCTACGGATCGAATCACATATTGACATACGATTCAGAGAGATGCTTTCCGGACTGGTGCAGGAGGGAATGGCTTTTGCTCTCTGGCGTGAACCCGGCGAGATGGATCTCCGGCTGGCTGTTTCACGTAACAAGCAGCCTGATTTCCGCAAAATAGAACTGGATGAACTCCCGGAAGGCTTTGCACTGGCCCCTTTTGATTACGATCATTCACAAAAAGCGGTCTTTATTAAGGCCGACTTCTTTTTCAGGTTCAACACGCTTGATGAGCCACTAACTGGTGATCAACTGAACGGATTTGATCTTTTACCGGCAAATTTTTCTACATCAACCATCCCAAACAGGATTCCGTCCACCAAATTGACAGATTATATTGGACTGGATGAGACGGCTCAATTGGAATTTGAGTCAATGGTAGAAAAAGCACGGGAGGAAATAAAGGCGGGGCATTTCGAAAAAGTGGTGCTATCCCGCAGGAAGAATATTCGGCTATCAGAAGATTTAGATCCTTTTGCTCACTTTGAAAAGCTCTGTGCCAGCTACCCGGGTGTGTTCTGTTCACTCACCTATCTTCCATGGGAAAGTGCCTTCTGGATGGGAGCTACACCAGAAATCCTTGTAAAACAGGATGAAACTGGTATTTTCAAAACAATGGCACTGGCTGGAACGCAATCGGCCTACGATACCAACGGAAAGGAAATACCCAGCTCAGAGGCCCCCTGGTATCAGAAAGAAATTGAAGAACAGGCCCTGGTCTGCCGCTTTATTATCAATTCGTTCAAAAAAATTCGGGTGAGGGAGTATAAAGAAATTGGCCCCAAAACCGTGCGTGCAGGTAATTTACTTCATTTACAGTCTACTTTTGAGGTAGATACCAAAGCCATAAGTTTTCCTCAAATGGCCGGCGTAATGCTTGATTTGCTTCATCCTACTTCTGCCGTTTGCGGAATGCCCAAGCCACCCGCCTCCGAATTTCTGCGAAAAGAGGAAAAACATGACCGGGAATTTTACAGTGGATTTTTGGGTCCGGTCAATATCGAAAAACATACCAATCTTTACGTCAATCTGCGTACGATGAAACTAAAGGGCTCAGAAATGAGTCTTTTTGCGGGCTGTGGAATTACCGAAGATTCCTCCGCCATCAAGGAGTGGAATGAGACTCAGATGAAGCTGAAAACGGTACTTGCCTGAGATTCTCCGCAGAGCACTTTTCTACTTTTTCTAGCAGATTTTTGCATTTTTTTGTATACTTATTCAAAAAATCATAATTGGTTTTTTATTTAGGAACAATTATCTGATAATAAACAATTTAGTATTCTCTAACAGAATACAACATGTTCGTTAAGCAGACAATTTTGGGGAGACGGCCATATAAAAAAATCAGTTTGGCACGGTTTATGACAAACCCTCAATGAACGTCCTAATAGCAAATGATTCTAACTTGACTTACGATGCAAAAATTAGCCCTTAATCAATCACTACAACAACGACTATCCCCTCAGCAAATTCAGTTTATCAAACTGCTGCAGATTCCTACTGCTGAACTTGATCAACGCATTGAGGAAGAACTGGAGATCAATCCCGCTCTCGAAGAGGGTTTTGAAATGCAGGAAAAAGGTAGGGAAGATGAGTATGGGTCTTCTGAAGACTATGGAGATGACTACGATGATGATTATGGGGACGATTTCTCTGAATACGAAAGCATTGAATATAAGTAGAGAATAGACATCAAAGACTACCTGAATCAGGACGATTACAGTGGCTATAAAATGTATGGCGATGGCTGGGACGATGACCGCGACTCTATGCCTGTGGTTTCAACAAATACACTCTCCGAAGCTCTCACACAACAACTGGGCTATTTAAGATTGGATGAAAAACAGGAGGCTATAGGATTACATCTCATCGGAAGCATCGAAGATGACGGCTACATTCGCCGACCTATCCGGTCCATTTGTAATGATCTGGCGTTTGGTCAAAACCTGTATGTAAGCGAGGAAGAAGTTTTAGACGTGCTACATAAAGTACAGAAGTTTGAGCCGGCAGGTATAGGTGCCCGTGACCTGCAGGAGTGCCTTCTGTTGCAACTGGAGCGTGAAAATTATTATTCAGAAGCAAGTATCAATGCCATCAGAATCATTGAGAATCACTTTGAAGAATTCACTAAGAAACATTACGATACCATCCAGAAAAAACTGGATACAGATGGAGAGACATTGAAAGAAGCGGTGGCTATGATCACTCGTCTCAATCCCAAACCCGGAAATGTGGGCCAGGCAGACAGCACTGCAGCCTATCTCATGCCCGACTTTATCGTGACCGCAGAAAACGGAAAACTGGACATCATTCTGAATTCCAAAAACGCTCCCGAGCTAAGAGTTAGTAAATCTTTCTCTGAAATGCTCGACACCTACGACAAGAGCGATAAGAAAAACAAGCAGATCAAAGAAACAGTAACCTTTGTAAAGCAAAAACTGGATGCTGCCAAGTGGTTTATTGATGCCATCAAGCAACGCCAGCAAACGCTGCTGAAAACTATGGAGGCCATCGTAAAATACCAGGAAGAATTTTTCTGGGAAGGAGACGAAACACGCCTCAAGCCCATGATTCTCAAAGATATAGCTGAGAAAATTGAAATGGACATCTCTACGGTTTCCCGTGTGGCAAATAGTAAATCGGTTCAAACAGACTTTGGTATCTATCCCCTGAAATACTTTTTCAGCGAGGGAATTTCTACCGAATCGGGTGAAGATGCCTCCAGCCGTGAAGTAAAAAATATTCTGAAAGAGTTAATTGACTCAGAGCCCAAGCATGCCCCACTCTCTGACGATAAACTGGAAAAACAATTGAAAAAACGTGGTTACCAGATCGCCAGACGCACCGTAGCCAAATACCGTGAGCAGCTCAACATACCGGTGGCTCGCTTAAGAAAGCAACTTTAAAGCATCACATAGTTTCTTTTTCCAAAAAAATGAAGGCCTGCTTGCAGGTCTTTTTTTTGTCATACACTCCTCCACTCCTTTTCTGAGGTAGTATATTTGTACGCTTAAATAGCAGAACATCTTGAGTAAAACACTGGCAGGCTTTATCTCTTACGTATTTCATCCCGGCTTAATGCCCACCTACCTGCTTTCGTTGCTCTATTTTGTTTCTCCCTATGTGCTTACCATCGAAGGCTACACCCTTTCCTCCCGGCTATTACTGCTGCTTTTCGTATTTCTTTACAGCTTTCTTTTCCCTTCTTTGGTGATTTACTGGCTTTATAAACGAGGAAAAATAGGAAGTATGCATCTCGAAGAACTCTCAGACAGACGAATACCCTATCTGGTCACCATCATTAGTTTAAGCTTTCTTACCTATTTCTTTTACACGAAATCGGTCTTACTCAAGCCTACAGCAATCATACTCGGATTCATTCTGATGACCCTCCTATATGTGGCCATAGTGAGTTTAAGATGGCAAATTAGTGCTCATGCGGCCGCAGCTGGCGGGGTACTCGGTGCCCTGTTCATGATTGCCGCCCGTTTTGATGAAAGTACTCTGCAGTGGCCACTTGCTATAACTCTTTGTATTGCAGGGCTGGTGGCATCTGCCAGACTACGGTTAAATGCACATACCCCGGGGCAAATTCTGGCCGGATTCACCGGTGGCTTATTTTTTGGAATTATTGGCTCCTTATATATTTAGACAACTATGAAAATAAAAATTGGTACCCGCGGAAGTAAACTGGCTCTCTGGCAGGCTTATTATGTGCAGGATACATTAAAAAACGCAGGAGCAGATACCGAAATCGTAATTATCGAAACCAAAGGTGACAAAATTCTTGACCGCTCTCTGTCAAAAATAGGAAGTAAAGGAGTCTTCACCGAAGAACTGGAAGAACAGCTGCGAAACGGAAGCATTGATATCGCGGTTCACAGTGCCAAAGACCTGCAGTCATCACTGGATGAAGATCTCGCCCTCATTGCCTTCACCGATCGCGAAGCCGTAAATGACGTACTGGTAAGTGATAAACAATGTAAACTGACCGACGAAATCACGATCGGAACCTCAAGTACACGCCGGGTGGCCCTTCTGAAAACCTATTATCCTCAGGTAAAAATCGTTGACATGCGGGGAAACCTGCAAACCCGCATCCAGAAAATGCGTGACGGGCAGTGCGACGCCCTCCTGCTTGCCTACGCCGGAGTGCATCGAATGGAATACGATGACCTTATTCAGGAGGTGATTGACGTTAAAAAGTTTACTCCTGCCGTAGGCCAGGGTACGGTCGCCATTGAGGCTGCTACCGTATTAACTTCTGAAAAATATGAGCTCATTCGTGCTGCCTGCAATAATTCGGAAACAGAGCAACGGCTACTGGCCGAGCGTAGTTTCCTCCGGGTGATTAATGGTGGCTGCTCCATACCAGTGTTTGGGCATGCTCATTTCTTTGATGAAAACTACCTTGAACTTAATGCAGGAATGGTGAGTCTTGACGGAAAAAAGGTGATACGGGTTACTTCAATGGGCCAGGACCCTGTCAAACTCGGCGAAAAAGTGGCGAACGAGCTGCTGGAAAAAGGTGGCAAAGAGCTTCTATCTGAAATAAGAGAAGAACTTCAAAACAAGTAAATGCACCCTCCGATTTTTGCATGACTTTTGCAGTATTTAAGAAAAGAAGCATAAAACTTCAGAAATGGAAATATCCCGTGAAAGACATGGCTTCGAACGAAATTCGCGATTAAGAAATTTTACTTTTACCAGTTCCTGAAGAAAAAACCAGATCATCGCTCGGAATGAAAAAAATCTTGATATTCCTAATCATTAGCCTGGGCGTTCATGCTCAGAAACCTTCAAAAAAGGATTATTTGGTTACCATGGAAACCTCAATGGGCACCATGACCCTCTTGCTTTTTGACGATACTCCCTTACATAAAGCAAACTTCATTAAACTGGCTAAAGACGGTTTTTATGATGGCACCTTATTTCATCGCGTGATCAATGAATTCATGATTCAGGGCGGTGACCCCACCTCTAAGAATGCCAAACAGGGTCAACAGCTTGGCAGTGGCGGCGACGAACTGGCGAGAATTCCGTATGAGTTTACCACAAATCAC
The DNA here is from genome assembly GCA_966250325.1 of uncultured Cytophagaceae bacterium. GTDB lineage: Bacteria > Bacteroidota > Bacteroidia > Cytophagales > Spirosomataceae > Jiulongibacter. Next base: position 34,204 of record CBINGY010000019.1, on the reverse strand, counting down.
ATTCATTCCAAAGGTGCACTGGCTGCCGCCCGAACCAACAACCCAAAAAAGGAGTCCTCGGGATGTCAGTTTTACATTGTCACCGGCAAAAAGTATTCAGAGAAGCAATTGGCCGTGATGGAAAACCGAACCGGCATGAAGTACACCCCCGAGCAAACCACCCTTTATACAGAAGTGGGAGGCACTCCCTTTCTGGATAACAATTACACCGTTTTCGGTAAGGTAATTCAGGGAATCGGAGTTGCCGAAGAAATTGAAAAGGTAAAAACGGCCTCAGACAGACCCCTTGAAGATGTAAGCATGAAGGTAAGTGTCAAAAAAATGTCAAAGAAAAAAATAAGCAAAAAGTACAATTACACCTATAAAGCGTAATCCATACCATGAAAAAAATTCTCATTACCGGCTCCAACGGTCTTTTAGGACAAAAATTGGTGGCTCTACTCCTTCAGAATAAATCGACAGAGATTATTGCGACCGCCCGAGGTGAAAACAGACTTCCTTCTAAGGAAGGTTATACCTTTGAGTCCCTCGATATAACTAATGCAGCTCAGGTGACCGAAGTAATCGGAAAATATCGCCCGCATGTGGTGATAAACACAGCGGCCATGACCAACGTGGACCAGTGTGAAACCGATAAGGAAAACTGCTGGGCTCAAAACGTTTATGCCGTGGAGCACCTCATTGAAGCCTGTAAAATCACAGATTCATTTCTTCTTCATGTTTCAACAGATTTCATTTTTGACGGGAAAGCCGGTCCATATACCGAAACTGCCGAGCCAAATCCCGTAAGTTTTTACGGATGGAGCAAACTTGCTGCTGAAAAACTGGTTGAAAACTCGGGTATCCGCTGGGCTATGGCCAGAACTATCCTGGTCTATGGCATCGTCAATGACATGAGTCGCTCCAATATTATCCTTTGGGTAAAGAATTCCCTGGAGGCAGGCAAAGAAATTAAGGTGGTGAATGACCAATGGCGTACACCTACTCTGGCAGAGGATCTGGCCATGGGCTGTTTCCTCATTGCTGATAAAGAAGCAGAAGGAATCTTTAATATATCGGGTAAGGACCTCCTAAACCCTTACGAAATGGCGATTATGACCGCCGACTATTTCGGGCTCAACAAAAGCCTCATAAATGAAGTAGATGGCAGCACGTTCAGACAAACCGCCAAAAGACCCGCCAAAACCGGGTTTGATATCAGCAAAGCGAGCGAAGTATTAGGTTATTATCCCGTTAGTTTCCAGGAAGGAATTGCTATTTTAGCAAGCCAAATTCCTTCTCAATGAAACTAAAAACCCTGGGCCTGGCCTTTATCAGCTTCTTTTTTCTTCAAGTATCTCAGGCCCAGTACACCAAAGACGACAGTCTGAGAGGCTCTGTGACCCCACAAAGAGCCTGGTGGGATTTGACCTACTATGACCTTCAGGTTGAGGTAGATATCGACAAAAAAAGAATAGAGGGTCAGAATACCGTTCACTACATCGTTCTGGACGAGTCTGATATCATGCAGATTGACCTGCAGCCTCCGCTGAAGATAACTTCAGTCACGCAGGATTCTTCCCCGCTAAACTATGAAAAAGTAGCTACCAACGTCTGGTGGATCCATCTGAAAAAGAACCAGAAACAAGGAAGTCGTGAATCGGTTCAAATAACCTGGGAAGGAAATCCCGTTGTGGCTCAAAGACCCCCCTGGGACGGCGGATTTGTATTCGAAAAAGATAGCAATGGCCTTCCTTTTGTAGCAACCGCAAATCAGGGAATTGGTGCCAGTGTCTGGTGGCCTTGTAAAGATCACCCTGCCGATGAAGTGGACAGCCTTAAGTTAACGGTTATTGCCCCGGCCCATCTTCAGGATATTTCAAACGGAAGACTGCGTAACTCTTATGTAAACGACAATGGAAAGCGGGTTACCACCTGGTTTGTGAGTAACCCCATCAATAATTACGGAGTCAATATCAACATCGGTGATTATGTGGGCTGGAAAGATATCTATCAGGGGAAAAAAGGCCCGCTGGATCTTTCGTTCTATGCACTGAGAGAGCATAAAGAAAAGGCCAGGAAACAGTTTCAGGACGTATATAGAATGCTGGAAGCTTTCGAACATTGGTTTGGCCCCTACCCTTTCTACGAAGACGGGTACAAGTTGGTGGAAGCCCCCTATTTGGGCATGGAGCATCAAAGTTCAATTACGTATGGAAACGGGTATCAGAATGGCTACAAAGGAAGTGATCTATCGGGTACCGGCTGGGGCCTTAAATGGGATTTCATCATTATTCACGAAAGCGGACATGAGTGGTTTGCCAATAACATTACCTATAAAGATGAGGCAGACATGTGGATCCATGAAAGCTTTACCAATTATTCAGAGTCGCTTTTTACCGAGTATTTTTACGGAAAAGAAGCTGGTGCGGAATATGTTCGGGGTACCCGACAAAATATACGAAACGACATTCCAATCATAGCCGACTACAATGTGCACGGTCATGGATCGGGTGATATGTACTACAAAGGCGGCAATATGCTTCATACCATCCGCCAGATCATAAAGAATGATGAACTCTGGAGGGAAATCCTGACGGGCTTGAACAGAGATTTTTACCATCAGACGGTTTCTTCCTCGCATATAGAAAATTACATGATTGAGAAGTCCGGAGTTGACCTTTCAAAAATCTTTGACCAATACTTAAGAACCATACAGGTTCCGGTTTTGGAAATCGCTTCAAAAAAGAAAAAATCCCGTTACCGGTGGACCAATGTGGTAGATGGATTTACTATGCCTGTTGACGCTACACTGTCCGACGGAAAAAGTATTCGGCTGTATCCCGGCACAGGTTGGCAAAAAATTAAGGCTACCGGTTTTGATATCAGTAAAGATTATTACGTCGAAGTTGTTCACAAATAACAAAGACCTAATAATGAAAATTTATCATTATCGCTGAGAAAATCGTAGCATCCAGTTTCTTGAATACTTAGATTAAGATTGCTCGGATCATAGAATTAGCATATCTAGTAGTCTTCTCAAAAGCCACTTTTGAAGTCCGAATCCATGGAAAATTTTTGACCATTCATGAAAAAAGGGTGACCATCTGGTCACCCTTTCCTGTATATCATTAACTATCTTTCTTATCTGTTAAGAATTAGTTTCTCTGTGAAAACTTCCTCACCATTAATCACACGAACAGTAATTTGCGTAGTAATCATACCATTTGGTAGAGAATAAACTTTTCTTAATTCGTTTACTGATCCTTTCATTGACATGATTACACGGCCATCCTGATTGGTAAGATCCACCGTAATCTGATCATTGTCATTCATTCCGGTAAGTTTCAGATTGAAATCTCCCTGAGTTGGATTAGGCCAAACACCGATATCTTTCTTTACCAGTTTACCACGACCTGAAGTAAATTTCACCCCTTCAATCAATCCCGATTTTGAAGTAAAGCGACTGTCTTCTGACATGGTCCAGGTTCCTTTTCTAAGATAAGCTACCTGAGAATCATAGGTATTTAAAAGACGTACATTAGCTTCTTCTCTGTCATTGTCACCTTTAAGAACCCAATATTCAGAATCATTCACATAGTCAACTCCCACCGCAAGCTCTTTACCAAGCTTTTCAGGACTCTGGCCCACATACTCTGCTGAAAGAGCACCACGCGTGCTTCCGCTCGCCTGAAAACCTCTATAGGTAGATCCGTCACCTACCGGAAACTCAAAATTGTTGGCATCAAGTTTAGTAACTGTACCGGTTGAGTGAGAAGCGTCTGAAGCACCCAGATGAATGGCTTTCTCAGAAAATACAAGCGGTGAAGCTGATGACGAGGCCAAAACTCCGTTCTGGTAGGTTAGTTTTTCTTCAATCACAAGCTTATTATCGAGTTCCACGTCATTGTTGATAGTTGCTGATCTCAAAACCAGATCAGTACCAGATATCTGCTGTTTCGTGAAACCGTCAAAAATAACCTCACCCTCCGATTTCAAAACCCCTTTATTGTTCAAATCATTTCTAAAGTGAACCTGACCCTTGTTAGTCAGCTCTCCGCTGTTTTCGACATTCTGACCAAAACTAACTACCGCACCTTCTGAAACATAAATTTGGGCACTGCTCACCACCTGGGCAGAGACGGCACCCGCAATAAGAGAGACACAAAAGGTATAGATTACTTTTTTCATATTTGAAGCATTTGAGTGTTTTCCTGACCTAAAAGTACATAGACATTTGTATAGCAGGAAACCTATTAATTCTTTTTTATTAAATGGCTTGAAAAAACATTTCAAAAATCGTACCCAAAGTTTTATAGCAGGTCATGCCATTTCAACCATTCTTTTAATCTATCTGACCAACTTGCCACAGGTGATTTTTTATCAAGTGCAAGACCAAATCCATGCCCTCCGGTATCATAAAGGTGTAGTTCGGCAGAAATCCCTTTCTTTTTCAAGGCCTCCACATAAGACAGGGAGTTTTCCATTCGCACGGGATCATCAATCGCATGCACCAGAAAAGCTGGTGGTGTGTCTGATTTAACCTGAAGTTCATTGGAGAAATACTCCTGATCTTTGATCTCAATATCCGGTCCAATAAGATTAGTTCGGGAGCCTGTATGGCCATATTTATCATTAAATGAAATAACGGGATACATCAATATACTGAAATCTGGCCGTACACTTAACGCCTGTTCCTGAATCTCTCCTACCTGCTCATCAAAGTGGGTGGAAGCTGTAGCTGCCAGATGTCCTCCTGCCGAGAAGCCCATTACCCCGATCCTTGCAGGGTCAATGCCAAAATCTGAGGCCCTTCCCCGAACAATCCGGAAAGCCTGCTGAATATCCTGTAGCGGCCTTATTTGCTTATCCTCAAATAAATCTTCCTGGGGCAACCGGTATTTTAACACAAATGCCGTAATTCCATTTTTCGCAAACCATTCACCAATCGCGTGCCCTTCTTTATTGAGAGCAAGTATATAATATCCTCCACCTGGGCAGATAATCACGGAAGCTCTTTTTCCTTTTCCCTTCGAAGGTCTGTAAATCGTAAGTTCAGGAACTGTAACCGAGCGAACCCTCAGAACACCGTCTGTGCCGATTGTATTTTCCTCTACCGTTTTTTCCATACCCGGTTTGAGGCCAGGCACCGTACCAGAATAAAGTTTGATCACCTCTTTTTGAGAAAAGGCCATGGAGCTAAAAAGAAAAAGACAAAGTAGAGTTTTGTTCATAAATAGGGCTTTAGATGAAAGCCCTAAGGTAAGAAAGCCAACGTTATCAGGCATCCTTATTCAGGAATTTGTTCAGTTTCAATCGCCAGAATCTTGAACTCTGTTCTGCGGTTAACCTGATGTTCTTCCTCCGTCTTTGCACCCTCAATAATCAGTTCGGTTTCACCATAACCTTGTGCCAGAAGCCTGTCACGGCTGATTCCTCTGGATATAATGTATTCAATAGCAGACTCTGCTCTTCGTTGCGAGAGTCGCAGGTTATACATGTCAGACCCGCGGACGTCTGTATGCGATCCAAGCTCAATTTTTAGCTTAGGATTATCCAGAAGTATCTGAACCAGTTTGTCTAACTCCAAAGCTGCATCTGCACGTATATCGGCTTTATCAAGATCGTAGTAAATGTTTTCGAGTACAAAAGTCTTTCCGATATACACCTTTTCCATTGCAATGGAAGTAGTAAACGTGGTATCAGTTACTGCTTTTCTCAGTAAAATCGGAGGGATGCTTCTTCCAAACATACTGAAACCCTCTCTCTTTGTGAGATAATCCTCTTTTTCTGCGATGATGAGATAATCGGTATCCTCTGCGACCTTCATGGGTCCGAAATTGCCCTCGGGATCGCTGCTGTATTCCTGAACCAGCTCCTGAAATCCGTTTTCAATTTTATAGATGGCCAGTTTGACATTCGGAAGCGAGGAATTGTCTTCTTTGTCTGTAAGCTTACCCGAAAGGAAATAATTAACCACCTTCACATCCGCGTCTGGTGTTGAGCTTTCATCCTGTGCGTCAGGCGGATTCTGTGCCAGCTCTTCTTTGGGAGGAGCCTGATAGAAATAAATATCATCATCGCCCTGTCCTCCACGCCGGTTTGAGGAGAAAAACATATTGCCCAAATCATCTATTGACAACCCAAAATCATCCATGGAGCTATTAAATGGTAATCCCATATTCTCTACGGAGATTTTACCGCCTTTCCGCTCAGCCACAAAAAGATCAAGTTTGCCTAGACCAGGGTGGCCATCTGAGGCAAAATAGAGTTTTCCTTCTTTGGTCACGAAAGGAAACATCTCGTTGCCGGGCGTATTCAGAGCCTTACCCATATTAACCGGATTGCCGAATCGTCCGCTGGCATCCATGTTTACGCGGTAAAGATCCATTCCACCGCTTCCTCCGGGCCGGTTCGAAGCAAAATAAATGGTCTTCCCATCGCCTGAAAATGCCGGACTTCCATCCCAGCTGGCAGAATCTGAGGCAGAAACAAGAACTGGTTCAGACCATCCCTGAGGAGTTTTACGACTCACATATAAATCTACATCTGGCGATGCATCTTTTCGTTTACCAGAATTTCCACGTGCAAAAATTACCGTTTTGCCATCGGGCGAAAAAGCAGGGCTTCCTTCATTCCGTTCAGGGTCAAAAATCGATTGACTAAACAAAGAGACTTCACCGATACTCGTAAGGTCATCATTAATTTTTGAGGTATAAAGTCCCAGAAAAGGAAGTCCGTTGGAATAAACCCTATCTTTTCGGGAAGAGGAAAAAACAAGATTTCCATCAAAAACTACAGGTGAAAACTCCGCTCCCTCGGTATTTATTTCTTTGAGATTCCTGAAAGCAAGGTCACTGTCTTTCCTTTTTAAGACATCTACAATTTGTAAGGTATTGATTTCCCTGTTTGCCCATTCGTTGTAGACCTTGTTGGTAGTTTTTAGGGTAATATATTTTTTGAATTCTTCAAGAGCCTCGGAGTATTGCTCATTCGCTTTTAAAGCATAGGCGTAGTGAAAAACAGCATCCGGGTCAGCTATCCCCTTTTCTATGGCATTTTTAAAATAACTGATCGATTCAACCCATCGGTTTGAAAGCCGATAGGCTTCAGCAATTGTGTAATTAAGTTTAGCTTCCTGAGATGGATCAATTTCTTTAACCTTCACCAATTCATTGATTGCCAGATCATAAAATCCTTTATCGAAGCTGGCCAGGCCCTTTTTATAGGCCTGAATCTGTGCCGACGAAGAATAACTGAAGGACAGTTGCAAAAGCAAAAGAAATACGACACGTACCAATTTTTTCATTCCGATGAGAGGATAGTGCCCACAATATAGGCCTTAATATCAAAAATAGAAACGATTTAAAAGGTTCCTGTATTGCAAACCATCTAATTTGTGTGAAGGTTTACCACTCCTGTTTCCTAGACTTTCCGATACCAGAAAGAATAACTTTAAAGGTGATGTCTTTTTCGGTTTCCTCTTTGAATACGACATAAATAGTTAAGAAATGACCGGACCCCTGTTGAAATTCATCCGGTTCGTCAACTCAATAGGCATCAATTTAGAATTAAGTACGCCTTCAGAAACCAATCCCTTTCGGTGGCAGGTGCTTTAAGTTTTTCACGTTTCAGGCTGCATACTATCTATAAAAACCTGACAGAACATCAGCTGAGAGAAAATTTCCGGTTAACTTCAACGCGTCCTATCCAGATTTTGCAGGGAGCCTTTCGTAAGCCATACTTTGATACGCCAGATTCCTTAAAATCATTTGAACTGTACTTTCTACAACGGTAAATTACTTTAACCCCTGCTTTTCAAATGGAACAATCTTGAAAATACCCTACAATTCAGAATTAGTTTACAGGTGGGGTATCTTCAAAATATCCAAGTGGGTGTGAAAGAAAGGAAATCAGGTTTTGTATTTTTCCAATTTCAACCTACTTTTGGCCTCCGTAATAAAGTGGCCGAACAATTGGCCGAAAACCTCAAAAAAGTACAATTTCATGAGCGTATTGGTAAATAAAGATTCCAAGGTTATTGTTCAGGGTTTCACAGGCTCAGAAGGCACCTTCCATGCCGGCCAAATGATTGAATACGGAACCAACGTGGTGGGCGGTGTTACTCCTGGTAAAGGAGGTCAAAGTCACCTGGATCGTCCGGTTTTTAATACCGTGGAAGAGGCTGTTCAATCCACCGGTGCAGATGTGTCTATCATTTTTGTGCCACCTGGATTTGCTGCCGATGCCATCATGGAAGCTGCAGACGCGGGTGTTAAAGTGATCGTTTGTATCACTGAAGGCATCCCTACCAAAGACATGATTACAGCCAAAACCTACATCAAAGGAAAAGGCTGTACACTAATAGGACCAAACTGTCCAGGTGTAATTACTCCCGGTGAGGCGAAGGTGGGAATTATGCCCGGATTTGTATTTAAAAAAGGAAATATCGGTATTGTTTCCAAGTCGGGTACTTTGACCTACGAAGCTGCCGACCAAATTGTAAAGGCAGGATTGGGGATCTCTACGGCCATCGGTATCGGTGGTGATCCGATCATTGGAACACCAACCAAAGATGCTGTGGAACTGCTCATGAACGACCCTGAAACCGAGGCCATCGTGATGATCGGGGAAATCGGCGGAAGCTACGAAGCCGAAGCTTCGAGATACATTAAAGCCGCTGGCAATCCTAAACCAGTAGTCGGATTTATTGCAGGTCAAACCGCTCCGAAAGGCAAGAGAATGGGACATGCAGGTGCTATTATTGGCGGTGCCGACGATACCGCTGCGGCCAAAATGCGAATCATGGCCGAATGCGGAATTCATGTGGTAGAATCGCCTGCAGAAATAGGTGCAATGATGCTGAAAGCACTGGGTAAGTAAGTAGTTACCCGACATAAACAGATAAGAAAAAAGGGAGGCAGCCGCCTCCCTTTTTTTCTCTTAACCTATTATTCTTTATTCTCGAAATATAAAGGATCATACGCTAAACCATACTTATCCAGAACATCCTGGGGTACGCCATCCCACATATTGGGCGTGTTACCCACGTAACCCAGATCATTGAATCCAATCTGAGTGGTATAAAATCCGGTTAAAGTAAGGTCTCTGACCAGAGAGAAGAACGCCACGCCCTGACTCACCTCAGGTTTGGCTTCTTCAGGATAAGCAATAGACTCGGCAATTTCCAATTGAGCCTTTTTTCCCGCCTCCCTGAAGTTTTTACCGTACAGTTTGCGGCTGTAATTGTTTATCCAACTCAAGCCTCCTCTCAGAGGTACCTGATAATGAGGCATGTCTTTGGCAATAAATTCTATAAACTCCGGAACACCAGCATCTGCGGCACTTCCAGATTTTTCATCTTTCGGTACGATGATGTCACATAAAACCGCGAGAATGGCCAGTTCTTCTGCCGTCATAAATTTCTGCTCATGAATGGCACGGTCTCTGGCAATCTCATCATCTGTTCTGCCCGGACCCGGCTTAAAATCGTCTTTAAGTTGCTCTGGCTGAGCCACCAGGGAATTGGCCGGCAACACCGCCATACCCAAAGAACTCAGCGACAACGCTTTTAATGAATCTCTTCTTTTCATCTTAGGTTAGAGTTTTTTGGTTTTCACTTGATCAATAATGTAGTCTGAAGTTCTCCAGGAAGATGCCAGGATGGTCCAGGTCACATTCTTGTCTCCCTGAGAAACAAATGGTGCGGCATCTACCACAAACAAATTTTTAACATCGTGTGCCTGCTGCCACTTATTCAAAGCAGATTTTTTAGGGTCATTGCCCATTCTTACGGTACCGATCTCGTGGATAATCTGTCCTGGTTTAGCCAGACCATAATCTGAATCTGCTCCCGGTTTTTCTCCGAGAGGTATTCCGCCCATTTCATGGATAATCTGCTCAAAGGTATCCTGCATATGCTTGGCCTGCTTTACCTCGTTCTCGCTCCATTTGTAATGAAAACGTAGGGTCGGAATACCATATTTATCTACTTTATCCGGGTCTATTTCACAATAATTTGACTCCAGAGGAATCGGCTCTCCACGGCCATCCATATGAACAAACGCCCCATACATTCTGCGAACATCTTCTTTCAGACCCGGGCCGAATCCTCCAAGTCTTTTTCCGCTACCCGGAAAATTCTTCTGAACACCCTGCATGCCCATTCCAAATCCAAATCCCGGCATTCCCATACCTCCACTATATTCAATGTGATACCCTCTTGGAAAATCAAGTTTGCGGTTATCCAGCCACCAGGGAGTGTACACGTGCATACCTCCTACGCCATCTTCATTGTATCTTTTCCTGTCCATTAATGCTGGAACAAAGGCACCCCTTCCAGCACCGGTGGAGTCATTCAGGTATTTTCCTACTACTCCGCTCTCATTTGCAAGACCTCTTTGAAACCTGGAAGATTTTGAATTAAGCAGAATACGGGCAGATTCGCAGGTACTCGCTGCCAGAATAACAATTTTGGCGTTCACCTCATAATCTTTCAAATCCAGCTTGTTTACATAGGAAACTCCGGTACACAACCCTGTGGCAGGATCTGTATGTACCTCCTTAACCATGGCATTATTAATCAGTGTCACATTTCCTGTTTTAACAGCCGGAATACACAGCACCGAAGAAGATGAGAAATCTGCATAAGCCTGACATCCACGATTACACTGTCCACAGTAGAAACAGGCTCCCCGCGAATCATTGATGGTTTTTGTAAGCATAGCCATACGCGAAGGAATCACTGGCACACCTACTTCCTTTGCTGCTTTTTTGATCATCAACTCATGCAACCTAGGCTTAGGAGGTGGCAGGTAGATGCCATCCGGCTCATTCGGGATACCTTCTTTGGTTCCAAATAAACCAATGAGCTGATCCACTTTATCGTAATAAGGAGCCAGGTCTTCATAGCCTATGGGCCAGTCATCACCTATCCCTGTAAGGCTTCCTCTTCGGAAATCATCTGGCCCGAAACGGAGAGAAATTCTACCCCAGTGATTGGTTCTGCCACCCAGCATACGGGATCTGAACCACCAGAAGTCTGTACCTTCCATCGCTTTATACGGCTCGCCTTCCAGATTCCAGCCACCCCAGGCAGCATCAAAATCACCAAATGATCTTAAGGGTGTGCTGGCACCTCTTCGGGGAGACTCCCAGGGATTTTTAAGCTGGGTAATGTACTTGGGATCTGCCGGGTCAAAGTAACCTCCTGCCTCCAGAAGACAGACCTTCGCTCCGGATTTGGCAAGCTGATAAGCCGCCATTCCACCACCGGCCCCGGAGCCCACTATCACAACATCGTAAACCGTTTTCGGCTTTTTCAGGTTAATCGGGTCAAACATAATATAAGTTCCTTGTATGATTTTTTTGCATTCTCATCCTCAAACAGGACCAGGTCCGGCTTGAGTAATTTTAATAATCTACCGAATTAATCACAAACGATGAATGAAGTCTTAATTTTTTATTAATCCTGAAAAAATGGGATCATTAACTCTTTTGCAAACGAAACAATCGGGAGAAGATCGCAGTCATTGCACAGCTTTTCGTACCTCTATTTCAATGGTTTGATCAATTTTACCGAAGTTAGATTATTTTTTGCAATATTTCCCGAATCTTATATCAATCCTTCTAAATCCCGAATGCCTTAACGCTTAATGAATAATTTCGACTACGAATAGAATCTCAAATTTTGCCTTTGATAAAGTAAGCACCTAGTTTTGCTTAGTAATTGAGCCAACCCAAACCTAAGACCTAAACTTTCGTCCCGGATGCAACACCGTCTCTTATACCTGTTGTTATTATTTACACTGACATCACTGGTACAAGGTCAGCAGTACGGGCTTAAATTCGACGGGAATGAGGTGATCAGTGAAAAACGAACTTCTCTTATCCTCGGGAAAAACTACAGCATCTGTACCAGGAATGATTTCAAAATCTCTTTCGACTTCAGGCTGCAACCAATTTCCGAGAACTTTTACGGGTACATGCTGAGGCTCATTGACAAAAATGGCAGAAACTTCGATATCCTGTATTACAATAAATTACGTTTTGTACTGGGTGAAACTCCTCTCGAAATAAACCCGGGCGAAAATACCGTTGACCTCTACGCACAAACCAATCATCTGGAACTTATTTTCTCTCAAACACAGGGTACGGTAGCCATTGCCATTAACGGATCTGCGGGTAAGTCAACAAAAATATCTGACTTGTCTTTCGACTGCTTTGAACTGCATTTCGGGCAATGTATTAAACCGGGTTTTGAGACCAAAGATGTGGTAGCCATGAATATTTCTGATGTAGAGGTGAGTAGCAATAACCGGATGCTCCATCATTGGAAACTCGATGAGCTGGAAGGCAGCAAGGCGAAAGACTCCAAAGGAAAAGAATCAGGTCTGGTGAACAATCCCAACTGGATTTCCAAAGAATTTACCGAGTGGAAAGAGCTGAATCAAAGTACCTGGAAAGGAGTAATAGCGGTGGCTCAGGAGCCTGGGGCCTCTTCCATTTCTGTATATCACAACGATGGAATCGCATTTTTGGATACAAAAACCGGGAACAAACAAGAGAAGAAACTGACCGCAAAACTAGATATATCCAGAGGAGATGCTGCCATACCTTTTGACAAACCTGGGCATTACGGTCTTGTGCGACTTACCGGCAATCAAGTTTTTGATTTTGAAAACGGAATATATGAAGTTCCTGAGGCCGAAAGACTTACGGAATACTGGCACCACAATATGTATATGTTTCCCGGAGACACCGCACTGGTTTGTATTGGAGGATACGGAATGTATGCGTACAAAAACCGGTTTCAGAAATACAGTTTCCAACATAAAACATGGGAAGATATCCGCTTATCGGGTGATGTACCCGAACCCAGGTACCTGGCAGGCTTTGGAAATACCTTTGATAAGCTTACTTCTTACTACATCGGAGGTTACGGATCCAGATCGGGTGACCAGATGTTAAAACCCCAGAATTACTATGATTTCTTCCGGATAGACTGGAAAAACGGAACCGTTAAAGAACTTTTTAAAATCCCCGGCAGCGAGGAAGATTCATTTGTTTTTGCTTCTAATCTGATCATTAACGAAGAGAAAGGAAAGTATTACGGACTCGTTTTCAATCAGTTAAAATTCAACACGGAACTTCAGCTCATTGAGGGTTCACTTACTGAACCTACGTATCGAAAATTAGGGAAATCCATTGCCATCAATTTCCATGACGTAACCACTCAGGTCTCACTTTACGAAGATGTGGCCTCAGAAAAACTACTTTGTACGGTTATTAACCATAATCTGGAAAAAGATCTTTCTACTCTTCAACTATTTACCATATCTACACCACCATCCCCGGTTGAAAAACCGCAACACAACTCATTTTACCTCATTTGGATCATTGCAGGAGGAGGTCTGATTACTATCTTCCTCATTGCAGTCTGGTGGAATATCAAAAGAAAAAGAAGTGAAAAGAAAACCAAAGTTTCAGCTTCTCCCATTCAAGTGATCCCGGCCGATCAAACAACTGCTGAGGATTCAAAATTTTATCTTTCCAACCACACTTCAAAACCTCGTATTAATCTGTTCGGAAAATTTCAGGTACTCAAAGCTGACGGAACAGACCTTTCAAAGGCTTTCACCCCCCTTATTAAGGAAATATTTCTGTATCTGCTCCTGAATTCGCTTCGTTATAAAAAATGTCTCAGTTCAGACAAACTGGATGATATTTTCTGGTTTGACAAAACAAAGGCTAGTGCACGAAACAACCGCTCTGTTAACCTCATCAAAATAAAAGGACTACTCTCAGAACTGGGAGGTATTGAACTGGATAAGGAAACCGGCAATTGGGAAATAACCCACAACCCTTCAGAAATCAGTATTGACTACGCCGACTTCCTGCAGATTACCTCGGGAAAAAAGAAACCCACCAAAGAAGACATTACCCGACTTAGCACAATTACCGGACACGGTACATTTCTTCCCAATCTCGAATTCGAATGGCTGGATGCTTTCAAAAGTGAAATCTCAAACAAAGTAATTGACAGCTTTCTGAGTTATGCAGAAACCTTGCAGATCAAAGACCACGCAGAAGAACTGGTGGAGCTGGCAGATAAAGTATTTCTGTTCGATCCTGTGGATGAGACCGCCATGATGATGAAATGCAAAGCATTGCATCAGCTCGGAAAGCATTCCCTCGCCAAACATACCTACGAAATGTTCACCAGGAAATATGAAGATCTGTTTCAGGAAGACTTTGATAAAAGCTTTACTGATATCATAGAATCCAGGTAGGAAATCAGAAAAAATGTTCCTGTTGAAGGCTATTTTATGATGTGGTACTCTGAAAGAATTCTGATTTTGCCATCCGGCTCCAGACTTTCCTTTAAGTGCTTGAAATCATTATATCCCGATTCACTTAGCAGACTTACCAGATTCTCAGGTTGAATCGGTTTGTTTAGCAGTAAGCCTAACTTCGAGGCATCCATGTGCACATGATAAAGCACTGACCGCAATTTATATCTACCCTCAAGCCCTTTGGCCATAAAAGCCTTGGCCTTATCGTAATCGGTAAAACATTCACAACAATCAGAAATAGCCTCTTTCTTAATTCTGTCTTCAGTACAGACAAAAAACAACTCGCACGTCATTATCTTCCCCTCAGTAAAATCTTTTAAAACAACCGCAAAATTAGTTATAAATCAGAAGATTATGGAATAATATTAAATTTTTTAAATAAATTATCGCAATAATTAAAGTTTTATCTAATTGTTTAATTATTGGACATGTTCACTATTCCATAACCGCTTCTTTTTTGTAACTAATCCAGATGCATAAACGTAAACATGGCTCTATGAATTTACAAAACCTTTTTCGGGCAATCACTCCCATGTCGCCCGTTGTGAAAAAGCCGAGTTGTATCAATCCCTCACATTTTTCTTAGTTTTGGAGAAACTTTGAACCTTCGGCAATGATCAGAAAAATATTCCCCTGTATATGTACGCTACTGCTAGTTTCCTTTCAAAATATCGCTCAGGAAAAACCTGACTTTCTGACAAATTACAATAAACAATGGGTGGATTCAGTCTTCAATACCCTAAGTCTTGACCAGAAAATTGGCCAACTTCTAATGCCCCGCGGAAATTACTCGGGGAAAGGTTATGATCCTGAAAAGTTGCGTACCTGGGTGAAAGAATATCATATTGGCGGCCTGGCTATGTTTGCCGGGCAGCCTACTGTGCAGGCTCAGATCATTAATGAAATGCAGGGATTATCCAAAATTCCCATGCTTATCGGGATGGATTTTGAGTGGGGACTGGCCATGCGTCTCGACAGCACCGTGCGGTTTCCCTATCAAATGACACTGGGAGCGATGTATGAAAACTCGAAGCTTATTGAGCGAATGGGGGCCGAAATAGGCCGTGAATGCCGTAGATTGGGCGTGCATGTGATGTATGGCCCGGTAGCCGATGTCAATGTAAATCCGCAGAATCCGGTGATCAATTTCCGTTCTTTCGGTGAAAACCCTTCGGATGTTAGTCGGAAAGCACTGGCTTACATGCAGGGGCTGCAGAGCCAGCATATTATCGCCACCGCGAAGCACTTCCCGGGGCACGGAGATACAGGGGTAGATTCCCATTATGATCTACCCGTTATTCCGAACGATCTTACACGACTAAATGAGGTTGAGCTCGCTCCCTTCAAAGCCCTCATTCATAATGGACTAAGCGGAATCATGACGGCTCATTTGAGTATTCCAGTATTGGATAGCACCCCGAATATTGCGGCCACGCTTTCAACTAAAATACTGGATAACCTACTCAAAAAAGAGCTGGGCTTTCAAGGTCTTACATTTACCGACGCCATGGATATGCAGGGAATTACCAAACATTTTCCGGATGGAAAGGCTCTGGTAATGGCTATTCTGGCAGGCAATGATATTCTGGAGACATTTGAGGACGTGCCCACCGCAGTTAAAGCCATCAAAGCGGCCATTGAGAGCAAAGAACTTCCTGTGCAGGTGATTGACGAGCGGGTGAGGAAAATTCTGATGGCCAAAAGCTGGACTGGTCTTGATCAGTATAAACCCACTCAGATTGAAAACCTCATTACTGATCTGAATACCATTGAAGCTGATTTCCTGAATCGGGAATTTGCCGAAAAAACACTTACTCTGGTTAAAAATGAAGACCATATTCTGCCTGTACAGAATTTGACCGGCAAAATTGCCTTCGTTTCTGTTGATCAGGCCGCCACTTCGGCCTTTCAGAGCATGGCACAGAACTATACGAATGTTGAACTATTCAATCTACCCTCGAATGCTTCGGATAATCTGATTCAATTAGTACACAATCGCACCCGCGAATTTGATGTTTTGGTGGTAGGTCTGCATTTGCAAAGTATCCGACCTTACAGCAATTACGGCATTACCAAAACCAATCAGTTTGCCCTGGACGCTCTACTTGAAAATCCCAATACGGTTGTTGTAATTTTCGGAAACCCGTACGCACTCGATAAAATTACCGGACTGGAGAAGGCCAAAGCCATCGTAATGGCTAATCAGGAAAGTGACTACATGGGCGAGGCCGTCGCTCAGGCTATTTTTGGGGCTATTCCATTTCAGGGAAGATTACCGGTTACAGTTAATAACCTTTATCAAAGAGGGATGGGACTTACACCTGCGGCTCTCAACCGTCTGGCATACGGGATTCCTGAACAAGTGGGTGTAGACAGCCGAAAGCTGAACATGCGAATCGAGTCGGTTATTCAGCAAGGCCTTGAAGCCAAAGCATACCCCGGAGCGGTTTTGGAAGTCGCAAAAAACGGACGGGTTATTTTTCAGAAAGCTTATGGATATCACACGTATGAAGACGCCGTAAGAGAAAATCACGAGGAGGAAGAAGAAACATCTCAATCATTTGAAATGGGAAATAAAGATGTGATGGATAATCATGATCCTTATGAGCCCCAAAGCCAGGTGGGAGCTCCCCGAATAGCGGGAAATCAGGAATTTCGTGATAAATGGGGGGCCGTATATCCCACAGACCTGTACGATTTGGCTTCAGTCACCAAAGTGACCACCTCGGCCCTGGCGGTTATGCAACTACTCTCTGAAAATAAGTTTGATCTGGATAAAACTCTTGTCGATTATTATCCCCAGTCTAAAGGAACCAATAAAGCAGACCTCACTTTCCGTGATATGCTCACGCACCGTAGTGGTCTCAAAGCGTTCATTCCATTCTGGGTGAATGCGATTGATACGCTTTCTACCATTCACAAAGGGCTGGCCAAACATCCCGAACTCCTGGATAAATTCAGCTATCTCCCTATGGAAAAGCTGCCGTTCTTCAAACGGATATTCTCGGGAAAACAAAGACCCCAGCTGGATTACATCGGTAGTGTAAAAAAAGACCCTGCACTTTGGCTTCAGCTTCTTGACCCTCAAACCATTACCTGGAAACCCGGTATATTTGACACCAAAGCCTCTGAGATTTATTCGGTGCAACTGGAAGATTCCCTCTGGATGAATAAAGACTACCAGAAAAATATCTTCGCACAGATTCTGGATTCGCCCATCAAGCCGGAACAGGGTTATGTGTACAGCGATATGCATTATATGTTTTATCCATCACTCATTGCGTCAATTACCGGCAAAAACTGGGAAGATTACCTCAAAGAAACCTACCGGGCTATTGGAGCCAATTCCCTGACTTATAATCCAATGCGGTATTATCCGCTGAATCAGATTATACCCACCGAAAAAGACACCTTATTCAGAAAGACATTGGTGCATGGCTTTGTGCATGATGAAGCCGCCGATATGCTGGGCGGAATTAGCGGACATGCAGGCTTATTCGGAAATGCCAATGACCTTACGAAGCTCATGCAGATGTACCTTCAAAACGGAAGCTACGGCGGGCAGCAGTTTATTAAACCCGAAGTGATAGCTGAGTGTACAAAATATCAGTTTGATCCTGTGGTAAACCGCAGAGCCATTGCCTTTGACAAGCTGCATCCCGATAAAAGCATTGCCAACGGCCCTCAGGAAGCTTCTGATCTCAGTTACGGACACAGTGGTTTCACCGGTACGTTTGTATGGGTAGATCCGATGTATAACCTCAGCTATGTATTTCTCTCAAACCGGGTTTACCCCACCCGGGATAATTCCAAAATTAGTGATTTGAATATTCGCACCGAAGTAGGTAATGAGATTATACGGACAATTAAGGAGTCTACAAAGTAAGAGAAAAAAGGTCGCCGTAGCGGCGACCTTTGTCGGGATGACAGGATTTGAACCTGCGACCACTCGCCCCCCAGACGAGGATTCTACCGGACTGAACTACATCCCGAAATAAGTGTGCAAAATTAAGAGACTATTGCGAACAGAGCAAATGCCTCATCAAAGAAACAGGCGTATTCTTCGTTTATTTTAAGAATTTTCATCTCCTCCGGAATTGGAATTGCTCAGGCATTAAACGGCACAATCAGCTCTTCTTCCGTCACAAGATCCGCAGGTAATTGACTCTTTATTTCTTCAGAAAGTAAATCCAGCAGTTTTCGTTTCACAAAACCCCGACTCATGACCATACTTACTTTTCGCACCGGCCGCGGACTGGCAAACTGCCGGGTCTTTTTCAGTTGATCCATGGTAAAGGTGAGCGTGGCTAATTCGGGTAAAATAGTGATTCCCAGCTGCCTGTCAGCCAGATTTCGCAGAGTCTCCAGACTTCCTGAAGTGTACTCAATGGCCGTGTCCATTTTTCGTTTCAGCTCGCAAAATTGTAAAATTTGTGATCGGAAACAGTGGCCTTCCTCCAGCAGCAGCAGTTCATTTGCATTGGCGTTAATATCCTCTGCAAGAAGGTATTCCTTATCAAATTCGCGGGGAGAATAGACCACAAATGCCTCCGTGTACAGTGGAATTTCCGTAAGTCGCTTGTCGTTTTCAGGTGGTACCAAAATACCCGCATCCAGCTCTCCCCTCTCCAGTTTGTTCAGAATGTTATCCGTAACCAGCTCACTTATCTTAAGCCTTATCAGGGGATATTTCGCATGAAATGACTCAATAAACAAAGGCAACAAATAGGGAGCTATGGTAGGAATTATACCAATTCTGAGCTCTCCGCCGATATAATCCCGCTCTTCACGGGCCATTTCCTGCAATACACTCACCTCGCTCATAATTTTCTTTGCCTGGGCAATCAGCCTTTCACCTGCCTCCGTGGGGCAAACCGGCTGCCGGCTCCGGTCAAAAAGCTTCACCTCCAGTTCCTCTTCCAGTTTCTGAATCATCATACTAAGCGTAGGCTGAGTCACAAAACACGCCTCTGCCGCCCGGGCAAAATGCCGGTGTTCATTCACCGCAAGGATGTATTCCAACTGCTGAAGGTTCATGAAGGGATTTTTTACAAAAGTATTAAAATAGATAACATCTATGAAAAGATCTAAAATATCACTTTGACCTATTAGACAAAGCTCACTACTTTTGGCATTCACTTGAAAAACTACCTATGATATTTTTTGAGCTCCTCAAAACAGGAACTTTAGCCGAAATAGAAGCAGCCCTGGATGCAGACCCTTCCCTTTTGAATCAAAAGGACCTGCGGGGATTCACTCCTTTGATTCTGGCTAGCTACACCGGAAAAGCAGATGTTACCAAACTATTACTTTCGAAAGGAGCCCATATCAATGCCAAAGACGCCGCCGGAAATACCGCTCTGATGGGTGTTTGCTTCAAAGGCCCTCTGGAATTCGCCCAATTGTTTATCGAAAACGGGGCTGCCGTAAATGCCCTGAACGGACAAGGAGCCACCGCACTCATCTATGCCTGTTCTTTCGGCCAAACGGAAATTGCCCGCTTACTTCTTGAAAACGGAGCTGACCTGAATTACCGGGATCCAAAAGGAAATACCGCCCTCTCTTATGCCAAAGAAAAAGGCTTCAAAGAGATTATCGAACTACTGGAGAGTCATCAGTAATCCGAATCCTGATCGTCGTCCATAAATTTGTTCGGGTCAAAAAGGTTGCCGAGCAAATCCTTAAACTGCAAACCGGTATCCAGCGGATGCTTGCTGATCAGCGAAAACTCGGCGAGTCCGTGAAGGGCAAACTCCATCATGAACAATAACTCCTCTCCTTTGAGATGAGGATGATAATGAACCACCAGTTCTTCAAGACCATCAATGGCTTTCAGTCTGTCTTTGTATTCTTTGCCCGTGAGATCATTTGTGATATCCATGTCATTTCCCGCCGCAAACCAGGAGGTTACTGCCAGAAACGGATTTTTGCCTTTGGACTTCTTCAGTAGCTCGGGATCTGGAAAGTAGTTCAGAAACTCGGCCCGAATGGCTTTACCCAACAGGCTGTATGCTACATACGCCGGGCCTTCCACCTCTCCCTCATACACCAGTTCAATTTTCCCGTTGATAGCGGGCACGGCCCCGTAAAGGTCAGAAACCCTGGCATAGGTAGTCTTTTCCCCGTTAACCAGAAGCCGCCTTTCGGCAGCACTTACCAGATTCTCATACGCCGATATTGTGAGACGGGCAGATACGCCACTCTTTGCATCTACATATTCACTCTCGCGGGCAGCCACGGCTACCTGTTCGATCAGATTTTTCAACAAATCATTGACCTGTACCAGCTCTTGCCCTTTTTTCAATGAAGCTTCCTGTTCGGTAATCTTCCGGCCCGTGGCAATGGTTTTCGGATAGTGAGTAATAATCTGGGAATCAATACGATCTTTCAATGGAGTTACAATGCTACCCCTGTTGGTATAGTCTTCAGGATTGGCCGTAAAAATAAACTGAATATCGAGTGGCAAACGCAGCTTAAAACCTCTGATCTGAATATCGCCTTCCTGTAATATATTAAACAAGGAAACCTGAATTCTGGCCTGAAGATCTGGCAATTCATTAATTACAAATATACTCCGATTAGATCTGGGTATTAATCCGAAATGAATCACCCGCTCATCAGAATACGAGAGTTTCATAGCTGCAGCCTTAATGGGGTCTACGTCACCAATCAGATCGGATACCGAAACATCCGGAGTAGCCAGTTTTTCATTGTAGCGTTCATCCCGATGCATCCAGCTTACCGGCGTTTCATCTCCTTTTTCGGCAATAAGGTCTCTGGCATATCTGGATAAAGGTTTCAGTGGATCATCATTCAGCTCAGATCCTTCCACCACGGGTATATACTCATCCAGAAGATTTACCATGAGACGTGCAATTCTGGTTTTCGCCTGACCTCTCAAACCCAGCAAATTGATATGATGCATAGAGAGAATAGCACGTTCAATATCAGGGATAACGGTATCTTCATATCCCCAGATTCCTTCAAAGACCGTCTCTCCTTTCCGAAGCTTAACGATCAGATTTTCCCGGAGTTCCTCTTTAATAGATTTTGGGGCATAACCGCTTCTTTTTAATTCTCCGAGCGTCCTGATTGATGTATGTTTTGATTCCAAGGTTGGTACAGATGTTTGTGAGGAAACAACACCTATCTGTTTTTGGTTTAAAGCTTCCCATGAAAACATTCCTTATTTTTGCTTCAAAGCACCTCCTATGGAAACACGGATACTCTCGGTTCGCAAAAGAATTGCCCTGGTGGCTCATGATCACAAAAAATCTGAGCTGCTCGATTGGGCCTGGTATAACCGAAATACCTTGATGAAACATCAGCTTTATGCAACAGGAACCACCGGAAGCCTGCTGGAAGACCTGCTTGACGTACATGTAATAAAACTCATGAGCGGGCCATTGGGTGGAGATCAGCAGATTGGTGCTCTCATCGCTGAAGGGAAAATTGATGTACTTATTTTCTTTTGGGATCCCATGTCTGCACTACCCCACGACCCAGACATCAAAGCGTTGCTTCGCCTGGGGGTGGTCTGGAATATTCCTTTTGCCTGTGACCGATCTACCGCAGATTTTCTTCTGACCAGTCCATTAATGAATGAAGAATACGAAGTGAAATTTCCGGACTACGCCTCGTATTTGAATCGGAAAGTCTGAAACTTGGATTACTTTTGCACAAAAAAAAAGTTGAGAAGTCTTCTCCTACTGCTTATTATAATTCCTGTAGCTGCCTTCCCTAAAACCGGTGGGCCAGAAAATTCCTATTACGTACTTGAAGATTTCCAAAACAAGTGGCTTTATTACGACGAGGCTCAAAAACAAATGCTGCCATTTACAGCAGAGCTGGATAATACCACACCCGCCCATAGTGTGCTTTTGAATACGCGTCTATTCAAAGATTTTGTACTTCTGGCGAAATCAGACGATACAGACGGTCAGTTGTTTGTTAATAATTCCATTTACATTTCTTTGCCCAAAAACGAGTGGGTGATCATTCCGGTTGCTGATTTCAAGGACCGCAAAGAAATACTTCTAACACTCTATGGAAGCAGTTTTCTGGGAAAGAAGAGTCTTCTGATCGGATCAAAAGTACCAACCAATCAAACTAAATCCTCTTTGTCAAAGGACCGCTTGGCCATTATAAAGTTACGGCCCCCGCGGCAGGTAGAAAATACCTTTGTGGTGGTATTTATGTTGGTTCTGTCTTTTGCCACGGTTCTTACCAGTACCAATCCCAAAGCCTTTTCAGAATACATTGAGGTGAGTGATTTGTTTACAACCAAAATCAGGGAATCGAAGTTTTTGATAAGCAAACCGCTTAACAGAGTCAATATCGCTTTTATTGGCCTGCTTAGTCTCCTGAGCGGTTACCTTTATCTGCTCATGGCGGGAGAGGGGGTGGTGCTGTTTTCTGACCACATTCCATTTAACCTGCAGGATAATACGGGAGGTTACTTCCTTCTTTTTGTGCTTGCTAGCACTATCGCTTTTCTGGTGTATCTGCTCAAGTTTTTTCTATTGAGCATATGCGGAAAGTTGTTTGGCCTTGGCAAAACGGTAAACATCCACTTTTACAAGAATATTCAGTTCCTTTTGCTTTCGTTTCTGCTTCTGGCCTTTCTTCTTCATCTATTTTCAGTACAGCACAGATTCAGCAGAGAAGGAATTGCAGATTGGCTTCCTATCATCTTGATAATCATTTATTCAGGACGTACCCTATTGGCGTTTTTCAGCATTTTGAAGAACCACAACATACAATATCTTTTTTTAATTGCTTATCTTTGCGTCGTGGAAGTGCTCCCCACCATTATAGGGTTCAGGTTGGCATTTTGATAGAAATCCTCTTAAAATAAATCTAAAATACACTACTCCAGGATGAGTGAAAACACAGAAGCTGGCCAGATAAAAGCCAGAATGCGTAAAGTAGAAAGTATATTAGTAACGCTTTCAAATCCCATCGAAGATGGTAAAAAGGACACCCCCTACGACAAATTGGTAGAGAATTACGGAATCAAAGTTGATTTCAGAAATTTCATTGCCGTAAACGGCCTAAGTCATAAAGAGTTCAGAAAACAAAAGGTAGACATACTTGCTCACACTGCCGTAATTTTCACAAGTAGAAATGCGGTTGATCATTTCTTCAGACTTTGTGAAGAGCTTAGAATAGAAATGCCGGTAGACATGAAATATTTCTGCATTTCGGAGCAAACCGCCAATTATCTGCAGAAATACATTACCATCAGAAAGCGGAAGATATTTTCCGGAACACGTACCGCAGCAGATCTGGAACCTTACATCCTGAAACACAAAAAAGAGAAATTTCTCTTTCCATGTAGCAACATCAGAAATGATAGTATCCCCAGCATCATGGAGAAACATAAAATTCCTCTCACAGAGGCGATCATCTATGAAACCGGCCCTGCAGATCTATCAGACCTCACCGATGTTTTCTACGATGTGATCTGTTTTTTCAGCCCGTCTGGTGTGGAAGCTCTTGATGTAAACTTCCCCGATTGGAAACAGAATAATACCCGTTTGGCGGCTTTCGGCCCCACCACGGCACAGGCCATCAGGGAGAAAAACTGGATACTTGACATAGAGGCTCCACTCCCCAACGCCCCTTCTATGGTAGGTGCTTTAGAACTTTACATAAAAGAAGCGAATAACCTTTGACACCTTTTACCTCTGTTCTACGTATTTTCTGAGTAGAAATTTGTTAAACTCAGATAATTGGAAGTAATTCGAAACGTTTTAGTTGGAAAGATTTACTTGAAAAAATTGACTTACGTCCTTAATAAATGGTTTATCCCGGTTATAGCATTCATGCTGTGCCAGGATGCTTTTGCCCAGGGCGATCCTCAGTTTACTCAGTATTCTTTTAACAATTTGTATCTCAATCCCGGAAGTACAGGAATGGGTGGCCGCACAGCCATTAGTGCCTTATATCGAACACAGTGGGTTGGTTATACCGGTTCATTTGATCAGGGCGGTGCTCCGGTAACGCAGCAGATTTCAGCTTCCATCCCATTCAGTGCCCTGAAAGGTGGCATTGGTCTTTACATATCAAATGATCAGATTGGCGGTGGAAGCACCAGCAGAGAGATAAGCGGAACCTATGCTTTCCACAAACGTATCGGCTCAAATATTGTCGGTCTGGGTGTTTCTGCGGGCATTTACTCCAGAATATTGGATGGCGGGGAATATAGACCCAGAGAGTCAGATGATCCTTCTATTCCTGACGGAAAAGTAAGCCAAACCCAACCGGATGTTGGAGTGGGTGCTTACCTCTACAATCCTTCGTACACGTTGGGAGTTTCTTTACGTCATATCAACCAGCCTACCTTTGGGTTTAGCACACTGGAAGGAAAAAATCCACTTGCCCGCTCGCTTTACCTCACAGGTTCTTTATTAATTGGTGTATCATATACATTGGATATAAGCCCAATGTTTATCATAAAAAGTGATTTTAAAACGGTCTCTCCGGAAGTCGGTGCTTTAGTTACTTATAATTCCTCTTTTTGGGGTGGTGTAAACTATCGCTGGCAGGATGCCGTGTCTTTCCTGATAGGAGGAAATTTCCTCAATAATAAAGTGAGAGCTGGTTACGCATTTGATTATGTGGTTTTCGGAACCCCAGCTAAAGCCCCCACGTCACACGAAGTGCTGCTTACCTATTATTTGAACCCTCCCCGTTCGGGCAAGAAATCAATTATCAAAACACCAAGATACGGATACTAGCAAACTCAGTGTTGTTTCTGATTGGTTCAGTGAAGATTCTTGGCATGATTTGTGCAAAATTTGATTCTGTTAAGAAGGTCTCAAAGTGCTTTCCGTCGAATAATTTATAATTCGCTGTACTTTAGGATTTCTCACAATAATCGGGAATAAGGCTGCGTTTTTAGTCTGTTCTCATAAAAATGAAGACCATTACTAACTAAATTATCTTGTTACATGAACAAGCGATTTGCGAAAAAAACCCTTAAGGCCCTCTTAATCATTACCCCCCTGGTGATGCTGCAGAGTTGTAGCTTTCTCAATAAAACTATGGAGAAGGTAGGTCTTGGCAAGAAAGGCGGTGGAGCCGAGGGTGACCCTCTGCAGGGTCTCACAAACGGTGAAATCGTTGCCACAGCGAGAAAAGGGTACAAGCAAACGGCACCCTCCGGTATGGTATTGATTCCATCGGGTTCGTTTCTGATGGGTCAGGCAGATCAGGATGTGCTTTCCTCCCGAATCGGAATGAATAAGAAAATCACGATCAGCCCTTTCTACATGGATGACACCGAGATTACAAACAATGAGTATCGCACCTTTGTGAACTACATGCTGGCAGATTCTGTATCTGTGCTGGGAGAAGAATTTATCATGTCAAAACTTTACCCGGATAGCACCGTTTGGAAAAGAGACTTCTCGTACCACAACGGTGATCAGATGACCGAGTACTATTTCAGTAGTCCGGCCTTTGATATGTATCCGGTGGTGGGTGTAAGCTGGGATGCTGCACAATATTTCTCTAACTGGCGTACGAAACAATACAATGCGTATCGTGAAGAAAACGGGCAGTTCAAATCACCTCGTTTCAGACTTCCTTCTGAGGCAGAGTGGGAATGGGCGGCCAGAGGTGGAAAAGAAGGTGCAAAATACCCTTGGGGTAACCCGTATGTGGCCAATGGCAAAGGCTGTTTTCTGGCAAACTTCAAACCCTACCGGGGTAATTACCGGGCTGATGGATATCCGTATACCTCCCCTGCCAATGCATTTAATCCGAATGACTTTGGGCTATACAATATGGCAGGTAATGTGGCAGAATGGACCCAGGATGCCTATTCGGAATCTTACATGCCTGTTACCTGGGATTTGAACCCTGTATATGATGATCCCGATGAACCAAGAAAAGTTATCAAAGGGGGATCCTGGAAAGATGTAGCCTATTATCTCGAAACAGGAACCACTACGTTTGAATACCGTACTTCAACCCGTTCCTACATCGGTTTCAGAAATGTAATGGATAGACTTGGCTCTATCCCCGGAAGGGAATAATCAAATGAACCTCAGGCGGAGAATGACCTCATTCTCCGCTTTTTATAAACCAATTATTAACTAACAAATTCATTAAATAAGAACTCTAATGGCAGCAAGCAACGGACCTAGCTTTTTCTGGGATAAATTCATTCCATTTGTTTACGGATTGGGAGCCGCGGTTGTAATTATCGGTGCAATGGGTAAAATCATGCACTACGACTGGGCAGGTGTGGCCCTTCCGCTTGGATTGGGAACAGAAGCAGTTATCTTTTTAATTTATGCCTTTCAGTCTTTTCTAAGACCATCCGTAGAATATCAATGGGAAAAAGTATATCCCGAACTATCTGATAATTTTGACGGCCCGGCTCCGGTAAGAGCTGCTGCCTCTTCGAACATTGGACTTACTTCCAAAATGGATGATATGCTGGCATCATCAGGTTTAAATTCTGAGATTTTTGACAAATTGAAAGGTAGCTTCTCTAAACTTACGGATACGGTGTCTAACCTGGGAAGTATTGCCGATGCCACCGTTGCTACCAATGAATACGCAGGTAACGTCAAAGCTGCTGCCTCAAAAGTAGGAGAAATGAATTCTGCTTACGGAGTAGCAGTAACGGCTATGAACAGCATGGCAGATGCCACCAAAGATGCCCAGGAGTACCGTGATCAATTCCAGAGAATTACTCAGAACATGGGAGCTTTGAATGCCGTTTATGAACTTGAGCTTCAGGATACCAATAAGCACCTGAAAGCTATGAATGCTTTTTACAGCAATCTCTCTAGTGCCATGAATGATATGTCTGAAGCATCGAAAGATACGCAACATTTCAAAGAGGAATTGAACAAGCTTACAAACAATCTGACCTCTTTGAACTCCGTATACGGAAGCATGCTTTCTGCAATGAAAGGTAGCTGAACTTAATTACCCCTGATTTAACCGATTTTAAACCGATTAAAAGAAACGAACTATGGCTGGTGGAAAAGAATCACCTCGTCAGAAAATGATCAATATGATGTATCTGGTGTTGACAGCGATGTTGGCATTACAGGTAAGTGATTCGATATTGAAAAAATTTCTGACGATTGATAAAAGCCTTCAAGCTGCCAATTCTTCGGCAAATGAATCCAACTCAAGGATTATAAATGCCATGAAAGAAGCAGTAGATAAAGCGGGTAACAAACCTGAATACGTCACGTTGCTTAACAACGCCAACAAAGTAAGAGAGGCTACTTCCGAAATAAACGGATATGTGGAATCTCTGAGAAATCAAATTATAGAAGCTGGAGGAGGTATAGATCCTGAAACGCAGATTACAAGAAATCTGGCCGAAGAAGAGAAAATTGCCAACCTATTTATAGGTCCCGCGAGCAGTAAATCGGGTCTGGGTTATGAACTACAAACCAAGCTCAGAGCGTATACTGAAACACTCAATTCGCTCTCGGGCGGTAAAGTCACCCTCTCTGATCTGGCACCGGATGCGAAGGATGATCCCGCCTACGCAGGAACCAAAGATCCTGGAGAGCTGAACAAGGATTTCCCTACTGCCATGTTCTCAGCAACACCAGTGGCTGCGGCATTTGCTGCTCTAAGTCAGAAGCAATCTGAGATAAGAAGGCAGGAGACAGAGGTGCTGAATTATCTGGCTCAGCAAGTAGGAGCTAAAGAAATCAAGTTTGACAAGATTTTCGCCGTAGTTATTCCCGATGCAAGAACGGTTGTAGCAGGTCAGAAATACAAAGCTGATGTAGCCATCGGAGCGTATTCAAGTGCAATTACCCCTCGTATTAGCATCAATGGAACAGCTCTTAGCGTAGTTGACGGAAAGGCAACTTACGAAGTAACGGCTCAAGGTGGAGAGTACGACAAAAATGGCCTTTTAAAACGGTCATATACCGCCAGTATTTCTTACCCTAAGCCAGATGGAACTATTGAGCAGGTTACTCAGGAAGAAAGTTACACGGTTCTAAAGCCGTCTGTACAGTTGGAATCTGGTTCATTGCCTGCACTTTACTTGCGTTGTGCAAATAAACTGGTAACCACCTCACCTGGTTTAGGTCCGCTCTTTAAGCCGACTTTCAATGGTGAAGGTGCTGAGTTTATTCCTGGTGGCGGAGGGAACGTTACCGTGGTTCCAAATGCAGCCAAAGTAATTCTGAACGTTCAGAACGAAGGCGTTAACCTTCAGTCATTTCCTTTTAA
Organism: uncultured Cytophagaceae bacterium; assembly: GCA_966250325.1. GTDB lineage: Bacteria > Bacteroidota > Bacteroidia > Cytophagales > Spirosomataceae > Jiulongibacter. The sequence goes on along the minus strand of CBINGY010000019.1, from coordinate 5,645 downwards.
AGTGCGTAGAGTACCAAAGCCGTCGATACAAATCCTGGCAAACGGGCAACCTGTTACGGACAATGTAAGCCAGCGTGGTTTACCTGCTTCTTCTGTCAGAACAATAAACGCAGTAGCTCTCGCAGATGAGGACTTTAAAAGTAACAACCCGGACGATGCAAATTTCAGGGTTACTGAATTTGATGTATTCCTGGCAAATGGTACAAGACCCAAGGGAAGTCTGAAAGGAGTTTCCGGAAATCAAAATATTTCTGAGCTTGCACGCAATGCAGCCTCCGGCGATCGTTATGTAATCACTATCAAAAAGGTGATGCGTAAAAACTTCAAAGGTGAACTTGAAGAAGTTAACATAGGTGATATGACCGTGCAGATTCCTCTGAATTAATAAAAATGAAAAAGATGAAAAACATTAAAGCGTTTGCTGTACTTACCGGCCTGGCCGTTAGTCAGCTAGCATTGGGGCAGGAAAAATCGGATAACGGACTAAATCCGCTGTCTCTTCGTCCAGTGCATGAATCGAACGTTGCAAAAAAAGTAACTCTTTGGAGAAGGGTAGATTTACGTGAGAAGCAGAATCAGCCATTGTTTGCCAATAACAATGAGATTACCAAATACCTGATAGAAGGAGTTAAAACGGGTATTCTTGATGCCTATTCTGACGAAACACTTAAAGAGCGTCTTACACTCGATCAGTTTAATGAACGAATGTTTAAACGTTTTGAAGGTGGTGGTCTGAGCCAGGCGGAAATCGATGCGGGATTCGGAACAGAATCAGAAGATGATGGCTGGGGTGGCGGAGGAAATTCCGGTGCCAACTCCGGTACAGATGATGGCTGGGGAGATGGCGGTGCCGCTCCCGCGAAGAGTAATGACAACAGTCAGAATGGAACACAAACTGCAGCCGCCTCAACGGCCGCAGATAACGGATACTACATGTTTCCTCAGGATTTCTACATCCTGGAAATGAAGGAAGACTGGATTTTCGACAGACAGCGTTCCCGTCAGTATTTTGACATTCAGACGATTTCTGTTAAAATCCCTGCTGAAAATTCAACCGACGGACTTGAGAAAACATTGGCTACTTTCAAATACATTGATCTGGAGCAGTTTTTCAAGAACAATCCCGATGCAGTTTGGTTCAACGAAGCAAATACTGCAAAAAATATTAATCTTGCAGATGCTTTTGAACTGAGGCTGTTTCATGGTCGTATCGTGAAAACTTCAAACTCGCAGAACAAGTACCTGGATGAGCTATATAAATCACCTCAGGAAGCACTTTACAAATCACAGGAAAAGGAGTACGAACTCGTGGAGTGGGAACATAATTTGTGGGAATATTAATCGTCCCCGAAAGATTTTCAGGAGCCTGTCAAATAAATTTGACAGGCTCTTTTTTTTCAGCTATCTATTCTATGGAAAATGTAAGCGTATACTTCATTTTGATTTCTTCATCCGTCGATAACCCCATCAGACTTGGCGGTTTAATTCCAAAGTCGGTCATATTCACATCAAAAGAACCGGTAACCACCATTTTTTTATCCGTTAGTTTTTGAACACCCGTAATGGTAAAGGGTTTTGAAACCCCATGAAATGTCAATTTACCTTTGGCCGAAATTTTCTCTCCGGAATAGCTGATCTCATTTCCTGAGAAAGTGACGTTCGGGTACTTTAAGGCTTCTGTAGCCTCAATCATATGCGAGTCACGGTTTGAGTTTCCGCTATCAAAGCTTTTAATGGCAGCAGTCACTGCAATCAACTCAATCTTTTTACTTGCCATGTTATAGGCCGCAACAGCCTTAAACTCCTTACTTGTGGCTTCAAAGTTATGAAGAGGATGGCTCATGGCATACATAATGGAAGAAGCGGATACATCCGCAACAATCTTCCTGGTGTCCTGGCCTATACCCTTTGTAAAGGCAAAGAAATAAATGGCGGTAATGCAAATAGCTAATTTTTTCATGATCTTAAATTAAAGGTTGGGAAGAGCAATCTTGTTGGTCTTATTCGGAGCAGATCACCTGTCAAAACTCCAGCTTAATGGATACGATAGCCGCAGTATATGCACCAAATGTGGTTAAAGCAGCAGCACGGTGCCACTTTTTGTTGATATTACCGTCAGAGGCTTGTTCTGCAAGTACATTTGTAGCTATCATCCCCGAAAGATGTACCACCGATAGCATTTTGTGCAGTTTTATATTATCAAACTTTTTCCGGTTAACCATGGGCGGTGGTGCAGTGAATGCCATCAGAGCTGTGGTGCCATAGGCAATATTGGTACCTAACGCCACGCTTTCATGCAGGTCTCTTATCTGAAATTCGCCCCGATACAACTTCGGACCGATAATTCCCTGAGCAAGCATACCGCCAGCAGCTATAAATCCTGCAGCCTGATGAATTCTGAAAAAAGTACGGCGAACCTTCAGTTCTCTTTCACGGGTTTCAGCCGTAAGCTGTTTAGGAGCTATCCCGATACCCCTGTAAAGCCCCTTCTCGCCCCATAACCATCTCTGAGTAAACAACATTTTTTCAGGGAGCAGAGACTGATTCGTCTCCTCAGCCTGAATATCTGTCATAAGGTCATCCATGGATATTTCCTGGCCATATCCCTGCAGTGAAAACATCAGGACTAATATTACTAGTATTCTGTACATCATGCAATTTTAAGATTTTACCGTAAGTGTATTTCCGTCGGCAGAAAGGGTCGTCTTATATACTGTGAGTGCTTTGCTGGCAGGTGAGGCAAGTACCGAACCAGATGTGGAAAATCTCGAATTATGATTCGGGCAGAATAAGTCATCCTGATTTTTCCTGTATTGAACAGAAGTCCCCTCATGTGTACATGCCTTGGAAAGAGCTACCAAAGTGCCTTTGGCATTGGCAATGATAATTCCATCAACGTAAACATACTCTCCTTCAGTTTTGAGCTTTTGATAGGTTGCATGGGTAAGGTCAACGGTAAAGTTAACAGAAATCCCAGAGGTGGTTCCCGTTACTCCAGAGGATCCTCCGGTATTGGTATTCCCAGTAGACCCGGAATTATCATCTTCAGGCTCAGGGCTTTCAGTGCTGCAGGCACTAATTCCTCCGAGACAATAAAATGCGAGCAGTGCTTTAGAACCCAGCCCGAGCTTTCTTATAAACTCAGAACGATCCAATGTTTCCTTATTCATAGTTTTTATCTGTTAGTACATGGATTACGTCAAAAAAGAAGAGGAGGTTGCTTAAAAATAAAAAAAGCGTCTTCCCAATTTGGGAGGACGCCTTTCCTGCAGTTTCATTCAGCTTTATTCTCCTGAACCAATTGGTATCCTTGTTGAAATAAACATACCGAAAGTACCAACTTTCACACTCCCGTATCCCACCCTTTGTAATGGAACCTTTAAAAAAGGCTCAAACTGAACATTAAGATTCCTGTTCAACTGCATCTCCAAACCTCCCGACAAATTCAGCTCGCCCAACGAATAAAATCCTGTTTTGCCCTCCCAGGACATATAGACATTTGTAGTGTAACTGCTCTCATAAACATAATCATATTTCTCCTTCATCATGAGATAACTGGTCAAACCAACCTGACCAAATACATTACTCCTACCCTGCGTAAAGTTATAACGCACATTTACTGGAAAATCCATCATATTACATGATGCATCAATGCGATTTAGTTGCGAAGGTCGTTCTCCCCAGCGTTCAGGCCAGGGATACTGATCCGGATCTGTTAAATAATATTTTTGCGATTTAAGAACACCGGCCTGAACCGACCACCGTGAATTCATTCGATACTCAAGCAATCCGCCCAGATTATGACCCATCCTGAGCAAACCGTAGCTCGGGACAAAGGAAAAATCCGGCGAAAAGATAAGTCTGAAGCCAAGACCTTTTCCTTTTAGTAGCGGCTTTGTAGTCGATAACTTTCTCGGTGATAACACCTCTGTCTCGTAGAGATTCTCTGTATCAATGGCTCGAGCTCCTAAGCTTTCCAAAGTCTCCAACTTTTCTGTACTTTTTTCAGTGCCTTGATTTTTTGAGGTTATCTCTAAACCGCGACTCTGATTCCCGGATATTTCCTTTGCCGTATCAAACGGATTATCATTAAACCCATTTTTTCTCACTCCTCCTTCCTGTCTGGTCATGTCTTTATTACTTCCAGGGATCTGTCTGGGAGTAGTCTGTCTATTTCCCGGTCGAAGACCAATTTCAAATTCGGAAATATTAACCTGGGGCTCATCTTTTTTACTCACCTTTCTGTCAACTTCCACGTTCTCTCTGTTTTTTTCAGAGGAAAGCGACTCACCAACTTCTTTACCAGATTTCCTCAGCTCCTGTGTTCTTTCTGCATTTATCCCTGTCAACTTTGAAGATTGCCTCGACGGATAACGACCACCAAACCAATACCCCATTCCTCCCAAAAGAATGAATAACCCTGTAAAAAGTACTATCTTTTTCCAGTTAAAAATGCCAGCCTTTTCGTGTTCGGTACGGTCGAGTAATACCTCCATCTTTTCCCAGGAGGATTGGTCATACTCCGGAAGATTTGTTTCTGCTGCCTCTCTGAAAGACAGATCCAGATCCTCGTCTGATATGTTCTTCCAGGTTTTCATTTTGATTTCATAGTGGCCGTTTGTTGTTCTGATTTCTCAAGCCTTTCTCTGAGCATTTGTCGTGCTCTGGATACGTTTGACTTGGAAGTTCCTACACTTATACCCATCGTTTCTGCAATTTCCTGATGTGAGTAGCCGTCAATGGCAAACAAACAAAAACTGGTTTTGTAAGTTATCGGCAGAGACTCTACCAATCTCATCAGGTCTGTTACAAGCAGATTTGATTCCGATGATGGGGTATCACTTTTTACCGACCAGGCCGTATCAATATCCTGATGATAATAGTGTTTGTTCTGATTTCTGTAGAAATCAATTGAAGCATTAATAAGTATTCGCTTAAACCAGTTTTTGAAAGGCTGACGGGAATCGAAACGAGCGAGATTTTGAAATACCTTTAAAAATCCGTCATTAACTACCTCGGCGGCCTCTTCTTTGGTTTTGCAATACCGCAAGCATACAGACATGGCAAGACCGTAGTGATCTTTATACAGCTGCTGCTGTGCAAAACGATCACCTGCTAAACACCGGTTTATTATCTCGGTTAAAGCATTCAAAGGAGAACCTTGTCCATTCAGTATTGGTATACGGAAGAATCAACAGAAAGGATGCAGAAAAAAAATTAATGGTCGCTGTGAGCCGCATTATATCCCGTGGCAAACACCACAATCTCCAGGATTAAGCCCAGAATAAAGGTAAACAGATCACCAAAAACGGCAAGTATCGCCATAATGGCAACGAATACAAGAATCATTAGCCAGGTTGGTAATTTTGTTGAGTCGGCAGCAGACATATCTATTCTAATTTTGTTTCTGATAATTACACCGCGAAACTACAAAAACATCTTTTCAGTTTGTATGAAATGGGCGTTTTTTAGTTCCTGACAGCGTTTGATTTGAATTGTACGTACTTTTAAGCAATGATGAGTTTACTTCGCCTGCTAATTCTTCTGTTGGTTTGTTCTGACACCCTTTTCGGGCAGGAGAACGACTATTACCATTTACCGGCAAACAGGAAGCTTACTGAAGGAAAAATCACGCTTCCTAATTT
>CBINGY010000018.1:0-75621 GCA_966250325.1 uncultured Cytophagaceae bacterium | reverse complement strand
CAAAAAAAGAAATTTAACAATAGTAATAACTGTAAACTTATTTTAGGACGGGACACAACAATCTAAAATCGCAAATCCGAAATCGTTATTCACCGCCAGGACGCAAAGCCGCCAAGGATTTGGAGGGGGAATTGAGAATTGGGAAACTGGGAATTGGGAAACTGGGAAACTGGGAATTGGAAAACTGGGTATTTCGGAGTGAAGGGGGGGATTTTGTGCTAAAACGAGGGTCTCGACTCCCCCGCCTGCCGCGGGCAGGGCTCGGACTGACAGTAAGTTGTCAGTCCGAGCGTAGACCCTGCCCGACTGGCAGGCGGGCAGGACAGTCCCCTTGGCACCCAAGTCAATCGGACAGTCCCCCTCGGCACCAAATTAGAACCGACAGACCCCACGCAACCTTGAGGGAATGTCCTCACGGAATCGTGAGGATCAATTAAAAAACACCTGATACTGTACAATCAACCCGCCTTTGCGGTCGATGCGGTCACCGGTGGTGTTAAAGATGGGGCGGCTTTGCCAGGCGGCGGTGAGTTTGGAGGTATGGCTGGCCAGAAGCCAGTTAACGCCCACATCCACAAAGTCGACCGGATCATCAAGACGCTCGTACGTACAATGTTGGATGGAGGCGTAGGGCATGAGCGTAGTCTTACCTATAAGCTCATTCTTGAATTTATAGCCTACCTGAGCATACAGCACAGTTCCTGTGCCAAAGGCCGGATAATTATTTCCGGCACCATTCAGAATATCTGTCCGGGAGTTGCCATTGGCCGGGTTCATGACCCCCAGCATCCGAAGGTAGTCGGGCCCGAAATCGAAGTACGTATAATTGCCATAGAGCGAGATGGCTTCTCCCTTTTGCCCGGCGGGGGCGTCGTAATAGATATCAGTGGCCAGCTGCAGCATGTTTGTGAGCACGGTATCTGCCCCGTTTTCTGCCCGGTGCCACATGGCATCGGGCTGATAAACAAAACCTGCTCCCAGATTGAAGACTTTCTTCTGACCCAGATAGGTGCCGCTCATGTAGGGAGTCTGGTTGCTTTCCTGATCCAGGAACTGATACATCAGATAGCCGTTCCATTGTTTTTTGGCGGGGCGTGCTAAGAAATTCGATTGAGCTGTCACGGCAGGGTTATACCCGTTTGACTTCTGAATAGCCATGGGATCGGCCATGGTAAGGCGGTAATCCAGTTTGCCGAGCTTGCCTTTGGCGTAGATGGCCAGTTTACGCAGAAACTGATCGGTGACGTCATTGGTGCTTTGCAGAAACAGCGGAGCATCTACTCCGAGAATAGAGCCTACCGAGGGTGCCGAGAAGCGGGAAAGGCCGCTCCAGGCCGTAAGGCCCACCCCCATGCTCAGCTTTTCGGGATGCAGGGCGTATTCTCCGAGAGCGTCGTGCACAAAGAACCCGAGTTTGCGGTCGCTGATATCGCTGAAGTTGTTTTCACCCAGCTGGCTGTAGAAAAAGACGCGGTCGGTAAGCTGACCCATAAACTGGATGCGGTACCGTCTGATGCCGATATCGGTACCTTTGGGATGGCTGTAACCAAATTTGGTGGTTCCGGGATTGTACTCCATGGAGCGTACCCAGATTTGACTTATCCCGGTAAGTTTGATCCAGTGCGTACCCGATTCATTCAGGGTAAGACGACCATTTTTGAGGGTTTGGGCTTTCACAGGGAAATAGAAACAGAGAACGAGTACCAGAAGGGAACTAAGCAGTTTATTCAACATTCGTAAGGCGTTACTTCGAAATACAAAAAACCGAAGTATTTGTGGCCAATCAAAGTCAATAAGACGAAACCGATGATTGGGAGGCTGATTCGCCAACGAATTTTCTGAAAGTCTGACTAAACCGATCCAGGTAGCGAAGAATCTTTGGAGGCCGAAAGTAAATACCGGAATCCGGCAAGCGTAAGCACGGCCAGCAGCATGAGCACCATCCACAACACATTATACGAACTGTGAGCCACCAGAAAGGCACCTCCGGCCGGGCCAATCACCTGAGCAAATGACCAGGTAAACGAGTAGATGGCGGCATACTGCCCGCGGTTATGGTCGGTGGCCCGCAGACTCGTGAGGGTATTGAGGTAGGGAAAGGTGAGCATTTCGCCAAACGTGAAGGTGATCACCGTAAGAATGGCCAGTACCAGTAAAGGGCCTGTCTGGACCATGAGAAACAGGTAGGAGAGCGAGGTGAGAAGGGTGCCGTACAAGACAAACTTTACCTGCAACCTGCGGGTTTCCATGTAATTGACCACCACCATCTCCAGCACCGAGATAATGAGGCCATTGAGACCCATCAGCAGGCCAATCTTGGCCTCATGGATGTGCCATTGCTCTTTCCAGAACACCGGCACCAGCCTGAACATCAGAATGAAGCAGGTGGTGTACACGGTGAGAAAAAACATCAGTTGCATGAAATAGCGGTCTTTCCAGGGCGAAAGCACGGTTTGCTTTTCCCGGGACGATTTGAGTTCCTTATGAGCTTGTCTGCGGGAGGGGAGTAATACCGCAATGAGCAGAGCCACCAGCATGTAAACGCCGCCTTCTACCCAGAAGAGCAGTTGATAATTTATGGCGGCAAGAAGCCCTCCCAGAGTGGCCCCCAGGCTAAATCCGATATTAATGGCAAGCCGGTTCAGGGAATAGCTGCGGGTGAGGTTTTCGGGTTTGGCGTAGGTGGCTATGGCGGTGAAATTGGCCGGTTTGAACGCTTCGGCAAAGAAACCGACCACCAGGGTAAGTACACACAGTAGGGTAAAATCATGGACAAAACTGAATGCCACGAAGGTGATTCCGGCCAGTAGGGTAGAGCTGATCTGTACCACTCTGAATCCCAGAACATCTGTCAGATACCCACCTGTCTGAGTTCCCAGCACAGCCCCTATTCCGAAAAGGGAGATCACCCAGCCGGCATCGGCGATGCTGCGTCCCATGCCTTCGGTGATGTAAATACTCATAAACGGAATGGCCATGGTGCCGCAGCGGTTGATCAAAACCACCAGACTCAGCAGCCAGACTTCCCGGCGAAGTCCGCTGAAGGCCATTTTGTAGGAGGAAAGGACAGACTGAAGGATCAAAATAACTAAGTAAGGCTCAAAGCTACATTTTTCTTGGTATCGAAGGCTGAAAGGGAAGTTTCGCTTACGTTAATTTTCGGCAGGAAAAAGGCCGGATACGCCATCACCGCCGCATTGCCTGAAGTGAAAACTTGAGGAATGTCATATTTCTTGCTTACATTTGAAGTCGAATACCCGGTTAACCCAACCTTAAGTTGAAAAAACTAAGCATCTTTCTATTGGGCATGATGGCCGTAACAGTAAGTACACTGTTGCCGCTTTATCTTGTTTTCCAGTTGAATCAGGAGGAGCGGCTGGTTACTTCATCGGTGTTTGATCAGGCTCATGCGGGCAATGAACTTGTACTTAAGATACCCATCGCTTTGCCCTATGCCGAGAACTGGAATACGACGCTCGAAGAGGACGGCTTATTTCAGGATGGGGATCATTTTTATACCGTTGTAAGTAAACGGTATGAAATGGATACGCTCTACGTCACCTATCTGGAAAACACCAATGCCCGGGAAATATTCAATTTGCTCTCTGATCATTTTGAGGACTCCACAACAAAGGATCAATCCCCGGGATCTTCCGGCACATTGATTTCGAAGTTATTACGTATCGATTATTTCCGGGTGCAGCCCGTATTCCATTTTCAGGGCCTTGTGGATGATCCCGGGAAACTGTCCGTTACTTTTCCTCCTTTCTGTAATTTCTACCAGAGTGCACTTACGGGTACACTCGCCCCTCCTCCCGATTTAATCTGATCCTTCGGGCCTGTGTTTGTCTTTCCATCGGTTTTCCTGAGAGGGAAGAACTACGGGCATTTATCTGGTCATTCTCTGGCCTTTTTCAGAATTAAATCAAAAAATCAACTCGTATGAAACGTATCAATTGGGGTGCGTGTGATCTCCGGTATGGACCGGACGCATCCCCGTATACCTATATCCGTAATTTTCTTTTTGTGGCGGTGGGTTTGTTCCTGTCGCTAGGGGCAAATGCCCAAACTCCCGATGACGCTATTTTGATGAATAACCGCGAAGCGTGTATCTTACTAAATTACAGCAGTGGTCAGTTTGACCAGTATTGGGAAGGAAGCAAACTTCGCTTTAATGAGACCATTGCTACAGTAAACCGGTCGGTGGTTATGCCCATGGCGGCTGTGGGAGTGCTTCCCCGGCTTAACCTCTATGTAGCCGCACCCTTTGTTCAGACGGGCTCTTCTCAACCGAACGGAGGACATCTCATTGGCGTGAAAGGTTTCCAGGATCTGGGCCTGGCGGCTAAATATGCGTTTGTGGATAAGGAAATGGCGGGTAACCGCCTGGCGGTTTTGGGTACCCTTGGTTTTTCCACGCCTATGACGAATTACTTATCCGATTATATGCCATATAGTCTGGGATTCGGTGCTCCCGAATGGTCTTACCGGGGCATTGTTCAATATCAAATGAAGTCTGGTGCCTATGCCAGGGTTTCGGGTGCGTACCTCTGGCGGGGCTACACGGAAGCAGAGCGTGATTTCTATTATAACAACGGAGCCTATTACACCTCCTGGATGGATGTGCCAAGTGCTTTTCAGTTGAACGGAGTACTGGGTGCCTGGCTGTTTAAAAGTGCTCTGCGTGTAGAAGCCAATCTGAGCAGAATGCAGAGTACCAGCGGAGACGACATCCGTGCTTACAATGCTCCGCAGCCCACCAATAAAACCGAGATGACACAGGCAGGTTTGCTGGCACAGTATTATCCGAAGAAGTTTCTGAAAGGATTTGGCGTGGTGGCTACTCACAGCCGGGTACTGGCCGGCAGAAATACCGGTAAAATGAATGCTACAAGCCTGGGCATTACCTATCAGTTTTATTACGTAAAACCTAAGAATCAACCATGAAAAAGCTCTATATTATCGTATGCTTTGCGGCCCTGGCAGCTGTGCTGTCGTGTGAAAGGGATCTGCCCACCAAACTGGAGTACCGCAGCTATGCGTTTGAAGATCTGGATGCCGATGCAGGTACCTGGAAAACCGTATTGGATGTATCCTCCGTAACGGTTCCGGCCCCCGAGGCGGTCAATTCGGCGGCCTACCAGCAGGAACTCAATGAACTGAAGGCGGATCAAACTTCGCTTACCAAAGATCAAAAAGAGGCCATTACGCACTGGACCAGCAATCCTACTACCCGCTGGAACGAGGTGGCCATAGAACTGATCGCCAAATATAACCTGATCCCAGGCCCGAACGATGACGGCACGTATACCTTGCCTACGCCGGCCAATCCTGCAGGTCCTCCTCTTTTTCCGTTTGCTCACCCACCGTATGCCAGCCGGGCGTTGGCGTACTTATCCGTGGCTCAGTTTGACGGACTCATACTGGCCTGGAAGTACAAGTACCAGTACAACCGACCTGCTCCTTACAAAACCCTGAGTGATATTTCGAATGCGTACGAAGACAGTGATCTGCCCTCTTATCCCTCAGACGGAGCGGTGATTGCAGAAGCCTCCAGAGCCATACTTTCGGTGATGTTTCCCAATGAAGTGGAATACATCAAATCTGTGGCAGATGAACATCTGGAAAGTATCCGGTTGAGCGGCAATGCCGTGCAAAGTGATCTGGATGCCGGGGTGAAAATTGGGAAAGAGGTAGCGGCCATAGCCCTGCAACGGGCTTCGGGAGATGGAATGAGTAAGGCTCAATCCTCCAAAGCGGTATCCGATTCCATTAAAAATGCGGCCTTTCAGAAGTTTGGGTGGTCGTGGGATAATCAGGAAGTGCCTGTGAGGCCGGTAGGGCTTACTCCGGCCTTTGGCAAAGTGAAAATGTGGAGTGTTCCGAATGTCGAATTAGTGCGTCCCGGTCCGCCGCCTGCTCTGGGCACCGATGAAATGAAAGAAGAATTTAAGATGCTTCAGAATTACTCAGACAGCATGAATGAAATGTACCGCCGCATTGCCAATTACTGGGAAGACGGTCTGGGTAAATGGACCCCACCCGGCCACTGGAATAAGATTGCGAAAGAGTTAATTGTGAAGCACCGGCTCAGTCCTGTACGATCTGCGAGGGTTCTGGCCTATCTCAATATGGCTGTGGAAGATGCAGGAATCGCCTGCTGGGATACGAAATATTACTATCATTATCCCAGACCCATTCAGTTGATCAAAGGATTTCAAACCATCGTGGGAACCCCCAATTTCCCGAGTTATACCAGCGGTCACAGTGTGTTTTCTGCCGCAGCCGGAGAAATCATTGCCTACTTATTCCCGGAAGAAGCCTCACAAATGAGAGCCTGGGCCGAGGAAGCAGCCATGAGCCGTATTTATGCGGGAATCCACTGGAGTTTTGACGCCACGGTGGGTACCGAGCAGGGACGCGATGTAGCCGAATATACCCTTGATCGTGCCCGTACCGACGGAGCCGATTAAACGAGCCTTTTTCAACTTTTCCATGTACTAATACACAGAGCGGGGTCCTTTTTGGGGTCCCGCTTCTTTTTGTTCGGGTTTTGACCAATCAGGCCGGGTTTTTGAGGGAATAAAGTAATCCCGTAAAATAAACGTACCTTTGCGGTTTACAGAGGGCAATCCATGCTCCTCACAAATTAGATCTATGACATTCGAAAATTTAGGCCTCAATGAAATCTTTCTGAAGGCTATTCATGATAAAGGCTACACCACACCTTCGGTTATTCAGCAAAAAGCCATCCCTGTCATTTTATCCGGTCGTGATGTACTGGCTTCAGCCCAGACAGGAACCGGAAAAACCGCCGGTTTTGCTTTGCCTTTGCTTCAGTTGCTCTCAGCAGAGCCCATAACCAAAAGAAGACCCATAAGGGCATTAATCCTTACGCCTACCCGTGAGCTGGCGGCACAGGTATATGATGAAATCAAGGAATACGCCTCTTACAGTAATCTGGAGGCAGCGGTGATTTTTGGTGGCGTGAAGCAAACCGCACAGGTGGCCCGCCTGCGTCAGGGAGTTGATATCTTAATAGCTACTCCCGGTCGTTTATTGGATCTTCAGTCGCAGAAACTACTTACGTTGACTCAGGTAGAATACCTGGTACTTGATGAAGCAGACCGCATGCTGGATATGGGATTTGTGCGGGATATTCGCCGCATTCTAACCTTACTGCCCAACCGGAAGCAGAACATGTTGTTTTCAGCCACCTTCTCGGGACCCATCAAGGAATTGGCTTCGGGTTTTTTGAGAAATCCGGCCACGGTGGCCGCGGCTCCCGAAAATACCACGGCAGAGCGGGTAGATCAGAAGGTGTACCGCGTAGATGCCTCTAAGAAAACCGAACTGGCTATAAAACTTATCTGGGAAGGGAACTGGCATCAGGTACTCATCTTTACCCGAACCAAACACGGGGCAAACCGCCTGGCCCAGAAATTACAGAAAGCCAATATCACGTCTGCAGCCATACACGGTAATAAAACGCAGAATGCCCGCACCAAGGCTCTGACCGATTTCAAAAGCGGGGCCATAAGCACTCTGGTAGCCACAGATATTGCGGCCCGTGGGCTGGATATTCCTTTGCTTCCTCATGTGATTAATTTCGAGTTACCGAATGTTCCGGAAGATTACGTGCACCGCATAGGCCGTACAGGCAGGGCAGGAGCCAGTGGAGAAGCCATCTCGCTGGTAAGTGCCGATGAATTGCCTTTTCTGAGAGGAATTGAGAAACTGTTGGGAATTAAAATTGAAACGGAGGCTATGATGGGTTTTGAGCCTTCAGAGTCTGAAAAGCAGGCACCCGTTCAAAGTTCGCAGCGACCCGGCAGAAACGGTAGTCAGGGAAGACGTTTTCAGTCCAGAAAAAAGGCTTCCGGAAGATCGTGAGCTAGATTATCATCCCGTTGTTTCCCTATCGCCAAAGCCTGGAGGGCGTGATTTGTATATTTTCGGCATCTTTGCTTCATGGATACATTCTGGTTAAAAATAACCCTCATGCCGTTTATCATAGCGGTGGTGACACTCATAAGCCGCAGGTGGGGAAATGTGATCGGCGGCGTGATAGCCGGTATGCCCTGGGTAGGAGGGGGCGTTTTATTTTTTATAGCTCTGGAACAAGGGAAAGATTTTGCCTATCAATCATTAGCCGGAGTGATGGCCGGGCTCATTTACTGGCTGGGTTTCTGTATGGTGTATGTTGTGGCAGGGCAGCGATTCAAGGCCGCACCTACTTTGCTTATTTCCATGCTGGTCTGTCTGGCGGCAGGAGTAGTTTTGAAGTTTCTGATTCCGTTTTTCCCGGCGATAGCCTGGTTTTTTATCCTCCTGGGGATGATTGTACTCTCCCTACGCTTTTTTCCCAAAGTACAGCAGTCGGGTTCTCAAACGGGCAAACCTATACCGTTTGAAATCGGGCTCAGAATGCTCATGATCACGGGGTTCGTACTTTTGCTTACCTATTCGGCTCAGGTGCTGGGACCTACCTGGAGCGGCATTCTCACTCCCTTTCCGGTGATTACAGCCGTATTGGCAGTCTTTACACATTTCGGTCAGGGAATGCAGCAGGTAAGGCTTACACTCATTGGCATGTATACGGGTGTGGTGGGGTTTGCTACTTTTTTGCTTTCACTGGTATATGCCTTACCTGTGATGGGAGTGGGGCCGGCCTTTCTGATAAGTCTGGGAGTTAACGTAGTGGCAGCACTTTCTTCCAAAGTAATTTTCACCCGTCTGGGAATTCTTTAAGGATTGCTCCATATAGTAGCAGGAATGATTTAAAAAAGGTGATAGATTCGGGTCAATAATTTACAAGAAAATATGGTAACACTTTCCGTAGAAACCCTGCAATTCTTAAAAGATCTGAAAACCAACAACACCAAAGAATGGTTTGCAGAAAACAAGAAAAGGTATGAACAGGCAAAGGCCAATTTTGAAGAATTCGTAGATGAGCTTATCAAACGAATTGCCACTTTTGATCCTTCTATTGCTCATCACACGGCCAAAAGCACGGTGTTCCGAATTTACCGTGATGTACGTTTTTCAAAGGATAAATCGCCCTACAAAACACACATGGGAGCTCATATTACCATGGCTCACAAAAAATCAGACATACACACCAAATCAGGGTATTATTTTCACATTGGGCCGGGTGAAAGCATGCTGGCGGGTGGAGCGTATATGCCGGAGGGCGACTGGCTGAAAAATATCCGTCAGGAAATTGATTACAACGGAGCGGCTTTGACAGCCATCATTTCAAACGATCCTTTCAAAAAATACTTTGGAGAACTGGAAGGCGAAAGTCTGAAAAAGATGCCTAAAGGATACCCGGAAGATCATCCGTTTATCGAATTGCTTAAAAAGAAAAGTTTTCTGGCTACGCACCAGGTGAGTGATAAGCTAGTAACATCGCCCGACTTTCTGGAGCACTGTGCCGAGGTATATGCGGCCCTGAAACCTTTGGGTGATTTTCTGAATGAGGCAGGTTAAAAATGTTAAATAGCTTGCTTTGAGGGTACAGAGTTTCTAGCTTTTCAAAAAATATCCAATGAAAATCTACCTTGTCCTCGTTTTGTTTCTTGCCTCGTGCCCCTTAGTGGCTCAGGTACCCTACAGCAGAAAACCTCAGCTTTTGTCTGAAAGAGGAAATCGACTGGAAGAATTACCAGGGCGGCATACGCCCGCAATGAGCTTTCAGCCGGGCCGTCGAAATATTCAACGAACCGGGCCTGTCATCGCTGAGGGATTTTTAATGCCTATAGTTAAGCCGGAGCCTCATCGTGATTCGGTTATGGTAACCAAACTGACTCCCGTAGAAAGCATGCCCAATGCCATGCGGAAGGATTAAGACGCCTGCCGTAACTTTTATCACCTGCTGTTTGTTCTGGGGATAGTAGTTTTGTGCGGATCAAACTCCTTGTCCTTGAAAAAACCAATTCTGATTCTTCTGGCCGTACTTATTTTTCTCTCTGCCGCCATCTACGCGGTTTTTTTCAGAGAGAAAGAAGTGATCACACCTCTTACCAACTCCTGGGATTTTGCGGTACCCAATCAGGAAGTTCCGGCTGGTCTGGTGTCTTTAAAGGCCGAGGATTGCGGCACCTGTCATCAGGAACATTACGAAGAATGGAAATTATCTACCCATGCACACGCCTGGACGGATCTCCAGTTTCAGGCCGAACTCGGAAAAGAGAGTAGTCCGTTCATGTGCATCAACTGCCACATTCCTTTGCAGAATCAACAGGAATATATCGTTACCGGATTGATCAATAATGACATTTACCGGCCGGTAAAAGAGAAAAACCCGCACTTTGACCCCATTTTACAGAAGGAAGGAATCACCTGTGCCAGTTGCCACGTACGCAACAACGAAATCATAGGCCCTACCGGTACTCAGCTGGCTCCGCATCCCGTCAAAAAAGCACCTGAATTACTCAGTGAAAACCTGTGTATAGGCTGCCATAATGCCAATGCCGTAATTACCCCAACACTGGCCTGCACCTTCGAAACCGGCGACGAATGGAAGGCTGGTCCTTTTTATCCGGAGAAAAACTGCAAGAGCTGTCACATGCCGGAAGTAACCCGGGCTATTGTATCTGGTTATGAGCCACGGCTGAGCCATCGTCACTGGTTTCCGGGTTCGGGCATCCCAAAATTTGACACCGTTCAAACGAAGATGTTGAATGGACTCGAGTTTGCCGAACCCAAAATGAAAGGAGAATATAAAGCGGGTGAAATGCTGGACTTTGTATTTCGCCTGAAGAATGCGAATGCGGGTCATAAAGTGCCTTCGGGTGATCCGGAGCGTTTTATTTTGACCGAATTGAAATTAATCAATGAAAAAGGCTCGGTCATAGCCATTAACACCTTCCGGATCGGAGAAGAATGGCAATGGTATCCGGAAGCTAAAAAATTATCGGACAATAACATGAAGCCCGGTGAAGAGCGGAGTTATGCTTTAAAGGCAAAACTTCCTGAAGCTGGTACTTACCGGGTTCAGGCGAGAGTTACCAAACACCGGCTGAGCAAGGCAAACGCCGACTACAACAAGCTGGGAAAAAATTACCCCCTCTACATTACCATCTATAACAAAGACTTCCTTTTCGTCGTGAAGTAGGTTTGAGTATCCGTTAAGACCTGGGATGCCAAACTTTCTCTCAATTTATTTGTGCAAGTATTTGCTTGCGTTTATATTTGCAAGTAAATACTTGCGTATGGAAGCGAGAAGAGATGTATTTCAGGCGATAGCCGACCCCACGAGAAGGCAAATTATTGGTATGGTGGCCAAAGAGCCGCAGAATGTGAATGCCCTGGCAGAAAACTTTGCCATGAGCAGACAGGCAGTATCTCTGCATATTAAAATATTGACAGAATGTGGCCTGGTGGTGATTCAACAGAAAGGCAGAGAGCGAATCTGCGAAGCCAAACTCGATCAGCTATCTGAGGTAAATCAATGGATTAAACAATACAAGCAATTCTGGGAGCAGAAACTCGATGCCCTGGAAGCGTATCTGGATAAACTTAAAGAAAATGAATAGCATGCCATTTACAGGAGATACTTCTGACAGGGAGATTATATTGACAAGGGTTTTGAATCACCCGGTAGAAAAGGTTTGGGAAGTTTTTGCCAAACCCGAACATATTCAGAATTGGTGGGGACCAAATGGATTTACCATTACAATTTCAAAAATGGATTTGAGATCGGAGGGCGACTGGCTTTTTGTCATGGACGGGCCGGATGGACAAACCTGGGATACCCATTTCAAATTCTTTGAGATTGAGCCATTGAAAACCTTTTCCTATGAACATCTCGGGAAGCCCCGGTTTCGATCCATTGTCACTTTTGAGCCGGAGGGAAACAGAACGAACCTTCGATGGCACATGATTTTTGAATCGAAGGAAGTATTCCTGGAAACCGTGAAAGCCGTGGGAGCCATTGATGGACTGAATCAGACCGTGGGTAATATGGAAGCCTATCTGGAAAACCTTTAGGATAACAAGATGAAACATTTTGAGCCGGAAGAAGACCGGCAGATTGGACTGATTCGGGTTATACATCACCCCATTGAAAAAGTCTGGGAGGTATGGACAAATCCGGATCATCTCAGAAACTGGTGGGGACCCCATGGATTCACTAGTACCATCACCAAAATGGATATGAGAGCGGGTGGGGAATGGCATCTTACCATGCATGGGCCAGACGGCACAGACTACCGCAATGCGTCCGTTTTCGTAGAAGTTATTCCTCATCATTTGATTGTTTACGATCATTTAACCGGACCCAAATTCAGAGGTATAGTTCTTTTTCAGGATTTAGGTGGTAAAACGCAGATCGACTGGCGGATGGTTTTTGAAACCCGGGAGATTATGTTACGTACGGTAGAGGTCTTTAACGCCCAGGAAGGTCAGAAGGATAACTTCGTACGAATGGAAGAATACCTGTCACACATATAACGAACAAAATTATGGAAAAGCTGTTTTTTGAAAAAAGTCTGGATACTTCGCCGCAGATGGTATGGCGGGTATTAACCGATCCGCAGCATCTCAAAGTCTGGTACTTTGATTTTTCGGACCAATGGAGTCTGGAAATCGGGCACGTGTTTGAATGGACGGCCGGTCCGCCCGACGGGCAGATATGGCTGCACCGGGGGATGATCATCGAGGTAATTCCAGAGAGAAAACTGTCGCATACCTGGGAATATCCCGGGTACATTGGCCGGGCACAGCTGGCGTGGGAGATTGTGCCGGTAACCCAGACCTCCACCTTATTACGGCTTACTTTCGATTTTCTGATTCCGTTTGATGATCGGGTGGAGGCTCTGAAACGCGAGAATTTTGAAGAAGGCTGGCATTCCCTCATGAATCTGGAGTTGCCAAACTATGTAAATCAACTGCCCAAAACAACCGATTCTTCTTCGTTAACCTAAAACGAATTTATTCATGAAAAAGCTAATCATCACACGCCGGTTGAATTACCCTCCGGCCAGAGTTTACGATGCATTTACTACCGCAGAGGCACTTGGAGCCTGGTGGGGACCCGCAGCTATGGATCTGAAGGTTCTTCAGTTTGAGTTCAAACCTGGAGGACATTTTCATTACACTATGGAAATGGGAGACCAGAAAAGTTATGGCTTAATGGAGTTTATTTCAATGACCCCGCCCAATGAAATTCAATGGCTCAACTCATTTGCGGATGCACACGGAAATAAAATTAAGCCTCCCTTTGCTCCCGATTTCCCACTACAAATCTATAATGTACTTCAATTGGCTGCAGATGGAGAGGGGACCCTCCTGACCCTCACAGGTTCTCCTCATCAGAGCACGGAAGCCGAAAGGCAATTTTTCGAAAGCATGTTTGAAAGCATGGAAACAGGCTTTGGTGGTACCCTGGGTCAGTTGGAGCAATTTTTAGATTCCTCGATCCTGTCGTAATTGACCTGCAGTTATTCGGAATAGCACAGGGTTTTTGAAGCCATCACGAGGTAATTTTGAATCTCCGGATACGAAATACCTCCCGGAATTTATGGATAGCCATTATATTTATAAACAATTATAAAACAACTCTTAACCCTTAAGCCAATGAAAAATGTTAACCTCTTTTACTGGATCATAACTGGCCTTTTTGCCGCATTTATGGTAGTTACGGCAATTCCTGACATTCTTATGGAAGCAGAGGCCGTAAAAATGATTAAAGGTTTGGGATATCCCGAATACTTCATTCCGTACATTGGCTGGTGGAAAGTGATCGGTGGTATCGTCATTTTATTACCCATTGCACGAAATGTCAAAGAATGGGCCTATGCCGGTTTATTTTTTGACCTCATTTCTGCGTTTTATTCGGCTATTCAAACCGAACCTTTCTCAGCGATGCATCTCATCTTTTTTGTGTTCCTCGGATTCCTGTTTCTGTCCTACTATTTCTGGTACAAAAAAATGGGCTGGCTGAAGTAATGACTTTGGGTCATAAACTGTTTATCGGTCCAACAAACGGTAAGAACGATGAAATCTGAGAAAATAACGCGGGTAGACGACTACATTGCCGGCTTTCCGGATCATGTAAGGGAACGACTGGAGCTCATGCGGGAGCTTATCCTGCGAGAGGCTCCGGGAGCTACGGAAGAAATGAGCTATGGCATGCCCGGCTACAAACTGAATAAGAAACCTCTCGTGTATTTTGCCGGCTATGAGAAGCATATCGGATTTTATGCAACACCGGTGGGTCATAGTGAATTTGCAGAAGAATTTTCAAACTATAAAACCGGAAAAGGATCTGTGCAGTTTCCGCTCAATAAGCCCTTGCCGGAAGATTTGATTGTTCGCGTGGTGAAGTTCAGAGTGAAGGGGAACCTGGAAATGAAGAAATAATGACCTTTGAAGAAATCCGTCAATACTGCCTTTCTCTGGAAAATGTGACAGAAAAACCTCATTTTGACAGAACTTCGTTTAAAGCCAAAACGATCTTTTTAACGCATCTGCCTGGCACATCCAAGGTCAATGTCAAACTCACACCGGAAGATCAGGATTTATTCTCTTTGCCAGATAAAACTGCTGTTTATCCTGTGCCCAATAAGTGGGGTTTACAGGGGTGGACGATTCTGGAGTATGAGCAGATTCCCCGGGAATTTCTTTTTGAGATCATTGAAACATCTTACAGATCGGTCTTCGGAAAAGATAGAAAGAGGCGTTAGACTTTTGTCTTGATCAAATTCTGAGTAATTTGAGAGGAAGATCAACCCTACTATCAATGAATACCAATACCTCTTCACGCCGCTCAATACTCAAAGGATTGGGTCTGGCTACCACCGGTCTAATGGGCTTCGGCTCAGAGACACTGGCTGCTAATTATCAAAAGAAAACCAGCGGTCTTGCTCCCGTAAAAATAACGCGGGTGAAGGCCATTGTAACCTGTCCGCACGGTATCGAACTTATCGTGGTTAAAGTGGAAACCTCAGAGCCAGGTTTGTATGGGCTCGGTTGTGCTACCTTCAGACAGCGGGCCCATGCCGTGGTGGCGGCCATTGACAGCTACCTGAATGATTTTTGCAAGGGTCGCGATGTAGATAATATCGAGGATGCCTGGCAGGCTACGTATCAGAGTTCGTACTGGAGAAACGGGCCGGTGCTCAATAATGCTCTTAGTGGCCTGGATCAGGCTCTTTGGGATATCAAGGGCAAGCGTGCCGGCATGCCGGTGTATCAGCTTCTGGGCGGTAAATGCCGTTTTGGTATCGATTGTTATGCCCATGCCAGCGGGAATAGCCCGAAGGAAGTGGCAGACAGTGTGCAGGGGTTTATGGAGAAGGGATTCAGGCATGTACGCATACAAATGGGCGGCTATGGAGCCACCCAGCTCCTGGGAGGTTACGGAGATCAGCCCTCTGTGAAACAACCCGACTTCAAGCAGAAAAATTTTGGGATGCCCGATGATAATTACATGGATCCCGTGGTTTATACCCGAAGTGTGCTGGATATGTTTGAGGCGGTGCGAAAACAATGCGGGGAGAAGGTGGAGCTGCTTCATGATATTCATGAGCGTATTCAGCCTACCGATGCCATCCGTCTGGTGAAAGGACTGGAGCCATATCGTCCTTTCTTTATTGAAGATCCTTTTTCGCCGGAGAATAACCGGTATTTTCCCTTGCTTCGCCAGCAAACCTCGGTGCCTCTGGCTATGGGTGAGTTGTTCAACAGTCCGCATGAATGGGTAGATCCGATGAAAGAACAGTGGTTTGATTTCATCCGCATTCACATCTCACAGATAGGCGGCATTACGCCAGCCATGAAAGTAGCCCGACTGGCCGAGGCGTTTAATGTCCGTACGGCCTGGCATGGGCCGGGAGATGTGTCGCCGGTAGGCCATGCGGCCAATGCCCACATTGATTTTGCGATCTGGAACTTCGGTATCCAGGAGTCGGTCAATTTTTCTGATACACTCAAGGAGATTTTCCCCGGCTCACCGTGGGTTGAAAACGGATACATGTATGTCAACGAAGTGCCCGGTCTGGGAGTAGATATCAATGAAAAACTGGCGGCGAAATACCCGCTTCCGGCTGTTCAGATGAATAACTGGACCCAGGTACGGAAAAACGACGGCACGTTGATCAGACCGTGAGAACTGGTTAATTTCCTTTAAACTGAGGTTTTCTCTTTTGAAGGAAGGCCATAACCCCTTCCCCGAAGTCGTTGGTCATGCCGCAGGCGGTCTGACCTTCGGCTTCCAGCCGTAAAACCTCGGCGAGAGAAGACTGAACGCTCCTATTCAATACCTTTTTCATTTCAGCAATGGCCCGGGTAGGAGCGGAGGCGTAGTAGTCTGCCAACTGATTGACAGCCGCATCCAACTCACCTGTGGGTACAACTTTGCTCACCAGGCCCAGTTCCAGAGCCTCTTTCATGTAAATTTTACGTCCGGTACTGAAAATCTCAAAGGCCTTCTGCATGCCGGTTATTCTGGGCAGAAAGTACATGGAGCCGGCATCGGGCATCAGGCCTATTCCTACAAAAAGCTCGGTCATGTACGTATCCTCTGCCGCAATGATAAGATCGCAGGCCAGAGCCAGAGACATGCCCGCACCGGCTGCCAGACCATTCATACGGCAGATCACAGGTTTGGGAGCATTACGCAAGGCCAGAATGAGCGGCTCATAGTTTTCTTTGAGAACATCCCCCAGTGGTCTGCCTGCATTTGAAATGCCTTCTTTCAGGTCTGCACCCGACGAAAAGGCATCACCGTTTCCTGTGAGAATGATCACCCGCACCGCCTCGTCTTCAGCGGCGTCCTGAACGGCATGGCCCAGTTCCTGTAGTAATTTCCCGCTCAGGGCATTGAAAACCTCCGGACGGTTTAGCTTTAGGGTGACTATCGAAACGTCATTGATTACTTCAATCTGGGTGTAGTTCATTGCTGATGATTTTGTGTGTGCCCAAATTAGAAAAATTAATTGATTGTAACATCAGTCTCCGTTGCTACAGAAATTTGGGATTTTCTTATCATTCCCAACATTTTTTATCAATTTTAGCCCGCTTTTTGACAGGTGATATCCGATGAGAGAACTTCTACATGGAGCATAAGAGTAATCTAAACAAAGTAACGGCTGCCGGACTACTGGTGGCCATGGGAATCATTTACGGGGATATCGGCACCTCACCTCTCTACGTAATGAAAGCCATTGTGGGCGAGCATAAAATCACCGAAGATATTGTGCTCGGTGGCGTTTCCTGCGTTTTCTGGACGCTTACGCTCATCACCACGATCAAGTATGTGATTCTTATTCTGCGGGCAGATAATAACGGGGAAGGAGGAACGCTGGCTTTATTTGCTTTGGTAAGAAGGCATGCCAAATGGCTTACCGTACCCACCATGATAGGTGGTGCCGCCTTGCTGGCCGATGGTATCATTGCTCCGCCCATTTCGGTTTCTTCGGCCATTGAGGGTCTCGAGATTTTGTATCCTGAGATACAGACCTTACCCATAGTTATTGCGATTCTCACGCTCCTTTTTCTGGTTCAGATATTCGGAACCAAGATCGTAGGCTATGCCTTTGGACCTATCATGGCCGTCTGGTTTACCATGCTTGCTGTTCTGGGAGTTATTGCCATTGCGAAGTTTCCGATCGTGCTGAAGGCGGTGAACCCCTATTACGCGTATGATTTACTGGCCAATTACCCCGGAGGTTATTACTTATTAGGTGCGGTTTTTCTTTGTACAACCGGAGCAGAGGCTCTCTATTCGGATTTAGGACACTGCGGACGAGGAAACATTCGTATAAGCTGGATTTATGTCAAAGTTTGTCTGTTACTCAATTATTTCGGACAGGCGGCCTGGCTCCTGATGCACGAAGGGCAGTATCTCGGAGACAAAAAACCCTTTTTCCAACTGATGCCCGAGTGGTTTATTTTACCGGGAATTGCGATTGCTACCATGGCCACCATTATTGCCAGCCAGGCCATGATTTCGGGCTCTTTCAGTTTGATTTCAGCAGCCATTCGTCTCAATTTCTGGCCCAAAGTGAGAATTCATTACCCATCGAATGAACGTGGTCAGTTGTACATTCCGAGTGTCAATATCCTTCTGTTTATCGGATGTATCAGCATTGTCCTCTATTTCAAACGATCTGAAGACATGGAAGCGGCCTATGGGCTGGCTATTACCATTACCATGCTCATGGATACCATACTCATGAGCTATTACCTGTTTACCCACCGCTTCAAAAAACGTTACGTATTTATTTTTCTGGCGGTGTTTCTGGTAGTCGAATTTGCCTTTCTCATTGCCAATCTCGATAAATTCCCGAAAGGAGGTTACGTTTCACTTATCATTTGTGTGGCACTGGGAGGCGTGATGTACATCTGGCTCAAAGCCAATGAAATTAAGTTGCGTCTTACCGAATATTACAAACTCGATAAGTACCTGGATTCGCTCAAAGAGCTTTCCAAAGATATCACGGTGCCCAAATACACCACGCACCTCATATTTATGAGTAATGCCGCCAGGGAGTCGGAAATTGAATCGAAAATCATTTATTCGATTTTTCAAAAGCGACCTAAGCGGGCTGATGTGTACTGGTTTGTGCATGTAGATACCACCGACGAACCTTACACCTTGGAGTACAAAGTAAAGCAATGTGCCCAGGACGATGTCTATAAAGTAACTTTCCGTCTGGGTTTCCGGGTGCCGCATAAGATTCATCTGTATTTCCGGCATGTGCTGGAAGAAATGGTAAGAAATGCTCAGGTGGATATCCGTAGCCGTTATGAATCCTTGAATAAACACAATGTGATTGGTGATTTCCGGTTTGTGGTGCTTAAGAAGTTTCTGAGTTTTGATAACGATCTGCCGTTTTTTGAGAACGTGGTGATGAAGGCGTATTTCTTCATCAAACAATTCACCACCTCTGAAGAAAAATGGTTTGGGTTGGATTCCTCGGCGGTCAAAGTGGAAACGGTCCCTCTTCTGATCAGGCCTGTGGAGAATGTCAAACTGAAAGAAGTTCCCTGGGATTTTGAAGGTTAGACCATTTACTTTTTGGTGAAGTAGATCGGGTCAATTCCTTATTTAAGCTGGGAAACGTAAGGTCTGTACGCCTCGAATTTCTACCTTTGCAGCCGTTTTGTAAAACATACCTGATGCAAAAAATTCTCATTACCGGCGGGGCCGGTTTCGTAGGTTCTTCGCTGGCACTTGAACTAAAGGCCAACTACCCTGAATATCACATCATTTGTCTGGATAACCTGAAACGAAAAGGTTCTGAGTTAAACGTGGCACGTTTGACCCGGGCAGGAATTGAGTTTGTTCACGGTGATATCCGGAATAAAGAGGATTTTGACGCTCTGCCCGATGTCAACTTTCTCATTGAAGCTTCGGCCGAACCCAGCGTACTGGCAGGACTAAACGGAGGTACCCCCGACTACCTGATGAATACCAATCTGTTTGGCACTGTAAATTGTCTGAACTACGCCGTAAGGTCAAAAGCAGCCTTCATTTTTCTCTCGACCAGCCGCATCTATCCGATCAAAAGTATAGAAACCCTGAATTTTACAGAGCAGGAAACCCGTTTTGCCTTGTCAGACGATCAGCAGATTCCCGGAGTTTCGTCGCGTGGAATTGCTGAGAATTTTCCCCTGGACGGAGCCAGATCGCTTTACGGTACCACTAAACTGGCTTCTGAACTCATTATTCAGGAGTATCAGGAGTTCTATGGCTTAAAAACGGTAATAAACCGCTGTGGCGTATTAACCGGGCCCTGGCAAATGGGCAAGGTAGATCAGGGCGTGATGGTACTCTGGATTGCCAAACACTACTTTGA
Organism: uncultured Cytophagaceae bacterium; assembly: GCA_966250325.1. Taxonomy (GTDB): domain Bacteria; phylum Bacteroidota; class Bacteroidia; order Cytophagales; family Spirosomataceae; genus Jiulongibacter. The sequence goes on along the minus strand of CBINGY010000018.1, from coordinate 55,813 downwards.
GAAAAAACTGGCGTATATCGGCTATGGAGGAAGCGGAAAACAGACCCGCGACATGCTTCATGTAAAGGATTTGTACCGGCTTATTGACTGGCAGATTAATCATCTGGATGAAATCAACGGAGAAACGTTCAACGTAGGCGGAGGTACGGAGGTAAGCACATCCCTTCAGGAACTCACGGCCATTTGCGAGCAGGTGACCGGGAAGAAGATTCAGATGGATCGTGTAAGTGAGAACAGACCCGCTGATATTAAATTGTATGTAACAGACAATTCCAAAGTAACGGCCCGTACAGGGTGGAAACCGGAGATTGGCATACAGCAGATTGTGGAAGAAATAACGCAATGGCTTTCTGAGAACGAAGAGGCTCTACGTCCGATATTAAGCTGACAATAGCTGCCAGGGCCACATCCGGAAAGACAGGCAAACGGTTTGAAAAATGTTTCGGGAATAACTCACCGGGCTTATTTCCAATACGATTTTGTTCCGCTGTAAGGATTTGGTTTTGGTTTTTTGGTGCTACCCAAAGAGGCTACCACTACGCCTACCGCGAGGGCTGCCAATCCATATAAAACGCCTTTTTTCATGTTTTCAACAGTTTAATTGTGAATATCTATAAGAATTATCAGGATGTTCAGCTAATTTAACCGCAGGACCGTCGATTTTGTTGCGTTGAAATCTTAAAAATATCTTAAAATATGATTTAACGGCAAAATTTTTATTTTCAGGTCGATTTGGTGGCTTACCTAACGATAATTGCATATATAATGCCAAATTTGGGCAAGTAATTCCAGCAAGCAGGCCGAAAACGATTAAAGAAATGTTAAGATAATTTTAAGCATGCAAAAAGGTAGGATTTGGAGGTCAACCGGCTCCTGGTATGAAGTGATGTCTGAAGCCGGAGAAATGGTTCGCTGCAGGCTGAAAGGGAAGTTCAAAATCAAAGGCCTGAAGGTAACAAATCCGCTTGCGGTGGGAGATGAGGTACTATTTACCCCGGAAGAAGGACAGGAAACAGGAATCATTGAAGATATACTTCCACGTCAGAACTACCTGATTCGGAAATCGGTGCACAAAACGGCTCACGGCCATCTGATCGCCTGTAATCTGGACCAGGCCATTCTGGTAGTTACTTTGACGTTTCCCCGCACATCTCTTGGTTTTATGGACCGGTTTCTGGTAAGCTCAGAAGCTTTTCGGATTCCGACCATCCTTCTTTTTAACAAGATGGATCTACTGGATACAGAGGCCAGAGAATATCAACAGGAACTCATGGATCTTTACACCTCCATAGGTTATCCCAGCTATGCGATCTCGGCATTGCATGGCGATAATCTGGAGCAGGTACAGGCACTGATTGAAGGGAAAACCACGCTTTTCTCGGGGCATTCGGGAGTTGGGAAATCGCAGCTGATAAGTGCCCTGGTTCCCGATCTGGAGCTCGCAACTTCTGAGGTGTCCACTTTTGCGAATAAAGGCGTGCATACCACCACGTTTGCAGAAATGTTTGAGGCCCGGGAGAATACATACATCATTGATACCCCGGGAATCAAAGAGCTCGGACTCATGGATATGGAGCCGGAGGAGATCAGCCATTATTTTCCCGAAATGCGTCAGTTTTTGGGTGAATGTAAATTCAATAACTGCCTGCATGTGAATGAACCCAAATGCCGCGTGAAGCAGGCTCTGGCCGACGGAGAGATTGCCGAAAGTCGTTTTATGAGTTACCTGAGTATGCTCGAAGGAGAAGACAACCGCCGCTAAACTCTGTTAACAAATATTTCACATCAATTTTATGCAGGGAATGGAATAGAATCTATCTTTGCAGCGTTTTTGATGCAATGAGTAACATCTCACTTCCCATATCGCCTACCCGACGAATGAGGTCCGAAAGGACCCACTAAGAGTATTTGCCTTAAATTGGCATTACTCATTCAGGAAATCTGTCAATTTTTCATCATAACATTTTAAGGATACAGCGTCTCCCGACGAGAGGATCAGCCCCTCACAAACGACGATGAGCATTTTAGAAAAAACGTTCTACAAAGAATTTATTATACTGGTAGCTTCCCCTGAGCATGCTTCATACGCAGATCAAATTGTGGAAGAAATGGCCTCCAGTGCCAAAGCCCGCGGAACGGGTATTGCCCGCAGAAGTCCTGAATACATCACCCGGAAAATGGAAGAAGGGAAGGCTGTGATTGCTCTTACCAAAACCGGTGACTGGGTGGGATTTTGCTACATAGAAACCTGGAGTCACGGTAAATTTGTGGCCAATTCGGGGTTGATCGTTCATCCCGATTATCGCAAAAGTGGCGTAGCTACCGCTATCAAAGCCAAGGCGTTTCGTCTGAGCCGCAAGAAATATCCCGAAGCCAGCATTATCGGGCTCACCACCAGCATGGCAGTGATGAAGATTAACTCGGAACTTGGTTACGAACCGGTTCCTTTTTCTGAGCTTCCGCAAGATGATGAGTTCTGGAAAGGCTGTAGCAGTTGTGTCAATTTTGATATCCTCACCCGCACCAACAGGGCCCACTGCCTTTGCACGGGCATGAAGTACGATCCCAAAGAACCTAAAAACGAAAAGAAGGAAAAGTGGGAATTTGTGAAGGAATCGTCGCTTTATGAAAAGTGGCTGAAAATGAAAGAGCGTATTCTGCTCAAACTGGATGATAAAAAGCAGCCGGCATAGCCTATATTTGAACTGAACTGAGCCACGGCCCAAATGAATACATGGAAGGATTACGCCTGGCTGCATGCCATGGTGGTTTTACTGGGGCTTACAGCCATTTTGGGTAAACTCATCACACTGCCTACTGTATCCCTCATTTTCTATCGAACACTTATCGCCACCGCGTTTTTTGCCTTCGTGCTGATTTACCGCAAAGTGCGACTCCCGTCGTTGCGTGAATTCTGGCCCATCTTACTGGTGGGACTGGTTCTGGGTGTTCACTGGTTCTGCTTTTTTGGTTCGGCCCGAATGTCAACCATTGCGTTGAGTCTGGTTACCTTCAGTACCACTTCTTTTTTTACGAGTATACTGGAACCACTTACAAATAAAAAAGCCATTAGTTACCGGGAGCTATTTCTGGGTTTACTTGTGGTGGTGGGCATGGCCATAATTTTCCGGTTTGAGCAGGCACATCTGCCGGCTATTCTGGTGGGCCTGGCGGGAGCTTTGCTTACTTCGGTGTATTCGGTGGCAAACAGCCATCTGGTAAAGCGACACAGCTCACTTGTGATCAATTTCGGGCAGCTGTCCGGGGCTTTGCTGGTCACGGTACTCGTGCTGCCGGTTCTGGTAAGTCTGGGAGAGATTCAGTGGGTTCAGGTGAAGCCGGGCTGGAGCGATCTGGTATATCTGCTGATTCTTGCCTTGCTGTGTACCGTACTTCCTTATTTACGAATTGTGGATTTGCTCAGGAAATTTTCGGCATTTACGGTGAATCTGAGCATCAATATGGAGCCCATTTACGGAATTCTCATGGCCTGGGCGGTTTTTGGGGAGGCAGAGAAGATGAGTGTGCAGTTTTATGCGGGAGCTGTGTTGATTTTGTTATCGCTGGTGCTGAATGTGATTTGGACAAGAAAAAAATAAGGTTTTCGGGTCAATCCTCACTCAGATACCTATCGCAGAAGATCGCGGAGTTCTCTGTCAGTGATAGTGTCTTTTTCAGACTTATCATAAATTGAGATCAGAAAAATGGTTTCCTCAGCAATTACAAAATTGGTAATAACCCTTGCTCCGCCAGACTTTCCTTTACCCTTCGATGCCACAGATATTCGAATTTTATAGCAGTATTTCCAAGACTTGTTCCTTGTTCGGGTTTTTGTTCGAGGCTTACGAGTAGTTTAGCAAACTCCTCTTTGATGGAAGGGTATTTTTTAGCTAACCGCTTGATTTGCTTGTCGAAGGGTGGTATCGTAAGTATATTATAACTCATTCAGCAGGTCTTTTGCAGGACGAGCCTTTAATTTTCCTTTACGAACCAAGGCTAGATTATCAACAGCCTCTTTTATTTCTTCTATCAGTAGTGCTTTTTCGTCTGAAATCGTTTTTGTCTTGACATAGGGCAGGCCTCTTAATACCTCCAGCAAGTGTAAGGCTTTATTATCCTGAATTTCTAATAACACTTTCATAATGAAAATTTTAAATGGTTAATTCCAGTACCAGTTTTCTTTTGTCGTTTCTAAGTTAGGCCATCTACTTGCTTCGAACAGTCTGCTAAAAACATCCTTCTTCATGGGGTGGTTCATTTTGCTGAACTCAATCCTATACGATCAATTTGCCGAATATAAACTTTTCTATTTTTCATGGATTAGAATTTATGATCCCATAACAAACTAAAAACTCACTATCCTTCTATCTATTGACATTCCTCTAAATCTTTCTCGCAGCAATTTACAAAATAAGTCCGAGTTCGAAATGTACCACCCAAATCGGGGAATTTACAAACAGATTCGGCGGTTTGTTGGGGCAAAGGAAGAAGGAATCGGGCAACAAAAAAGCCTTCACAATCTGCGAAGGCTTCCTGGATGCTTTTATGAAGCAAAGGCTTATTTCATGCCGTAACGCTTCTTAAACTTATCTACACGTCCTGCAGTATCTACCAGAATGTTTTTACCGGTATAGAAAGGATGTGACTCAGAGCTTACCTCGACTTTACAAACCGGGTACTCTTTGCCATCTTCCCAGGTGATGGTTTCTTTTGTTTCTACACAAGAACGGGTAATGAATTTGTAATCTGTAGATAAATCCCAGAATACTACTTCTCTATAATTCGGATGAATGTCTTTTTTCATTGTCTTTATCGTATAAATCCTTTATTCTCCAATTCGGGCTGCAAAGATAAATTTTATTTTCCTGAAATGAAATAACAGAACCGTAATTTGTTAAGGTCTTGTTCCCAAATCTCAGAATAACTCCTCAAATGCGGCCAAAAGCGTTTCAATTTGCTCTTCACTGTTGGCAATGAAATTCGAGATTCGTATCTGCGAGGCCTTGTTTGCCCCGTATCCGCTGCCGATAACCAGGTTTTTCGCCTTCAGGGCCTCGATGATCTCTGATGAAGGCTTAGCCGTGTTAATCACCGCCACGGTTCTGGATCGATGCTCGGGGTTTTCCACGCCGATGGAGAATCCTTCTTTCTTCTCAAAATAGCTGTAAAGTCTGCGGGCCTTGGCGTCGGTTGTTTTACGAATCTGTTCTATGCCGGTGCGGTTCATATCCTCGGCGATGCGACCCAGAATGTAAATGCCCAGCACATTGGGGGTAGAGGGCGTCTGATACTCCCGACTCTGCTGCCACATCTCGGGCAGGCGGTGGTGGGCCCCGATCGACTGCCGCTCAGCGATGTCATTGGCACTGGCCAGACAGGCCTCATTGGCGATCCATACTCCAAGTCCGGCAGGCATACCAAACGACTTCTGCACCGAGAAAAACGCGGTATCTACCACGCTGAAATCGAGTTCAGGGATGGGGGCAGAGGAAACCATATCCACGGCAATGAGTTTACCCGAATGGCTACGTTTCAGTTTGTGAATATCGGCCTCACGCATCTGTACGCCGGAACTGGTCTCGTTTTGGGTAGTGCAGATCACCTCGGCGTATTCAGGTACCTCGATCTCCCCGTAGCTGAAGCCCTGGCCTGCTTCTTTTTTGAAGATGTGGGCGTGTCTGCCCAGGTCTTCGGCATATTGCCAGAATTTTTTGGAGAAGGAGCCATTCACCAGGTGAAAGGTCTCCAGTTCAGAGCAATTGAGCAGAATACGTTCCCAGATTTCTGAGGCCGTGCCGGTGTACATGATGGCATGCTCAGCCGGAATCTGCAGCAGGGTACGAAGCTGCTCATCGGTATGCTGACAGATCTTTTTAAACTGCCCGCTGCGGTGAGAAATAGAGCCCAGCTGCTGATCTACAGCCTCCTGCAAAAACTCTTCAAAGCGTGGGTAAAGTTCAGCCGGGCCGGCTGTGAAATACGTCTGTTTACGGGCCATGTTGTAAAATTTGCTGCAAAAGTAGGGATTCATGGGATTAGGTTAAAGGCTAAAGGTTAAAAGTTAAAGGGGAAGGGCGTGCCCTCGCGATAGAGAGGGTTAAAGGGTTTAGGTTTTAGAGAGGAGACATAAAAAAGCCTGTGAGGATTTGGGAGAATTTTGATAGTTTTGAAAGCAGGCTGATCTGAAACGAACCCGGCCACAGGCTGATTTAACCCGCATGAACCTCAAACATCCATTGCTAAAACTCCCGAAGCCCGGCACAAAAGTAGTTTCGCATATATCCGACAGTAAGCGTTTAAAAACGTTTTTATTGCTTATAATAAGTTATTTACATAATATAATGGATTTGCAGACAATAACGATATAGATGCTATTCTTGGCTGAATCATATCTATACTGATGTTATAGCCAAGCCAAAAAGACGACAACCGAGTGACAAAATTTAAATCAAATATTTTTGAGACTGCACTTGCGACACTGACAATGTTAAGTATTGTTGGACTTTTTATGTATTTCTATGACTTGACCAATCATAATCCGACACTCGACAATCCATTTAAGACGTTTGACAATAATCCGGGAATAATTAAGATTTCCATTGCTTCTCTTATATTGAGAATTCTCTTTATAGCTTGCTTTCTAATTTTAGCATTTGACAATTTCAGACAGGACAAGAAAATATTGACTGTTTACCTTTTTTCCGCATTGACAATTGGCTTTCTACAATGGTATGAACTTTATTATGGCTCGACATTTTATTACGGTGAAGTTAGAGACAAACAAGGATTAATGTTTCCTATTTTAGCTTCGTTTATGGCGACACTTGTAATTTGGAAAATCAATTACTCAAAGACAGAAAAACGCAACTTGACAATAAAATTAATTTTGACAGGAGCAATTAACGGTGGACTTTATGTTCTTTGGACACAAGTTTATGAACCGTGGAATTTATGGCAATCGTGACGACAAAAACATATGGACAAAGGTGGCCTGGCTATAACATCGGTTTGGCAATATGGCGGCAGAAGTGCTTCTATGAAACATTTGTGCAAGGTTCAACAACAGTAATTCTATTGAACTTTTGTGCTAAAAATCCGCCACATCGCCAAGCCGAAAAACGTTAGCGGTAATTATAAGAAATCATGACAGATAAAATAGACAACAATTCTAATGGAAGCTGGACACAGACAATTGTGGCTTTAGTTATTGGTGCAATACTGACTTTAGGAACAACTTATTACACCATATACGAAGGAAATAAACAGGCTGTCCAAGCTGAAAATGAAAGATATATTAAAGTAAAAGATAATATTGTTTCTATTGTTGAGGAACATATTGTTAATCAAAAGAAGGTTGATTTATATAGCATTCAAAGAATCATTGATATTAGAATCAAAGAAGAAAATGTTAAAATTCCTCTAAGTGTTTCCGATATAATATCTCAGGCTGAATATAATATACTTAACAGTCGACATTTAGACATAGGCAAAAAGGAAGAATATGAGAAAGCAATTAATGAAATACATAAAGGATTTTTAGCCGACTCGACCTTTGACTTTTCAAAATATAAGGAAGCTGATTTAATGAAATCTATTCGTTCAGAAATTAATAAGGCAAATAGTCAAGAAGCGGCTAAACTTTTATTAGTACTTGTTGATAAATATGAAACATCATTAAAAGAAGCAGAGAACTTAAAGACAAAGAAAGATAAAAATGATTTTGAATTCCTTTTTGATAAACCATCTCTATTAATAATGGTTATTGCTGTTTATGGCGTTTTAGCATCTGCTTTTCTTTCGTTTTATAGAATAAGACTACGTAGAAAAAAAGAAGAGATTGAAATTAGAAAAATGATGTACCATGAACGTGAAAAATTAGAAAGTGAAATTAATAGGATTATATCTATCTTAAATTCAAATGAAAAACTTGATGATATTGAAAGAATTAGATTCAAAGAAAATCTAATAATGCTTCAGGAACGACTTGAATATCTTAGACATAAATTTCGACATAATGACTTTAACACAAGAGATTAAAATAACTACCGCTAACAGCACCTACCCAAAAGGCGGGGTTTCGTGTTCCAAAGACAGTTTTTTGGTTAATCAAACATTTGTTTTTCAAATCAAGTTTTGTGGTAAAAGTCCCGCCCTTCGGGTAGCCGCAAAACGTTATGCCCAATGCTATGACGACAAAATATCCTCATACAAACAAAACAAAAGCTGTTCTAAAAGACAAAGCGGACTTCGTTCAACATGATGGACTGAATTATTTAATTCCGAATTGGCAACGCTTTGCAGACAAATACGCAGATACGGAAGACTTAATTTATGAGTGGCTAAATGACATGGACACAAGAAAAATTATTGACGAGATACTTTCGACACTTTCAGACTCAGAGAGAACTACAATAGAACAGGACTTAAAAATAATAGACGCTGAAGTAATCAAAAAGACCTTTGAAATTAATGAGTGTGTTTGGGGCGAAAAGGTTGAGCGGGACAACAACTACGACAGGCTGAAAAATTGGTATTACTATAGAATGAATCAAAATGTATTTGACAGCGAAGCTGGACAATTTACCAAACGACAATAAAAGCACTGGGCATAACAGCACATTTGCAAAAGGCAGGATTTGTGCTCCGCAGACAGTTTTGTGGTTGAAGGAAGTTCGGTTCTTCGAATGAACATTTGTTCTGAGAAGCCCGCCCATCGCAAATCTGCAAAACGTTATGCACCATTTTAAAAAGAGACAGCAACACTAATGGATAATCCGAAAAATTTTCAAAGACAGGTTGATGAGCAACTCCAAATGGCAACCGATTCCGAAAGGATTCGGTTTGGATTAGACATTTGTAATAGATTGCTTCCTGATTATAAAGCCTTCGAAATAAAAGATAAATGGGGCGATTCATGTGTGTTGATTGAAGCAACTAGATTCATTGATATATCAAAAGATAAAGAAAATATTGATTTGCAGGAGTTGGATACGTTAATCAGCATGGTTGATAAAGTGATACCTGACACCGAGGATTTTTCAGATTGGGAAGTTTCCTATGCATTAAATGCTTCAGTATCTATTTTTGAATTGCTTTTATACTTAAAGGACAAAGATTATAATCATATTTTGACTATAAGTTCACTAATGACTGATAATATTGATTATAAAATTCAAATGAATAATACCCATATAACGGATAATGAGATCGATTGTCATCCATTGTTGATTAATGAATTTAAATACCAATTAGAAATGATTAAATAAAAAACGGTGCATAACACATGGTATAGTGCATGCGGGTTTTAGTGGTTTCCGAATGGTTGTGGTTCGTAAAAAAGTCCTGTGTAACTTGATAAAGAATCGTCTCGTACTCCCGCACGGCACCATACCCTCAACGTTAGCACCAATTTTAAAAAGACGACAACCAATAATTAACAAACAGAAATATGGCATTTGGATTTTCACCTAAACACGTTCAAGACTACCAACTTGACAATCTTGACAAAGAACATTTTTTAGTTTTTGCAATAGAAGCTGCATTCAAACTTGACTGGAATGTAAGTTTCGTAAGTGAGACTGGTTTTATCGCGTATACAAAATTTTCTTGGAGTTCTTGGAGCGAAGAAGTTACGGTTAAAATTGACAATGGAATTGCAAACATAAAAAGCGAATGCACTGGAAATCAACTAATGGACTGGGGGAAAAACAAAAAGAATGTTGAAGCACTCCTTACAAAATTAGAAGAAGTTAAAAACGTGATGACTCAAGATGAAATTGAAACAAAATTTACAGAACTTCGGCAAGGCTATGCTTCAAAAGAAGACGATATTTTAAGCAAACCACCATCAACAACAAAAGAAAAGATAACAGACTTTTTTTCGGTATTCAAGCCGACAGAAGGATATTTTGTGTCACCAATTCTAATAAATATAAATCTTCTGGTATTTATTGTAATGGTGATTTCGGGTGTTCATATACTATTACCAGAAAACCAAGACTTATTAAACTGGGGAGCTAATTTCCGACTAATGACTTTAGAAGGGCAATGGTGGAGACTATTTACAGCTTGTTTCTTGCATATCGGCATTTTGCATTTGCTCTTAAATATGTATGCTTTGCTTTACATAGGACTTTTACTTGAGCCGTATTTGGGAAAGACAAGATTTTTAGCTGCTTATTTAATTTCAGGTATTGCAGCTAGTATGACAAGTTTGTGGTGGCACCACTTGACTATAAGTGCTGGTGCTTCAGGAGCTATTTTTGGTATGTATGGTGTTTTTCTTGCATTGTTGACAACAAACTTGCTTGACAAATCAGTAAAAAAAGCACTGCTGACAAGTATTGCGGTTTTCGTAGGTTACAACATACTAAATGGACTAAAACCTAATAGCGGAATTGACAATGCAGCACATATTGGCGGACTTTTAAGTGGTTTAGTTATTGGTTATGCTTTTGTCCCGAGTTTGAAACAGTTTGAGAATAAGGCAATCAAGTTCTCGACTATCGGAGCATTGACAGTTGTTTTATTAATTTCGTCTTTCACGGTTTACAAATCTTTACCAAACGACATTGCAAAATATGATGAGAAAATGAAAGAATTTGTTTCAATGGAGTCGATGGCTTTAGAAGTTTACAACTTACCCGAAGGAACACCAAACGAAAAAATCCTTTCTGAAATTAAAGACCGTGGACTTTATTATTGGAATGAAAACATAAAACTAATTGACGGCTTTAAAGACCTTGATTTGCCATTACCAATTAGAGCGAGAAATACCAAACTAAAAGAATATTGCGAACTTAGAATCAAGAGTTACGAACTTATTTATAAAGCCATAGACGAAGACACAGACAAATACCAAAATGAGATTGACGAATACAATCAAAAGATAGAGACAATAATTTCTGAACTGACTGGTAAACAATGACAAAGGACAGAAAAACTGGTGCTAACAGCACCTACCCAAAAGTGGCGGTTCAGTGGTCCCGATAGCTATCGGGATCAAGCTTTGTGCTTCTATCAAAATTTGTGCTTGTTTGACAGTGAAGTGCTTCGAAATCGCCACCTTCGGGTAGCTGCAAAACGTTGGCAGACATTTGAATGAACGAACTTCTGAAAAAAATATCAACTGAAATAAAAAACCCAATCGTATTAAGGGGTTCTGTTGCGTTTTCTATATTAAACAAGAATGAATTCAAAGAAATAACTGATTTAGATATTTTACTACCAACTTATTCAGCTTTTCTTGAATTTGTTGAATCAATAAAAGTAATATTTCCAAAAGTTTCAGAAGGAAATTATGTATATGTAAATCCTAATCTTCCAAGAAGAAAAATTGTAATTGAAAATAATGGAAAGGAGTATTCTATTGACGCTCTTATTGTTGAAAATTACTTTATTGAAACTAAAGCAGACACAAACTATTCGGACAAAATACATTTACCATCATCTAATGATTTAATTTCATCACTTATAATTGCTTTATCATCAAATGAAATTGGCATTGACTTAAAAGCTAATTATAAGAAAACAGAAAGATTTTATAAAAGGTTACTGAATTTACTTGACAAAGTGGAAATTGACAAGACAGTAATGTCTTTAAAAAATCAAATTAAATTTCAAAATGTTTTTTATTCTACCGAATATATCTTCGAAGAAATTTTATATTATTTCTATAAAAATTATCAGGTTCAAAAAAAACTAAATCCTCAATTAGAGAGTCTAAAACTATTTAACTTAATTAGTTCAATCTGTTCATATCATTTGGGGAATTCAGATAATGATATTATTGAATTTTATAAAAGCAATGAAGAATATGGCTGTTTTTCAAACTTTAGTACTTATAAAGTTATGTATGAGAATGAAGAATGGCAAACTGCTGAACATTGTTATCAAGCAAATAAATTTATTAATGCGACACATAGAAATTTAATAAAAAATCAAGAAACACCAAAAGAGTCAGCAATAGTAGGTCGTTCAAGGGCAGATTTACTACGAAAAGATTGGGACTTCATACGAGTTATAAAAATGTATAACATTGTTAAAAATAAGGTCATACAGAACCCAATTGTTTACATAACACTTTTGAGCACAAAAAACAAACCTATTTATGAAGTTAGCCCAAAAGATGAGTTTTGGGGTTTAGGGAAAAATAGAAACGGAAAAAATATTTTAGGTCAAATATTTTGTAGTATTAGAAACGATATTTTTTAAAGTATATGGAAGGATCAAACATTATGACAATTATAACAGCTGTTTTGGCTGGTGGTATATTAAACCAATTATTTACCACTTTATTTGGAGATAAAATTCAATTTAAAAGAGATTTCAAGAGATGGAGAAGAATTGAAAAATATGCAGTCTATACAGAAATGATTGACTTAACTTCAAGTACTAGCCCTGAATGTGGTTTGGACAAATGGCCAAGTAAGGTAAGATCTTTAAGTCAAAAAATTTATCTACTACATAAAAATGGTCATCCACCACAAGATTTATGTGATAGTCTTGAGGATATTTTTCAATTGGCTTTAAAAGCTAGAAATGGAAAAATAAAAGATAAAGAATTTAATGATTCTTTGAGAACAACTTCTTCTCTTTTGAGGAGGAGACTTGCAATTTCATTAGAACAAAATGATTAAGAAATTTTATAAATATCGTCCCATTATTAATGATGACCAATTAAAATTTGCATTAGATATAATTACAAATCAAAGGTTTTATTTATCTACTATTAATCATTTTGGAGACCCATTTGATGCTTTCCAAAAAAAGATTTCTAATTTTTCAAATTTAAAATCATTGTCACTAACTGAAAATGGAGATAGTCGTTTATTATGGTCTTATTACGCCTGTTGGTATAGTGGTATAATGATAGAATTAGAATTAAACATCAAGGACAAACCATTCGAAAACCTTAAACAAATTGAGTATACTGAATCAGAAAATGAACTTTTTGACAACTTAAAAAAAGGTAATTGTTTCTCAAAAAGCACCGAATTTAAACACGAAAAAGAGTGGAGAGGAATTTTTAATACGGCTGAAACTTTTGTGAATTTTAATGTATGTGATATAAAAAACATAACCGTTGGTCCATCTTTGAAAAGTGAATATAGAAAAAAAATAATTGCGGTTTGCAATGAATTGAAGATAGTAATTTTTGATTATGAACACATTGACGGAATACCCAATATGAATAAAAAAACGTTTGCCAACAATGTATAAAAATAATAGCGGTTTAGTCGCTAAAACGAAAGTAAGCAAATATAAAAATGGTCTGTGTTTAACCGAAAAGTTAGTGCGTGAAAATCCGCTACTATTCTTATACTAGACCGTTAGCTGCTATGCTTCGTAACTTCTCCCAACAACAACAAATATGGTTTTGACAGGAACAAAATAAAATATGGAAGAAACCGATGACAAAATTTTAGCCTACGTTGTTTACGAAGGCGACCTCGTAAAGGACGGCTATCTTGACGCTAAAAAAGCGGGACAAACTTTAATTGGTCTGGACGAGCTTGTTCGTTATTTCCTTTATCAAGAGTTCCCTCAAATCAAAAACATTGAATTTGAAATTCCTGTTAGAGTAAAAAAAGGAAGTTGGTGGACACAAATTCCCGACAACATTGACATTATTTTAGCAAAGACTGTTGCTGCTTGGGCTATTGGTAAATATGCTGGAAGTGCTTTAGGAGAAATTGCCAAGAATGACTTTAAGGATGTTAGCTTCAAAAAGCTATTTTCTAAAGCATTTCACGGAATTGTTAGCGTTATAAGACTTGCAAAACATTTGGGAACTTTGACAAAACGAAAATTTGATAAAGTAAAATTTGCAGACAACAATCAGCTTGTTGGAATTGAGAACGACAACGGAGAGATAATTTGGTTAGAACCTGAAATACTTGAGTTGTATGCAAACTGTCCTGAAACAATTTTTACAAAAATCGCACAACTTGTAGAAGAAGAACGAGAATTAATCATTGGCGTTTCCGATGAAAAACCAGACGAAGAGAAAATCACTTTTAATTACAAACCAATTTTTGTTCGTGCCAAAGAAGAAGATGAAATTTTATTCCCTGACTTAAAGCACAACGACTATGTTGAACTGACTGGTCATACGACACGGGGAAATGAAAAATCAAATACAATCGGATTTCTTTATGAAGGACATATACTAACGTGTTACCCTGATAGTGGAAATATAAAAGAGCATAAAAGTGCATTATTTTCAAATTGCCTTTTAAAAGGTTTTGTTGACAGGTTAGACAAAGACGGAAATTTTAATGAGAAGCGACCAAGAATAAAATACATTCAAATCCTCATTACTGAAAAAGAGGATAAACAAACCAAATTGTTTGACAGCTAAAATGGAACGGACAGAAAGAAGCACAGCAGCTAACAGCCGTTTTGCAAAAGCGGGTGTTTCGTGCTTCTATGACAGTGAAGTGCTAAATTCTCCCGATAGCTATCGGGATTATGCATCTAATGAAGTTTAGTGCTAAAAATCCCCGCCTTCGCAAAGCGGCAAAACGTTACCTATAAGCTTTGAAAAAATCTCGGAATGAGAGAAGTTACTTTAATATCCTTTATACTATTTCTCACTTACTTTTCGTCTGGACAATCCTTCCCACCGACGAAAAAAGAATTGATTAAGGCTTTCAAGAAAAGTATAGAGCAGAATGAAAGGCATGTTTTTCATTCTGATTCAAATCCATGGATTCATGATAATAAAGACAGTTCATATTTTAAATCGGACACTTTAAAGTTCGTTAACTTCAATCACAAATTTCCTAAACAGAGAGTTTGCTCTCCTGTAAACTGGACTTTTTATAAAAAAGACAGATTTGTACTTTCATCTGGGAATCTTTGCAATGAACCCACATTTATGCATGTAATAGAAGCTAAAGACTGGTTTCTAACTAAAATTATAGAAACTAGGACTGAATTAATTCTTGAAATTTTTAATTCCCATAAACTAGTAGAAAGATTTAGCGTCGTTTCATTGAAAGAACATGAAGATTTGACAAAAACTTTAACTCTTGTCAGATTGAAATAAATGAAAGTCTATAGCTAACAGCACCTATGCCCAATATCCTATGAAGGAGCAAATTAAACAGCGTACCCCGCAGAAAAATTGTACTTTTGGACACTGACAAAGCCCGCAAAAAGGGCTACTGGCATAGTGTCGGAACGTTAATCCTAACACTTTTATGTCATTTTGAACATGAAACGCCAATGAAAATGCCAAAACCAACCCGTACAACTAAACGTCGTTACTTTTATGAACTTGACGCCTTAAGGATTAACGAGTCTTACATTTTCAGGAGGGTTACACCACGAGTCCCCCTCAGTTTTCCCAAAAAAAATCCCCCAATCAATCTCAAAAAAACTACCTTTGCGGCTTCGATTTCAGGACAGTAAAACCGCATAAAAAATGACCAGTTGGTATCAGGTAAAGATCAAGTTTCAGGAAGTAATGGAGGAAGATCGGGTGAAGAGCATCACCGAGGCGTATCTTTTTGACGCCGTTTCTTACACCGATGCCGAGGCCCGTGCCTACGATTATTTTGCCGGTGCCAAGCCTGCGTTTGAGCTGCATGCCATCAATAAAATGAAATTGGCCGAGGTCTTCATGCAGGACAACGGGGCCGATATCTGGTTTAAATGCCGGGTGCAGTACATCATCTACGATGAAAAAACGAAACAGGAGAAAAAAACGGCCGTCACCATGCTCATCAATGCGTTGAATGTGAAGCATGCGTATGAGTCGCTCGAAGAACGCCTGGGACGTACCGAAGATTACCTCATTTCGGATATCAACGCCACCAAAATTCTGGATGTGTTTGCCTATGAGGAGACACCCGATCAGAAACTGAGCAGAGGGAATTTCAAGCCCCTGAATGAGGTGACCGCGGCTCAAATGGCGGCGATGGACGAGGCCGATGCGGTAGAGTAGAATTGTATTTTTTTGAGCAATACTGTCTTTTAAGAACAACTGGATTAGATTATTCTAATTCATGACGTATTTTTGTGAATCTTTTTAAAACCAAACAAATTCGTTTTGATGGCTACTTCAATTTCAAGAGACACTGCGGTTTTTGACCTCATTCAGAAAGAGCATAAGCGGCAGCTTCATGGTATCGAGTTAATTGCTTCCGAAAACTTCGTTTCACCCCAGGTGATGGAGGCAGCGGGCAGTGTGTTAACCAATAAATATGCCGAGGGACTTCCCGGAAAACGCTATTACGGCGGCTGTGAGGTGGTGGATGAAGTGGAGCAGCTGGCCATTGACCGTCTGAAAGAATTGTTTGGTTTAACCTGGGCCAACGTGCAGCCGCACTCGGGTGCACAGGCCAATACCGCCGTTTTTCTCGCTTGTCTGAATCCCGGCGATAAAATTCTGGGTTTTGACCTGTCGCATGGCGGTCATCTTTCGCACGGGTCGCGGGTCAATATCTCCGGTAAATATTTCGAGCCTCATTTTTATGGGGTAGAAAAAGAAACCGGTCTGATCGACTGGGACAAAGTAGAAGAGAAAGCTGTGGCAGAGAAGCCGCGTCTGATCATCTGCGGAGCTTCGGCCTATTCCAGAGACTGGGATTATGCCCGTCTTCGTTTTATCGCAGATAAGGTAGGAGCGGTATTACTGGCAGATATCTCGCACCCGGCAGGTCTGATCGCCAAAGGTTTGTTGAATGATCCGTTTGATCATTGTCATATTGTTACCACCACTACGCATAAAACCCTGCGTGGAACACGGGGTGGCGTAATTATGATGCGGAATGACTTCGAGAATCCGTACGGCATTGCCACGGCAAAAGGAAAAATACGAACCATGTCTTCATTGCTTGATTCGGGCGTTTTCCCGGGTACGCAAGGCGGGCCGCTGGAGCATATCATTGCAGCCAAGGCGGTGGCTTTTGGTGAAGCCCTTACCGATCAGTTTACCGATTATGCCAAACAGGTTCAGAAAAATGCGGCTGTGATGGCGGCTGAGTTTGTGAAAAAAGGCTATAAAGTAATTTCTGACGGAACCGACAACCACCTGGCTCTGATTGACCTGAGACCGAAAGGACTTACCGGCAAACTGGCAGAAGATACGCTGATCAAAGCAGATATCACGGTAAACAAAAACATGGTACCGTTTGACACCGCCACCGCTATGACTACCAGCGGCATGCGTGTGGGAGCGGCAGCGATGACCACCCGCGGACTGAAAGAGGTAGATTTTGTACGAATTGTGGAGCTGGTGGATAAGGTGCTTGTCAATAATGACAATGAAGCGGTGATAGGTTCGGTAAGAAATGAGATCAACGAGTGGATGCAGAACTATCCGCTTTTTCAATAAGAAGAATTTAAATGTGTTTAAAACCTTGTCATACTCCTTATGACAAGGTTTTTTGTTTTAATTTAGCCCCCGTTTTACAGACAGAAAGATGCCATTAGATCAGAGCAAAGAAATAGATTACGACGATACCGAAGGATTGGACGACGGAAAAGAGATGACCTTTATTGAGCACCTGGAAGAGCTCAGGTGGCATTTGATCCGAAGTGTAGCGGCCATTCTGATTTTCATGATACTGGCCTGGTTTTCCATGGGTTGGATCTTCAATCACATCATTCTGGCTCCCTCCAAAACCGATTTCTGGACCTACCGGATGATGTGCGAGGTGGGCACAGCTCTGGGTATTACCAGCTTGTGTGTGGATAAAATGAATTTTTCGCTCATGAGTCGCGAGGTTTCGGGTCAATTTATGATGCAGCTCACCGCCTCTGCTATTGGAGGTTTGGTGGTGGCCTTTCCCTATGTTTTCTGGGAAATCTGGCGATTTATAAAGCCGGGATTGAGGATTACCGAAAAGAAAGCGAGCAGGGGAGCGGTGTTTGTGGTAACTCTTCTTTTCTTCCTGGGTATTTTGTTTGGGTATTACATCGTGGCACCGTTTGCCATCAATTTCCTGGTGAATTTCCAGATTGATCCCACTATTGAGAATCAGTTTGATATCCAATCGTATATCGGCGTTTTATCAACGCTTACACTGGCCTGCGGGGTTACTTTCCAGATGCCCATGGCCATTTATGTGCTCACGAAAGTTGGCGTAGTGAATGCTGAATTTCTGACTACCTACCGCAAGCACGCCATTGTGGTGCTGCTGATCGTTGCGGCTATTATTACCCCTTCGCCTGATATGATCTCGCAGGTTTTGGTGGCTATTCCGCTGTATTTCCTGTATGAGGTGAGTATCGTGGTAGCCAAACGGGAGGAGCGTCGTAAACGCAAACTGGAAGCCGCAGAGGCAAAAGGATAAACTACTTAGGTAGAAGTAGGCTGATTACCGATTTCGCTGGAATTTCTACCGGGTAATTGCTTCTTCCCTGCCGGAAATGGAATTGTTTGTCTTCTTCGGTTTCATTGAGAATGATGGCGGCTGTGCTCTGGTCAGGATTTCTGAAAACGGTCATTACGGACGGATCACCCGCAATCAGGCGAACCGCTCCCGGTTGAATTACTTTGCTTACATGAGCCAGAATGAAATAAGACACATTCCGGCTGAATTCCTTTTGATTCTGAATCGTGAGGGCACCCAGGCACTCGGTACATCCGCCGGCTGTTCGTGGTCCAAACTCTTTGTCGGTGGCCAGGTTCCATTCGATCACCGATCTGGAACCCTGATTTAAGGAACCCAGTACCACATGTTTGAGATGCCAGTTCAGATCGCCACCAAACTGCCCTTTGGTAGAGGTGTATTGCTCGGTAAAATAGACGTCCTTTCGGCTTTTTTGCCGAACCAGCCCCATGGCCGAAATATCTCCGGCATACAAATGAAAGGCGGCCCCATCTGCATACTCCGATTCCAGAACTCGTATGGGGTATTCGGGGTGATCGCAGTTATGATCGTAGGCCAGAATTTTGGTGTCGTATTTTTCTTTGAGGGCAGCACCCAGAAAGTTTTGAATGAAATCGTACTGCTCATCGGCGGTCATGACCATACTGGGTTCGTTGTGTGGGTTTTCGGGTTCGTTTTGAATACTTAGTGCCCAGACGGGTATGCCTTTGGAGTTCATTAAATCCAGAAACCGTAACAAATAGCGGCTGTAGGTGGAATAGTGCTCTTTGAGCAATTTTCCCCCGATCCAGGCCTTGTTATCTTTCATCCAGATGGGGGCGGTCCAGGGTGTAGCCATAATTTTGACATCGGGATTGATGGCCAGAATTTCTTTGAGCACCGGGAAAAGAAATTCCTCATCGGGAGCCGCCGCTTTAAAATGAGCAAGTTCGGTGTCATTCTCTGTATCGGCGTAGGTGTAGACCGAATTACTCAGATCTGAGGCACCGATACTGATCCGAAGCATGGAAATGCCAAGCCCTGTTTGGGTAGAAAAGAGTTCCTGCAGAAGAGCCGCACGCGTGGTATCAGAAAGGAGCATGAGTGCCTGGGCAGAGCCTTGAGTGAGAGCAAATCCAAAACCCTCGGCCTGCTGATCGGTGGCAGACTCGTTTAAATCGATGATTTCTGCGGTGGTCTCTGATGTTTGACTTGCCTGAAAGGATGTTTCCTGAAATTTGGCGGATTCGTCAAAGCGGGTGAGGTAACCCTTAGCCGTTTTTTGACTACAGGAAAGGCCAAGTAGAAAGAGCGGGACGAGGGCAAGGTATTTCATGAAATTCAGACGATAAGGAGAATAAAAGAAGCCAGAAAGAAGGCCAGTGGCCAGAGCAATAAAGCTACAGAAACTCTTTTGTGCGTATGAAAAAGTTTGCCACTGATCAGGGCGTTCAGGACAATCAGAACGGGATAACCGATCATGAGAGCAAAAATGATATAACGGGTTTGGCTTTCACCGCTATCAAAAAGAAAGAAGCTTCCGGTGAAAAAGAAAGGCCATAGCAAAACAGGCAGAAAGCTGGCCGCCTGAAGAAGACGAAACCAGCGAGGTTTGGGTTGTTTCATTTGAATTCCACAGAATTCTGCTAGTTAAGCAAAAAGAATGGAATGCAAAAGCCCTACGTTTACTCCCCCGCTTTTCTTCAATAAGTCTGTTGAAAATGAGGAAATTATCCCGGGATATCGCTTTTTTCAGCCCATGCGGAATGGAGGATTATCCGTGTTTGCGGTAAACTTTCCGGATAGTTTCTCTGAAGGAATTCGATCATCTTTTCCCGGATAAAAACGCGAAGATCCCAGGCGGTGGGAGAGTTACGGGCACTCACCAGCATCCTGATTTCCTGAGTAGTTTCTTTGGCATCGGTCACCTGCAGCACATTCACTTTTTTATCCCAGAGCGGGCTGCTTTCCAGGAGTCGGGTAAGTTCATTCCGCAGGGCATCCAGCGGCACTTTGTAATCGGTGTAGAGAAATACGCTTCCAATGATATCGGCGGTGGTGCGGGTCCAGTTCTGAAAAGGTTTTTCGATAAAATACGTAGTGGGTAAAACCAGTCTTCGTTTATCCCAAAGCCGCACCACAATGAATGTAAGATTTATTTCTTCTATCCATCCCCACTCGTTTTCTACCACCACGGCGTCTTCGATACGAAAAGGCTGGGTAATGGCGATTTGAATACCGGCAAGCAGGGCTCCCACGATTTTTTGGGCAGATAAACCTACAATAATACCTAGTACTCCTACAGAGGTAAAAATACCCACACCGATCTCCCGGATGCTGTCAAACGACATGAAAATGAGGCCCACAGAGGTAAGAACAATGGCAAAAACAAGCACCTTTTCCAGGAGATGGATCAACGTATGTTTTTTTCTGGAAACGAGATTGTCTTCACCGCTGAGGTCATACTTCCGCAGAATTCGCCTTTTACCGATATGAATAAGTACGATGACGATCCAGGTCATAAGGATAATCAAACTCACCTGGTAAACTTCAGGTGTAAGAAACGGAAAGCGGGAAAGCCACTTGTTTCCAAGACTGTCTGAGAAGCCCAGCCAGATGACAACAAGCGTTAGAATTACGGGAATAATCAGTTTTTTATACTTTTTTATCATAGAAAATCTGAAAGCTTTAAAAGGTCAACGACCCTCCTTCTGCATTGATTCCGACGTATACAAAATCGCTACAATTTCTCCGGTAAAGGAGTACCGTAAAACCGGTGTAAATGTGACAGACATCGCACGTGATTAGGTGTTTTGATTTTTTAAATTGAATTTTTTCAGGAAAAATTAGATTTTGTTGAGGAGAATTGAGCATTGTTTCAATTTATACCTGCCTGTATCTTGGATAAGAAATATTTCTTAATCTACATTTGAGGTCAATGAGCAAGCATTTAACACGATTTATCGTTTCCCTCTGTCTTCTTTTGGCCGGAGTGAATGGCTACTCATCGCTTGTTACTACCCGGGTTGAATCACCGGTTGTATCCTCCGGATCAGCGGTAGAAGAACAGACGGATCAAACACAGCAAGACCTTCATTTTGTCACTACTTCGGTAGATGAAAAGCACGAGTTACACAAACTGGAAGGTGAAGAACTTGAGGAAAAAGATGACGAGTTTTTGTTTTCCTCCGATTTCTTTGGTCGTACCGATTATCTTCATGGGCCGTCTTATTCGTTTCTTTCGGCTTATCTAAACCTCTTGAATTCAGGGAATTACTTCTTTGAATCTCCCGCATCAAATCAATTTTCTACAAGCAGATTTCTGACATTCTGCGTTTTCCGTATTTGATACCCTCCAACTGGAGCCTGTATGTCAAACATGCGTTTTGATTTGCTCCCAAACCTCCGGGTCTTTGGTGGTTATCTGTAGCTTGTTTCCCTGCCATAGCCCGGTCCCAATCACTATATCTTAATCAATTCGTCCTAAAAAAGACCGTCGCAATGAACAGAATCATTTTGTTTTTAGGCTTTTGCTCTATGCTTTGGAGCACAGCCTGTACTCATGCAGATGCCGAGCATGCCGAAGAAGAGCATACGAAGTTTCTGGTATCCAGTCCCATCCAACGAGATACCACCATTATCAAACAGTACGTAAGTCAGATCAGATCCATCCAGAATATTGAGTTGAGAGCCCTGGAGAAGGGATATTTACAGGATATTTATGTAGATGAAGGTAAGTTTGTGAAGCAGGGTCAGCTGATGTTCCGGGTCATGCCAAATATCTATGAAGCCGAGCTGGCCAAGACCGAAGCAGAGGTAAAAGCCGCTGAAATAGAAGTACTTAATGCCCGTACCCTGGCAGAGAAGAACGTGGTTTCAAAAAATGAGCTGCTACTGGCAGAAGCTAAATTAGAAAAGGCCAAAGCCGAGCGTCAGTTGGCCAAAGTGCATCTGAGTTTTACCGAAATCAGGGCTCCGTTTTCCGGAATTATGGATCGCCTGAGGGTAAGAAAAGGTAGCCTGGTAGATGAAGGCGAGCTGCTTACCACACTTTCTGACAATAGTAAAATGTGGGTGTATTTCAATGTGCCCGAGGCCGAATACCTGAATTACCGCACCCATCATGATGACGGCAGCATGCTGAATGTGAAACTTCTGATGGCCAATAACGAGATATTTAAGTATCCCGGGAAAGTTGAAACCATCGAAGGAGAATTTGACAATGAAACCGGAAACATCGCTTTCAGAGCTACTTTCCCAAATCCTGAAGGCTTGCTAAGGCATGGGGAAACCGGTAGTGTACAGGTTACCGTTCCTTTGAAAAATGCCATTCTTATTCCTCAGAAAGCTACGTTTGAGGTGCTGGATAAAAACTATGTTTTTGTAGTAGATAAAAACAATGTGGTTCACTCCAGAGCAGTAACTATCTCGGCGGAGATGCCACACCTGTTTGCCATATCATCCGGCCTGAATACAGGAGATAAGATCCTTCTGGAAGGACTGCGTAAGGTGAAGGAGAATCAGAAAATTGAGTATGATTTTGAGGAGCCTGCCAAGGTGATTACGCACCTGAGTCTTTATGCAGAGTAATCCGGTCATCCACTAAAATTTCAGAAATTTATGTTTAGTAATATCATACACAGGCCGGTGCTGGCTATTGTGATCTCTGTGATTATCCTGTTTACGGGAGGGTTGGCTATCAAGCAGTTGCCTACCTCACAGTTTCCCGAGATTGCTCCCACCACGGTCAATATATTTATTGCGTATCCCGGTTCCAGTGCCGATGTGCTGGTTAAATCTACGTTGATCACCCTGGAAAATGCCATCAATGGTGTTCAGGGAATGCGATACCTGGCCACCGATGCCACCAGTGCCGGTGAGGCTACTTTACGGGTTATTTTTGAGCCCGGAACTGACCCGAATCAGGCGGTGATCCGGGTCAAAACCCGCGTAGACCAGGTGATGCCGCTGCTTCCTGAGCTGGTACAACGGGAAGGGGTGGTGATTACGCCCATACAGCCCAGTATGCTCATGTACATTAACCTGTATGGCACCGATAAGAATTTTGACGAGAAGTTTTTGTATAACTATGCCAACGTCAACATTTTACCAGAGATCAACCGGATTAACGGCGTGGCCCGCACCCAGATTCTTGGAAGCCGTCAGTATGCCATGCGGGTCTGGTTAAATCCCGATCGCATGCGGGCCTATCGTATATCGGCAGAAGAAGTGATGGAAGCCCTGGCCGAGCAGAGTATTATTGGTCGTCCGGGAAGGATCGGGCAGAGTTCAGGTATTTCGGCCCAGTCGCTGGAATATGTACTTACCTACAAGGGACGTTACAGCAAACCTGAAGAGTATCTGGATATCATTTTGCGGGCAAATCCCGAGGGAGAGAGTATTCGTTTGCGGGATGTGGCTAAAGTGGAGCTGGGCAGTGAATTTTTTGATATTTATTCCAATCTCGACGGGCATCCCTCGGCGGCGATCGTGTTGAAACAAAACGTGGGAAGTAATGCCACGGAGGTAATTCAGGAAGTAAAAGATAAGATGGAAGAACTCAAAGGGTCTTTTCCGCCGGGTATCGAATACAAACTGAGTTATGACGTGTCAAAATTTCTGGATGCCTCTATTGAGCAGGTACTTCATACCTTACGTGATGCCTTTATTCTGGTGGCTTTGGTGGTGTTCCTGTTTCTGGGCGACTGGCGATCAACGCTCATTCCTATCATTGCCGTGCCTGTTTCCCTTATCGGAGCGTTTTTCGTGATGCAGATTTTCGGCTTATCCATTAATCTGATTACTCTTTTTGCCTTAGTTCTGGCAATTGGTATTGTGGTGGATGACGCCATTGTGGTGGTGGAGGCGGTGCATGCCAAAATGGAAGAGGAACATCTATCTCCGTACAATGCCGTAAAAAAAGTGATGGGAGAAATCAGCGGGGCCATTATCGCCATTACCCTGGTGATGGTTTCTGTGTTTTTGCCTATTGCCTTTATGACCGGGCCGGTGGGTACGTTTTACCGTCAGTTTTCGATCACGATGGCGAGTGCGATCATCCTTTCGGCGGTGGTGGCCCTCACGCTTACACCGGTGCTCTGCGGGATGATTCTGAAAAACAATCACGGAAAACCGAAAAAGAAATCACCGATCGACTGGCTTATTGACCAGTTTAATAAAGGTTTCGACAAGCTTACCGGAAGGTATGTGAGCGTACTTCGTCTCATTGTAAACAAACGACTTCTTACATTCCTGATTCTCCTCGCTTTTGGAATCGGTATTGTGTTGGAGAATAAAATCCTGCCATCCGGGTTTATTCCCAGCGAAGATCAGGGTACCATTTATGCCATTATTCAGACTCCTCCGGGTGCCACACTCGAACGTACCAATCAGGTAGCCCGCGAGCTTCAGGAAATCTGTGAAGAGGTGGAAGATGTGGAGTCGGTTTCTTCACTGGCTGGTTATGAAATTATGACGGAGGGCCGTGGCTCAAATGCCGGAACCTGTCTGATTAATCTCAAAAACTGGTCAGACCGCGAGCACTCGGTTCAGGAAGTTATTGAAGAACTGGAGGAAAAGTCAAAAGATCTGGGAGCTATCATTGAGTATTTTGAGCCACCGGCTGTTCCTGGTTTTGGTTCTTCGGCCGGATTCTCGATGCGACTTCTGGATAAGAACAATACCACGGATTATCAGGAGTTTGACAAGATCAATAAGAGCTTCATGGAGGCCCTGGGCAAGCGGAAAGAACTCACCGGATTGTTTACCTTTTTTGCAGCCAATTACCCGCAGTATGAACTGGAGATTGATAACAATGCCGCCATGCAGAAAGGTGTGTCGATTGGCAAGGCTATGGAAAACCTGAACATCATGATCGGTAGTACCTACGAGCAGGGCTTTATCCGCTTTGGCCGCTTTTTCAAAGTGTATGTGCAGTCTGGGCCCGAGTTTCGCCGACTTCCCTCAGATATACTCAACATGTTTGTCAAGAATGATCACGGTGATATGGTGCCTTACTCGGCCTTCATGAAAATTGTGAAAAATCAGGGCCCCAATGAGATCACAAGGTACAACATGTACAATTCGTCTTCGATTCAGGGTCTGCCGGCGAAGGGGTATACCACTGCAGATGCCATCGCAGCTATTAAACAGGTGGCCCAGGAAAATCTACCGAAGGGATATGATATTGCCTGGGAAGGACTCTCGTATGATGAAGCCCGTCGTGGCAATGAGTCTATTTATGTTTTCATTGTGGTTCTGGTCTTTGTGTATCTCGTTCTGGCGGCACAGTACGAAAGCTTTCTGCTTCCGCTGGCCGTTATCTTTTCTTTGCCTGTGGGGGTTTTCGGGTCGTTTGTTATGTTAAAAGCCATGGGAATGGCCAATGACGTCTATGCACAGGTAGGGCTTATTATGCTCGTTGGTTTGTTAGGAAAAAATGCCGTTTTAATTGTGGAGTTTGCAGTGCAGCGGCGTCAGCAGGGAGTTTCGGTGCTGGAGGCAGCCATAGAGGGAGCGAAGGTACGTTTCAGACCCATTCTGATGACCTCCTTTGCGTTTGTGGCGGGCCTCATCCCTCTCGTCATTTCTCATGGTGCCGGGGCCATTGGAAACAAAACTATTGGTGGCTCAGCTCTGGGTGGGATGCTTTTCGGAACCGTATTCGGGGTTCTCATCATACCCGGACTTTACTTCATTTTCGGTTCGCTTTCTGATGGAAAACAACTGATTAAAGACGAAGACCATGACTCACTCTCTGATCACTTTGTGAAGTCGAATGAAGACAGAGGCAGGTTGTTGAAACGACTTAAGAAAGCGAATGAGAAACTGAAAAAACTATTAGGAAACAATGATGCCGAAAAAGATGAAGCATAAAATGAACAGATGGACAGGGATTTTTGCTGCTGCGGCTGTATTCATGTCGCTGAATGCCTGCAAAACCCCTCAGATTACAGGTAAATTAGAAAACAGGGATGTTCCTGCGGCATACACCGCCACCGATACCCCGGTATCCATGGAACAGGTTTCGTGGAAAACCTATTTCAACGACCCGTATCTCACCTCACTGATTGATACTGCTTTGCAGAATAATCAGGAGCTGAATATCGTGAAGCAGGAAATTGAAATTGCCCGAAATGAGGTGATGGCCAGACAAGGGGAATATATGCCGTTTGTGGGTTACCGTGCCGGAGCAGGATTTGAGAAAGTTCCCCGTTACACCAATATCGGGGCTATGGAAGCGAATACAGAAATAAAGCCGGGAAAGGAAATGCCTGAGCCGGTTCCTGATTTTCTGGGAGGATTGTATGCCAATTGGGAAGTGGACATCTGGCATAAGTTACGAAATGCCCGTAAAGCCGCCATGACCCGTTACATGGCTACTCAGGAAGGACGTAATTTCCTGGTAACCAATCTTATTGCCGAGATAGCTAATTCGTATTACGAATTGCTGGCTCTGGATAATCAGCTGGAGATTGTGAGGCAGAATATCGATATCCAAAGTAATGCCCTCGAGATTGTTAAGATTCAGAAAGAGGGATCACGGGTGACCGAACTGGCCGTAAAGAAATTTGAGGCGGAGGTTTTCAAGACACGTAGCCTTCAGTTTGATCTTCAGCAGCAGATAATTGAAATTGAAAACCGGATTAATTTTCTGGTGGGAAGATTTCCACAGCCTGTTCCCAGAAGTTCAGCGGGTTTCAGTGATTTGAATCCGGGTTCATTAAATACCGGATTGCCTTCTCAACTTTTGGCTAACAGACCGGATATCCGTCAGGCAGAGTTAAATCTGGAAGCAGCAAAAATTGATGTGCAGGTAGCCCGTGCAAATTTCTATCCCTCGCTGGGAATCTCAGCCAATCTGGGCTTGCGTGCTTTCAATCCTTTGTTTCTGGCAAAAATTCCGGAGTCTTTGCTTACCTCACTGACGGGAGATCTGGTGGGTCCATTGATCAACAAGAGGGCCATTACGGCGGCTTATTACAATGCCAATTCAGCTCAGATTCAGGCCGTGTACGATTACGAACGTACGATTCTGAATGCTTATCTGGAGGTAGTAAATCAACAGGCCAGAATCAATAATCTGGCTCAAAGTTATGGCCTGAAATCGCAGCAGGTAGAAGCCCTTACCGCATCCATTGGTTTTGCCAATGACCTTTTTATGAACGCCCGTGCGGATTACATGGAGGTTTTGCTTACTCAGCGTGACGCTCTGGAGTCGAGGTTTGAACTGGTTGAAACTAAAAAGGAACAACTGATGGCAAGGGTGAATATTTACCGTGCCCTTGGCGGTGGATGGCTTTAAGGTTTAATGTTTGCTAGGTTGTACAAATGCCCCTCGTGACTCGTCTGTGAGGGGCTTTGTCTTTTTTCTTTGAAGGGTAAGTGGTTATCGTTCAACCTTTTGTTGAGATCTTTCGTAGTTATTGCTTAAATGCCCTTAGCCATGAAAGCCATTCTTCTCATCCTTCTGTTTCTGTATTCCGGCTCTTTTGCACAATCAGATCTACGCCTTTGCCCGGTAGCCGAAGGGCTTGGTCGGGTAGTAGATATTGCGAACTGTGGGGATGAGCGGCTGTTTGTGGTGGATCAGGAGGGAATTATCCGGGTTATTTTTGCAGATGGCAGAATTTCGTTAACACCATTTCTTGATATTTCCGGTAAGGTTAGGAATAGTGGAGAACAGGGGCTACTGGGTTTGGCTTTTCATCCCGATTACGAGTCAAACGGCTATTTTTTTGTCAACTACATCAATGACAATCAGGAGACTGTGCTTGCCCGGTATCAGGTTTCTGCCAGTGATTCCTCACAGGCAGATGTTAACTCTGAGTTTGTCCTGATCACCATTCCGCAGCCGTACACCAATCACAATGGAGGTGACCTCAATTTTGGCCCTGATGGATACCTTTATGTCAGTCTGGGCGATGGTGGCAGCGGGGGCGATCCGCTGAATCTGGGTCAGAATCTGACGAGTCCGTTGGGAAAAATACTACGGATTGATGTAAATGAAGGTACCGGAGCTGCTCCGGATTACAGCGGGGGGCAGGGTTATACCATCCCTTTATCCAATCCGCTCTCCGATGGTGCAGGCGGCAATCTGGACGAAATATGGGCCTCGGGTTTAAGAAATCCCTGGCGATTTAGTTTTGATCGTCAGACCGGAGCTATGTGGATTGGAGATGTGGGTCAGGGAGCCTGGGAGGAAATTAACCTTGAGCCTGCCGGTAGTCTGGGTGGACTAAATTACGGCTGGCGTTGCTATGAGGGCAATCATCCCTATAACACTACTGGCTGTGAAGCGGAATCGGCCTATACGTTTCCCATATTTGAATACAATCACAGTACGGGCTGTTCGGTCAATGGCGGATTTGTGTATCGCGGAGCAGATTTTCCGGATTTACAAGGACGCTATTTCTACACAGACTTTTGCAGTACGTCTCTGTGGGCTCTTCAGCTCAATGGCACGGTCTGGGAAAATGAACTGGTTCTGAACTATGCCTCCGGAAACAACATGACCACTATGGGAGAAGATTTTAGAGGTGAGCTGTATCTGGGGAGCTTACAGGGCCGGGTTTTCCGAATGATGGATGCGGCTGTGTTGTCAGGATTGCCCGATCTGGTGCTTAGCGATGATCCGATCTCTAATGGAAGCTATGCTGCCGGAGCAAGTATCACCGCATCGGGCCGGGTGCCCGCCGAAAGCCGTGTAAGCCTCGATGTTTTCGAAGGGTCCATTCAGCTTAATCAGGGTTTCCAGGCAGAAAATGGCTCTGTTTTCCTGGCCAGGACGGGCTCTTGTGCATACACTTCAAATTGAAGCACTCGTGAATGAAAAATCCTTCAAGATAGATTAAGTCCTATTTAAACATATATAATTATATATGTATTGTATAAATATATTAAATAAAAATATATAGAAAGGAGCTCCGAAATTTGCAGCCGGATCAAAAATAAAATCGGTTATGCAAAAAGTTACGTATGCAAAAGGAGATGGAATCGGACCAGAAATTATGGATTCGGTGATTCGAATTCTTCAGGAAGCCGGGGCCCGAATCGAATGGGAAGAGATTCAGATCGGTGAGAAGGTTTATTTGTCTGGCAACTCCAGCGGTATCGGAGATGAAGCCTGGGGAAATATTCTGAAAAACAAAGTGTTTCTCAAAGCACCCATTACCACTCCACAGGGCGGAGGTTACAAAAGTCTGAACGTGACTTTACGGAAAACGCTAGGCCTGTATGCCAATGTACGCCCCTGCAGCAGTCTGCATCCGTTTGTTTCTACACTTCATCCCAAAATGGATCTGGTAATAGTACGGGAAAATGAGGAGGACTTATATGCCGGTATAGAGCACCAGCAAACCGATGAGGTGGTACAATGTCTTAAGCTCATTTCCAGACCCGGCTGTGAGCGGATTGTCAGATATGCCTTTGAATACGCCCGCCTGTATAACCGGAAGAAAGTAAGTTGTATGGTCAAAGACAATATCATGAAACAGACAGATGGCCTGTTTCATAAAGTGTTTCGGGAAATTGCCCTGGAATATCCCGACCTCGAATCAGACAGCTGGATTGTTGATATCGGAGCGGCCCGTCTGGCAGATACCCCGGAAATTTTTGATGTGGTGGTTATGCCCAATTTGTACGGAGATATTCTTTCTGATGTTACGGCTCAGATATCGGGTTCGGTAGGACTGGCCGGTTCGGCGAATATCGGTACTTCCTGTGCCATGTTTGAGGCCATTCACGGCTCTGCTCCCGATATTGCCGGCCAAAACAAGGCCAATCCCTCCGGATTACTGCGGTCAGCGGTTATGATGCTCAATCACCTCGGAAAACAGGAGGTGGCCTCCAAAATCAGCAATGCTTTGCTTTGTACGCTGGAAGACGGAATCCATACTCCGGATATT
This sequence comes from uncultured Cytophagaceae bacterium, assembly GCA_966250325.1. Taxonomy (GTDB): domain Bacteria; phylum Bacteroidota; class Bacteroidia; order Cytophagales; family Spirosomataceae; genus Jiulongibacter. Next base: position 25,584 of record CBINGY010000018.1, on the reverse strand, counting down.
TTCCGGGAAGGAAACAGCTCAAAACTGGTTAGTACTGCCGGTTTCACAGAAGCGGTAATTGACCGATTAGGAAAAACACCCCGCTTTCTGAAGGCGGAAGAGTACAATACCACAGTTAAGCTACAACTGCCTGAATACAAGCGTAAACCGGCTGCCAAAAAGGTATTGAAAGGGGTGGATGTGTTCATAGACTGGAAAGGAACGAATGCCGGCGAACTGGCAGAATCGCTCACACGGCATCAGAATGGACTGGAACTGAAGGTGATCACTAACCGGGGCGTGAAGGTCTGGCCTTCTGGTTTCAACGAAACCTTTTGTACCGATCACTGGAGATGCCGGTTTGAGAGTGCAGCGGGAGAAGTCGATAAATTTGAAGTGGTGAATCTGATTCAAAAGGCTCTGAGTGATAATCTGGATGTGATCAAAACCGAGAATTTGTACGAATTTAATGGAGAAAGAGCCTACTCTCTGGGGCAGGGGCAATAAATTAGAATGCGACCGGCCCAAGCCGGTCGCTCTTGTTTGAGGCTATACTTTCCGGAATCTCATCATGGGCAATCCATCCTGCAGAAGTTCCAGTTTACCCTCTTTTATATGGTAGCCATTAATTTTTTTTAAGGTCTTCCTGAAAATCTGCTCGCCTTCCCCGCAGTACATCAGCGTAGAAGGGCCGGGTTCACCAAATTCAAGTGAACGACCATCCGTGGTGAAAGGTGCATGGTATCCGTTACAACTGTCGTTACCCTCCACTCTGCCCGTTTTTTTATTAAATCGAAGTATGGGCTTTTTTTCAGGGAAAAGTCCTTCAAAAGCTATGCGGGGGCCAGTCACATATTCAAGTTGCCAGCTGCTTTTATAGAGATCAGATTTGCCTGCGTTCTTTGAAGTGGAACAAGCTATGCCAATGAAGGTAATGACCAGGCAAAAACTACATGCTTTCATGGGTAAATTGGTATTGAATACACGAAAATACAGAAATTGAGCTTCTTTCGGTTTATTATTTTTGGTTGAATTCTGAGGTCGTTTTCATCATTACTTCTATACTTTTTTCCAAATACCTTCCAATTACACGGGCCTCTTCCGTAGAAAACTGAGCCAGAAATTTCTCCGTTTCAGACATAAAATCTTTGTAGAGCGGCTCCAGAAGTGCGGTTATTTGTTCGCTTCTTGGCACAATGTATACCTTCCGGCGATCCTTCTGGTCAAACTTCCGAAAGACGAGATTTTTCTTTTCAAAACGATCGATGAGACCTGTTACTGCACCCGTGGTAAGGCCTGTGAGAGTAGCCAGTTCACCCGCGGTCATTTGTCCTTTTTGAACTATAAATCCCAGGTATTTGTGATCGGTACCTGAGAGCCCCGTTTTTCTACCGATTGCCTCGTGCATCTGAATAGTACTGAAGGCGTGCATCTGATAGAGTTTCCTGAGTTCTATAACCTTATTTTCGGGCATAATCACAATTGTATCTTAGTAGCAAAGATAATCAGAATCTCAGATACATACTTCTATCGGGTCTACGGGTTAGGAATAAGAAAGGCTCAGAATCCGCTCAGTTCTTCAGGTAGTTATTGGGTACATTAACCGCTTGATAATCCAAATGATATGCGGCTTTCATGAGGTGGTGTATCACTTTATAGATTTGGGCTTCCGTTCGCTGAAACTGCCGTAAAAGTCCCATCATCGCATAACTAATGGGATTCACAGCGGGAACAAAGGTTTCCCAGGGGTACCCCTTTCCCCAGATGAGCCCTTTCAGGGTAAGCGAAAGGTCAGCTCCATGTTCTATTAAGAGCTGCATCATGTCAAAGCAGGCGTTATTATGCTGGTTAACCGTGTGAAAGATGGGAGTTTGTCCACCAAACCCGTACTCATCAGTACCCGCCCTCGCATTCACATCGGCCCCGTTTTTCAGGAGAATCCCGGCACATCTGGTATGGTTGTATTCTGCACAGAGATGTAGCAAAGAGGCATCCAGCAGCGGAGTAAATGTGCAGGGAAGCGTATAGGTTTTGCGAAGTAATGAGGAGCTGGCGTTTATCTGAGCTTCTAATGAGGGGGCATTATCCAATAGAATGGCCAGAAGTAGTTGGTCATCAAACCGAAGACCATAATCCACAAAAGCCTGCATGCAATTTCTGAAGTACGGTCCTCGAAGATACATGTTTATGAGTGTGTTGACCAGAGGCCCATCCTGGTATTCCATGTTGGGGTCAATACCCGCTTCAAAGGAATCCCTGATTCCCTTTTCATTATGTGTTTCAATGGCGACGAGGAGCTTGCCTAATAGATCCATTTTTAAAGCTTTTTATGAAGTACTAATCCCAAATTCCATTGCCAGCCGTGAGAATGAGAGGTCTGCCGTCAGTAACTACAAGGGTGTGCTCATGCTGTGCCATGAATCCGCCTTTATTGCCAACCATGGTCCAGCCATCTTCCAGGGTTTCGGCATAACTGGAGGAGGTAGAAATAAATGTTTCCACGGCCACTACCGTATTCTTTCTGAACCTTTCTGTATTTGATCTGTCTCTGAAATTCGGAATTTCTTCCGGTTCCTCATGCAGACTTCGGCCAATACCATGCCCGGTGAGGTTTCTGATCACTTTGTAGCCTCTTTTTTTTGCTTCGGTTTCAATGAGATGCCCTATATCGGCTATTTTCACTCCACCTTTTATTTTCTCAATCGCTTTTCTAAGGATCTCTTTGGATGTATCAATTAGCTTCTGGTGACTGTTCAAATCCTTTCCTATGACAAAGGAAGCTCCGTTATCTGACCAGAAACCGTTCAGTTCTGCCGAAACATCCACATTGACAAGGTCGCCCTCTTTCAATATTCGGGTAGGTGAGGGAATGCCGTGACAAAATTCATTATTGACACTGATGCAGGTAAAACCCGGGAAACCATAACTTACAAAAGGGGCTGATTTTGCTCCAAAACCTGAAAGTATGGAGGCTCCGTAATCATCCAGTTCTTTGGTAGACATGCCGGGTCTGGCATACGCCTGCATACGTCGCAGTGCCTCCGCCACGGTATTGCTTGCTTTCTGCATTCCTTCCAGTTCGCTCTCTCGGGTGATTGACATGATTTTTTTCTGTTTTCTCCAAAGATACAGGATACCACTCCTTTTTAATCAAAAAAAATAAGCCGCTGCGTGATCGCATGCGGCTTTGGTTAAGAGTTTGATGAAATCGGGCTTACGGCTGAATCTCCAGTATCCAGGCGGATTTTGAAGGAACGGAGAGTGTTTTATTCAAAGAAACCGTTTTACCAGTTAACCTGTCAATAGCCATTGAGGGGCTCAGTATTTCTCTGAATCGGTTCAGGTCAAGTTCAACCAGCTTTTCGTTTTTGTTCAGAATTACCATAATTTTCTGGCTCTCACTATACCGGAAGTAAACATAAATGCCGTTTTCGGGTGCGAAATGCATCATTTTTCCATCATGTAGGGCAGGAGTGTTTTTTCGAAAATTGAAAAGCGTCTTTATAAAATTTTGTGCTTCTTTTTGACCTTCAGAAAGCTGATTCCCAGTAATGGCGTTTACCTCATGATCTGGCCAGCCACCGGGAAATTCTCCGCGAATTTCTCCGTGAGAATCGGAGTTTGGATTGCTCATGAGTACTTCGGTGCCGTAATACATCTGGGGGATTCCCCGAAGGGTAGCCATAAGTACCATAGCCATTTTCCAATGGTCCTTGTTTTCCCGAAGCTGTGTAAAAATCCGGCTCATGTCATGATTGTCAGGAAATATCAGGAGGTTATTGGGATCTGCATACAGAAAATCATTGCTGATACTCTGATAAATTCGATTAAAATCACCATTCCACTGGATTTCTTCATTCAAACCCTTCACCAGGGCATCCTGCAGCGGGAAATCCATCGGCGTAGGAACATAAGAGACATATCTATCTGGGTTGGACTTATTCCTCTGCCAGTAAGAGGTGATGGCGGGATTTGTGCTCCATTCTTCGTTGGTGATATTCAGATGGGGGTACTCCTCCATCATGCGTTTGCTCCATCGTGAGAGGAACTTTGTGTCTGAATAAGGATAGGTGTCAACCCGTAATCCGCTGAGGCCAGCCATTTCTATCCACCAGATACTGTTCTGAATGAGGTAGTTGGCCATAAAGGGGTTTTCCTGATTGAGATCTGGCATGGTCTCTACAAACCAGCCACGTGTGTACAGCTCTTTATCGGCCTGCGATGCGTGAATATCTCTCAGAACCTCTCTGCGGTGGTTGGTATTGACGTATTTTCCTCCGAAATTGATCCAGTCGGAAGAAGGCAGATCTTTCATCCACCAATGGCCGCTGCCACAGTGATTAAGTACCACGTCTCTGATCAATCCTATACCTTTTTCCCGGGCTTTTGAAGCCAGTTCCAGATAGCTTTTAGTATCTCCAAAACGTGGATCAATCTGATAGAAGTCTGTAATGGCATAGCCATGATAACTCCATTGATCCATCTTATTTTCTTCCAGAGGCATGGGCCAGATTTGGGTAAATCCCATTGATGCAATGTAATCCAGACTGTTGATTATTCCCTGAATATCACCCCCGTGCCGGCCATACTCTTCTGCCCGGTTCAGTTTGTCCATGTAACCCTCCACCGAATCATTATCCGGATTACCATTAACAAATCTATCCGGAGTAATTAGGTATATGGCATCTGAGTTCGTAAAGCCTTGCCGGTTGGCTGAGCCGGCGGTTCGGCTTTTGATTTCAAAAGGGTGCTGAAAACCTTCAGAATTACGCTTAAATGAGAATTGCAATATGCCTGGTTTCGCTTCCCTTGTAATTTCGAGGTCAAGAAAGAGGTAATTCTTATTTTCTGTGGTATGCACTTGTTTCAAGGCTACGCCCGGGTAGTCCAGTGAGGGCGTAAATTCGGCGATCTGATCGCCATGTACCAGGATTTGTACAAATGGATCGTTCATGCCTGTCCACCAGTTGGATGGTTCCAGATGAGCGATGTGCTGGGAATAAACCAACGAAGGCAGGAAACAAACAATCAGGCGTAATTTTTTAAGCATATCCATGCATTTCAAAGAAACAGTGGGGCATTTGCCCCACTGTTTTCAAATGATTCAACCATTTATTTTGAAGTGATCTTGTAGGTAAGATCTGTCAGATTAAGTTCGATATCGTATTTGCCGGCTGCCACCACGATATTCGATCCGTCTTTTTCGAGCGAGCCGTCGGCACCATTATCACCGTAATTTACGGCCCAGTCGTTGTTCATTCTGAACTTGATCTCTCCGGCCTTTAACTGCACACCTTGAGCTATCCAGACGCCATCCCTGGAGAAATCGGGGATCATGGCTACATCCGGACCATCCCAGCTGTTTGGTGCAGCGGAACCAACAATACCGGGAACGTCAATTTCCTCCAGGGTAACCGTAAGTTCGTTGGCATTGAACGTGATGAGATAGGTTCCTTCGGAAACCGCGATGTTTGATCCGTCCTTCTCCAGCGTTCCATCGGCACCATTATCGCCATAATTCAGACCCCAGTCATTGTTTTTGCGAATCTTTATTTCTCCGGTTCCAAGCTTTGCAATGGCCCTCCACTGATCGGAGGAAGGGTCATAGAAAAAGTTGACATCGGGTCCATCCCATCCGTTTGGAGCGGCCGAGCCCACAATTCCCCACGAAAGTTTTTCGATGGTATAGGTTAAGGCGTTCTCGTCAAATGTAATGGCGTAGGTTCCTGCTTTTACCGCGATGTTTGCCCCGTCTCTTTCAAGAGTGCCATCAGCCCCGTTATCTCCGTAGTTTACGGCCCAATCGTTATTCTGACGAATCTTGATTTCGCCTTCCAGAAGCGTTACATACGCTACATAAATACCGTTACTGGCGGTTTTGTAAAACGGCATATCCGGGCCGTCCCATCCGTTTACAGCTCCGGAGCCAACCACACCCCAGGGGCTGCTCAGATCCAGTTTGTCCAGATAAGTAAGGGCAGAAAGTGTCATACTTTCCGAGCGTTGCACCACATCGGCACTCAGAATAGATTCCACTACGATTTCCAGACTTGCAGCCTCGTTTCCTTTGTAGCCCATGCTTTGAAGTAAGCTATTGAGCTGCTTGTGCGTCCAGCTTTTCGTCAGCTCTGTACCGGTAGAAAAAGTCTGAGGAGCCGCAAAACCGTTTCCTGCCTTGTCAATCAGGATTCGGTACTGGGCTGCCGCCGGGTATCCGAAATCGGGTTTTGTCCAGGAAATGGTGAGTGCATTGTCGTTTTCGCTTTCTTTTAACAGCGTTATGTTTTGTGATGAAAGGTTTACTCCGGGTTTTGCCGTAGCGTTCAGCATGGCCTTGATTTCTTCTTTTTCGCAGGAAGATAGTGCCAGTGCTCCCATCACCAACAGCCAGATATATTTGATTGCTTTCATTGTCTGATTCTGTTTAACTGATTAATACCCCGTGTTTTGTCTGAGATTTGTATTGGCCACAATATCCGATGAGGCGATTGGGAATACCGTGCGGAAAGGCTCGATATCCCGACCTTCCTTCACATTTCCTTTCCATGACCAGGTGTAACCGGTAGTGAATTTGCCGAAGCGAACCAGGTCTGTGCGGCGATGTGCCTCCCAGAAGAGCTCTCTTCCCCGCTCATCGAGCAGGAAATTTAGGTTCAGCGAGTTTACGGGATCTGCACCTGCCCGGTTTCTCAACTGATTCACGAGATTCAAGGCCAGAGCGGCATCCCCGTTTCCGCCACGGGTAACGGCTTCTGCATACATCAGATAGGCATCAGATAATCGATACAGGCCAAAGTCGGTATCGGTATGCGTCAGGTTTTTCCCGGTACCGCCGGTGGAGGTTTTATTCGTCCATTTGGTTACGGCAAAACCGTTGTCAAAGTTTCCGATTTCATCGATCTGTAACTTCTGACCATCCGAATGCAAAAGCCTGCGGGCATCTGAAAGATCGCTGTCAAAAAGAGCTACAAACTGCGGGGTGGTTCTGAAGCCGCTCCATCCACCGTCAATACCAAAATCTGCCGGATTCATGGTACCACCTACCTGTGCATGAATGAGCGTGGTAGTACCACCCCAGGTCTGGGTCTGACTTCCGTCATAATTGATGGTAAAAATCAGTTCAGAAGAGGTGTTGTTATCGGCCATGAAGTTTGCCTGGTAATTGGAAGTGAGCTGATAACCCGCATCAATCACTTTTTTGGCATAGGTAGCAGCTTCTGTCCATTTGGCAGTTCCTGTATATACCTCGGCATTGAGATAAAGTTTTGCCAGAGTCATCCATGCCGCTGCCTGATCAGCTCTGCCATATTCATTTTGTCTGGGAGCCGGTAATTCGCTTTCCAGAGCTTTGAGCTCAGTCTCCAGATAGGCAAAAAGATCGGCCCGGCTGATTTGCTGCGGAAGGAACGAGCCCACTGGATCGGCTTCTGTTACAAAAGGTACACTGCCAAAGAGATCCAGGGCATGATAATAGGCAAGAGCTCTCAAAAAGCGGGCTTCTGATCGGTAGGTGCCGATTTCAGCATTATTTGAGATTCCTCTGGAGGCCAGTTTTTCTTCTGAGGTTTCGCGGATAAACTCGTTGGCCACGGCTACCTGATACATCACCCGGTAATAGAAATTGGAGGTCCATTGGTTGCTGGAGGTCCAGGAAGAGGCATGAAGATCTGGCAAACCGGGATCACCCCATCCTACAATCGCCTCATCGGTGGTAAACTGCTGCAGGTACCAATAGGCTCTGAGGTAGGATTGCGAGCCGCCATCGATTCCTTGTAAATCAACGTTGCCATCCTGAGGTTCAATACCTGAAACGGCAAGACCTGCATACATTTTGGCCAGAACTTTTTTGTAATTGGCCGGATTTTCATAAACCAGATCAGAAACCTGACCCACAAAAGGCTTGGTGTCGAGTGTCTGGCAGGCGTTCAGGCTTATCAGTAAGGCAAAAACACCCAGATATATGGTTAATTTTCTCATCTTTTTAGAAGTTCACGTTTAGAGTTAAACTGTAGGTACGCGGACGCGGATAGATGTTCCGGTCAATACCAAAGGTGCTGCTGTTGGTATTTGTGTCAACAGAAACCACTTCGGGATCCAGGCCGGTGTAATTGGTTACGGTGAATACATTCTGGATGATAAAGCCCAGATTTGCCTGCACTTTGCCAGATTTCAACACGTTCGTGAGGTCGTATCCAAAGTTCAGGTTATCCATTCTAAGGAACGATGCATTCTCAAGGAAGAGATCTGACAACAGGATCTGTTCACGACGTGTGAAATTGCGGAAACCTGTATTCAACACATTGGCGTTGAGGTTGAAGATAAAGTTTCCGGCTCCCAGCATGCTGGCATAGCTGCTTCCGCCCGACTGCACGTTATTGAAAATATAGTTACCTACATTGCTTCTTAGAATGAAGCCCATGTTAAAGTCTTTGTAACGCATCTGTGTTGTGAAACCCATGAAATATTTGGGATCCGGGCTGTAGGCGTGATAACGGTCATTTTCGGTTACGCTGCCATCACCGTTTCTATCCACAAAGACAGCCTCCAGTGGTTTTCCATTTTCATCATAGACCTGTTGATACAGATAAAACGTAGACCTTGGAAAACCTGTGGAGTGAATCTGACCCAGAGAACCTGTGCCTCCGCTGATTCCACCGGTTAGCACGCCAATGTACGAAGGATCGGCGTTACGCGTAAGGGCCGTGATCTTGTTGCGGTTGTGCGTAATGTTGAAGTTGACATCCCAGTTGAAGTCATTGCTCTGTATGGGTGTGTAGTTCAGGTTGAGTTCCACCCCTTTATTTTCCATAGATCCAATGTTGGTCACCACTTTATTTGAGAAGTTAGAACCGGCCGGAGCATCGATCTGGTTGATCAGGTCTTTGGTGTTTTTGAGATAGAAATCAATGCTACCCGATAGCCTGATTTTACGAAGTCCGAAATCCAGACCAATGTTTGATGAAGCCGTTTCCTCCCATTTGATGTTGGCATCGTACGGATTCGGACGCAGCAAATCGTAAAAAGTACCGCCAAAATCATAGAACAGACCCTGTGAAGGTGTATAAGCCGGCAGGTAGGGGAAGTCTCCTGAATTAATATCCTGCTGACCGGTAACACCCCAGCCCAAACGAAGTTTGAGGTCACTGAACGTATCTGTGGCTTTGAGCTCCTCATTGATTTTCCAGGCCAGAGCGGCAGAAGGGAATAATCCCCAACGATTGGCCGGTGAGAATCGGCTGGTACCATCGCGGCGAAGCGTAACGGTAGCCAGATACTTGTCCATCAGCTGGTAATTCACCCGTCCAAACTGCGAAGCCAGACGATATTCTGTTTTGAAATAATTAGGTCTTTCGGGTACTGCCGGGTTGCCAAAAACCACATTATTCTGGTTTTCGCGGATAAAACCCTGATACTCATACCCGGCCATGGCATCAAAACTTTGGGAACTGCCTGTGTAGGCGTAGTTCAGATAGGCCTGAAACGTTTTATTGTTTCTGTTCTGCGAATAGGTATTCACCGAGCCTCCGTTATTAAAACTTGTTGCAGAAATCAGTTCACTCACCACATCGCTACCGTTGGTTTTTGAACGATCAAAACCTGCATTGATCACCGCTTTCAAACGGGGAAGTCCATGAAACGTGTAGGTAGCCGAAATATTTCCGATATACCTGTTCAGTGTTCCCTGATTATCACGAAGCTCCAGCATGGCCAGCGGGTTACTGGGCCCAAGGGCTTCGATTCCACCGCTTTGATTGATCCAGTTGAAATATCCTCCAAACTGATCGCTATCCGAATAAACAGGCTGCGTAGGGTCAAAACTGATAGCTGTACCTACCGCCCCCTCATCGGCAAACTGCGACTGGCTGTTGGCCATTTTGAGGTTGGCATCCAGCACCAGATGATCTTTGAGAAGCGTAGGGCTGATGCCCACTGTGGCCGAAGCACGCTTCAGATTAGAAGTCTTTAGGGTACCGTTCTGATTTAGATAACCTACAGAGGCCCGGTAAGGAATGTTTTTTAAAGCACCGGTAATACTCAGGTTATTGTCCTGCGTATGGGCATCTCTGAAAATCACATCCTGCCAGTTGGTCTCAGCCGTACCCGGCAAGGTTTTCTGTACCGAGTTTCCGTACGTCTCCACCGCCTGACGAAATTCATCTGCACTGAGTACATCAACCTGACGGGTGTTCTGAGCCACGGCATAGCGGCTGCTGAAATTCACTTTGGTTCCGGCTCCTTTACGGCCTTTTTTGGTGGTAATGATGATAACCCCATTGGCTGCACGGGAACCGTAAATAGCGGCAGCAGAAGCATCTTTTAAAACGTTAAATGACTCAATATCATTTGGGTTAATGAAGCTAAGTGGGTTTGAAGCACCCGATATACTGCTGTTGTCAATAGGTACACCATCAATGACAATGAGGGGATCGTTGCTGGCATTCAGAGATGATCCGCCCCGGATACGTATCGAGGCTGCAGAGCCCGGAGCCCCACCGGCAGAAGTGATCTGAACACCGGCCATTTTGCCGGTAATCAACTGATCTGCAGTGGTTACGTTTCCTTTTACGAAGTCATTTTCTGTCACGGAAAGTACGGAGCCTGTAAGGTCTTTCTTTTTCTGAGTACCATAGCCGATTACCACTACCTCGCCGAGAGAAACGGCATCGTCGCGAAGGGTAACATTCACTACTGAGCGGTTATTGACTGCGATTTCCTGAGGGGTCTTGCCAATAAAGCTGAAAACCAGTACGGCAGAACCATTCGGTACGTTTACGCTGTAATTTCCGTCCATGTCTGTGGTAGTACCTGTAGAACTACCTTTAACGGTGATGGTAGCACCGGGCAATCCGTCACCCTCGCGGTTGTCTGATACCTTCCCCGTTACGGTCGATTGGGCGTAGGTAAGGCTACCAGCGAAACTCAGGAAAAGAATCAGAAGTATCCGGTAACCCCGGCTTATTTCCGACTTTCCCGATTCAAAAATTGTTTTTTGCATCTGATTAGCGTTTAAGTTTAAAAATTCAGTCTTGTTTAAGGTATGTATGATGGAGAAATTGAAATACTGGCAAAGCCTCATTCAGGCGTTCTGCGTCAAAGAAGGCTGCGTTTTCCCAATGAGAACCAGTTCCCCAGCGGGTTTTGCAGGAGGTGGAGATCCAGGCGGCCTCCCAATAGATCACACCTTTGCCTCCTCCGTTAATCACTGCATTGGTAAGATCAATCATAAAACTCAGCTGGCCTTCAGGTGATACCGGATATCCGTCCAGATTAGATCCCTGACCCAATACATTATCTGCCTGGTCGAAATTTTTCAGGGTGTAGGGATAGCCGGCTTCCACCACCCAGACTTCTTTGTTATAGGAGGTTCTGAGAAATGCGATGGTTTCAGTCAGCTGTGTGAGGTTATACTCCGACCAGTTCGGGTAATAACTCAGACCGATGAGGTCAAATTCCCCTAACTTATTTTCGAAAGCTTGTTTAAACCATTCGCGGGCATTTTCTGGCTGAGCTACATGAAGCATGGTTTTAATCTGTTCATTGTTCGTCTGGTTAAAGTCTTTCACTGCTTCCAATCCCCGATTTAGCAGCAAGGTATTTCTGGGCCAGTTCGTAGGTCCGTTTTCTGCCGTCGGTTTTTCCATCAGTATTTCGGAATTAATCTCATTTCCGATCTGTACAAACTCCGGGGTAAGTCCGTCGCGGTGGAGGTCATTAAGTACGCCCAAGGTATATTGATACAGGCTATCGCCCAATGTTTCAACATCTCCGATACCCTTCCAGACTTCAGGAATGATCTGATGGGCCGGGTCGGCCCAGGTATCTGAATAATGGAAATCAAGTAAGACCTGCATCTGAACGTCCTTCGCACGGCGTATTGATTTTTTGACGTCCCGTAAGGTAGAGTAGCTGGTCCAGTCGGGTGTATGCCAGAGTCTGAGTCGTACAATATTTGCTCCTTCCTTGGCAAATAAGCGGTATGGATCTGCTTTTTCACGATTGACCCGGTAGCTGCCGCCGCAATCTTCCAGTTCGTTGACGTAGGAGAGATCTGCACCCAGAAATACATCGGGAGGTTTGGGCTGTGATTTAACTGCACAACCCGGCAAGGCAAAGGGTAAAATATTAAGTAGGGTCAGGTAAAGGTATTTCCTCATAGGGAAAAGGTTCAATTCACGATGCAAAGTTGACCTGAATACCTATGCCAGTCGTTCCACTTTATAATTTAAGTGCAATTTTTTATTTGTACTTAAGTAGTTGATAATTATGTGTTTATAGGTTTCATTTTATAATGTGGCACCTATTTTTCAAAAGAACTACCTTGAAATTGTCCCATATTTCAGAGGATCCCGTTCGAGGCGAGGGAGAAATCCGGCATTTTTCCGCAGCTATAAGAGTCTTTTGGTTTTGAATCAACCGATGGTCTGAGAGGTAGTGACTAGTTGATCGAAGAAACGAAATGTGGAACCGATGTTCATCTGCCAGTAATCCCAACTGTGGGCTCCCGAATATTCCTCGTAGAGGTGCTCTATTTTCAAGTTTTCCAGAGCCTCGTGCAGTTCGCGGTTTGGGCGTATCAGAGGGTCGTCTATGCCGCAATCAAACCGGAAAGGTGGTATGGCAGAACGGTTTTGAACAAGCAACTCCATAAGATCCTGCTTTTCAGTTACCACATTTATTAGCTGGTCAAAATCTTGTAAAAAGTCACCGTGCTGTTCAAATTTTGTGATGGAAGATAATCCGGAAATACCGTGAAATAGGTGCGGATATTTGGCACCCAGTCGTAATGCCCCATAGCCACCCATGGAAAGGCCTGCAATGAAAACGGGGGATTTTTCATCAATTTCCGGATATTGTTCGTTCATTACCTCAATCACGTCTTCTGTGATCCATCGTTCGTAATTTTCGGAAATATGGGGCAAATAGCCGCTTCCATCGCCGAAAAGACCATCGGATGGCATAGCTAGAATCATGGGAGAAACCTCGCCAGAGGCGATCATTTGATTCAGTGTTTCATACACTTTTCCTTTCAGTGCCCAGGCCCAGTGACTGCCGTACACCCCATGGAGTAGGATAACTAACGGAACAGATTTCAGATGTTCTTTTTCAAGACACGGATTGTAAACCGTTATGTCTGCCCGTCTATTCATTGCCCGACTTTTCACCGTGATGAAGTGCAGGTCGTGGTATTCCGCGGTTTCTGTGGTGAAGAACTTACTCATGATTTACGTTTAAAATACAATGACACCCTTGGCGTTATTGCCGGCATGCATATCAGTAAAAGCTTCCCCCAGCTTTTCCAATGGGTAGGTGCGGGTCACCATTTCATCCAGCAGTAGTTCGCCTTTGGCATACAGCGACTGCAGAATAGGAAAATCTATTTGCGGACGGGTTTTGCCATAAAGTGGATTGATGTACACCTTATCCCATTCAAAAAGATTCATATCAATGGTTATTTCCTGTTCAATTCCACTCACCTGAACGGCCATTCCCGCATTGCGAACCATGGCCAGCGGTGCCGCACCGAGTTCGGGAATGGCGGTGCATTCAAAGGCGTAATCGGCTCCGCGACCCTGAGTCAAAGCCTTGACTTCCGCGGCGGCTTTCAGGAGACCCTTATCTTCTCTGGTTGCCAGAATGGTATGTGTGGCTCCGTAGTTTCTGGCCATTTGCAGTCTTAATGGGTTTATATCCACTGCTATTATACTGCCGGCCCCAGCTATTCGGGCACCCTGAATCACATTTAAGCCTACTCCGCCTGTGCCCAGAACCACCACCGACCTTCCCGGCTGCACTTTGGCGGCATTTACCACGGAACCATAGCCGGTCATGACCCCGCAGCCCACAATAGCAGCCGACGGATAGGGCATGTCCACCTCAATTTTCACACAAGCGGCTTCACGTACCAGCGTGAATTGTCCCATGGTACCCAGACTAAAGGAACGTTCTACTGGCGTGTTATTCCAGGTAGTAGATTCCAATGTGGCATGACCTTCACTCACCTTATTGCCTGCTGTCACGGCCGAATTTTTTTCACAGATATGCTGGTTTCCTTCCATGCACTGGAAACAGGAATAACAGGGAATGGCCCAGTTGAGCATGACCGGGTCTCCCGGCTTAAGTAATTTTACCTTTTCACCGGTTTTTACAACCACACCAGCCCCTTCATGCCCCATGATCAGGTATTTGCCCCAGCTTTGCGAATCCCAGTCGGTATGGCAGATGCCGGCGGCCTTAATTTCCACCAGCACTTCGTCACCCGTGGGATCGCCCACCTGAATGGTTTCAATGGAAAAACTTCCTTTTCCGTCGGCTATGGCTGCAGGGCAACTGATCATTTGCTGTAAATAACTGGATTCAGTGGCGTGTTGATAATTTCTCCGATACGGGCACCCGGGCACCAAACATCCCAGTCATTCTGTTGATTTTCGTTCTCGGGAGCCTTCAGAACCATATCACGATCCATGTAAATGACGGTCATTATTTTCCGTACCTCATCGGTATCGTTGGCTCCCGCCCGGTGAAACACCCAGCCCGAATGAAAACTCACCTCTCCGAGATCAAAGGGCTCTACGACATGTTCAAAATCGGTAACCCGAAGTCGCTGAGCTATTTTTTGTTCGCTGTCGTCACTGATGGCCAGCTCTCGTCCTTCTACAATGGCGTGACTGCCTGCACTGAATTCCAGTGGCCCCATTTCCAGAGGTACGGCCTGAAGCGGAATCCAGGCGGTAATGGTTTTATCGGTTGACAGCGGCCAGTAATACTGATCGGCATGCCAGGGGGTAATGCCTCCGCCAGCTTCTTTAAACAGGGCCTGATCATGGTACATTCTGGCACCTTCGGTTTGCATCAGTTCAGAAGCTAACTGCCCCAATCTTTTGCTGAATACAAATTCCTTGCACAGCTCATCCTCTCTCCAGAGGTTAAAGATTTGAAGGAAGGCTTTGCCGTAGGTATCACGTTGATCTAATGGTTTTTCCTGACGGTTAATTTCATTGACCTTTCGGGTGATTGCTTCTCCGTAATAAGCCAGTGTTTCAGCATCAAAAACATTTTTGAGTTTGATAAAGCGGTTTTTCTGATAGAAGTCAATGGCGTCCCGTGAGAGCTCATAGGGCTCATTCAATAAGGTTTTCATAAAGAACGGCTGTTAGGTTCGTGTTTTGATAAAGCAAAATTGAGAAGAACCCCATTCGAAAAATAGAAGCAGATTTGCTTTTTATTGTTTAGAATTGTCAAAAAATCAGACTTTGCTCTTTTTTTATGAAAATATGCAACTATGAAGGCCGTATTTGAAAAGATTCAAACGGGAGAAACAGGATCGGTGGTTTTAAGGAAACTGGAGCTGCCCCGCTTTGATGCCCCCTTTCATTTTCATCCGGAATGCGAACTCACGCTCATTGTAAAAGGAGAAGGGCAAAGGTATGTGGGGCATCAGGTGGCCGATTTTCGGGAGGGCGACCTTGTTTTTCTGGGCCCCAACGTGCCGCACTGCTGGGTGAATGAGGAGAAGGAGGAAGAGTTGGTCTCGGCCATTGTCATTCAGTTTGATGCCTTGTTTGCAGGAAAACGATTTCTTGATTTACCGGAAATGAAGCGGGTGAAGCAGTTTCTTGCCGGCTCAGAGACAGGATTCAGGGTAATGGGTCAAAGCCGGGAGAAGATTCAGCAGAGAATGAAATACCTGGTCACGGCTTCACCACTTCAGAAGGTAAGCGGCTTGCTTGAGATTCTGGAAGAACTGAGTATTTCTGAAGAACTTCGTGCTTTTGACCTGCCACACGGACTCAAACAAGCTGGTACCGAGCGATTTCAGAAGGTCTTTTCCTATCTGATTGAACATTTTAGGGAGGAAATATCCCTCGAAGAGGTGGCCGCACTGGCAGGACTTACACCCACTTCATTCTGCAGGTATTTTAAGGGAATCAGCGGAATGACTTTCTCAGAAGCTGTGAATGATTACCGGCTCGAATACGCCTGTAGGCTGCTGCAAAGCACCGAACTGCCGGTACAGGGAGTAGCGTTTGACGCGGGATTTGCCGATGTGCCTCATTTCAACCGACTTTTCAGAAGAAAAAAAGGGGTATCTCCGAAAATTTACCGGCTCAGAACGAAGGAAGGTTAATTCTGCCGGAATCACTCCTTTGGTTTTTCGTATCCACGGATGGTTCTGCCTCCGTATTTCCACGAATCTTCTTTTTCCTTTTTTACCAGGTCTTCCAAACGCTCATGGGGAGTGAAGTTCTTTTCAGCCTTTCTGGCCATGTCGCTGAGTTTGCCGATAGCCGCGAGTCTGTCCGTTTCCCCGATTTTTGCTTTTTCCACCGCCAGTCGAAGCGTATCAATGGTTTCATCATAGACGTTTAGGGGAACAGGGAAGGGCGTGCCGCCTTTTACGCCATGGGCAAAGGCAAACCGGGCAGGATCGGCGAAGCGGGTAGGGGTACCGTGAATGATCTCACTTACCAGAGCCAGAGACTGCAGAGTTCGCGTGCCCAGACCTTTTAGCAGCAGTAATTCCTCAAAATTTTGAGTTTGCTGTTCGTGAGCCAGCCACAGGATGCTTCCAAGACGTTTCAGATCTACGTCTTTCGCTTTCATGTCTTTATAGGCAGGCATGGAGAGATGTCTTACCTCCTGCATCATTTTTTCCGGATGTTCACGGGTGATATCGAGCATAGACTTTTGTGTGATGCCTGCCTTTTTGTCTGTGAGATTCAAAATTTCACCCTGATTTTCACCACAGATCGCGGTGTGTGGCTCTTCTACAAAAGATGAAATAGAAGAGGAATTCCAGTGATAGCGGCGGGCTTTGGAGGTTTCGGTTTGCATGCCCTGCTGCACCACCGACCAGTCTCCTTCATCGCTCACCACAAAATAATGCATATACACCTGGAAGCCATCCTGAATGGCTGTGCTATCCACTTTGGCCGTAAGGCGGCTGAATCTGGCCAGTTCGTTTCCGTTTAATCCCGTACGTTGACCTACATTTTCCAGCTCAGCGGGAGTTTGCAGGGAATCTTTTCCTTTGCCGCCACATACATATATTCCGAGGTCACGGGCGTGAGGATTCAGGGATTTCCTGAGGGCACTCATTACCGCGGTGGTGATACCCGATGAGTTCCAGTCCATACCGATCACCGATCCGAAACTTTGAAACCAGAAAGGATCGGAGAGTTTTCGTAAAAATTCGGTTTTGCCGTAATTCATCAAAATGGCTTCCACCACCGGCAAACTCAGCCGGGTCATGCGGTCAAATAACCAGGTGGGGATACTCCCACCCATGAGGGCCAAATCGGCAGATCCTGATCTTTTCATTTTGTTTTACGAAAGGTTTTCCAGGCAAACAAATACAATACAGCCAGCGATTTTTCATTTCCCCAGCTTTGGGCAACGTCCAGCATCTGTGCCTTCAGCTTTACCTTTTCATTGAGACCATATAGGGAGACCATCAGCCGTTTCAGATGAAAATCGTCCACAGGAAACACATCAGGCCGTTTAAGGGTGTACGTAAGAATCATGTCGATGGTCCACCGGCCAATCCCCTTGATGGAAGACAGGCGGGAGATCACCTCTTCATCGCTCAGATGGGTCCAGTTGATTTGATTTGAATCAAAAAAATCCAGCACCCGCTGAAGTGTTTCGTATTTTCCCCGAGACAATTTTAGCTGAGATATAGCCCGTTCTTCAAAAACTGCGAAATTGGATAAGGTAAGTTGCGTAAGACCGGCACGTTCCAAGCCCTTCTGAAAGATCTTTTTGGTGCTTCTGTAATGAATTTGCTGTTCAATGATACAGCTCATGAGGTCGTGAAACACATCGTCTGTGGAATGTATTTCAGGAAAGGGAACCTCTCTGATAATGTTTCCCAGAACGGGATCAGCGGCAGCCAGTTTATGCAAGGTTTCAGGATTCATTTGGTGTTAATCGGGGATGCATATTTTCTGAAGCATAAATTCTGAAATGGTTATGAAAGTTCATTTTCTGAAATGAGTCGTTCAGGAATCTGAAACTTAGGCTTTACCTGGTACTTAATACCACGTATTTCGGCTGAGCGTAGAGCTCAGATTAATGGTGGTCTTCTGTTTCAAGGGGCCGTTATTTCTGATGACGGCCAGGCTGCCATCGGTTTCCTGAATCACCGCATGAGCATCTAGGATGTATGGGAGGCCATGCCCGCGTAAAACGGCGTAGAGTTCGTCTTCATTGACCCGCTCCTGAGTCATGGCTCTACTGAGCAATTCACCATCCTAAAGTATCAGGGTGGGCGTTCCCTTTATCCAGTTAGAAACCCTTATATCTTACGGCCAGGGAGGTCAGCATGGACCTTATCTGCGATACATCCGGAAAAAAATCTTTGAGTTCGATTCTGTTTCAGGTGTGCCGGAGCGGGTCATTTTCCACTGTTTGCATTCCTATGCCGATCAAATGACTGGCTGACAGTAAAACGTTTTCACGAAGCTGAAGTTTTCAAAATGGGCTTTTCGGAAGGTGTAGTTCATATGTTGACCTTTTTAAAACAAAATCCAATCACATACCTTTGAAATCAAGCTAAATCACCACCTACTACTGGCCCCCTTTGCTCCGGAATCAGTGGCTCGGTTTGGCCGGAATATTCACTCACACAGAAGCATACGAAAACTCCATAGGTACAAAAGTCAGGCATATAATAAGTAAAAACTAAGGAAGCCAGCGTGGCCCGGTTCAGTTCAACATTGGCTTCATTCTAAATGCTACAATATCGCATTACGTTGTGCCGAACGAAGCCTTAGCTGTTAGCAGTAGGCCTTCTTTAGCTTAATCCTATATCTTCAAAAAGCTTAAACATTTCACTTACTCCTTTGCTGAGATTTTCTTTGTCGAAAGCTGGTAGTTTTTTCGAATTAGATATTGCTGTCTTTAAAAATGGTTTCAACTTCAGGTAAATGTCGTTGTCTTGTTTGGTGAAGTATTTTTCTGTCTTTGCATAATCTATTAGATGTTTTTTTAGCTTTTTTCCTGCTTCTTCACAGTTTGAAAATTGCTGTGTAGTTGATTCAAAGTGAATTAAAAACCAGAATTCAAGACAAGGTTGATTTATTACTACAATTACATTCTTGTGTTTATTTTCAATAACCCCTTTGTATTGAATGAAAGAATCAATTGCTTTTGTATTCCCCTTTTTAGCCAATAGAGATTCGCTCAAAATAACATCTAAGTCAATTATCCAGTATACCTTGTCATAGCTTTTTGATAATTCAATAACTTTTGAGTATTGGTCTGATAATTTTTTCTTTTGAGGGATTTCCGGCTTTATATCTACTTTGATCTGCCTTTCATTTCTTTTAATCATTTGCAAATACCAAAATTCAGTTTCGCCATCAATAACAATAGCAAACCTCGGTTTTCCTTTAAATGGTATTTGTCTTTTATTTCTCATTATCTAAATCAATGTAGTAATCTCCTAAATTAGGAACGCCACCAAGTTTGCCAATCTTATATGCATTATAAACATTGCTAGTATCTCTAATAACAGAACTGTCAAAATCTGAAAGAGAATATAATTCGGTTGCACAAATCTCATTCTTATTTGTAAACCAAATTGAATCGTTTCTGAAAATGTCTTTATTGTTTAATATCTCTCTATTGTGAGTAGTAGCTATTAGTTGAGATTTTTTTGAGTTAATCAAAAATGATAAAAGAAAATGTGTAAAAAGGTCGGGATGTAAAGATGACTCAAGTTCATCAATTGGAATTGATATAGAACCTCTGATAAGTAAACTTAGTAAGCCTGCAAATCCATAATATCTTTGAGTTCCTTGTGATTCAATTTCGAAAGGTAAATTGTATTTGCTGCCATTTACAGTGTGTTCTAATTCTATATCCAATGAAGTTATTTTACCTTTGTTTTTAAGTTCATTAACTCTTTCAACAGGTGCTTTAACTTTTTTCTCAAGAAAGTCTATCAGTCCATCAGGAATATCTTTTTCTTCCTTATTAATTATTATATCGGAAATATTGAAATCAGCTTTTTTGAGAATAGAAATAACATCTTTTTTATTAATATCAGAAGATTCAATTTCTGATGTAACATAACCATCTAATTCTGTGGTTGTATGCACAATTGGTTTTAAATAATTTGAAAACCAATCAGTTACTTCTTTAAGTTCTTTAATTTCAATATTGGTTTTCAGAAACCCTCCTAGAACAGAATTATTCCAAAGTGTATTTGATTCTAAAGTTTTTTTAAATGATTTGTCAATTGATATTTTACTTCCAAACTTAATCTCTGAAAACTGTTTTTCAAAGTCTGTTGTGCGTTTAAAAACGGAAGCTTTTGTTGGGCTGTAATTGATTAGCTCTTCTTTTAAAATTGCCTTTTTGCTGAATACAATTTCATAGAAATATTTAGTTTCATTTTGAATGAACTCAATTGATAATATTGATGGTGAGTTGGGAGTTGTCTGGTCAAACAGAAATGGATTGAAGTTTAATTCCCCCGTTTTTTTACTTTCTGGCTCAAGAACTAAATCTCTTAAAAAGTCAAGTGCTTTCAAAACGCTGGTTTTTCCTGAAGCGTTTGCACCATATATAAGCCCAAGCTTTAATAGTCGTAGACCATTGATAGAATTTATTATAAAATAGTCCTCTAGGTGTTGGGACTTGTCAGCCTCGAAAGACAGTGTTTGTTTGTCTTTTATTGAGCCAAAATTTTGAACACTAAAGTTGATTATCATTTTTCGAGTCTATTTTGTAATTCGGTTGCAAATATAAGAATAAAAAAGTCGAAATAATGATATTTTGTACCAAAACATGTAACTCATTTACATAAATAAGCGTTTCGGATGTCTTTTTAGGCTTACTGCTAACGTTTTGCCGCTTTGCGAAGGCGGGGATTTTTAGCACTAAACTTCATTAAATGCACAATCCCGATAGCTATCGGGAGAATTTAGCACTTCACTGTCATAGAAGCACCAAACCCCCGCTTTTGCAAAACGGCTGTTATGGGCAGTTTTTCTTATTTACAATGTTCATTTATTCGTTCTTTTGCATATTCCGCACCGTTTTCAAGTGCTTTATTCCAATTTTCACAAGCTGTCTTTTTGTCTTTTAGGTTAAAGTATGTGTTTCCTAAGTTAAAATAGGCTTGTTGTATTTCTTCTGCTTCTAATTTGTCAAGTTTTAAAACTGTTTCATAGTCAGCAATTGCACCTTGATAATTTCCATTTTCATCTTTAAGTCCACCACGATTTATTAAAGCACTTACAAATTTCGGTGCAATTTCGAGTGCTTTGTCATAGTCTTTGAGTGCAGATTTCCAAGTGTAAAGTTCGTTTTTTACTATGGCTCTTGAATAATAAGCGTTTGGGTCTGTTGGGTCAATTTGAATTGTCAATGTCCAATTAAATATTGCTCCGCTTAAATCCCCATTGTTGTAGCACTCTAATCCTTTGTCAAAATAGTAATCCGCTTTTGAAGAGTCAATTTGAGGGAATTTTTGGTCTTTTGGGTCAAAAGGTCCACCGTAAGCGTCAAGTTTTGCGTCAAACTCGTAACCACGTTTATACATATCTAAACCCCAATAAAGTAGGTTGTCGGCTGTCATTGGAATTTCATTTGTCTCTCCATTTATTTCCCATAATTTTCCGTATTTCTTTACTTCTTGAACACTATATGGATAATGCGACTTTATAAATTCTCCAAGTTTTTGCAAGTTCTCTTTTTTGTCCGAGATAAAAGTGAAGTCCATTTTTGTTAAGCAGTTGTCTTTTAGACCACTTTTAACCATTCTTTCAAAAACTTCTTCGGTAGAAACCATTTCTTTGCCAAATCCGTCCACAAAATTGTCCCAAGTAAAAAATTTCTGTTCCATTTTCTTTTGTCCGCAAGCTGTTAATGTTGTTAGTAAAAGTAATAAAGTCAATATGTTAGTATTCATTCATGGTGTCGTTTTTAAAATTGCACATAACGTTTTCGGGCTTTGCGTTCGGGCGGGTTTCGAAGCACAAAGTTTCAATTTATCACTAAAGTTCATTAGAAGCACAATGCTCCAGGTTTGCACGTCAGCCCGCCTGACGCAAAACCCGTGTTAGCTGCCTGTGCTTCTGTATTAGTCAATGAGTACGTCTTTAAGTGTCAGTAAAAGTTTAGTTACTCTAATGTCGTCTAAACTGTCAACCATATATTGTCTATAAACCTTGTCACCTTCACGTAAGGTTACTTCAAATTTATTGTCAAAAGCGTCAATTTTTATGTGCTTTTGATCTAAACGAAGTCCGTGGTTGACTGAACGGGAAATAAGTAAAATGTGAACTGATGTCCCCAGTCGAAAATACCTGTGCTCGCCATTATGTTTTAAAGTTGCTATGAATTGTCTGATTGGTTTGAGGCGTTCAAACCCAGGATAGTTGGCGATAAGGTCTTCATAAAACTTTTCAGTCTCAGTCCATGAGTCGCTAAATCGTTTTTCTATCTCTTTTGTCCTTTCGTCCATTTTGAAGTATGTCATGTCTGGTCGTGGGATTAGCATTGCAGCTAACGGTTCGGGTATTTATGAAGTGGCGGTTTTGAAAACCGAAAC
This sequence comes from uncultured Cytophagaceae bacterium, assembly GCA_966250325.1. Classification (GTDB taxonomy): domain Bacteria; phylum Bacteroidota; class Bacteroidia; order Cytophagales; family Spirosomataceae; genus Jiulongibacter. The sequence goes on along the minus strand of CBINGY010000018.1, from coordinate 3,044 downwards.
TTTCGTGCTAGCACAGAAGTTCATTAAATGCACTTCGTTTGTTTTTAGCACTTTAGCCGCCATTTCATAAATACCTTGTTATATGCCGCTTTTCTTCTCATTTTCAGCGTTTTTCTTTATGTGTGTCAAAACTCGTTCGTGTATTTTGTGAATGATATGGTCGCTCCAAAGTTGCCAATAAAATGTCGGTCTTATGTTATGATAATACCAAGTCGTTCCTTCTAAAAGTGTATTTCCGTTTGGAAGTTTTGTCAGTTTGAATTGTCCTTGTTTAGAAACAAAATAGTCGTGTAAGTGTGGTGCGTCAATGTCCCAAAAACTTAGTTCTTTCATTGGTTCGGGTTGTTCTACTACGTCAAATTTTAAAAGTCGTGGTTCGTCCCAAACTTTTATTGGCTCAACAAAACTTCCTGTCGTGAAGTTGCAATGTCTAACTGCACCAACTCCTGTTCCTTCAATTTTTGCGTTTATTGGATAAGCAATTCCTGTCTTAAAAATAAATTCGGTTGGCTCGTCAAGTTGTGGAAACTCCACAACGTTTTTCCAAACTGCCTGTGGGGCTGCGTTAATTTCTATTGAGGTTACGACTGAAGTCAAAGTTGGTTCGTTTCCTTTTTCTATAAACGCCATTGTCGGAATGATGCCAATTAAAATTAGCATTGTCGTTGGTGCGTTATTTGGTATTTTGTTGATTATTGTGTAACCAATTAAACTACCAATCCAAGTCAATAGAAGTCCGATAGGTGCAGCCATTGCAATACAAATTACTCCTTCAATTGCAAAAATTAAAAGTCCGGCAGTATAAACTCCAAGTGTCAAAAAGCCAATTTGCCAAGCCTGTTTGTATGTAATTTCCTTTTTTAGTCCATATAAAATTGTCGAACCCGCACCAATTAAAAGTGGTGTCAAAATGAACAAGGCAATTCCATATTGTCCAATGCTGTAAATGCCCCAAACAGTCAGAAGTCCTGAAATAACAACAGTCAGTCCGACCGAAATCCATTTTCGTTTTTTGTCGTCAGTTGGCAATATTTTTTCTATTTGTTCTTTCATTGTCCTGTCCTCCTAAAGTGGCATATAACGGTCTCGTGCATACGCCGTGACCAGCTTTTGCTGGGCATGGACGTTATGCACAATGTTATAGGGCGTATTCTTCTTTATTTTCTTTGCAGTAATCTTGATTTTCCACTATTTCTTTCCATTTCATTTTCTCTTTTTTAGAATCTTCTAATTCAGCGTATTCTGCTTCTTTGGGGATGATTGTCCTTTTCTTTGACTTCAAATTAATTACCAATGTTGGAATAGGGTTTTTCTTTGTTTCTGAATCATAACAAGTTAATGAATAAATGATTTCTTCTGATTTCGGTAAATAATGAAAGTTTTTTGTCCACAAAGGTGTCCAGCTTTTATTCATATTCAGTAAAATCATTTGTTCTTCATTGTTCTCAAAAACTACTATTTGTGCATAATATGCATTCATCGAACCTTCTGAAATTGTGTGACATAGAATGATGTATTTTTCATCATCTGTCAAAAATAATTCATCATCTGGGTAGTCCTTTTGTCGAGTTCTGAACTGTTCAACATCGTATTTCAATTTGTTAATTTCTATTCTTCGACAGTTCGAGAAGGATATCATCTGATTTGATTTTTTCTTTATGCCCTATAACGGTTAGTACATGCGACATGCGACGTTAGGAGCATGATCGTCATGTACATTGTTACCAGCTTTTTCCTTTTATTAATTTTATTTCCTTACGATCTTTATTGACACAAATGAGATCGTTATTAAATCCTATGTAAATTGGAAACCAGTTTTCTATACCTTTCTCTTTTTCAATTTGGCCTTGAGAGTTTAGTTTGCCAATATATTTAACTTGCGAGTCTTTATCTTTTCGATAACTAATAATAAGTGGTTTGTTCCAGATTATACCATATGTAAAGTCTGAATCAACTAACCTTGAGGTTGATTTTGAAATCGTTGACTGATTTAAATTTACCGTTTGATGAATTTCAAACTGATACTTTTTAGATGATTCGTGTGATGTCGTCCAAAAGTATGCGAAAATCTTTTCATCAATTTTTACTATACGATTTGATTGATAGTGGTGAAGCTTTCTGAGTGGAACATCAAAATATTGAATTAATGTCGATTCATTTTTTTGATCGATTTTAATTAACCCACATTTATCTGGTGCTCCAAATGATATAGTGGATAGATATATATTTTCTTTATCAATTAAAAAATCGAAATTATGATCAAGGTGTTCGGTTATTAGAAGACTTGACTTGAATTCAGGTACATCTAATTCAAGTTGATTTGATTCATAGTTAATTACAGTTTTCTTGCCAGTTCGTTCCTTCTGATGTTGATAGTTTAAATCTCTAAATGCAATCCAATGACATGAGTTATGTGCTTGAACACTTTTTATTCTTCTTATATCTGAGTTTTCCCACGTTTTAATTTTACTGAAACTGAACTCATCATTTATTCTATTAAGTTCATACCAATGAGTCGTAAAACCTTGATATTTCCAGTTTGATAGTTTTGTCGTATGTGTGGAGTAGATTGATATTAGTACCTTATTCTGCAATTCTGAAATATGAAAGTCTGCTCCCCATAATTCTATTCCTGTAATTTCAAATTCCTTAACAACGTCAAGTGAGTCATTTAGAATTGACAATGTTTTACCGCCATAAATACCGCTAATAGCCAAATAGTTGTTTCCGAATTCTTCAATATGTGATATGAGATCGATTTTCATTTTTTATTCATAATTGCTGGTAACGTTTTTCGGCTTGCCGCAGTGGCGGAATTTTAGCACTAAAGTTCAATAGAAGAACTGCACTTCGATTAACCACAAAAGTGTCATAGTAGCACGTCACCCGCCATTGCGGCAAACCGATGTTAGCTGTAGCTTTTCTACTTTTCAAGTTGTAATGCTGTTTTATTTAAGTCAATTTCAAGTTGAGTTAATTCTGCATCCCAAAATCCTAATGAGGTCAATTTATTTTTTAGTGTTCCAAATTCTGTGTCGGTCAGA
>CBINGY010000017.1:0-77324 GCA_966250325.1 uncultured Cytophagaceae bacterium | reverse complement strand
CAGTAATTGATAATGCCGATAAATTCGGGACGCTGCCCTTCATTTACTTTGGAAAAACCATTTTCCTGAAGAGTTCGGATGCGTTGGGCTTTAATAAAAATCTGATCGGTGATAGATGGCAGCCGGAGTATTCGCCATGAGGTGCCATAATCCTGATTTTTCTTGGTGAAAATGTCTCTGCATTCGGTAATAATTGCTTTGTATTCTGCCTCTGTTTTTTGCATCATTATCCCTGTAGGAGTGCTATTTTTTTGTTGATTTGCAAAAGTAGGAAATCAGAGCAAAGTAAACGAAATCATTCGCATTACCACAGAATTTAATTCCCGATTCGTCAAATGAGCCATAAAGTTTTGAATTTACAGGGGGAGTTACTGGATCTTAGCTATCCACGTATCATGGGAATATTGAACGCAACTCCGGATTCTTTTTTTTCTGGCAGCAGGATAGAGGACTCTTTAAAGGAAAAGGCGGCTAAGATGGTGGCCGAGGGGTTGGATATTTTTGATGTAGGCGGTTATTCAACCCGTCCGGGTGCGAAAGAGGTTTCGGCAGAGGAAGAAACAGATCGCGTAGTCCCTGTAATCGGGTATCTGAAAAGTTCATATCCGCAAATTCCAGTTTCTGTGGATACGTTCAGGGCGGAGGTGGCCCGAAATGCCGCAGAAGCTGGTGCCGGGATTATCAATGATGTTTCCGGAGGAAACCTGGATGATAACATGTTTGAAACTGTGGCAAAACTCGGGCTTCCTTATGTACTGATGCACATGCGGGGTACACCTGAGACCATGTCTTCCCTGAATACCTACAAGGATCTCACAGCAGATATTATCTCAGACCTCTCGCAAAAATTAAGCGTGCTGCGATCCATGGGCGTTAAAGATGTTATCATAGACCCGGGCTTTGGTTTTGCAAAAACAGGTGACCAGAACTTTACCTTATTAAAAGATTTGAAAACTTTTGAATTATTGGAATGCCCGGTGCTGGTGGGAGTTTCCCGGAAAAAGATGATATATGAAGCGTTGGGTTGCACTGCTGCAGATGCCCTGAATGGATCTACGGTACTTCATAGCTATGCTCTTTTGCAAGGAGCGTCTATTTTAAGAGTGCATGATGTTAAGGAAGCTTACGATGCCCGAAAACTTCTGATTGACAAATCATTAGTGGATTAATGCGTGAACCGTAAAATAATTTTCTCTATTTTAGGGAGTTCGTGTTTTCATTAGGCTTGAATAAACCTTTATATTTACGGTACACATTATAAACTTACATCCTTCATGAAAAAAAATAGCTACTTAAAAGTTGCGAATTTCACTTTCCTGATTGTCCTACTTTTAAACGCGGTTATAAAGGCGTTAGCGGCTCCACTCCCTATGCCGGCCCCCTTGACAATCAATATTGAACCTAAAGGGTTATCTGCAAATGTTCAGTGGACTTATCCAACGGACTATTCGCCACCAAGTGCGGGTGCAGAGTTTGAAATTTCCTACACTGAGAATGGAGGATCTCCTGTTATTGCAGGAACTACTGCATGGAGTGGTGTTAAAGATTATCAGTATACGGTTTCGGGTTTAATCGAAGGCAGAACTTATGTTTTCTCTGTAAAAGCAAAGATTGGAGTGATATACGAGTCAAGTTCAATAAGTTCTGGTAATTACGTTCCGGCATTATTTACTGGCAATATTGGAATTTCTGTATTAAATACTACGCCAAATTCCGTTAAAGTTCAGATTGGTGATCAGACATCTGGTGCTACCAGTTATAATCTTTTCTACAAAATAAAAGGTGGAGGAAGTGCTACTGCTGTTAACGGATTCCCTGTGGTTAAAGGTACCGTTAATAATTACGATGTAAATGGTTTGTCACCCAATACGACATACGAAATCTGGATTGTGGCAACTAATGGATCTGACAATAAGACTTCAAATGTCGCTGAATTCAAAACCAAACGTACAGCACCTGCCTCCCCAGTAACTGCGTATTTCAATAACGATGCGGCTTGTCCGGGAAGTATAACTCTCCGCTGGCAGTTCAATGACCATACGCAGGTAGATACCTACGTGATCTATGATGAGTTTACGAATCAGATTGTAGGTTCAGGATTCCCTGCTGCGGGTCAAATGAGTCAAAAAATAACTACCATTCCGGGTAGAGCCTATAAATTTGTTATTCATGCGACCAATGAATCTGGTACAGGATATTCGCCTTCACTTACTGTTGCATCTCCGCAATACGAGGCTCCGATAGGTCCGAGAAATATTTCTGAGGGCTATGATATTACAGATAAAGGCTTTACGATGTCATGGGTAAATCAAAACGAAGATGTAGCCTGTAATAACAGAATCAGAGATCAATATGAGTTTGTTCTGGACATAACTTACCGCGATGGTACTACTGCTCAGTTGAGAAGATATGCATTCAAAAATGACAACATAAAGGTGTTTACTGAAGGAGACGGCATGAAACCGGGAGCGAAAGTTACTGTGACCATGGCTGCCGTGAATACATTCTTTAATTTCAGAGGGTACGGTGATCGTTCAATTACAGTAATTCTTCTGGGCCCTCCGTATGATCCGTACAATCCTGCTATGGCCGTTTCAGAAAATGCTTTAGGTCAGCTTCAGGCAGATTTCAGCTGGATTTCTGAAATTGCTAATCATGAAGTGGGCGGGAAAACAGGTAGTATCATTGAAATTTTGAATGAGGATGGTTCTGTAAAAGAGAAAATCACCACCAATTTCGATTTCGAGAAATTTGTTATCAAGCCTGTTGAAGAAGGAGAAACTATTACAGCTAGGGTAGCAGACTACAATAAATATGGTGTTTCTGGTTTTACCAGTCCGATATCCATTCAGGTACCTTACAGCAAAGCTCCGGTATCACCTGCGGGTCTTACTGCAGCAGAGAAAAACGGTGCGGTGGTTCTGGTATGGAGAGATGGCTCTTCAAGAGAAGCTGAAACCATTATCGAAAGATCAACGGATGATGGTGCTACCTGGACGGAGATTGGAAGAGTGGCGAAAAATGTCACTACTTACACCGATGCCAATGTAACCGATGGAGAAACTTATGGATATCGGGTTATTGCTTCAAATTCTGTAGGCTCCTCTGCTCCGAGTAAAGAAGAGTGGATTTCATTGGGTGAATCTGCCCAGGGCATGATCAATGTTTTCCCTAATCCTACCGCGGATGTGTTAAACCTCAAAATTGGAAATACTACCGGAAAAGGACAGGTGACTATTGTTGACCAAAACAATCGTGCCGTAATGAAGAAAGGAATTACCTTGAAAAATGGAGAAGGGACTATCAATATCTCAAATCTGGTTCCCGGTGCTTATCAGGTAGTCATCGAAGCGGAAGGCGTTGAAACTTCCAAAAAAGTATTTAAGTACTGATAATTATTACTATCCTGAAAAAGGTCGGCAAATGCCGGCCTTTTTTTGTTTTGTAGGGTTAGTTTTGTGAATCATGATTTGCATTGCAGACATTATACGTACTCCCACGGGCAAACGTGGTGGTCTTCATCGGGGGCAAATTCCTGAGGAGCTAACTGCCCGTTTGTTGAGAAAACTGAGGGAAAGGAATGGTTTTCTAGTCTCCGGGGCTGATATCATTCTGGGTAATTCCATAGGAACACTCGGAAACATGGCCCGCAATGCTGCTTTGAGGGCCGGTTTCGATGAACAAACCAGGGCGAGTACCATTGATTTTCAATGTGGAGGCACTTACGAAAGCCTTAGAATAGGTATGGCATTATGCGAATCGGGAGCGGCAGAATTTGTAATTACAGGAGGGATGGAAAGTAACTCACTGCGGCCCCAAAGAAATTACTCGAGGGACGATCCCCGTTTTCTGGAAGATAAAGAGCTACTAAATGCTGAATTTAGTCCGTTTCATAGCAATGATTTGAAAACTGCGGCTGAACATTTAAGTCTTAAATATGGGATTACCAAAGATGAGACACATCAGTGGACTCTTAGAAGCCATCATTTGGCAGAACTAATTTCCAGAAGCTCTTTATATCTGGATCATGTCATCGGTTTTTCCGGGGGGGAGATTGATGAGACCATTCGTAGAGAACTTTCTTTAGAACTCCTTCGCAAAGCGTCGACAACGAACTTAGTTGACCGCACAAACACGGCAGACTTTCATGATGGAGCGGGGGTAGCACTTATCGCCTCGGAGCAAACACTTAATCGTATGGGGATACGACCCTTGTGTAGGATACCGGCATTAAAAATAGTGGGTATATCTCCCGATAAAGCACCGGAAGGATGTATAGCTGCGGCAGAAGCACTCATTCAGGAGCAAGGAATTCCAATGGATGACATATCCCTTTTTGAGATAAATGAATCGTTTGCTGCAAAGCCTATCGCCTTTTCCAGACATTTCCATGTGGACACTTCCCAAACCAACGTAATGGGTGGAAATCTTGCCATGGGACATCCTTTTGCTGCTTCCGGAATCATTATTATTCTCATTTTGGTTTTGGCATTAAAAGAAAAGAGACGGAAATTTGGCCTTGTTTCGGCAGGAATTGCAGGTGGATACGGTGCGGCAGTCCTTATAGAAAATATCCCATGATCGAAGAGCAGATTCTGGCGGTGGCTAGTCAAAATCCTGGCAAAACGGCGGTTTCCTACCGGGGGGAGAGCTATACGTATTCCAAACTTTGGGATGAAATTGAGCTACGTAAAGGCGAATTTCTGGAAGCTGAGATATCGATTTTGGCCATTCAGGAGGATCCCTTACAGTCGTTAATCACTTTCCTTGCCGCCATTTCTGCGGGTATATCCTCTGTTCTGCTTCCTTCTGATTATCCGTTTGCTGATAAAAAAAGTCTGCAGCTGCAACATGGATTTTGGGTAACCGAAAAGGGTTCTCTTTTAGCCCCACCTACTGAACATTCACTCTCAAAGGCTTCCGGGGAGATAGGAATTTTAACTTCCGGCTCTTCAGGGAATCCAAAAATTATCTGGAAGACGAGGGAAAACTGGGTTTCTGCGTTTCCTCATCAGTCACAAACGTTTGGAATTTCCTCAGAAGACCGCCTGTTTGTTCTTGACACTCTTGCCTATTCGGCTAACCTGAATGCTCTTTTGCATATTCTTTGGCTGGGAGGCACAGCCGTTTTGGGAAGTTTGTCAGAAGCTTCACAATGGGCCCATAAATTTGAGAAGAATGAGATCACATCGGTATTTCTGGTGCCTTCGCACGCCCGATTGCTGGTGAAAGATGGTCGCATGAATACGGAGATCCGATCATTTGTTACGGCTGGTGAAAAACTCGACAAAGAAACTGCAAGCCTTCTTCTACAGAACTTTCCTTCTGCTACATTAACGGAATACTATGGAGCGGCAGAGCTCGGCCATATTTCTTATCATCAAAACGAACACATCCTGGAGAATCCTCTTTCTGTAGGAGTTCCTTTTCCGGGAGTCAAGCTGAATGTTGAAGATGGCCTGATAAGAGTTCAGAGTGACTACATATCTCCGGATTTCAGAGGGGTTGGCACCGTAAACGATTTAGGAGAGTGGCGAAACGGCCGTTTGCTTCTGATGGGTCGGAACGGACGAATGTTCAACCGTAGAGGACTGAATATTTTTGCGGCAGAGATAGAGAATAAAGCTCTGGAGTGCGGGCTAATTGTGGAGGCGGCACTTGTGCCGATTCTTAACAGCAACAGAGAAGAAAGACTCTGTCTTTATGTAGTAGGAAAACCGGAAGTTTCAGGCCTGCATGATAGGATATCGGCGTATCTTTTGGAAAAACTCCCGAAAGCCAAGCTACCCAACAAAATCATTGTAGTGGATGAACTACCGCATTCTGAAAGTGGTAAGGTAGATTTCCGGGCTTTGAGTAAAGTAAATGAATGGAATCAGGAGATTATTTAAAGGTCTTTTGCATCATTCTAAACTTTACAAAAAATGAAATTTTTCGTCTTAATTTTTCTTGGCTGTGGCTTCATTTCATGGGCACAGGATTCTACTTTATATAATCTTTCTGAGGTTAATGTATCTGCCTCAATCTCGCAGGCAGAACTAAAAGATGCCGCCAGAAATGTGACAATCATTGATCAGAAAACCATACGTAATGCACCAGTGCAAACCATTAGCGGGGTACTCCAATACGCTTTAAATGTAGATGTTCGTACCCGATCGCCCTATGGTGTGCAGGCCGATGTAAGTATTCGTGGGGGGCATTTTGATCAAACTCTTGTTTTATTGGATGGTATCAAAATGAATGATCCTCAGACCGGTCATCATACGATGAATCTTCCTGTACCGCTCGAAATGATAGAGCGAATAGAGGTGCTTCAGGGAGGTGCTTCCAGAGTTTTTGGTCCAAGTGCATTTTCAGGAGTTATTAATGTGGTAACTAAGAAAAAGCCTGAAAATCAAGTAGTCGCAGAACTAACCGGCGGCCAATATGGCCTGCTGAACGGAAGTGTAAGTGCTTCTTATAATTTTAGCAATGAGACTGTCATGACCTCCGGTAATCTATTACGGTCTGATGGATATGCCTATAACACGGCATTTGACAGAAAAACAGCGTATGTGATCTGGCATCACAGCGGAGTCAAAAGCATGATCCGATTTCAGGCAGGTTTTTTAGCAAATCATTTTGGAGCATCTAATTTTTATCATCCTAAATTCTACGATCAGTATGAAGAAACCAATGCCATTTTTTCATCTCTGAGTTGGGAGCATCATTTGAATAAAAACCTTCAGTCTTTAGTGAATCTCTCTATCAGAAAACATAGTGATTTATATGATTTCAATACGTATCGATTGGCTGAAACCAGCTGGGGTTCTGTTAACTTTCATCAGACCGATGTGTATGATGGAGAATGGAAACTAAAATACCGCTGGGCAGGTGGAGTTACTTCTGGTGGGCTCGAATTCAGAAACGAAGGGATTTTGAGCAATCGTTTGGGAGAGGAGTTGACCCATCCCATACCTGTGAAGGACTTTGAGGGTCAATATCTTACAAAAGGAATAAATCGAAATAATTTCTCAGGATATCTGGAGCATCAGAAACGCTGGCAAACTTTTCTGATTTCTGCGGGTTCTCTGGTCAACTTTAACTCTCAGTTTGGAACGGAATTCTACCCGGGGATAGATATGTCCTGGTTCCCTGCCAACGGAATGACCGTGTACACAAGTGTGAATCGTTCACTTCGTTTTCCTACGTTTACAGAGTTATATCTTAACACATCTACCGTTCGGGCTGATCCCTTATTATTACCAGAAAAGGCTGTGAACTATGAATTGGGTTACAAGTGGTTTAAGCCTCACTGGAATATGACTTTTGCTGCATTTTATAAGCAGACCCGGGATGCCATTGATAAAATAAAACGCCCGGAATTGAGTGTTCCGACTATGGAAAACATCGACAATATCAATATGACCGGGATCGAATGGAACGCCAGCTGGTCTTTTGACTCACGGCCAAATTCGATACTGTCAATCGATCGGTTAATCTTAAACTATTCGGCTTTAAAAGCAGATCGTAAAGAAGATGGATTCCAGTCATTTTACACGTTGAATTATCTCAGGCAGAATCTTACCGGGGGAGTAACTCTGAAAACCCTTGAGGATTTGTCTCTTTCAGTTTTTGGCACGTACCGGGCCAGGGCAGGAGCTTATCAGTGGGATTCGGAAAGTCCTTTATTGCCTTACAAAGATGTTTATCTTCTGGATATGCGTATAGATTATAAACTAAAGAGATTCAATTTTTACGCAGATTGCCGTAATCTGCTGAACTTTACCTATCAGGATTTCGGTTTTGTGGAGCAGCCTGGAATCTGGGTAAGTGGAGGCCTGCGGGTTTCCTTCCTGTGATTTGGAGGCGGATAAATGTAAATGTCTTATTTTTGCCGAAATTTTGAGTGAATGATACGAATTACACGCCGTGAGTATTTTAACGCAGCCCACAGATTATATAATCCCAACTGGTCTGCTGAAAAAAACCGGGAGGTTTTTGGCCCATGTAGCCGAATTCACGGACATAACTGGGAGCTTTACGTAACTGTAAAAGGTGAAGTGCAGGAGGAGACAGGGTTTGTGATGGATCTCAAGAAGCTCAAAGACCTGGTGCGGGAGATTATCATTGACAAGGTAGATCATACGTACCTGAATGATGATGTAGATTTTCTTCAGGGAATTTTGCCAAGCACAGAAAACTTTGCAATAGCCATATGGAGGCAATTACAGCCGGTAATTAAAGAGCGGTATGGAGTGGATCTTTTTGAGATCAAACTCCAGGAAACCGAGAACCATTACGCCCAATATTTCGGAGAAAACGAATGAAATATTTTATACTGGCAGGGGAAAAATCAGGCGATTTACATGCCGGTAATTTGGCCAGAGCCTTAAAGAAAGAGGTGGAAGGTGTTGAGATTTCCGGTTGGGGGGGGATGGAAATGCAGTCTGCCGGAGTCAGGATTCTTAGAAATTATCTGGATCTTGCGTTCATGGGGCTAGACTTCCTGAGTAGCTTAGGAAAAGTACGCGAAGCTCTTACTCTCTGCAAAAATCAACTCTCAGAATTTAATCCTGACGCCGTTATTCTGGTAGATTATAGCGGATTTAATCTCCGCATAGCCAGATGGGCACATAAAAAGGGACTGAAGGTGTATTACTACATTGCTCCCAAAACCTGGGCCTGGAATTCTCTGAGGAATATTTCCATCAGAAAATTTGTAGATCATCTGCTTGTCATTTTTCCGTTTGAGGAACTCTATTTCAGATCAAAAGGAATTAGGGCAACCTATGTGGGTAATCCGCTGGTAGAGCGAATAGAAGAGTTTCAGGTAAATAAGGAATTCAAAAAAGAATTGCCATTGGAGGGGTATTCAAAAATAGTAGCACTACTCCCGGGCAGCAGAAAAAGTGAAATAGAGCGGGTCTCAGATGAGATGAGGAAAGTAGCCCGGAAATTTGAAACTACGCTTTTCGTGGTGGCGGCTATCCGGGAACTAGGAGAGGAGATGTATGAAAAATTTGAATGCATTAAAAATTGCCATCTTATCTTTGATCAGACCTATGATTTGCTGGCTGTATCTGATGCGGCCATTGTTACATCTGGTACAGCCACGCTAGAAACAGCTCTTTTTAAAGTGCCCCAGCTGGTGGTTTACAGAACTTCCGGACTCACGTATTTCATTGCCAAAAACCTTCTGAGAATTAGACATATATCGCTGGTGAATATCCTGATGAAAAAGGAAGTAGTGAGGGAGCTTATTCAGGATGATTACAATTCGGCCGGTATTAAGAGCGTACTCAAAATGCTTTTGGAGGATACTAAAACCAGGAATTCTCAGTTAGATGATTACCAATTATTAAAAGATCAACTTGGGAAGTTTTCAGCATCAGAAAACGCAGCCCGAATTATCGTATCAAATGCCTAAATTTATGAAGTCAAACATTTTCGCGATTTTGTTTATTGCCTCGCTGGCAGTCTCGTGTAAAAAAAATAAGGATGATGTTACACCAAAGTCGACGATCGAATTATTAACAGCAGAAGGTTCTAAGACCTGGAAAGTGAAGCAAGCTCTGGCAAAGCAGGGAGATCTGGAAGTCAATATCATAGCCTCGCAAAACCCGTGTATTACAGATAATCTCATCAAATTATTCAGTGATTTTACCTACGAATTTTCTGAAGGTGCCACGAAATGCAATCCTACAGACCCAGACCTCATTCTTAAAGCAAACTGGACGCTGTCTGTTGATGAGAAGAGTATGTCAATTGACCGTTTTATCTTTTTGGGCCGAACGATCAACAATCCGGTGTTTATTCTTTCTGACGTTACTGAAAATTCCTTCTCAGGAACTACCAGCATTACCGTGGAGCAGGAAACCTTTGATGTTCTGGTTACTTTTGAAAAAGTAAATTAGTAGGAGAGATTCGCTGGTTCTTAGGAAGATTATTGTTTGGAATTATTCTAATTTTGAAACGCTTTTGGCAAATAGCGTGTTGCAGTATTTGAAGCGAAAAACCAATGAGAAAAGATTTAGAATTACTGGAAGAAATAACCGGATCGGACTATAAGTACGGTTTCTACACCGATATTGAGGCCGACGAGGCTCCTCCGGGTATAAATGAAGATATTATTCGTTTTATTTCTGCGAAAAAGAAGGAGCCTGTCTGGATGCTGGAGTGGCGATTGAAGGCATTTAGAATCTGGCAGGAAATGACGGAGCCTGAATGGGCAAATGTTACGTATCAGAATCCTGATTTTCAGTCTATTAAATACTACTCGGCTCCCAAACAAAAGAAACAGCTCGAGAGTCTTGATGAAGTAGACCCTGAATTAAGGAGAACCTTTGAAAGACTAGGCATTTCGTTGGATGAACAAAAAAGGCTGTCAGGTGTGGCGGTTGATGCGGTGATAGATTCCGTCTCGGTGGCTACCACCTTTAAGGCAGAGCTTAGTAAAAAGGGTATTATTTTCTGCTCCATGTCTGAGGCCATAGAAAATCATCCCGATCTTGTTAAAAAATATTTGGGTTCGGTTGTTCCTGTTCGGGACAACTTTTATGCGGCTCTTAATGCGGCCGTGTTTACCGACGGATCTTTTTGTTATATACCGAAGGGCGTACGCTGTCCGATGGAGCTTTCTACGTATTTCAGAATAAATGCGGCGGGCACCGGGCAGTTTGAACGCACACTAATTGTGGCAGACGATGCTTCTTATGTGAGTTATCTGGAAGGCTGTACGGCTCCGCAAAGAGATGAAAATCAGCTACATGCTGCCGTTGTAGAGATTTATGCCGGTGAAAATGCGGAGGTGAAATATTCTACGGTTCAGAACTGGTATCCGGGAGATAAGCAGGGAAAGGGAGGCGTTTTTAATTTCGTGACCAAGCGTGGAATTTGTTTTGGAAATAATTCTAAAATCAGCTGGACACAGGTTGAGACCGGTTCTGCCGTAACCTGGAAATATCCATCTGTAATTTTGAAAGGAGATAATTCCATCGGTGAATTTTATTCCGTTGCTGTGACCAATAATTACCAGCAGGCCGATACTGGAACCAAAATGATACACCTGGGTAAAAATACGAAAAGCAGGATTGTCTCAAAGGGAATTTCGGCAGGTAAAAGTCAGAATTCCTATCGTGGACTCGTAGAGATTGCGAAGAGAGCGGAGAATGCACGTAATTTCTCTCAGTGTGATTCCATGCTACTGGGTGATAAATGTGGTGCACACACGTTTCCTTATATTGAAGTAAAGAATTCTTCTGCATCTGTTGAGCACGAGGCTACTACCTCAAAAATCGGAGAAGATCAGTTGTTTTACTGTAACCAAAGAGGTATTGATACCGAAGCTGCCGTAGCATTGATCGTAAACGGGTATGCCAAAGAAGTATTAAATCAGCTTCCTATGGAATTTGCAGTTGAAGCTCAGAAACTCCTTGAAATTTCACTTGAAGGTTCAGTAGGATAAAAATAATTGCGTTCTTTTGATTCGTAAAAGCTGCCTTTGGCAGCTTTTTTCGTTTTTTGTCAGTGAATATGAAATATCCTTTCCTTATCTTCTTTTTACTGGCAGGCAGGCTTTGTGCTCAGCAGCCTGGTGCCAATCACATTCAGGTAGCCATTCTGGGTACTTTTCATCTGGGAGAGAGTGATGATTACCGGCAATCTGAAATGGACTCCCCGCTGTCGGGGAAAAGGCAGAGGGAAGTGATAGAGGTAGTAAATAAGCTGGCAGCTTTTAAGCCGGATAAAATTTTCGTGGAGAATACCCCTGAGGCTCAAGGGCTTTGGAATGAGGTGTTTGAAAATTATATGAAAGGCAGGATGCCCGTTGATAAGTCAATTCTGGTCAACGAAATTTTTCAGTTTGGAGTCAGAACGGCTGCGTTGAATCCTAAGTCAAAGGGAGTGATTTGTATCAACTATGATCATGAGGATTCCAGGGCAGAATCTTCTGTGGGATGGAGGAGATTTGAAGATGAAATTCTGAATAAGAAGCCTTCCTACGATCAGCTTTTTGAGAAACACCTTCTGGCTAAAGGAGTTTTTGACGAATATATGGCTTCTCACAAGGCCTGGAAATCATTATCATTGAAGCAGCATTTGCTAAGGATGAATGAAGAACCATCACTGAGAGCCTTGCAGTATTTTAATACCATGGCCTGGATGGACAATAATACCAACGGTCTCGGAGCAGAGTTCACCACCCGGGAATATTACCGAAATCTGAAGATTATTCAGAATTTGTACAAAAATCTGGGATACACCGATAAACGTATTCTTATTATTTATGGGGCGGCACATGCCAAGTTTTTCAGGGATATACTGGAGAGTCATCCCGTATTTGAAGTAGTTCATATCAGCCAGATTCTGAAATGATTGAACTGCGTGTGACTTAAGGTGGGAATTCCGCGGGACAATTCCTTTTAGGAGCATATGGCAGAAGTCAGGTAAATTACCTACGCTGACTTACTAACGTTTCTGTTTGAAATACGTTTAAACAGCCAGGTGATCAGAGACATAACGAGTATAGCTAGACAAACTCCGAACAAAATCCATTTAATCATACCTGCCGTAGAGCCAAACCAGGCCCAGCTTTCATTTATTTCCGGAAATTCACGAGCGGCCATCACTATTCCCAGATTTTCCATGAAATCGGACATAGCAACAAAAATAGGGAGGAGTACCAGTATTTTCCTTCGGGACCAACCGTTTCGTTTAAAGAGAAGGGTTAAAAGCAGACACAGGGAAACCGCATAAACTACCGGGTAAATTATATCAATTACCGAGGCCACAAAAAAATAGGCAGGTCTTCCGTCCTCCCCATATTGATCTAACATGGAATGTAAAGTTTCGGCAGAAAAGCCAAAAGATAAGTCAGGTACACCGATAGTCATCTTCGGGTCAAACTGCTTCTGATAATAGGGCAGGATGATTACGGAGAAAAGGAGTTGAAGTGAAAAGAAAATCAGAAAACGATATCCGGTGGCTACGCGGAAGAAAAAGGAGGTAAGTGCTTTCATGACAGTGTATTAGATGCCATGAAAGATAGTCATTATTTATTCATCAATAAATCGTTTGGTGATAGGCATATAACTATCTATTCGCCGGTCACGAAAATACGGCCACGTAGTACGGTAGTATTCGGTTACTTCTGAGTCAATCTCCTGAACATGAACTTCTTCTTTATCGTGCGAGGCCAGGTAAAGAAGCCTGCCGTGCGGATTTGCCACGAACGACCCACCCCAAAATTGCTGCCCGGCTTCCACACCTACGCGATTCACCGAAACAACATGAACACCATTGGCTACGGCATGGCTACGCTGAATCGTTTGCCAGGCTTCGAATTGCTCTTTATTGATGAGCTCACTAGGTTCGTTAGTGTCCCAACCAATAGCGGTGGGGTAGAAGAGAATTTCGGCTCCCATGAGCGATGTAATTCTTGCAGCTTCGGGATACCACTGATCCCAGCAAATGAGTACACCGATTCTGCCAAATTTGGTGTCCCAAACCTTGTATCCCAGATCACCGGGAGTGAAATAGTATTTTTCGTAATATCCCGGGTCGTCAGGAATATGCATTTTGCGGTATTTACCCAGGTAAGTTCCATCCGCATCAATTACCGCCGTGGTATTGTGATAAAGCCCTTTGGCACGTTTCTCAAAAAGAGAAGCAATGATTACAATGCCCAGTTCTTTGGCTAAAACCTGAAATCGCTCAGTAGTAGGACCGGGAATGGCCTCGGCCAGATTGAAATTCGCCGTGTCTTCCACATCACAGAAGTAGAGGGACGTAAACAGTTCCTGAAGGCAAACGATATTTGCCCCTTTTTCTGCTGCCTCACGGGTTTTCTGAATAGCTTTGATGATGTTGGTTTCCACCTCTGCCACGCAGCTCATTTGCACCAGACCTACATTTACTTTCATATCGGATGGTCATTTCAGAAGTCTGGATAATTACAGACTTCTTTTAGGAATGTTAGTTGTTCAAGAAACACAGGCAAATTTACTCATCCTAATTCTGAACTCATGGAATTGGCTAAACATTTGAATAAAATTAGCTTATTTGGCAGCTCAAAGATTTGAACATGGAAGTTGAAATAAAACGGATTGACACAATCAATCCACTTTACAGCCAGGCTTTGGAATTGCGTCATGAAGTTCTTCGGGTTCCGATTGGGATGTCCATTTATGAGGACGATTTAAGCGATGAACCGGATCAATTTCATTTTGTTGCTGTAAACAATCAGCAAGTGGTAGGAGTGGTAGTCCTCAAAATCGAAGATAAGACCGGAAAACTACGCCAAATGGCGGTAAGCCCGGAGATGCAGGGGCGGAATCTCGGAAAAGATCTGGTCAATGCCCTGGAGGTATATGCAAGTTCTATTGGACTATCTGAAATCAAGCTTCATGCCCGGCATTATGCGGTGGGCTTTTACGAAAAATTAGGCTATGTGAAAACATCAAAACCCGCTTTTGAAGAGGTGGGGATGGAGCATTTTGAGATGGAGAAGAACCTAAATTCAGAATTTTAATAATAATGCTTTATCCAAAAAGTATAATTCATTCTACCAACTTGAATACTTTTTATTCATTGCTCGTTTGATTTAATAATAAATCAATTAATTTTATATACCAATATAAATCAACTATTTATAAGAAAATTAAGCACAAAACATGTCTGAAGTAACAAGTTTTATTACCCTTATTGAAGGTGCAAGCACAATTATCAATGAAGAAAAAAGAAACCTTTTAGTAAATGGATTCAAGAGATTGATTTCTGGGAAAAGAAAAATAGTAGTTTTTGGAATCAGTGGCTCTGGCAAAACACAGTTTATCAATTCGTTTAAAAATCTTCTCGAAAATAAGGGAGATTTTTGGTCATCGTTTGATCGCACCAGAGCATCGAAAGGACATAATATACCTTTTGATGAATTTCCTCTACATTTTGTTGATACTCCCGGCCACTCTGGCAACGGGCTAGATAGGCAAAATGAAATAAGAAACATAATAGCCTCAGGGGTTGAGGGAATAATTAATGTGGTTAGTTATGGCTACGAAGAAAATCCAGAAATTGACCCTACAACATTAATAGATCATAGTACTGGAGAGATCAAACCAGCGTTTATTACAAACAATAGAATTTCGGAAAAAGAAAGGTTGAAAGAATGGTTACCTCTAATCCAGCCTAACAAAGATCTTAAATGGATTATTAATCTAGTAAATAAAGCTGATTTATGGTGGCCCGAAGTAAACGAGGTGACAGATTATTACGTAAATTTAGATTATGGTGAGACTTTTGATGGGATACGTGCGTATACAAGAGTGGTGTGCTTGCCGTATTGTTCAATCATTAAGCCATATTTTGGGACAAAGACTAGTGGAATCTTTGGAGACAAAGAAAAACATGCACTTAATAGAGCTCTATTGAACGAGTTGTTGAGCCTTCTTAAACATAAATAAATTTTGGCGGCCTCTTTGGACTATATTGACAAACTTCCAAGCCTGGAAAATGGTAGGAGAAAGGAGCTTATGATTGAAATTTCCAATATTTCTTTAGAGCTCAAGAGAAAGGTAGGTCTTGTACGTACCTTGTTTGTTATATCTTTACTAAGTTTAGCGGCCTATCCTTTGCGAGATTATTTGAGTTTTCAAAATAACATAGAGACTAAAGTCCTTCAGATTGATACTTTCGAGATAATAAATATAATCCTTCAAACATATGTTTCTATTCGATCGATTTATTTGATAATGATAATCAGAAATCTCAAAAGTATAGGTGGGCATCTTTATCAAGAATTCACAGATATAATTGACTGGGGAAAAAAAAGAACATGGTTAATTGACGGATCCGGAAAATTTGTAAGGGAAATTGGACGTGACTTTTATAGATATTCAAATGCTTTAAAAAACGATTACACTCTAATCGTATTGTTTCCTCTATTTTTAATAGCGTCAATTTTTGTGTCCTATTTTTACTAGTTGTTCGAATTATATTCTGTCAAAACCCAATCCCAAACCTCTTCCCCAATTCCTCGAGGCTCTCCACCACCTTATCATTCAGCGGCAGACCATTTGCTAATCGTTCGGCTTTAAATATTCTTTCCTGATCACCCGGAATCTGAACTACTTCACCATCTATCGACGGAGCTGAGCGGAATCGTTCTATCCATTTATCCATATGTTCCTTAAACTCCTGAGCGGGCCTGAAGCCGTCAATCCGCATGGCTCCCAGAAAATGGCCGGTGCCCTTTCCTACCTGCTCGGCAGCCACGCCATGAAAACCGGCAGTGGCAAAAGGTGGAACCCACGGGCCGAAATTGGCCCCTGAAAGTACCCCAGAAAAGATATCTACAATGGCCCCTAGCCCGTAACCCTTGTGGCTTCCATGCTCGCGGTCACCTCCCAGAGGTAAGAGTCCTCCACCTTCTTTCACCGCATTGTTATTGTCAGTGGGATTGCCCTCTGCATCCTGCACCCAGCCCATAGGAGCGGGTTTTCCCTGCCGTTGAAGTATTTCCATTTTACCGTAAGCCACTGCGGTTGAAGCAAAATCAGCCAGAAAAGCAGGTTGATTATGAGCTGGAATAGCCACAGAAATAGGATTGGTTCCCAATAGTTTTTCTTTTGAGAAGGTAGGTACTACCAGCGGGGCGGCATTGGTCATGGCCCAGCCAATCATATCTCTTTGAAGTGCCATAGAAGAATGATAACCAGCAATTCCGAAATGATTGGAATTTTGAACGGAAATCCAGCCACTCCCTACTTTTTCGGCTTTTTCCATACAGATTTCCATAGCTTTGGGAGCTACCACCAGTCCCAGGCCCGCATCGCCATCCAGTGTACCGGTTGATGGCGTCTCATGAATCAGTTTTACATTAGGTTTCGGGTTTAAACGTCCGTGATCGTACAGACGTACATAACCTGAAAGGCGTGCTACTCCGTGGGAGTCGACACCACTTAAGTCAGCAGAAATAAGTACATCTGCGGCAAGTCTGGCATCGGCCTCCGGGCAGCCTATTGCGAGAAAAACCTGTTCAGTGAAATATCGTATCTGGTTAGCTTCAAAAGACATGATCGTAGTTATTTGGCACGAAATTATTAAAAACCCGAGCCAGGTAACCGTAAATCCAAAAAAATAGGAGCGGAAAGACCTAAAAACGGTCAGAAAGCGTTTTGCATTAAAACATTCGTTATCCAATCATTTTATGAAAAGCACCTCCATCATTCTTCTTTTTCTACTGACTGGTATCACGGCTTTTTCTCAGGAAACGCTTCAGGTACAATCCAAAACCGAGTCAGTTACCGTTTATATGAATCAGGCTCAGGTAAAGGCCTCTTTAGTAACAAATATTCCGAAGGGTAACTCAAAAATCGTGATTACTGATTTGCCGGCTACTCTGGATCCAAATTCCATTCAGGTGGGTGGCAGAGGTAATTTTACGCTACTTTCCGTCAATTTTGAGAAGGATTTTATCAGCAAAAGACAGCAAGCTTACCAGGATTCATTGGATACGGTTCAGGATGACATTGACCTGCTGACCATGAAATTAACGGTCAATAAAAACGAACAGGAGATTTTGATGGATAACTCTGAAGTAAAAGGGGATAATGAAGAATTAAAAGCAGAGAAGATGGAAGCCATGAGTGTCTATTTCAGGAAAAGGCTTCTGGCTCTCGGGGAAGAACGCATAAAACTTACTAAAGAGCTAAAAATACTGGTTGCCCAAAAGGAACGGATTGATAAACAAATGCAATCGGATCCTTCTCGGAATCTTCCAATGGGCAAAATTATATTATCAGTCTCAGCAGATCTTACTGGCAGGGCCGATCTCGACCTTTCTTATCTGGTTTACGATACTGGCTGGACACCCACCTATGATATTCGAGTAAAAGACACGAAAAGTAAGTTAAATCTATCCTATAAGGCAGAGGTGAGGCAAAATACGGGAACAGACTGGAACAATGTGAAGCTTACCCTGTCAACGGCTATGGTGAACAGGCAGACCGTGAAACCAGAGTTATTTCCGCAGTATCTTCAATTCTATGAAGAGAGGCCGCCAGTGGTCATGAGAGCCAAAACCATGAAAGACGAAGACGCAGTGATGGCGGCTCCGATGGAAATGGAAGTAGCCTCCGCAGCGAACTATGCCCAGTTGGTGGAAACGACTCTCAACAGGCAGTTTGTAATCTCTGTTCCTTACACCATAAAATCGGGCGTTGCTGAAACCGTAGAAGTACAGAAACTGGATATACCTGCAAAATATGTCACATATGCCGTACCTCGCTACGATACCAACGGATTCCTGATTGCAGAAGTAGAAGAATGGGAAAAATACGGGCTTTTGCCGGCATCCGGGAATGTGTATTTCGAGGGGGGCTTTGTGGGGAAAACCTACCTGTCAGATCCCGGCGTTAAGGAAATTTTGAAAATCAGTTTGGGAAGAGATGAAAGACTGGAGATAGAAAGAAAAGAGCTGACAGAATTTAAAGAAAGAAAAACTTTTGGTTCAAATATTCGCGAAAACAGAGCTTACCGAATTACTTTGAAGAACCTAAGGAATCTGCCATTGACTGTTGTTGTTGAAGATCAGATACCGGTTTCACAGGATTCGGCGATTGAGGTGGAGGTCAAAGACATCAGTGGAGGAACCGTGGTGCCGGAAACCGGAATAATTCGCTGGGAACTTGATTTGCCGGGTAGTTCTAATAAAGAATTAAATCTGACCTACGAGGTGAAGTATCCGAAGGACAAAAGGGTGTTGAATTTGTAAAGCAAGCATATGAACAGAATTCTAAGAGCACTGTTGAATTACTTTGTGAGGGGCTTGTTATTTATTGCTCCTGTAGGGTTTACCATACTGATTCTTTACAGTGCTTTTGATTTTGTCGATAGTCTTTTCCGAATTCAGTTTTCCGCAGAAAATCCAAACCAACAGTACTTTATACCTGGATTAGGTTTTCTGATCGTGGTAGGGGCTACTATCCTCACCGGTTTTGTTTTCAGCAGGATATTGCCTCAAACACTTCAGAACTGGATTGAAACCGGAATCAAGAATCTTCCTCTGGTTCGCATTTTCTATTCGGCTTTCAAAGATCTGATATCAGCATTTGTAGGCGATAAGAAGAAGTTTAAGACGCCCGTTCTAATTACTCTGAACAAGGAAAACAATATCCGGAAACTTGGGTTTCTTACTCAGGAAAGTTTTGATGAAATCGGAGAGAATGAATCGGTTGCAGTTTATTGTCCTCATAGTTATGCTTTCTCCGGCGATATGTTTATCGTGCCGAAAGAAAATGTAAAGCCGGTCAACATATCAAGTGCTGAAGCGATGAAGTTAATTGTCTCCGGAGGTGTAGCCGGAGCAGAAACCAGTAAGGTAAAACATGAATAAACTTTGTAAAGGGTTTCTACTTGTCTTTCTGTGTAGTTTCAGAATGGCGGCTCAGGAGCCTCATCTGAGAGAACCAAAAAGTGTAGATGATTTGCTTCAAAAGCGTCGACCAGATGAATACCGGGCTTTAAAAAATCACGAATATTATCTGGTGGCCAATAAATACGGCTCCGCCAGAAACCGCAAGTTTTTCATAGGTGAAACGTTCAGTTTTTTTAATTCGGATAAAGTACGTTTCAGCGGAGAGCTGGCAGGGGTAACCGATTCTACTTTTACGCTATTCTATTTTGACGAAACAGAACAAAGAAATCTGCATCGTTTGTTCTACTTGACGGAGGTAGATATGGTACTGAAAAGAGATGTAAAACCGGGAATAACCTATAAGGCCTCTCCGGTAATTCTACTTCCATTTGCCCTCGATTGGATCTATTTTAAGCGTCCGCCCTGGCAGAGTCCCGGAAGTATCGCATTGCTGGCCGGAATTGAGGCGGCACGTGTGGTTCTTACAAACCGCGATAAACTAGCTAATCGGATGAAGATAGGAGAAAAATATCGTCTGGTGGTTTTTCAGTACTAGTACTTCCTTTTCAGGCTAATGCTTTTAACTTTGCCCCCTCGTTAAACAGACGCTAGGAATGGACAAAGTTTTCCTGAAAAAAAATACCCAAAGTTTTAACAAGCAAATACCACTGGCCTCATCGAAATCGGAGAGTAACCGGGCATTGATCATTAATGCCCTTACCGGTTTCGAGGCTGAGCTTCTAAATCTGTCATCTGCCAGAGATACGCAAACGATGATTCGCTTGCTTCAGGAAAACGGAGATACTGCTGATGTACTGGATGCCGGAACTACCATGCGATTTCTTACAGCGTACTTTGCGGTAAAGGGCCAGAAAAAAACGATGACTGGCACGCCCAGAATGCAGGAACGGCCCATTGGAATTCTGGTAGATGCTTTGCGTACCATCGGGGTTGAGATCGATTATCTGAAAAATGATGGCTTTCCACCTCATAAAATTCAAGGCTTTGAGTATCAACTGGCCGATGAGGTTACTATTCGAGGAGATGTGAGCAGTCAGTACATTTCGGCTTTATTGATGATAGCTCCGCGACTGCCAAAGGGGCTGACCATCCATCTTTCAGGAGAGGTTGGTTCTGTGCCTTACATAACGATGACCATTCAGTTGATGGCTTCTTTTGGTGTGAAAGTACATGCTGACTGGAATAAGAAGGTGTTGACGGTTTCTCCGCAACGCTATTCTCCCGTCACTTATGCTATAGAATCAGATTGGTCGGGGGCCAGTTATTGGTATAGTGTTATTGCTCTAACGTCTTTTGAAGATGCCCGCCTGAAACTATTGGGTTTAAAAGAAAACTCGCTTCAGGGAGATAGTGCCATTGTGGAAATTATGAGCCATCTCGGCGTAAAGAGCACCTTTGAAGAGGGGGGAGTAGTATTGACAAAGATTCCTTCTGCGGCTTCGCTCACGTGGGATTTTGCCGATTGTCCGGATCTTACCCAAACCGTAGCAGTGGTATGTGCTGCAAAAAATATTCCGGGATATTTTACGGGCATTGAAAGCCTGAAGATCAAAGAGACCGACCGGGTGTTTGCTTTGCAAAGCGAACTGAAAAAAATAGGAGCCGAATTGAACGAGGTAGAAACCAATCACCTTTACGAAGTAAAAACAACTGGCCCTGCCGAAGAGTTGCCATTTTTCAGGACCTATGAAGATCACCGCATGGCCATGGCATTTGCACCGCTGTCAATGATTCATAATATAGAAATCGAGGAGCCCGGTGTGGTGGCAAAATCGTATCCTGAATTCTGGGATCATTTGGGAATGATTGTTGAAATTCAGTAAAATAATTGACAGAATCGAGGCCAGGTGGTGATCTCTTCCCGTCTTTTCGGGAACGGCCCTTTCTTTAGATTTGTTTTCCCTGCAAACTAATTGACCATTGGAAATAATCACTTCTTTGCCCTGGTGGGCCTGGTTTCTGTTTGCTGTTCTGGGTCTGGCTATCTGGGATATCTCTCAGAAGAGGCATACCATCGTACACAATTTTCCCGTAGTAGGCCATATCCGGTATCTGCTCGAGAGTATTGGTCCCGAGCTGCGGCAATACATCGTGGCCAGTAATCGGGAGGAGCTTCCATTCAACCGGAGACAGCGAGCCTGGATGTATGCTTCCAGCAAAAAGGAAAATCACTATCAGGGATTTGGGACAGATCAGGATATACATCAAACCGGGTATATTTTTATCAAGCCGGCTCTGATGCCGTTTCGCACCGACCCTACTACAGACTGGGGAAAGGCCTGTAAAGCAGCAAAGGTTATTGGGCCACATCGGGAGCGTCCCTACCAGCCGGGGTCTATTGTCAATATATCTGCGATGAGTTATGGGTCACTTTCAGCGGCAGCCATTTCAGCATTAAACCTGGGAGCAAAGCAATTTGGATGTTATCACAATACGGGCGAAGGGGGACTTTCTCCTTATCATAAAAACGGATCAGACGTTGTCTTTCATTTTGGAACGGGCTATTTCGGATGCCGGGATAAGGAAGGCAATTTTTCGATTGAAAAGATGGTGGATCTGGTACAGCGTAATCCTCAGATCAAGATGATTGAGGTGAAAATATCTCAGGGGGCCAAGCCCGGAAAAGGAGGTGTACTGCCGGGTTCAAAAATAACGAAAGAACTTGCCGAAATACGGGGTGTGCATGTGGGGGAAGATGTGATATCTCCTTCCTACCATTCGGCATTCAGCACAGTACCTGAGCTCGTAGATTTTGTAGAAACTATTGCCAAACATACCGGTTTGCCGGTGGGAATTAAGGCCGCAGTAGGCAAAATGGAAATGTGGGAAGAGCTGGCCGATCTGATGAAACTAACTGGATATGGACCAGACTTCATCACCGTTGACGGAGGAGAAGGAGGGACCGGTGCAGCACCGCCCTCTTTTGCAGATCATGTGTCCTTGCCCTGGGTCTATGGCTTTTCACAGGTATATAAGGTATTTCAAAAGAGAGGTCTCACCTACAAGATTACCTTCATTGGTTCCGGTAAATTGGGTTTGCCAGATAGTGCAATAATGGCCTTTGCGATGGGGGCAGATTTAATTAATGTTGCCCGGGAAGCCCTGATGTCCATCGGATGTATCCAGGCACAGGTTTGTCATACGAATCGCTGTCCTACAGGTATAGCCACCAATAATCGCTGGCTGGAGGCGGGTCTTGATCCGGTTTTAAAAAGCGTCCGTTTTGCCAACTACATGAAAAATCTTACAAAGGAAATTATGGAAATTACGCATGCCTGTGGGTATGAGCATCCCTGCCAGTTTAATATGGATGACATAGATATTTCTATGGGAGATAATAATCATACCGCACCTCTGCGAATTGCTTATGGGTATCAGAAAGATGCGGTGGAGATGATTTAGGGGTTGAGTTTGAGGAATTCGGAAGGGCTCAAAATTGTCAGACTGCTACCTCTGTAATCTTTCACATTTCTGGTAATAATAAACTCTATCGATTTTTTATTCTCTGCAGAATAATTTTGAATTGCATCTTCAAAATCCGAAAAGGAAGAATAAGCCGCCATTTTGGCGATTTCTGTATTTGAATCCAAAACATCAACAATCTGTAAAAGTGCCCTTACAAATTGCATTGATTTCTCCTTCCCTATTTGTCTGGAAGCCAGATAATGTATATTGGCCAATGTCGCCAGACTTATGAAGCCTCTTATTTCCGATTTAGCACATCTTGAAAGAATGATTTCAGAATGTTCAACAAATGGCTTTCGATCAATTATTACATCGATAATTACATCTGAGTCAATGCAGACTTCTTTCATTCTGACAGGTACTTTTCTGAAAGTGCTCTATAAAGTTCTTCTTTTTCATTCCAATCTTCCGGAACATAGACAATACCTCTCAAAGACCTTACAAGTGGAGAAATCTCCTCCTCATCTTGCTCAGGCTCCTTTGATTTTCGAATAAGTTGCTTCAGATAGTTTTCAACCAAAGCTGAAAGGCTTCGACCTGTTTCTCTGGCATGCACTTTAGCCTCCTCAATAATGGAAGGGTCACTTATTGTTAAGGTCAACTTTGTCATAACTGATAAGATTTTGTGCAAGTTACGCAAAAAACAATTACACGTATTAAAATTTAAAAACAATACGTGTGGTTCGGGCTTAACCTTATTCTTTTGAACAAAACAATTGCGATAAAAATAAACTTGTATTTAAAGTTAAGATGATAGTTACCCATATATATTTATCATACACGGACAGGGATTTTCAGATAAAGGTTTGTTTTAAACGTTATTCTAACTTGAAGATTAGAGAAAGGCAAAGAGAATTACCAGCAAGCTCAAAAGAATGAGATAGCAAGGTAAAATCCTTTTGAAACTTTTATATAGCCAAACCCTGCTTTCAATCAACCATAAATCTCCCCTCTGGAAGCCAGGAGCGTATTGTGCATCAGGGCGGCTACCGTCATAAGCCCTACGCCGCCAGGAACCGGTGTGATAAACGAGGCTTTTGGGGCCACTTCATCAAATTTCACATCACCTTTAAGAGCAAAGCCACTTTTCTTGGAGTCGTCTTTTACCCGGGTAAGACCCACGTCAATCACCACGGCCCCTTCCCGTACCATATCGGCAGTGACAAACTCGGGACGACCCAAAGCCGCTACGATAATATCTGCCTGCAGGGTGATCTCTTTCAGATTTTTGGTACGGCTGTGTGTAAGAGTTACGGTACAGTTTCCCGGATAAGCATTACGCTGCATTAAGATACTCATAGGCAGGCCCACAATCTGACTTCTGCCAATGACCACGCAGTGCTTACCCGCAGTTTCAATCTGATATCTTTTCATTAATTCCAGCACTCCGAACGGGGTAGCGGAGATGTAGGCAGGAAGTCCCTTGGCCATACGACCTATATTGATAGGGTGAAAGCCATCCACATCTTTCTTTGGGTCAATGGCCTCAATGACCTTATCCACATTAATGTGATCTGGTAGCGGAAGCTGAACTATAAACCCATCGATATCGGTATCCTGATTTAGCTGTTGAATGATCTCGAGTACTTCCTGTTCGGTGGCGTTTGAGTTTCTTCTTACCAGAGTAGATTTAAAGCCAATCTGTTCGCAGCTTTTTATTTTGCTGGCCACGTAGGTTTCGCTGGCACCATTATCTCCAATGAGTACGGCTGCAAGGTGAGGAGTTTTACCACCCGCTGCACGTATGGCCTCTACTTCAATTCTGAGTTCTTCTTTCACCTGTGCCGAGATAAGCTTGCCGTCTATCAGATTCATTGGTCCTGTTTTTATTTGAGCGGGTAAAGTTAATTTAAGCAGAAAGAAGATGGAAGAAGAAATAGCGATAATAGTGATGGCTATTCGGTCAATATTCGCCGCGGGACTATTTACGGCCGAAGATAGTCGTGCCACGAATTATCCAAGATATTTCAATACCTTTTTCATGTCAAATTCATCTTCACCTGAGATAGATAGGTAGTGGTCTCTGATGCCCTTTTCGCTCCCGTACTTCAGAAAAGATTTCCAGATATGATCAACAAACCAGGTAGGCACATAGCCCCAGCGTTGATCGGCTACTTTTCTTATAAAAAAACTGCGTTTTGAAATCTTGACAAAAAGGCGTTTGTCATAGAGTTTGTTAAGGTTTTGATCGTAAAAGGCAAAGAGACCGTCCACAATCACTACGTCAAAACGATCTTTAAATTCAGCTACCAGATCGTAAAGCAAGGCATGATCAATGGATTCAGGCGATTCCCAGTCGGTTTTATCTCTAATTTTGGGTATCTGAGTCTCTGGAAAAACAAAGTCATCCTGATGGAAAATGATAGCTTTTTTTCCGGTTTTCCTGAAGTGGGTGACCAGCAGATTGGCCAGTGTACTTTTTCCCGAGCGGCTTACGCCACCAATTCCGATGAGCATGTTTTGATAAGTTTGAAGCGGGAAGCAAGAAGCCATGTTTAAGACTACCTGCTTCCATCGGTCTCTAAAACCAATTTTTTTTACGTGTACTTACTCCCAGAGCTCCCAGTAAAGTACGGGTAAGAATGTTAGCCGCTGTACGACCCACTTGTCTGGCTGCCGAACTACTCAGTACGGTTTCCAGGGTTGATTTTTCTTTCCGGGTACTTGTTGACGAAGCGGTTGTGCCTTTCTTCACGGTTTCTTCTTCTGCTTCTAATTGGGCCGCTTTTTCAATTTTCGTAGTAAGTATTTCATAAGCACTTTCCCGATCTACCTCTTTGTTGTATTTGGCAATCAGTTTCGAATTTTCAATGAGTGTGTTAATCTCATCATCTGAAAGAATATCCATACGGCTTTTGGGCGGGCACATGAAAGTAACAGCTAGTGGGGTGGGTATTCCTTTTTCATTCAGAGCTGTCACCAGAGCTTCACCTATTCCCATCGAAGTAAGAACAGTTTCTGTTTCGTAGAAGTCGGTTAGAGGATAATTATCGGCAGCTTCTTTGATTTTTTTACGATCTGCGGCCGTAAATGCCCTGAGAGCATGCTGTACCTTTAAGCCAAGCTGACTGAGCACCGCAGGAGGGACATCAGACGGATTCTGCGTGCAGAAATAAATACCGACGCCTTTAGATCGGATCAGTTTTATGACGGTTTCAATTTGCTGTAAAAGAGCTTTGGAAGCTTCCTGAAATACCAGATGGGCTTCATCGATGAAGATGACAAGTTTTGGCCGGTCTTCGTCTCCTGCTTCTGGCAAGCCGGCGTAGAGTTCTGCCAAAAGACTGAGCATAAATGTAGAAAACAACTTGGGCCTGTCCATGAGGTCTATAACCCGAAGAACCGAAATATATCCTCTCCCGTTGCGGTCAATACGCATGAGATCATCCACATCAAAGCTCGTTTCTCCAAAGAACAGATCTGCTCCCTGCTGCTGCAGCTCTATTACCTTACGCATAATGGTACCCGTGGAGGTAGTCGAGATTTTTCCGTACGATTCTTCGAAATGATCTTTTCCTTCTTCGGCCAGATATTGGAGTACTTTGATGAAATCTTTCAGGTCGAGCAGGGGGAGTTCATTGTCATCGCAATACTTGAATATAGCTGAAACAATGCCCTCCTGTGTGTCATTAAGTCCGAGTATTTTGCCGAGAAGAATGGGCCCGAATTCAGATACAGTAGCTCTTAGTCTTACTCCTTTTTCATCGCTGAGAGATAAAAGCTCAACAGGGTAGGCGGTGGGCTCATACGAGATGCCGGCGGCCTCAGTACGTGCCAGAATAAAATCTTTGGTCTCACCTGCTGCGGCCAGCCCGCTCAGGTCTCCTTTAATGTCCATGAGGAGTACCGGAATGGAATTATCACTGAGCTGCTCGGCCAGTACCTGTAGAGATTTTGTTTTTCCTGTTCCTGTGGCACCGGCAATGAGACCATGCCGATTGAGCGTCTTCAGTGGTATTTTGACTACAGCCTCTGGGATTACCTCATCACCGAGTTTGGATGCACCCAGAATGATGCTTTCGCCTTTGAAGGTGTAACCTGCGTTGAGTGTTTCAATAAATTGTTCTTTTTTAGACATTTCGGGTAAAAGGACTTGGTTATAGATCACGACAAATTTAACTAAAAGGCGGTAGTTTTGATTTTCAAACCGATTTATTTGGGAAATGGATGATTTAATCAAAAAGGCGGCTCGTTTTATGACCTTTTTTACCGGTATTCTGCTGGTTTTGTTCTTGTTGATTGACCTGGGCTTATTTGGAGATGAAGTAAAAATCAGTGGATTTTATTACATCTTCATGGGGGTTTTCCTGGTCCTGAGTTTGTGGGCCATGAAAAACAGCAGCCGGTTTAAAGGATTTTGACTTTAGCCTTTACGGGCTTCCAGTTCCCGCTCGCCCAAACGTATTTGTATATCCTGAATGGCATTGTAGATTAAATCTGAAACCTGAGCATCGGAAGGATTCAGGCTACATACAAATTGCCATACTTCAAAAATATCTTCGGCTTTGACTTCGTAGGGCAGATAGGCCTTGTTATCAGAATGAAACTGGATGGTGCCGGTGCTGTTAAGAGTATTATAAAGTCTTTTATACACAAGGCCATCATGCTGTGTAAGCACAATGTAGGTACTTCCATCTTTGATGTCTTCAATTTTTTCTACGTAGGTACCGATCACATAGGCCCCTTCGGTAAGAGGGGGCATGGAATCTCCTTTGATAGGAAACCCGCGGTATTTGCCATGGGTGGTGTATGGGAGAGATATACGAGGCAGGGATTCAATAAACTCGGCATCTGAGTAGCCATCCAGGTAGCCGGCAGATGCTTTTAAAGGGACCAGTTCAATGAGGTCATTCTGATCCTGATCTACCATGACGGGAAACAGAATACGGTTTCCTCCGATTTTGAGCAGGTCACGCAGATCGGTGACTTTGGTGAGATCAATTTTCACCAGCGAATCTACCGAGATATGAAAGTAGTCTGAAAGCTCAATCAGCATTTCGATAGGCGGAGCCGCCCGGTGCTCTTCCCAGGAGCTGAGACGCGATCGGGTGATACCCAGTTTTTCTGCCAGGTTTTCCTGTGAAAGGCCACGCAGGTGACGCAGATGAGCGATGTTTTTACAGATCTTTTTCATATCAGATTCTACATAGCGACCCCACCCCCGTCCCGTCCCCTCCCCGAAGGAGAGAGGAGTTTTATTGGATTAAGAGTGAAATAGTCTGCAATTATTATTAGCACAAATCTGCTAAAATATTCGGCATGTGGCAAAAAAATGCTAAAAAATGTAGCTGTGTAGTCGTGGCACGACTTTTCTACGTCGCGGCTTAGTCGAGCCACGACTTTTCTACGTCGCGGCTTAGTCGAGCCACGACTTTTGGAGTTAGTCGTAGCACAACCTTTTGACGACGCGGGTAGTCGTGCCACGACTTTAGTAAAACCTCGCTGAGAGGTCAGGCTCTGCCATGTCTTTATCCAGCGGGAACAAGGGGCGTTTGATGCGTTTGTAACCTAATCTTTCCAGATCCTGATCTACACCACCCGGTGTGAGGGCCATCACCCAGTCCGCACGCATATCGTAGAGTTCGGGAACCAGATAGCCGATTTTGACCACTACAATATGGCTTTCCCGTGGTTTCAGGTTAAGGTCGGTGAAGTCTTTTTCTTCGTGATAAGGCTTCCGTTTTTTGGTGACAATGACGCTCACACTTCCGATTTTTACCACCACCTCGGTTTCGGCATGTACGTCTCCCTCTTTGATGGCGGTTACGGTGCCTTTGAGTTTTAGTGGCGGGGCAAAGCGATTATCTACAGCGGCTCCGGCCATGCCTTCGGCCTGATTTCCTATTCCTGCAGCCAGTGCCTTTTCTACAAAGTCTGGTCCGGGAATAGAAGCGTAGATCAAAGAGGGGCCGTCGGGAGATTTAAATTCCGGGCGTTTCAGGATTTCGTTGAGTGTCCAGGTGACGTCACCTGCACCGCCGGCTGTAGGGTTATCACCCATGTCGCTAATCATAAAAGGTTTTTTATTGCTGGCTAGTGCCTGTTTCATGGCTTCTTCAAAGGTGGTGGTAGGGGCCACAAAATCAAATTCATTGCGTACGGCCCAGAAACTTTTAGCCAGTTCTTCTGCGGCAGAGCCTACGGCGGTCTTATCGTCACCGGTGACCATCACCACGGCGTGATTTCGTGGCTCATCGGCCCAGGCATAGCCTATCCAGATGGCGGCGTCAATGATGCCTTCACGTTTGGTGATGGGATCTACCTGAGCATACAGACTTTTTCCGGGTTCTATGCGGGTGCTGGTTTGTTCACCTGGTAGTAGAATGGGCACCGGAATCCAGGCTTTATATCTTGGTTTGCCTTTTCCGCTTTCCAGTCGGGCCAGCAGGTTATCTACAGCCCGTTTTTTTGATTCCATGGCGTCTTCATGAGGTGCCAGGCGGTAGCAGGTGATTAGATCGGTATTTCTGGCCAGTTTTTCAGAGACATTTCCGTGGAGGTCCATACAGGTGGAAATGACGGTTTCGTGGCCTATTACACCCCTGATTTTTTCGATGAAATCTCCTTCGGGGTCATCCAGACCCACTACGCTCATGGCTCCGTGGATGTCAAAGAACAGTCCGTCGTAGGGGGCGTTGGCTTTGAGCATTTCCAGGGTTTGGTTAACCAGTGAATCATAGGCTTCACGGGTTACGGTGCCGCCTGGCAGGGCTTTACCGGTCAAAGTCGGTACCCATTCGGCCCTCTGACGCTCAGAGGAATCGGCAGCCATGAAAGGATAGTATTCGAATATTTCTTCGCCAACCCGGGGATGAAAAGCTTCAGCTTCTGTAAGAGCGGGCGAAAACGTACTGGATTCAATGGCCAGCCCGGCGATGGCGATTTTTGGGAGTTTTTTGGATTTTGGGACGCAGCTGAAGGCTAAAGCTGCCAGTAGAAGGAAAAGGGCTTGACGCATAGAGTTTGAGTTTTGACCGAAGATAGGGAATTGGGTTTAATAAAGGATTAAGGGAGGATTAATGTGGAGAGTTTGATTTACTTTATCTGGTTAGGAGACCTTATTTCGCGGCTTCGAAGTCAGAGATGTTCGGAGAACTGGATTGAAACTCGTGGCACGATCCTCGTTGACGAACGGTCGTGCCACGAGTGCTTCAAAATCTAATATACTCTTCACCGTAGTGAAGAATTTGTTTGCGGAGATTTGAGTATCTTTAGGACTACTAAATATTAAAATATGTCAGCGGTCAAAGAAAAGCTTGTTTCACGTATTCAGGATATGAAACCTACTGAAAATCTGGAGGCATTGTGGAATATGGTTTCAGGGATGGATGATGAGGGCGTGTATCATTTGACGACGTCTCAGAAACGAGACATTGAGGAGTCTTTGAAACAAATAGCTGATGGTAAAACAGTCTCAAATGATAAATTAATTGCGGACATACTGAATTCATGACTCACATAATTTGGTCTGAGAAAGCTGCCGGTGAATTGAGGTCGGTGGTGAGGTATTGGACAAAAAGGAATAAATCTGACACATACAGTCGAAGAATCATTGGTGAAACTAATAGGATTCTGGGTTATCTCTTACTATACCCGGGAATGGGTATTTCTACTGATTTTCCAGATGTAAGGATGAGAATAGTTCTCATGAACTATTTCATTTTCTATTCTTTTAAAAAGGAAACACTTTACGTTCTTAAGTTTTGGGATACACGTCAGAATCCCCGAGAAAACGAGTTTTTGAAATAGGTCGTGGGCTATTTCAAAAACTCATGGCACAACTATCCTCGTTGACGAACAGTCGTGCCACGAGTACTTCGGCTTAGGGATAGAGCGGCATGTTTGAGCTACGCCGGGGAGGGTGGGCCCGTGTGATGGCCGGTGGGGCGAGTAGCGAAAGCCCGACCCGACGTGAGGAGGGAAAGCCCCATAAAGAAATTCAAATTGGAAGCTCAACTTCAAAAAAAGTAGTCAACTTAAAACTTCCATCTTCATGCTTCCAACCCTGTAACTTCAGCTTGCCGAAGGTCAAAGTTTTCCACGCCTTCCATGATTCGCCACATCTTTTTCTATATTTGCCAGCGATGGAACAATTCGTGGTATCTGCCCGTAAATACCGGCCCGTCACCTTTGATTCGGTGGTGGGGCAGAGTCATATTACCACCACGCTGAAGAACGCAATTAAGAAGGGACATCTGGCTCAGGCGTTCCTCTTTACCGGGCCACGAGGTGTGGGTAAAACCACCTGTGCAAGGATATTGGCCAAGACCATCAACTGCCAGAATGTAGGTGAAGATACCGAGCCCTGCAATGAATGTACCAGCTGCAAAAACTTCAGTCAGAATGCTTCTTTTAATATTCATGAGCTGGATGCAGCCTCAAATAACTCGGTGGAGGATATACGGAATCTGATAGATCAGGTGCGTTTTCCGCCGCAGGATGGGAAGTATAAGGTGTATATTATTGACGAGGTACACATGCTTTCTTCTGCTGCTTTCAATGCTTTTTTGAAGACGTTGGAAGAGCCGCCTTCGTATGCTATTTTTATACTGGCTACTACGGAGAAACATAAAATTTTACCAACTATTCTGAGTCGTTGTCAGATTTTTGATTTCAATCGTATTCAGATTAAGGATATGGCGGGGCATCTGGCCAATATTGCCTCTAAAGAGGGTATTGAAGCCGAACCTGAAGCTTTGGAATTAATTGCCCAAAAGGCAGATGGCGGGCTGCGGGACGCCCTCAGCATGTTTGATCTCAACGTGACTTTTTCTACCGATAAGCTGCTTACGTATGCTGAGGTTTTGGAAAATCTGCACGTATTGGATTATGATTATTACTTCAAACTCACCGATGCCCTTTATGATGGTGATCTCTCGGCAGCCCTTCTTCTTTTTGATGAAGTGCTGGATAAAGGTTTTGACGGGCATCAGTTTGTGACCGGAATGAACGAACATTTCCGAAATCTGCTGGTGGGACAAGACACCCGTACCATCGGCTTGCTGGAAGTTTCTGATTCTGTTAAAAAGAAGTACCTGGATCAAACCAAAAAAGTAAACCGTGGATTTTTACTTTCGGCACTCAGCCTGGGTAGCCAGGTTGACTTACAGTACAAGGGAGCTAAAAATCAACGTCTTCATGTAGAGATAGGGCTGATGAAAATGGCCAGTATCTCGCAGGTTTTAAATTTGAATTCATTGCCAGATAGCGGCGGGGCTGAAAAAAAAAGTCCGGTAGTGGCTTAGAGCATTCGGCCCTTCGACAGGCTGAGGGACCGGAGGATGGTGGTTTTAAGTCCTCAGTTGGCCGTTCTCAGTCGGCAGTTGGCAATGGACAGTCTGCCGTTTCCAGTTCTCATTCAGTTGGCAATACTGAGTCAGATGCTGAGATTTCTAAACTTTCTAACTCGTCAACTCCTCAACCTTCAAATTCAATACCTTCCGGACGGCCCAAACTTTCCAGATTGAAATCTACTACTGAGCTGGAAATGGAACTTATCGGATCTGGCAAAAAAGAGGAGGTAGTTTCGGAAGAAAACGCTATTACCGAACAACAAGCTTATACACCGGAAAGTATCCGGAAAGCTTTGGACAATATATCAAAGACTTTCAAGAAACAAACGGAGCGATTTATTGTAGACTCCTCCTTTGAGCTCAAAGGTGATACGATTGAGCTAAAGCTGGTCAATCAGACTCTTATGGATCTTTTTCTGGAACTGAAGCAGGATATTATTGACTTCATCCGAAAAGATTTACGGAATGGATCAGTTCAGTTAGATGCTGTTTTGACAGCCGAAATCAAAGAAGCCAAACCCCGCACTGAGCAGGAAAAATACAATCTCATGGTGGAAAAAAATCCCGCTCTAAAAAAATTCAGAGATGATCTGGGGCTGGATCTTGTTTTTTAATCTACTGAAAATCAATCACAAAAACGACAGTAAGTACTTGTAATTACTTGTATTCGAATGTAATCGTTTATCTACCGACTCGTATTTGGCCGGTCCTGCAACTTTGCAATGTCGATTCGGGAAACGGATCAGAAACATTGTTAAACTTAAAAATAATTACACGTATGAACTCAGTAGTATTGATCGGAAACGCAGGAGCAAACGCAGATGTTAAATCTTTTGAAAACGGTAAGCTTGCAAGTTTTAGCCTGGCCATTAACGAGCGTTACATGAAAGGTAACGAGCAGGTGACCAAGACAGACTGGCACCGGGTGGTAGCCTGGGGTAAGCTGGCAGAGGAGTGTGAGGAACTGGTAACCAAAGGCAAGCACATTAAAGTAGAAGGTAAGCTTGTTAACCGAAACTATACCAATAAAGAGAACCAGAAAGTGTACATCACCGAAGTACAGGCGATCAAAGTATCTGAAGCTGGGGGGGAGGAAAACTGAAACCGCAAAGCCGCGAAGACGCTAAGTTTTTTGATAGCAGATGAAGCTTAAAATATCTTGCGACCTAGCGTCTTTGCGGTTAATTAAGAACATTATGACAGAGGTAGAAAAAATGGAACCTCAGCAATTACTCAAGAAGTACTTCGGTTACGATAGCTTCAGACCGCAGCAGGAGGAAATCATAAAGCATGTTTCCGGTGGTGGTGACGCCCTGGTACTGATGCCTACAGGTGGAGGTAAATCTATTTGTTTTCAGATTCCGGCATTAATGACCGGGGGACTTACTCTGGTGGTTTCTCCGCTCATTGCTCTTATGAAAGACCAGGTAGAGGCATTGTTGGCCAATGGCATACAGGCGGCATTTTTAAATAGCACTCAATCTGTTTCAGAACAAAACGAAGTTATCGCAGAAGCCAGAGCAGGAGTACTTAAGCTTCTTTATATAGCCCCCGAGCGATTATTTGCTTCAGATGCCGAGTTTTTTCTCAAAGGATTAAATATTCGTTTGTTTGCCATTGATGAGTCACATTGTATTTCTTCCTGGGGGCATGATTTCAGACCCGAGTACCGTAAACTTGGTATGCTGAAGCAGACTTTTCCGGATATCCCGGTAATGGCTCTTACGGCTACGGCAGATCGCGTTACGCGGCGGGATATTCTTCGGCAGTTGCACATAGAAGATGCGAGAGAGTTTGTAAGTAGTTTTGACAGGCCCAATATCCGGCTCACGGTTTCTCCCGGCAGGCAGCGGATGCGTCAGATTAAAGATTTTCTGTTGGCATCTCCCGGCCAGAGCGGGATTATCTATTGTTTGAGCAGAAGAAGTACTGAGCAGGTAGCGGCAGATCTCAGGAATATGGGTTTCAGTGCAGAACATTATCATGCCGGATGTTCATCAGAATGGCGAAGTAAGGTCCAGGAGAAGTTCATTACCGACGATATCCAGATTATTGTAGCCACCATAGCCTTTGGAATGGGTATTGACAAATCCAATGTACGGTGGGTTATTCATTATAATCTGCCCGGAAATGTCGAAGGCTTCTATCAGGAGATAGGCAGAGGTGGCCGGGATGGCGAGCCGGCCCATGCTTTGCTGCTCTTCAGTTATGCAGACATCATGCAACGAAGAAAGTTCATTGACGAATCGGAAGCTCCCGAAGAACAGAAAGAGGTTTTACGTGCCAAACTGGAACGGATGAAGCAATACGCTGAATCACAGATTTGTCGCCGACGTATTCTTTTGAGTTACTTTAATGAAGAGGTGAATCAAGACTGTGGCAACTGCGACGTGTGTCTCAATCCGCCGAAACTCATGGATGCCACAGTACTAGCCCAAAAAGCCCTTTCTGCCGTGGCCCGAACAGGAGAGTCGGTGGCCTTAAATATGCTTATTGACATTCTGAGAGGTTCCAGAAATCAGCATTTGCTTCATAGGGGCTTTGACCAGCTTCCCACTTTTGGTGTGGGCAGGGAGCTTAGGTTTGAAGAATGGGCAGATTACCTCATGCAAATGCTCAATGCCGGAGCCATGGATATTGCGTATGATGAAGGCCATTCTTTCAAATTAAACGAACAAAGCAGAGCGATTTTGAAAGGAAAAAAGAAACTGCTGCTCGCAAATTACATCTCGTTTGCAGAAAGACAGGAGTTGATGAACCAGAAGTCCCGGTCGGTTAATCTGGATACCGACGATTTACCTATGGATGAGAATCTTTTTGTTCAGTTAAAAATTCTGAGAAAACAACTCGCCGATAAAGAAGGGCTCCCTCCCTACATTATTTTCAATGACCGAAGTCTGAATGCCATGGCCAGTTACAGGCCTCAAAGTGAGGAGGCAATGCTTCAAATGAGTGGTGTGGGAGAACAAAAGATGCGGAAATATGGATATGCATTTCTGGAAAAGATCAAAACTTATTGCGAAGAGAATAATCTGGAAACTGCCAACATAAGCCTTCCTCAAATTTCGGGAAAGAAGAGAGAAAAGGGGGATACTTATCGGGAAACTCAGGAACTGTTTGATAAAGGATTGAG
Source organism: uncultured Cytophagaceae bacterium (assembly GCA_966250325.1). Classification (GTDB taxonomy): domain Bacteria; phylum Bacteroidota; class Bacteroidia; order Cytophagales; family Spirosomataceae; genus Jiulongibacter. The sequence goes on along the minus strand of CBINGY010000017.1, from coordinate 42,019 downwards.
CGTTGAGTCTATTGCTGAGCAACGCCAGCTTTCTGTCAATACCATTATTGCACACCTGATTAAGCTTCGCGAGGATGGTCATGAGGTGGATTTGAAGAGGCTAATAAGTCGAAAGACGTTTGAGCAGGTGATGGTGGCGGCCAAAGAACTTTCTGTGAAACCTGGCGACCCGCTTAAACCCCTTTTTGAAAAACTGGAGGGAGAAATCAATTATGGGGAAATACGCATGGCTTTACTTCTGGAGGAGGAAATGTAAGTTTCTTGAAAAAATTACTGATTTCGTACTCTTACCAAAAGATGCTCATCCAGCACATAATCTCCTTTAGAAGAGGTGAGCGGATAAATATAGTTGCCGGGTTCGCGATGTCCCAGATAGAAGCTATTGCCAAAGCTAGCGGATGAATTAACTCCACCGAGCTGCATAGGAACGTTAATATCACCCTGGAAGGTATTTACCGTTACTGTTGAATCTTCAACCCTTGTAAACGTGGTAGTTACAGAGAAATGTCCGCCTGCACTGTTACGGGTTACCACGTATCGGTCTATAGTCTGGCCGGCATCTTGCGTGAAATCAAGAATGAAATCTTTCGGGGCAGAGAAAAAGTTAATTCGGGTTACGTTCACATAGCGTTGATTATACTCCTCCCAGATGGCTACATTCTCTACATTATACCGCCAACCTTCTCCGTTGATCCTATAGCCCAGATTTACCAATCCTGGTTTCAGGTAAATGGTATAAACATCATAAACGCTTTGCCACTCGCCCATGGTGGTAGATACAAAGAAAGGGCTGTTAATATTCATGAAACTATCCACAGGAGCCAGTGCGGGCAGTACTGTATCTTCTTCCCCTAGATAACTGTAAGGCCTGGTAAGGCGTACATCCCCATAGGCAACACACCCCTCTCTGGTTCTTAGATACACCAGAGCATCGCGGGTAAATGGGTGACGATAAGCCCAGAAAAATCTATCTGAGGCGTCATCTATTCCCATTTTGTCCAATTTGTACCAATTCACAAAATCTGTTGAGTACTCGGGTTGGCTGTTCGCAAAGACGGTACCTACCAGTTCATTGGAATAGGTATTGGCATACAAATGAGGGGTATGCGAGCCGTGGTTTGTAAACTCTTCGCACGGAGGTAAGGGAGCAGAAGTTGTATCTGAATACGGAGTGTTTATAAGCGTACACTCCTTAATATTCGCCTCAAAAACTACATTATCCCCTGTTGAGAAGCCCGGCATTAGCACCACGCTGTTATTACTTAAGGCTTCAATTTTTGTGCTCGGAATTTCATTATTGAGAGTAACGGTCCCGGCTCCGGATGGAGTCACTTCCAGCCGCTCATCAAGCAGGATGTTTGAGGGGCAGAGATAGGCAAATTTGACCTGGCCACCCGATGGCTGATTCAGGAAAACCGTAGTTTTCTGATTGGAGGAATTACTGATCATCATCAGATAGTAATAACCAGTTTTGGGTTGGAAAACCGTTAGGTGAGGTAAGCCCGTTGAATACTCACATGAAATCGGAAAGCTTTTAATTTTCTGACATAAGAAATCCAGAGAATCGGGGTGAACGGCTCCCCATATAACGGCGTCCAGATCTTCACCGTTTGTATTTTGTATGTCAAATGTCAACTGATCTCCCGCTATGACCTGAAAAAGTACCCATTTTTCATTGCTGTGAGTGAGCATACAGCCGGTCTCCAATCCTGCCGGGTCTGCGTAAGCAGTCTCATTATTCACTGAGGTTTCATAATCGATATTATCACTGAAGACCAGCTGATCTTTGTTGGCTTCAAACAGATGGCAGGCTACCGGATTTATGGTACTGTCTGGAAGGGCTCCATTTCGGCTAATAAAAGAAGAACTTGCAAAAACAGAAGAGCTGAAACAAGCAGAAAGGATAAAAAAAACAAATACTATTATCTTGGAATAAGATAAATATAGAGACTCAGATTTCACTAAAATAAAATTCTTTTTTCATTGAAAGCACGTATTTCTTTCGAGAGTTTTATGCTAAATAGATTCACAAAAATCAATATAAATATCTAGAAATGTGAAATTTATATAAAAATATTTTTTGAAGCTTATTTGACCATTCCCAATTTGAGGAATGTGTTCCCCGAATTATTTCATTTTGAGGCATTATGAGAAATGTTAGAAAAGTTAAATTTTTGATTTTCGCATTTTAATATTCCTGCTGCCCCGGTTTAACTGATCCGAAGTTGATACTTTGCGAGAAGGCCCGCTAATTGATCCCGGCCAAACAGGGCACCTTTCATGCGGTTAATTTCCGGATCAATCACTATGTTCTCTGCATTCCTGAAATCAGCTTTCTCGAGAATACTTCTCTCAAAATGAGCGTTTGCCAGATCGCAGTCAGTGAAAGAAGCCGATGTGAGATCGGCACCTGTAAAGTCAACTTCCCGGAGGGTACTTCCGTTAAAGTCAATTCCTTTCAATGAGAGACCGTAAAAGGAGCACATACTTAACTGGCACTTATCAAATTTCAGCTGAAGCAGAAAAGGATTTGCTTCTCCCCATAATACTCCCATTATTTTGCAACCGACAAAACGGACATCTTTAAACGAAGAGCTTTTGATGTACGAATTGCTCAAATTACAATCCTCAAAAACACACTCCACAAAATTTTGATTGGAAAGATGACAGCCCGAAAAGTCACAGCCGAAAAAACGACAGCTATCGTAGGTGCCTAATGGCAATTTTGAACTGGTGTAAACCAGATTCACAAATTCCTGTGATTCAAACATGGAAAGCAAGCGTAAACGTTTCAAATATAAGTTAATAATCTAAATAACTTACAAGAACGTTCAAAATAAATTGAAAGTAATGAAAATTAGAGGCCAGCACTCATTCCGCCATCTACGGGTAGATTTATTCCGTTGATAGAGGCTGCTGCCGGCGAACAAAGGAAGGCAATAGCAGCACCAACTTCTTCAGGGGCGGCAAATTTACCAGAGGGAATGGTCTCAATGATTTCCTTCTCCACCTGCTCCACCGATTTTTTTTCACGTTGAGCTTTGAGTTTGTTTACGGTTTCCAGACGCCCTGTGAGGGTATAGCCAGGCAAAACATTGTTCACGGTAATACCCGTATGTGCAAGTTCCTTCGAAAGAGTTTTGGCCCAGGCCGCTACAGCCCATCTCACCGTATTACTCACGCCAAGCCCTACAATCGGCTGCTTGAGCGATACGGAAGTAACATTGACAATTCTGCCAAATTTCTCTTTTTTCATGTAGGGAACCACATGTTGGGCCAGCAGTTGATTTATGACCAGATGCTGTTCAAAGGTTTCCTGAAATTTCTCGGCCTTTTCTTCCAACAAAGCTCCTCCTGCAGGGCCACCGGTGTTATTTATCAGGATATGAAATTGGCCTTTGCTGGTTTTAAGAGCTTCTTTCACAGAGGCTGTATCGGCGAAATCGGCGACCAGGAAACGGTGTTTCTGCCCTTTGGTTATATCCAGCAAGGCGGTTTTCTCCCGAAGTTTTTCCTTGTTTCTGGCAAAGAGCGTCACGTTTGCCCCCATAAGGGCCAGTTCCACAGCCGCCGCCCAGCCTATACCATCGGTACTTCCGCAAACCAGAGCGTACTTGTTTTTTAATGAGAGGTTCATATTCAGAATTTATTTGGAGGCGGTTTTACTAGGCCGCACCTCAATCTTACTTGGAAGCGTACGAGCTGGCATTTTGATGAGGTCTGAAACAATCTGGCCGATATCTTCCGGCTGAATTTTCCAGGCATCGGCATCATTCGGAATATGGCCGTTAAAGTAGGTTGCTACAGATCCCGGCATGATGGTACTAACTTTGATATCGTCGTTTCTTACGTCCAGCATCATTGCCTGGGTGAAGCCTACCAGTCCAAACTTGCTCGCATTATAAGCCGTTCCATTGGCAAAGAAATTGGTTCCGGCTAGCGAGGCGATGGTGATGAAATATCCTTTCGAGGCTTTCAGAGCCTCAAGTGAAGCTTTGGCCGAATAAAAGACTCCTGTGAGGTTTATGTCAATAGTTTCATTCCATTGATCAGCAGACAGGCCTTCCAGCGGTGCAAAATGACCTACCCCTGCATTGGCAATGAAATAATCAATACGCCCCCAGGTACTTAATACCGTTTGAACAGCTTTTTGTTGTGATTCCAGACTTCGTACATCCGATTCCAGTCCAAGGGCGAATCCGGGTCGAAGGGTATTTAGATTAGCTGCAGCCTCATCTGCAGCGGATTGACTTCTGCTAGTTAGGGCAACTTTGATCCCTTCCTTAATCAGAACTTCGGCTACGCCATACCCTATTCCTTTACTTCCTCCGGTTATAAATGCTACTTTTTCAGACATATTCATTTGATAATTTTCAAATAGAAAACATGAGCACCGGCCAGATCATTCCCCGATTGAACGTAAAAAGCTAAATCATGTACAAGTGAATGCTTTCACTGAACGAGCAAAGTTATATTCTACCCAACGGGCGTCGGTTAGGTCCGATTTTGCCAGTGATATCATCTCCCAAATCAGCTCTTACGGTTTCTGCGTAGGCTTCCAGTTCCTTGACAATTTCCGGATAAAGACGGGAAACGTCGTATCTTTCACCAGGATCACGTCTGAGGTCAAAGAGAGCCCGCGGTTCATCATGATTTTCTGTATTGGGGCCGGGATATCCATCGCTTCCGGGGAGAAATCCGGTGTAAGTCCTGCCTTCATGGGGCAAAACTAGTTTCCAGTGATCTTTCCGAACGGCTTCAAGGTTGTTTTTTCGATAGTAATAAGCAAAGAATTCCCTTGGTTTAGCATCCATATTTCCATCGAAAATAGCTTTCAGACTTACGCCGTCAATCTTGTTTTTGGGAAGTGAGGTACCGCATATTTCTGCAATCGTAGGCAACAGGTCAATGGTAGAAGTGAGTTGATTACAAACCAAACCAGCAGGCACATGCCCTTTCCAGCGTACTATACCAGGCACGCGATGACCGCCTTCGTAAGTCACCCCTTTACCTTCACGAAAGCCTCCGGTAGAGCCTGCATGGTTTCCGTAATTCAGCCAGGGGCCGTTATCGCTTGTGAAAATGACCAGTGTATTTTCATCAAGCCCGTTCTTTTCAAGAGTTTTCATAATTTCACCGATCGACCAATCAATTTCCAGCATAAGATCGGCGTATAGCCCCTGACCGCTTTTACCTCTGAACGCCTCAGAGACACCGATGGGAACATGAGGCATAGAATGAGGCAGATACAGGAAGAAAGTTTTATTCTTATTTCTTTCGATAAATGACACGGCTTTCTCTGTGTAGAGTCGGGTTAACTGACCCTGTTCGTCGAGCGTTTCTACATAGCGTGAGATATCGTTATTGACCACAATCGGAAGCTTCGCAATAGTAGCTTTCCATCCTGCCGAGGAGGGTTTTCCGTCATATCCGATGGGCCACATATCGTTGGAGTAAGGGATTCCTACATATTCGTCAAAGCCTTGCTGAAGAGGCAGAAATTTCTTCTCATCACCCAGGTGCCATTTACCAAAGATGCCCGTGGCGTAGCCTTTTTCTTTCAGGAGCTCAGCCATGGTAGTTTCCTCGGGGTGAAGTCCTACCTTATCTCCCGGGAAATAGGCACCGCTGATGTTCATGCGGTTTGGATAGCAGCCGGTCATTAAAGCCGCCCGGGAAGCACTGCATACGGCTTGTGCTGCCAGAAAGCTGGTGAAACGGATGCCTTCTGATGCCAGACGATCTATGTTGGCGGTGCGGTAGGTGCTGGCTCCGTAACAGCTAAGGTCACCATACCCCATGTCATCCATAAATATGAGAATGACATTGGGCGATCGATTCGTTTCCAGAGAAACGGCAGATTGAAAAAGGAAGGGAATGAACAGCAGAAGAAGTTTTTTCATAGGGTTCAGGTTTTCTGCAAATTACAAATTGAAAGTCTAAACAGAACCAAAATCCCTTTCAAATGAGAGGTTTTCGTCAAAAAATCGGTTTGCTGGCGTGAGTACAAACCAACTAAGAAGATTAAATCAGAGCAGCTCGTTTGCCAGATTCGCCAGTTCAGATCGTTCCCCTTTTTCGAGTTTTATGTGGGCAAAGAGATGATTGCCTTTCAGCTTATCAATGAGATAGCTGAGTCCGTTTGACTGTTCATCCATATAAGGTGTGTCTATCTGGGCTATGTCCCCGGTGAATACGATTTTTGTTCCTTCTCCTGCCCGGGTAATGATGGTTTTTACTTCATGCGGCGTGAGGTTTTGGGCTTCATCCACAATAAACATCACGTTTGCGAAACTTCTCCCGCGAATAAATGCCAGAGCGGTGATGGTTAATTTTCCACTTTCTTCGAGTTCCTCCAGCACCTTTGCCCGCTTTTCGGTTCCCTTAAACTGGGATTTTATGTATTTCAGATTATCGAAGAGGGGCTGCATGTAGGGAGAAATTTTCTCTTCTGCCCCGCCGGGAAGAAATCCGATTTCCCGATTGCTCAAAGGAATGATAGGGCGTGCCAGAATAATCTGTTCGTACTTACTTTTTTGTTCCAGAGCCGCAGCCAGAGCCAGCAAAGTTTTTCCTGTACCGGCTACCCCCTGAATGGCCACCAACTTGATTTCGTCATTCAGCAGGGCATCCATAGCAAAGGTTTGCTCGGCATTTTTGGGTTTTATTCCGTACGCGTAGGCCTTTTCCACCCGGGTGAGGGTGTCAGTCTGGCTGTCGTAGCGAGCCAGAACCGAGTCAGAGCAATTATTGAGTACGTAATAGCCATTCGCCACTTTGGCTCCGTTTAGAATGCCATTCTCCTTTATTTTTCCTTTCGAATACAGGTTATGAATAATTTCTGAGTCTAACTGATTGAAAGCGGAAGCACCCTCAGAAAGAGTATCCATGTCTTTGACTTTACCTGTGAGATAGTCTTCAGAGTTCAGACCTATCGCTTTGGCTTTGAGCCGCAGGTTGATGTCTTTGGTTACAAGTACCACCCGGGTTTTTGACCGCGACTGCTGCAAAGAAAGGGCCGCATTAATGATTCGGTGATCGTTCTTATCTGAGCCAAAAACTTTAACCGCATCAGTCTTCAGATTACCGGTATTCATCACAATCTTAATATTCCCTTTTCCACGGCCAATCTTTATCCAGTTATCCAGACCACCCACTCCTGAAAGCTTGTCCAGAATACGGATTACCGCCCGGGCTTCAAAGTTTTTGGTGTCATTTCCGATTTTGAAATTGTCCAGTTCTTCAAGAACGGTAATGGGGATGGCCACGTCGTTGTCTTCAAAATTCTGAATCGAATTGTGGTCGAAAAGTAAAACAGACGTATCAAGCACGTACAGTTTTTTGGTGGTGTTTTCGCTCATAAAGGATTATTAAAGCACATGAACCAGGATCATCACTGTGATCGGTGGTTAAACTAGCACTTCAGGAAATAATAACCAAGCTTTGAAGACGGATATTTTGAAATTTAGCTAAAACCCTTACAAACGTTCGATAATTATAGCAGATGCCCCTCCTCCGCCATTACATATGGCAGCCATACCCCTCTTAGCTTTATTAAGTTGAAGCACATTGAGCAGAGTGACCAGAATTCTGGCTCCTGAGCAGCCCAGTGGATGGCCCAGGGAAACGGCTCCTCCAAGCACATTAAGTTTGTTTTGATCAATATCGAAATGTTTGGCAAAGGCCATTGGCACAGCGGCAAACGCTTCATTGACTTCGAAATAGTCGATTCCTCCGATTTCTAATCCGGCTCTGTGCAATGCTTTTTCCGCCGCTATTAGGGGGGCTATGGTAAACCATTCGGGCTCACGGGCTCCATCTGCATAGGATATGATTCTAGCCAAGGGATTGAGCCCGTGCCTGGTCACGGCTTCTTCAGAGGCCAAAACCAGCGTGGCGGCCCCATCGTTTATAGTAGAGGCATTGGCTGCGGTTACTGTTCCGTTTGGGGTAAAAACGGGTTTTAAACCGGGTATTTTTTCAAAAATGACTTTCTTATATTCTTCATCTTCTGATATTTCAACGGAATTACCTTTGCGATCTGTTAAAGTCACGGGTATTACCTCTCTCTGCATAAATCCTTGCTGCCAGGCGTTGGCAGCACGTTTGTAAGATTGTATAGCAAATTCATCCTGAGCTTCACGGGAGAGTTCAAAACGTTCGGCGGTAGCATCTGCGAAACATCCCATGGCCTTGTTATCATATGGATCTGTGAGGCCGTCGTATGCCAGACCATCCAGGAGTTTTCCGTTTCCATATCCGTATCCGTAGCGGGCCTTATCCAGATAAAACGGAATCTGCGACATGTTTTCCATGCCACCACTTATAACCACGTCATTCAAACCCAACTGAATACTCTGTGCTGCCAGCATGGTGGCTTTCATCCCGCTGGCACATACTTTATTGACAACACTGGCAGGCATACGAATGGGTAAACCTGCTTTTACGGCAACCTGTCGGGCGGGGGCCTGTCCCATCCCTGCAGAAATGACATTTCCGAAGAAAAGTTCGTCAACAATGGAACGGTCAATTCCGGTATTCTCCAGGGTTCCTTTGACACTACTTCCTCCCAGGTCTGTTGCGGAAAAATCTTTGAAAACTCCACCAAAACTTCCAATGGGAGTACGTTTTGCAGCAACTATGTAAACAGATTTCATTCCCGGATAACTTATTTCAGGTTTCAAGATTCAGAGAATTGAAACAGAAATCAAAATAATTAACTGCCTTTTTGTTCCTGTTTAGACCCGCTGTACCCATTTACTAAGCACCAGAAACAAGACACCACTACACAGCCAGGCCGGTAAAGTAAGGAACGACAGAAAAGTGCCGGTGCTTACGGAGTACGCATAGAATGAAACCACTGACACCGCCCAGGCGATAAGGACTGCCCAGTTGACCCGCAAATTTTTCTCCTCGGCAAATCGGGGAAGAAGGTTCCATTTTTTCATGAAATACTGATCAAAAACGATGATTGCACCTACGGGAGCCAGGATGAACCCATAAACCGCCACAAAATCAAGAAGCTTCATAGCGAAGGCAGGAAAAATGCCGGCAGCAGTAGCCACAGTACCAGCTATTACGGTAGCCCAACTGGTTTTCATCTTTGGAAACAAGGTCTGAAACGCTAGTCCGGCTCGGTAAATAGTGGGATTGGCGGTGGTCCATCCGGCCAGAATTACCACAATTACCCCGAAAACACCGATCGCATTATAAGCCAGCGGACCTGGTGCCACAGCAGGAGCCTCGCCCTGTGTGAGCATGGCCTGGGCATCAGCCGACTTCAGGTAAACAGAATAGAGCAAGGCGGCGGCTATCCAGGCCATGAAATGACCCACATACATACCTGCGGCGGTGGTCCAGCCAGATTTCGGCGATTTCGCATATCTAAAAACCGAAAGGTCGGACATTCCCACATGCATGGCGGCATTGGCAAACCAGCTCCAGATAGCTACATGCCAGAAAGTGTATTTGATCTGGCCGGGGAAAGGCTCACGACCATCGCCCCAGATATTCCAGAAATCTGAGAATGATTTTACGCCGAGTTGGTTCAAAGCCACAAAGCCGGCCAGCAAAAAGCCAAGTATGATAAGCGGAGACATCCAGTTTGCGGCCTTAGATACCATTTGATAGCCTCGAATGGCTATCCAGGTGGTAAGGGCACCCAACAGAAGGACTATTACGATCCATAGCGGGCCGTTGGGTAAAGTATCTGTGAGCTTGGGCATGGGCATATCGAAAGGAATCCCGACGGCTGTGGCAGAAACTGTAAACATGGAACCTGCCAGAAAACAAAAAAGAACACCGTTTGCCACATTGTAGAATTTGACCAGACTTTTTCCGCAAATTTTTTCAAGTTGGAAGTAGAGAGTAAGCCGGTTTTTAACGGCAATTTCAGCGGTGAGGTATCGCCAGGATAACACGGCCATCAAGTTTCCAATAAGTAGCCCGAATATCAGATCAAAAGCACTTACACCGGTAGTGAGAAAGAGCGGGCCAATGACAAATTCGGTACCTGCAGCATGTTCTCCCGCATACATTCCCAGAAAACTACGCCAGTCTTTCCACGAATTGGCGGGTACAGGTTCACGCTCAAATTCTTCAACGTGAGTTTCTTGATCACTCATACGATTTGTCAATTAGGGTTGATTTGTCGGTAAATTAAAAACATTCTTCTATTTGAGCTGTCCTGTTCTGAACTGATTCGTTTTCTACTCGCTTATATTTGTGATATGAAATTAATGAAAGCTATTCTTCCCGGCCTGGTTATGCTTGTCATGGCTTGTCAGCCTCAAACTTCACAAAGCGGTAAAACCTTTTTCGATCTGGAGAAACTGGCCGATCAGCTCATTGCTGAGAATGAAAAGTCAAATCCATCGGTAAGAAAATTTTCAAAAATTGGGGAGAAGGAAAACGAAGAACTTATTTCGGATATCGACTGGTCAAAGGAGTTGGAGTTGCTCAGGCAATCTGATCTGAATAAATCGGCCTACACGTTGTCATATGAAGAAGAAAAATCGACTGAAACCATAACCTACACGCTAAAAAAGGGTGAAAATTTACCAGTAAAGCGTCTCACCATTGAACTGGACGAAAATGGCAAACCACATCATATAGAGAGCCTTCAACGTACCAAAAATTATTTGTACAGTTCTGAAAAGGATCTGATTGTTGATTTGAAAGATGGCAATCTGGTTAATTATCAAATAAAAGGCTGGCAGGAATTATTCGTGGGTGGAAGGAAAGAATTTGAGGTACGCGGGGAAATCCAGAAGTGACGCTTTAAAACTATTTTGACACAAAATAAAAAGACCGTCCTCAAGTGAGAACGGCCTTTCTTTCTATTCAACCCTAACCTAATAGTTTCTTATTCTTATAACACTTCTGCCGCAATAACGTTCTCGAATTTCAGATTTCCTTCATCATCCACTTCAATCATGATTACGGCGTCTTTGCTCACTTCACCAGAGAGAATTTTCTTCGACAATTCGTTGAGCACCAGCCGCTGAATTACCCTTTTCAAAGGTCTTGCACCAAAAACGGGGTCAAAACCTTCCTCACCTAATTTGTCCAATACCTCCACGGTGGCATCCAGCGTAATACCTTGTTCTGACAACCTGCTTTTTATCTGTGAAAACTGTATTTCCACAATCTGGCGAATGTTGGATTTACTCAGCGGATCAAACAGAACAATTTCATCAATTCTGTTCAGAAACTCTGGTCTCACCGAGGTTTTTAACAGTTCCATCACGCTTTCTTTGGCTTCTTCTTTAAAATACGTGTGCCAGGCTTTTTCGTCTCCTTTGGCCTCCAGGTATTTTTCCTGAATGAGATGTGAGCCGATATTCGAGGTCATGATAATGATTGTGTTCTTAAAATTGGCAACTCGACCTTTATTATCTGTCAGACGGCCGTCGTCCAATACTTGTAAAAGAACGTTCCACACGTCGGGATGAGCTTTTTCAATTTCATCCAGCAATATGACCGAGTAAGGTTTTCTACGAACAGCCTCAGTGAGTTGTCCGCCTTCGTCGTATCCTACATAGCCGGGGGGGGCTCCTACCAGTCTGCTCACGGTATGCCTTTCCTGATACTCCGACATATCAATTCTCACCATAGCGGTATCGTCATTGAAGAGGTATTGAGCCAGTGTTTTGGCCAGCTCTGTTTTACCCACCCCGGTGGTTCCCAGAAACAGGAAGCTTCCTATCGGTTTTTTGGGATCCTGCATACCTGCACGTGATCTGCGAACCGCATCGGCAACCAGTTCTATGGCCTCTGCCTGGCCGGCTACGCGTTTCTTCAATTCATTTTCGAGGTAAAGAAGTTTTTCACGCTCGCTCTGAAGCATCTTAGAGACAGGGATACCCGTCCATTTTGCCACCACTTCGGCAATATCCTCTGAGGTAACTTCCTCATTGATGAGATTCTCACCAGATTCCCTTGCGTTATCCGCAAGTTGTTTAAGCCGGTTTTCTGCATCGGGTAATTTTGCGTATCTGATCTCGGCCACCTTACCGAAATCGCCACTGCGTTCGGCCTGCTCTGCTTCAAATTTGAGGTGATCAATGGATTCTTTGAGCTGCCTTATTTCATCTACTTTACCTTTTTCGTTTTCCCACTGAGCTTTGAATCCGTTGAATTTTTCGTTGAGCTCGGCCAGTTCTTTATTCAGAACTCCCTCTTTTTCAGAGTCTTTTTCCCGGCGAATAGCTTCCCGCTCGATCTCCAGCTGCATAATTCTTCGCCGGAGCTCGTCCATTTCCTCGGGCATCGAATCCATTTCCAAACGAAGTTTTGAGGCCGCTTCGTCCATGAGGTCAATGGCCTTATCGGGCAGAAAACGATCTGAAATATACCGGTGAGAAAGCTCAACGGCGGCAATTACCGCGTCATCCTGAATCCTCACTCCATGGTGAACTTCGTATTTTTCTTTAATACCGCGAAGTATGGAAATGGCATCGGCTACATCGGGTTCATCCACAATGACCGACTGAAATCTCCGCTCCAGAGCCTTGTCTTTTTCAATGTATTTCTGATATTCTTTGAGGGTAGTAGCTCCGATAGCATGCAGTTCACCACGAGCCAAAGCCGGCTTCAGCAGGTTTGCGGCATCCATGGCTCCCTCGCCGCCACCTGCACCGATCAGCGTATGAATTTCATCAATGAACAGGATAAGTTCTCCATCAGAATCAGTTACTTCTTTGATTACTGCTTTGAGACGCTCCTCAAACTCCCCTTTGTATTTGGCACCGGCTACCAGCAATCCCATATCGAGAGAGACGAGCGTTTTCGACTGCAGGTTTTCCGGTACATCGCCCTGGACAATACGCTGGGCCAGCCCCTCCACAATGGCGGTTTTTCCCACACCGGGTTCACCCAGTAAAATGGGGTTATTTTTGGTTCTTCTGGAGAGAATTTGCAGTACTCTTCTGATCTCCTCATCCCGGCCAATAACCGGGTCAATTTTTCCTTTTTTGGCCTGCTCGTTCAGATTTATACTGTAACGGGCAAGGGCCTGATATTTGTTTTCTGCGTTTTGATCTTTCACGGGATTATTTTTTCCTCTAAGTTCCTTAATTGCTTTTTCTACCTCTTTCTCCACAAAGCCCAGCTCTTTCAAAAGCTGAGCCACCTGATCCTTTGCCCCGGCCAGAGCCAGATAAAGAATCTCCACACTGATAAATTCGTCGCCGAAGGATTTCAATTTTCCCTGAGCCGATGCCAGAACCGTCGACAAATTCGTGCTCAAATAAGGTTGACCTGAACCACTTACCTTCGGATAAGCCGTTACAATAGCCTCCAACCTTTGAGTTAGCAATAGCTCAGAAACCCCTAATCTGTTGAATAGAAAGGTGGATGTGTTAGGATCCTGATCTAAAAGTGCCTTTAATAAGTGTCCGGTTTCGACCGCCTGCTGAATATTGCCCTGAGCGATCTGCACGGCCTGCTGAATCACTTCCTGAGCTTTAATGGTATATTGATTTAAATTCATAGCTGTACTACTTTTTCCTTGACACATGATGTGACAGTCGGACCAGATCAAAAAGAGTGCAAAAGACAAAATCTGGAAAAATTGGCAAGTTTTTGAAAAAATATCGTTGCAAAAACTGCCAATATGTCTTCTAAGTACTTCATAGTGAAGTAAAAAGCAGAACTTTTGTCTGCTTGGAAGCAAGTTGTATTTTTGCCCCGATGAAAACCCCAGAAGAGCTGAATAACGCCTGGCGAAAAACCGCCAGTACCCTGTATCGTAAACCGGATGATTCAAAAATATTTGGCTCGGTGGAACTGGATATCACCGATCTTCAGGCGTACATTTTTCAAAAAAGGAAGCAGGGGTTGAAAATAACGCTTACTCATTTCTTTACGCTGGCCACGGCAAGAGCCATTAAAGAGAGGCTGCCCGAGCTGAATACCTACATACGGCGGGGAAATGTGCGGCAGCATGAGAAAATTACAGCAACGGTAAGCGTACTTCTGAGGGAAAATGAAATGGGTTCTGTGAAGGTGGAGGACGTAGAAAAAATGAATTATGATTCACTGGTGGCTTTTCTGCAAAATAAGATCACAGAAGCCCGAAAGGGCACAGAAAACGATACCATGCAAATGAAAGAGACCATTGCAGCCATTCCCTGGCCTTTTAGAAATATGGCTTACTGGCTCATTAAGAAAATGCTGGTGGACTGGGGACTTTCGTTTAAAGGCGTTTCAGCGAACAACTTCGGGTCATACATCGTTTCCAATATCGGTAGTCTGGGGCTTGATAACGGCTACCCGGCTTTGTTTCCGGCGGCCAATATTTCGTTTGTTCTCATTATGGGAGGTGTTAAAAAAGTGCCTCTTGTGATAAACGATGAAATCAAAATAAGAACCGTGATCACCTTGGCCGCAGCTCTGGATCACCGGGTGGTGGATGCCTCTCACGCAGGTATTCTCTTCAAATACTACAAGAAAATGGTAGAGACTCCTGAAATTCTGGAGGTTTCCTTAAAATAAAACATGATTGCTGTTCAGGTGGATTTCGGGTGAATAAGGTTAGATTTCCTGCTCTAATATGAAAGACATGAAAACGAGCTATACAATTCTTCTTTTTCTGGTGTTCATTTCCTGCGGAAAGAAGGGGCCGGAAGCCGACCCCACATCAATAATTACTGACCGCTGGTGGTGTGATAAGTCCGGTTTTACCTTGTCACAATTCTTCAAATCTGATGGTACCTGGCAACAGAAATCACCGGATGGCTCACTGCTAGGTAGTGGCAAATGGAAACTCTCATCCAATAAAAAAACCATTGAAATTTACGATGTGCTGGATGATGCTCAGGTATTGGATGGCTGGGAGTACCGAATCGAAAAGGCAGAAGAGGATAATCTGGTTATCGTATTTGTATACTATAATTTGACCATGGACATGGAGCCTTGTCCATAACTCTGAGAAGAGGGTATTGATCTACGAACTTTTCAAATTAAGGTTTGGTGTTTTTTGATTCCGTTAAGGTTTGTTTAATTTGACTTTTATTTCAAAAACGACCCTAAACCTCAAATTCATGAGAATCAAACCTTTCCTGTTATTCTTTTTTTTGTCGGTATCGGCTATGAGCCAAAACTGGCAGATGGTTACACCGGTCACAGAAAGTACCGCACGCAGTGAAAACAGCATGGTGGCCATAGGAGACAAATTATATCTCTTTGGGGGTCGCGGAATGAAACCCCTGGAAGTGTATGATTCCAAGACCAATACCTGGATAAAAAAAGGCGGGCTTCCGCAGGAGATACACCATTTTCAGGCGGTAGTTTATGGTGGAGAGATTTATGTGCTTGGAGCTCTCACCGGGCCCTATCCTCATGAAACGCCCATACCGCATGTCTATATTTACAATCCCGAAAAGGATGAATGGCGTAAAGGGCCCGAGATTCCCAGAAAACGTGGGTCGGCGGGAGTTTTTGTGTACAAAGACAAGATTTACATGGTTTGTGGGATTCAGGATGGTCACTGGGATGGCCACGTGGCGTGGTTTGATGAATTCAATCCTAAAACCGGCGAATGGAAGGTATTACCAGATGCTCCACAGGCCAGAGATCATATCAACGTGGTGATGGTCAAAGATAAATTAGTAGTGGCTGCAGGGCGGCGTTCGAGTGCTGTGATCAATAAAGTGCTTGACCTGGTTATAGCCGAAACCGACGTATATGATTTCAAAACCGGAAAATGGACGACCGCTGAACAGAAAATACCAACAACCCGTGCGGGCAATGCGGCCATCATCTATCAAAACAAGGCCGTTTTCATCGGTGGGGAAGGCCCGCATCAGGTACCCGCTCACGATGAAGTAGAGGCTTTTGACCCGCAAACCATGACCTGGAGCAGCATGCCTAAACTCAATCAGGGTCGCCACGGTACTTCGGCTGCACGCATCGGCAAAAAATGGTATATCTCCAGTGGAGTGGCCAATCGCGGCGGGCAGCCCGAGAGAAATACGATGGAGTACCTGGAATGATATACTTATTCATCGGTGACCCTCATGAATATAGTGAGGGTCACCCTATATATACTTTGGCTGTTGATAACTTAATTTGCCCACGCACCTTCTTCTCTATAATTTCGGGGTTTAGAGTATGGTATTGACGAGTACGGCCGAGTTGATCGGTATCTTATAAACCACGAGCATGAAGGTATCTACTACCGAACCTTTCCAGATGATTTATTCGCTCTATGAGCATCAGTACCTTGGGTATCTGTATGAGTCGTTTGTGGTTCAGTTAAATGCCCGTGGCGAACTCACGTATGCCAATCAGAATGTCTCCTCTAAAAATATCCGGGAGTTTAGTTCAGGAATAGATCAGGTGGATATTGAGCTGGTGAAGCTCATGGATGCCATTCAGCAGGATGCTATTCTTAAAAAGTTCAATCCCAAAAAATTGAAGGCTTTTGAGTTTTTCTCAAGGGTATTTAATCCCGAAAAACCAGACAAGCCCATGCAGGAGGCACTGGAAGAATATCTGAATAAGTACCGGGGAGAAATTTTATCGAGGTTTCAGGGCAAGCGTTTTTTTGTTATGTCAAATGACGGGATACCCAATGGCCAGGAAGTGGAGGTTATGCCCGAGCCAGCCAAGGTTTATCTCAATTTTGACCGGAAAGAAGATCATACCGTTTATTTCCCGGTCATCAAATACAAAGGCGAAAAAGTACGTCTTCAGCATGTGGGAGCCCAGATTCTGAGCGATTCGCCGGCTTTTCTTATGAGCGAGCAGCGGCTGTATCATTTTGACCCGCATGTGGATGGTAAAAAACTGCGACCTTTTCTGGATAAGGATAATATCGTCATTGACCGGAAAATAGAGAAAACCTATTTCCGGAAGTTTGTGGGGCCGCTTATTGCCCAGTTTAATGTTTTCGGTCATGGGAAAGGCTTCGAAATTGTAGAAGAGAAATCATCAGCTCGTCCCATTCTCCTTATTTCTGAACCGGAAAGTAGCTATAACGGCAGTTTATTCGAGCAAAACGCTGCCGAGGGTTCAGATTCGGGCAAAATACAGATGGATCTGAGTTTTGAGTACGGAAACTCTACCTTTCGTTTTGACAGTTTTGCGGCTCAGGCCTATGTGAAAGTGGAGGAAAAGGAGGAGGATGCCTGGGTGTTTCATAAAGTAAAACGTGATCTTGCCTTTGAGAGATCTGTCATTGATAAGATCAATGCTTTGGGTCAGAATCTGATTCACGGTAGAAAATCACTGCCCAAAAATCAGGCTTTCAGCTGGCTTCAGGAAAATGCAGAAATCCTGAAAGAAGCTGGCATTGAGGTTAAACAGGCACCGGAGTCAAAGAAGCAGTACTTTCTGGGCGTATCGAGCATTGAGGTCAACATCGTTGAAAATAAAGACTGGTTTGATATCCAGACCAAAGTACGCTTTGGAGATTTTGAGATACCCATTCTCAAACTAAGAGAACTTGTTCTGAACAATATCAGGGAATTCAGGCTGCCAGACGGGAAGTTTGCGGTCATTCCGGAGGAGTGGTTTATCCGGTATCATGAGCTCTTCACACTTTCAGATGCCGGCCTTGGAGAAGAACTAACGCTGAAAAAGCATCATATAGCCATGGTGCAGAATCTCGCAGAAGACGGACTTGCACATACCGTTATTGGCCGAAAGATTCAGAATTTGCAGCATTTTGAGGAGATTAAATCGTATGAGGTACCCTGTGCTTTCAAAGGAGAGTTGAGGCCTTACCAGAAAGCAGGATACGACTGGATCAGGTTCCTGAAAGATTTCAATATGGGAGGCTGTCTGGCAGACGATATGGGTTTGGGAAAAACGGTGATGACCCTGGCTTTTTTGCAGTCTCTGAAATCGGAGGGAGCAGAGCATCCAAGTTTGCTGGTTATGCCTACTTCTCTGCTCTATAACTGGCAGAAAGAAGCGGAAAAATTTACTCCTGATTTGAAAATTCTGGTTCATTCGGGAAGTTACCGGGAGAAATCGAGTGCTCATTTTGCCGACTATGATCTGATTCTGACCTCATATGGGGTGCTTCGTTTGGATATTTCGTTCATCGAGAAGTTCAGATTTGAATATGTGGTGCTGGATGAATCACAGGCCATAAAGAATCCAACGTCAAATATTTCACGGGCGGTAAGGTTGCTAAACTGTAGAAACAGGCTCATCCTTACAGGTACACCTCTGGAAAATAATACGATGGATCTCTGGAGTCAGATGACATTCGTGAATCCCGGATTGCTGGGCTCACAGACCTATTTCAGAGATAAATATCAGCTGCCCATTGAAAAAAAACAGGATGAATCGGCCACCCGCAGGCTATATAGCAAGATTAAACCCTTTATGCTGAGAAGGCATAAGTCGCAGGTAGCTACCGAATTGCCTGAAAAAATAGAGAGTGTACAATACTGCGATATGGCAGAGGAACAGGAGAAGCTTTACGAGGAAACCAAAGCCTATTACCGCAATTTGATTCTGGATCATATAGAACAACAAGGAATCAATAAATCGCAGCTGGTGGTACTTCAGGGGCTTTCCAAATTACGTCAGATTGCTAATAATCCACTCATGGTAGATGAATCCTACGAAGGAGATAGCGGAAAGGATTCAGATGTGATTCATAAATTGGAAAGTGTGATAGAGGGCGGTAGTAAAGTATTAATATTCAGTCAGTTTGTGAAGCATTTGACCATCATTAGGTCATACCTCGATGAGAAAGATGTACCCTACGCTTATCTGGATGGAAGCACCAAAAACAGGGAAGCTGAGGTAGAGAAGTTCCAACACGATGAATCAATCAAAGTGTTTCTGATTTCATTGAAAGCGGGAGGAGTAGGGCTTAATCTTACCGCGGCGGAATACGTCTTTTTACTTGATCCCTGGTGGAATCCGGCGATTGAAGCACAGGCCATTGACCGGGCACACCGCATTGGTCAGAAGAACACCGTATTCACCTACAAATTCATCAGTCGCAATACCGTAGAAGAGAAAATTCTTAGTCTTCAACGTGCCAAACGCAAACTCTTTAACGAGTTGATTACTACCGAGGAAACCTTTACCAAATCACTTTCGCATGACGATATCCTGAGTTTGCTTGATTGATATTTTATAAACCTTCGTTCAAGAAATTAATTTCAAAGAGTGAATTTATTTCAATTCAAACTGAGAAATTATGGAACCAGAAACCTTCATCTTTCAGGTCTGACTTCGTTGAAGTCTGACCAGTTTCTACCCTTGAACGCGGTGTCAAAAATCTCCAATATCTCGCATTCCATCTTTTTTCAATATATTCAATTTTCAAACCCAGCCTCATGTTGAAATCAGTCGCTCTTGCCGGAATACTCCTTACCCTTATTTCCTTCTATGAAAAAAGATCCCATGTAAAACCCAACGTAATCATTATTTATGCCGATGACCTCGGCTATGGTGATGTAAGTGCATATAAGTCAGGTTCGTTGCAAACACCAAATATGGATAGATTGGCCTTGGAAGGGCTGCGATTTACACAAGCTTACGCCACTTCTGCTACATGTACACCCAGCAGATTCTCGTTATTGACAGGAATTTATCCCTGGCGAAACCAACAGGCCAGAGTATTGCCGGGAGATGCTCCATTGCTTATCCATCCCGATACTCTTACAATGGCAGATAATTTCAAATCTGCCGGTTATGCCACCGCGGTGGTAGGAAAGTGGCATCTCGGTTTAGGGAATGGGTTTATTGATTGGAACAAAGAAATAACCCCCGGGCCCAATGAGCTGGGTTTTGATTACAGCTACATCATGGCCGCCACCAATGATCGGGTGCCCACGGTTTATGTCAAAAATAAGCGGGTAGAAAATCTGAGTGTGGAAGATCCGCTTTATGTGAATTACAAAGAAAATTTTGAGGGTGAACCCACTGCTATAACCCATCCCGAACTGATGACAAAGCAGAAATGGCAGCATGGGCACAACATGTCCGTACATAACGGAGTACCCCGTATTGGCTTCATGAAGGGTGGCAAATCAGCCCTATGGACCGATGAAACCATGTATGAAGTGTTTCTCAATGAGGCATTTGGGTTTATTGATCAGAATAAGTCAAAGCCATTTTTTCTTTGTTATGCCTTGCATGAGCCACATGTACCCAGGGTTCCAAATGAGCGGTTTACCGGAAAATCTGGGATGGGACCGCGTGGTGATGCCATTCTGGAGGCCGATTATTGTGTTGGAAAGCTCCTTGACAAGCTTGAAAAAGAGGGTTTGCTGGAGAATACGCTTATCATTTTCAGTTCAGACAATGGCCCGGTACTCAATGATGGGTATTACGATGAGGCGGTGGAAAAACTGGGCTCCCATACTCCGGCCGGGCCGCTGAGAGGAGGTAAATACAGCCTGTATGAGGCCGGTACCCGCGTTCCTTTGCTGGTTTACTGGAAGGGAAAAGTTAAGCCTGGAGTAAGTGAGGCCATTTTTTCTCAGCTGGATCTCGCTGCAAGTCTCAAGTCTTTAACCGGTCAGAAAGGGAATCAATACGATAGCCGGAATTATCTCGAGGTACTTCTTGGCAGAAAGCCAGAAGGTAGAACAGAACTGGTGCAGCAGGGAATGGGAAGGTTATGTTTAAGAAAAGATAATTGGGTCTATATTCCCGCTGGAGGTGGCCCTGCAGTGGTGGAGCATGTCAATAACGAAACCGGATTTTCCCCAGAGGATCAACTGTTTAATCTGAAGGAGGATCCGGGCCAAAGGCAGAACCTCGCCCGAAATCAACCAGAGGTTTTAGACCAGATGAAAAACCGGTTTTTGGAATTAACCCAATAAGTTAATTCAACGGTTTGCTTCGGTAAAAATTGAGAAGATCGGTGCTGCTCACATCTGTAAAACCTACTTGCCTAAGTAACGTGACCAGCTGGCCACGATGGTAGGTGCTGTGATTAAAAACATGAGCCAGTACTTCAGAGATTTTCATTCGGTTAGCTTCCCCGTTCAGTCGTTTGAAATCAAGGTTTTCTGAGAGCTGAGTGGCAGACAATTCTTTGACAAACTCCTCCAGATGGGAAAAAGATTCTCTCCAAAGCTCCAGGGCCTCCGCTTTGGTGCCCTGAAATGTATTAGGAATCCATACAATCTGCTGGTCTTTTCGCAATCGCTGCCACCAGGCGTTCTCAGCTCCTACCAGATGGATAACGGTATCTCTTACCGATGGGAAACTACTTTTCAGTGGGCGGTTCCATTGTTCATCAGAAATCTTGCTTAACCAATCACATATCAGCCCATTTGCCCAGGAGTTATATGCGGCCAATTCTTCAAAGTAGGTTTTCATTACTGGTACAGTTAGATAGTTCTATTGCCCGGTCAATACATTGGACTCGAAGCTTTGACGACTTAAAAAGTAGGATCTGAAGTCAGCGGTTCCCATGACCACAGGACCACCCAGTCTGATTGATTTCATGATAGGTTCAAAGTGCTGCTCTACATTTTCAAATTGTTCTTTTCCGGAGAACCCGGTGGAAAGGATGATGGTAAAAGAACTATCAGATTTTGGTGCTCGCTCCAGACTAAACTCTGTAATGAATCCTTTCGAGAGAGCCATATCTCTGAAGAGTTTCCAGTTCTGTTCATAGAAATAGAGTGCCTCTTTTTCAAACTCATTTTTAACTTCCAGAATGTCGTAAACACGAATGGCTGTTTTTTGACCCCACGAACAAAAGGGCATCAGAAGTAAGAGAAGATAGCTCGGTTTTCTCATAGAATTTTTACCAAACAGATGCAGTAAAAATCAGGAAGTTGCCTGCTTTTTATAAACTGACAACTTCCATGTAAGGTCAATTTAGCTTTCAAACATGTTGGCCAGACCGCCCAATACAGAACCACCTTCTTTATTGGAATTTCCTCCTGCAGGAGAAAGTCGCTGTATGAGTTTTGAGATAGGCAGTGATTGAATCCATACTTTCCCGGTGCCCGAAAGCGTGGCCAGAAACATTCCTTCTCCACCAAAAATCATGCTTCGTAGGCCACCAGCTGCCTGAATATCAAAATTAAGCTGAGGCTCGTAGCCTACGATGCAGCCGGTGTCTATGCGTAAGGTCTCATTGTTCAGGTATTTTTCCATCACCACACCGCCTGAGTGAATGAATGCCAGGCCATCCCCCTGAATTCTCTCCAGAATGAACCCTTCACCACCGAATAAGCCAGCTCCAAATCGCTTATTGAAGTGAATATTGATGCTGGTTCCCATGGCAGCACATAAGAAAGCGTCTTTCTGTACAATCAAGGTATTCTGGTAGATCTGGCTCAGATCTACTGCTTTGATGGTACCCGGGTAAGGAGCGGCAAAAGCCACTTTCTTTTTGCCATAACCACGATTGGTGAAGTGCGTCATAAAAAGCGACTCACCCATAAGCATTCGGCTACCAGCCTGAAACAATTTTCCTAAAACGGATTGATTGGCCTGGGTGCCATCGCCCATTCTGGTTTCAAAGGTGATGCCATCTTCCATAAAAAGCATGCTTCCGGCTTCAGCAATGACGGTTTCGTTGGGATCAAGTTCAATTTCAACCACCTGGATATCTTCCCCCAGGATTTTGTAGTCTATTTCATGACTTCTCATAAGATGTTTTGTAAATAGGTTTATAAAATGGTTGGCTTCTACCGGCTCAGCCGCTTGGTTAACAGTGACTTAGATTGCCGAAGTCAACGAACTGAGCTTATCGAACCCGGGTAGCTGAGCTTGTCGATTCCCGGAAGCTAAGCCTGTCGAAGCCCGGTAGCTGAGCCTGTCGAAGCTACTTTTTCTTTTTCGTTTTAGCTGTTTGCTTTTCTATATCCACATCCCGTAGTTTTTTATCATCTACCGTACGATTCAAAAAGTCGTTGATACGCTCAATATCGTAGCTCATCTGAATCTCTCCAAACGTGTTGATACGGATATCGAAACCCTCCAGGTCTTTATGGACTTTCGGTTTTTCTTCGGTTTCTTTTTTCTTGGTCATATTTGCGTTCTGTTGTGGCTGCTGACGCAACCGGTGAAACAAAATTAGATACACTTTCAAAAACCTCCGTAAAATCTTGATGTAGCGGTGAAAGATACGATGAATGGTCAGAAATGCGGATGGTTTTTGATTTCGCGGTTATAACAAAAGGATTTGATGGAAGTTCCAATCATACTTTGTTCTTATCAATTGTTTTTTGAAATAAAAAATGCGTCACAGAGATGACGCATTCATTGATAATTTACAAAATGATAATTTCCCGTTTCACCTGGTTTGGCGACCGACTATTGACCAAGGAACTTAAGAGCCCGCTCAATCCGGCTCACCACCTCGTCTTTCCCCAGTATTTCAAGCATAAGCCTCAGATCAGGGCCGTTTCCTTCCCCGGTTACAGCTAAACGTAGAGCCTGCATTACCTTGCCGGGCTTGATTTCATGTTGCGGAAGCCCCTCCCAGATGGCGTGATGAATGTTTTCAGTCGTAAAGTCATCCACATTTTTTACCAGATCGACGATAATGGGCATGGCTTGTCTGGCCAGATCATCCCATTTCTTCTCGGCAACAGTCATGTCGTATTCTGCAGGTGCTGAAAAAATATACGGCACCTCAGAAACAATTTCTCTGACAAAAGTCACCCGGTCTTTCATGAGTTTTACGAGCTGTTTAGCCAGTTTTTCATTTTTGACCTGTTGGTTGACCTCTGCCGTAAGCACGTCATCAGAAAGGTTTTTGACATAATGCTGATTAAACCATTTGGCTTTCTGAATATCGAATCGTGCTCCCGATTTGTTAATACGTTCCAGACTGAATGCCTGTATCAGCTCTTCAAGCGAGAATAGCTCCTGCTCGGTGCCCGGGTTCCATCCCAGCAAAGCCAGAAAGTTCAAAACGGCTTCTGGCAGGTACCCATCCTCTTTAAATCCGCGGGATACATCACCGGTGGCTTCGTCTTTCCATTCCATTGGGAACACCGGGAAATCTCCCAGAAGTCCGTCCCGTTTACTTAGTTTACCATTTCCCTCTGGCTTAAGCAAAAGCGGAAGATGAGCAAACTCGGGGTGTTGCCAGCCAAAGGCCCGGTAAAGTAAAACATGCAGCGGAGCAGAGGGCAGCCATTCTTCTCCACGAATCACATGGGTGATTCCCATTTCGTGGTCATCCACAATATTGGCCAGGTGATACGTAGGCATGCCATCGGCTTTCATAAGTACCTTATCATCAATGGTACTGGAGTGAACCACCACCCAATCACGTATAGCATCTTTAAACCTCACTTCTTCCTTGATGGGCACATTGAGACGAATCACATGCGGCTCGCCTGCAGCCAGACGGCTATCTACTTCTTCTTTTGAGAGGGTGAATGAGTTTTTCATGCTCATTCGTGTCACCGAATTGTAGGAGGGATTATCCACTTTGGCAGCGTCAAGTTCTTTTCGCATAGCTTCCAGTTCTTCTGCCGTATCAAACGCATAATAAGCTTTCCCCGTGTTAATTAACTGCTCAGCGTATTTTTTGTAAATCTCTCTTCGCTCCGACTGCCGGTAGGGTGCATGAGGTCCGCCGGCCGGACTTTCGTCAAACTCCAGACCCAGCCACCTGAGGCTGTCAATAATGTACTGTTCTGCTCCTTCCACATACCTGTTCTGGTCGGTATCTTCAATTCTCAGAATAAAATCACCTTTATGTTTTTTTGCAAAAAGGTAGTTATACAAGGCAGTGCGAACTCCCCCGATATGAAGCGGCCCGGTAGGGCTGGGTGCAAAACGTACTCTTACAGACATACTTAATTTTAAAAATGGGCTGCAAAAGTAGGAAATTTTGGATCAAAAATCCTGTGGACTGCCAGATGATATTGGAACAGCGAAGCCATACAAGCCATACATCGACCCGAGCAATTCTGGCATCCGGGGAAAACCTGAGGTTACAGCCCTGATCAAATTGTCCGGGAAAAAACACGTTGCTCCTGCTTTTCTCCTAGATATTCATCAAAGAGCATGGCGATGTTCCGTACAAAGGCTTTTCCGTGAGGTTTCACCCAGATATCACGGGTATTAAAAGTAAGTATTCCGTCTCTTTCCATTTCCCGAAGTCGCGGGTAAATTTCAGGATGTCGCTCTGCAAATTCAGCCAGCCGGTGCGTTTGAAATCCACACATGATCTCTTCAATGATTTGAGCAGAAAGCACATCTTCTTCAGAGAGCAAATGACCTTTAATTACGGGCCAATATCCCTCATTGACCTTTTCAAGATAAGTTTTCAGACTTTTTTCATTCTGGGCGAAAGAACGGGTGGTATTCCCAATAGAAGAAACTCCAAGCCCGATAAGAACAGGGGCGTTTTCTGTGGTATATCCCATAAAATTACGGTGCAAACGGCCCTCTTCCCGGGCATGGAAAAGCTCGTCATCGGGCAGAGCGAAATGATCCATGCCTACTTCCATGTACCCTGCTTTTTCAAACAGGTGTTTACCGGCATCGTACAAACTTCGTTTTGCATTTCCAAGGGGCAAATCATCTTCAGAAAAACCACGTTGACCATTCCCTTTAATCCAGGGAACATGAGCATAACTATAAAAAGAAAGCCGGTCTGGCCTCAGCTCCAAAGTTTTTAAAACGGTATCTGAAATGCTTCCGATGGTTTGAAACGGAAGCCCATAAACGAGATCATGACTGATCGATGTGTAACCAATTTCTCTTGCCATTGTGGTTACTTCCCTCACTTTTTCAAACGGCTGAACCCGGTGGATGGCCTGCTGGACCTGCTCGTTATAATCCTGCACCCCGAAACTCACTCTTCTGAATCCCTGATCATAGAGGGTCTGGAGGTGCTCGCGAGTAGTATTCATGGGGTGCCCTTCAAATCCGTAGGCGGCATTCTGGGGAATAATAACCTCCTTCAGTATTCCGTCAAGTAGCCTTTTGAGGTTTTGCGGGGAAAAGAAGCTGGGCGTTCCACCTCCGAGATGCAACTCCTGAAGAACAGGCCTTTGGTCAAAAAGAGAAAGGTACAGTTGCCATTCTTTCAGCAGGGCGTCTATATAGGGTTCCTCTACGGAATGGTTTATGGTGATGTGCTTGTGGCAGGCACAAAATGTACATAAGCTCTCGCAATAAGGGAGATGAATGTATATTCCGATATGATGATTCTCAGCAAAAGTTTTTTTGATTTCAAGCTGCCAGTCGGGCAAATTGAAGTCTGAAAGATTCCAGGCCGGCACGGTGGGGTAGGAGGTATACCTTGGACCTGGTACGTCGTATTTGCGAATGAGTTGCTCTGTGATCATTCGGCAAAACTACCCGGGTATAAAACGTGTAATGATGACCGTGGTCATATTCCGGGAAGAGGGTAATCAGGCTTTTATTTGGTGTGAAAACGAAATTGGAAAGAAAGCAGAGGCTCAATCGGCCTCTGCTTTCCTGGACGCTACGAAAGTTTTTTCTTAAAAAAATCCACTGTTCTTTCCCAGGCCAGCCATTTTATTAACGCTGATTGTTGAGAAATTTTGATAGTGACCATTTCGAAAACTACTTGTTAAATTTGCAGAGGTAGGTAGATGTTGAATGCCGAAATTCAGATCGTTTCTTTCCACTATAGACCTTCATGGGCATCTGATGTAGAAAGTATACCTGGGTCACATACTTGAAATTCAGGAACTACACCCAAATAATAATACTAGCTTCCTAAAATGTTTCTTTTCAATGAGAAACCGATTCCATGGTTTTTATTTATTTCTAGTTATTTGGATATTGTTCAGGTGCTGAATTATCGTCTCGGTTCGTTCTATGTTTATTTACTTGAATACTGAAAGTCATAATATACTTCCCTTCGTACATGAGATGAAGGTCATAATTCCCGGGTTTTTTGAAGGTATATTCAAATATGATTAGTGAGTTTTCGTCACGAATTGCATTAAGGTCAAAAAAGGTTTCTTTTTGGCCTTGAGACAGTAAACCTCCCAGTTTAGAAGGGGAAATATTCTTTCGACCATCAAGAAGGAACGTCAGAGGTTTATTGACCACAGTTTCTATGTCTTTCGTTGTTGGATCGACATGGTAAATTTCGGTACGATAATTATCCTTGTAGATGATTGGGGCGTTCAGAAAATCTTTCAATTCAGGCTTTTCATTTATTAGCAACCAGGCGGTATCCATTGGATAGTGGTTTGTGACAAACATTCGGGGATTGGCCAGGAAATAACCATCAAAGAAGTCGCGAACAAAAGTGGCACTTCCATTATTTATCTCATTGCTACCACTGGAAAGAGTGGGATCACATAAATACCATTTGCCATTTAATTTAACTGCATTCCAGGAGTGATTAGGCAAGCCGGGCTCAGAGATGTTTGAAACGATATTTCTACCGTAGCCATCTATAATTTTACAGTCAATGTCGGCAAGTGTAGATAACTCCCTAACGAGATAAGCGTAACCCGTACAAATAGTCTTTTGCTTTCGAAGTAAATCCCTGAAGAATTTTCTCCTAATTTTATTTTGCCATTTTTTAAGGGCTTCCTGATCACTTCTGAATTTGTATAACTTTCGCTCATTTTTTTGATAGAGGCTAAAATCATTTTCAATGTTATTGCTAACCCATGTATAGACGGCCCTAAATTTTTCAATATCCGTATTCAGATCAGATGTGAGCAGATAAGAAAGTCTGGGCAAATTGTTTAGATTTTCATTGTAATAAAGGCTGGCAATGCTATCGGCTTTTGTAAAATCAATTCCTGGAAAATCGGAGAGTTGAGCAAAAGCCTTTAATTGTGAAAACAAAAGGAATAAGATTAGAATTTTGGTCAACGGAACATCGATTTTATTCTTTTAAAAACAGTTTTTTTGGATTGATAGAGTCCTGCTACTTCTACTTCACCCATGAGAACCATATCGTCTTCGTCAAGGATTATATTTAGATCAATTTGGTTGTCAATTAGTTCTTTAGGCAATATTTTTATCTCTTTGGTTTTATATCCGATAAAGCTAAACTGAAGAGTTTCTTCTTTCAATAGGGGAGTTTTAAAGGTAAATTCACCATCTTTATTGGTACTGGTGCCTTTCATAGTTCCTTTTAGTGCAATGCTAACTCCCGGTAACGGGATATCTTCAACCAATACAGTTCCCTTGATTATGCTTAGCGAGTCCATTCTTGATTCCAGTGAATTGGAATGAAAGTCCTTTTGAACTTTCTGCTGTTTGTTGAAAAATTGAGCCTGGCTCATTTCTGGTTTTAAAAACAGAAAAATGGAAAGAGGGAACAATGTCCATCCCCATTTTGGATTAGCAAGCTTTGGGTGAGCCTGAGAGTTTTTAATCGAATAAGTTTTCAGCTGATCTTTCCTGAATCTTCCGCAAGTCTTGCTGGATGTAGACTTGAAATAGTCAATAATTTCTGGATCCTTCATTTTTGAAAAGTCTGCTACTTCTTTCTGGCAGTGGTTACAAAACCCACCAGTCAAAGTTCTCTCAAAATTTGAATACTTCTCAGTACAGGGCTGGGGTATGGATAAGACAAGTCGGTGATTCATAGGTTAACAAATGAAATTTGTTCTAAATATAATTCTTCTAAAATATAAAAGGCAGAATTTTATCAATTCTGCCTTCCATAAAGTTTGTCTCAATAAAACTATCCTAAATATCTTTCAAAAAAATCCACTGTTCTTTCCCAGGCCAGCTTTGCGGCGGCTTCATCGTATCGGGGAGTGGTGTCGTTATGGAAACCATGATTTACATTTTCATACATAAACATTTCATAGGATTTGCCGGCAGCTTTCAATACGTCTTCATAAGCAGGCCACCCGGCATTTACGCGGGTATCCAGACTTGCATAATGAATTTGCAAAGGGGCTTTTATAGAAACTACATCTGCGGCATCTGGCTGACCGCCGTAAAAAGGAACACTCGCTTTCAGATCGGGCATTCGCACGGCCATCATATTAACCACCCAGCCACCAAAACAAAAGCCTACAGCTCCCATTTTGCCATTACAATTTTTATGCTTTTTAAGATGTTCTGCCGCAGCTATAAAGTCTTCCAGCATTTCGTTCCGGTCGCGTTTGCTTTGCATGGTACGGCCCTCATCATCATTTCCTGGGTAGCCGCCCAATGGGGTGAGTGCGTCTGGGGCCAGCGAAATAAACCCGGCCAGAGCGGCTCTTCGGCCCACATCTTCAATGTAAGGGTTAAGCCCGCGGTTTTCATGAACCACGATTACCCCGCCCACTGCTTTTTTGAGGTCGGCGGGCATAGACAGTAATCCTTTTATTTCTCCTCCTCCTTTCGGAGAAGCATAGGTGATGTACTCTGTTTTTATTCTGGGATCATCTGGCTTCACCTGAATTTTATTGATATAATCGGGCATCATAAAACTGGTAAGCGAGGCCAGGGTAATTCCGCCCACCGCGTAAGCAGAAAGTTTCTGCATAAGGTCACGGCGATCTATCCGGTTATGGGCGTAGTCATCATAAAGGTCAAAAACCTCCTGTTTGATATCTTCTTTTTTGATCTCTTTCATTTTCAGGGTATTTATTCAAACCAAGATACACTTTTCTGTTCAATGAGAACCCGTTCATCGGCATTTATGCTAACTTTTTCGATAAGCAGAAGTTTCTTCCAGACAAGTGTCAGGCCACAAGCACTATGAACCAGGCTATGTTTCTGAATCGAATGGCTCTGATTTGTTGTGACCACAGTAGTAATTTACAAACCAATTTTCAGTTCAATTTACCTCAGAAAATTCGCGAGAAGTTGCTGAATTTCTCTCCTTTGCTCCTCGCTGGCGTGGTCATCCATGTCATTATGCTGTGTATTTTTCAAGGTAATTATCTCTATTGCGAAATCCTTCAATTCATGAGAATCGGGTAATACCCCGTCATCGGCAGGCTGATCGCTGGAGCGAATAGAGAGCACCTTCAGGTGATGGTTTCCCGGCAAGGGCATCCGGCGATTGTCTAGCGTGAAAATGCGGTGTACTTCGTTAGGATACAGATTCGGAAACAGGGCCACCATGTCTCCTCCATTGGAATGACCGCCCAGGGTAATTTCCTGAAAATTGAGCTCAGGGTATGATTTCTTAAGATAATCAACTACAAAATGGATGTTTTCCACACCACGTTCCCAGTTTGACCGCCGCACCACCCGTGGAATACCTTCCAATGGCAGGAGGCTGTCGGTGGGTAATTCATGCTGAATGCTCACCACAAAATATCCTTGAGAAGCCAGATAAGAGGTCAGGTAGGAATAACTGAGATAGCTTTGCGGGTCATTCATGCCGTATCCATGGCTGAAAATCAGAGGTTTCCTGTCTGCGTAATTTTCCTGAGAGTAAATTGCCAGAGGGATATTTCTTTGACGCAAAGAATCAAACGTTTGAATAATTTTCGGGATTTCAATTGAGTTTTGACTGTGCCCTGACCAGCTCAGGAAGATAAGAAAAACAAAAACAAGTAAGGGGAATCTCATAATTAAGAACAAACGATTATCAGGCAGAATTTCAGGTTTGAAGTTCATGAAATTTCCTGATTCTTCAATTATAAGGTTTCACTACTTCGTCTGGAGGCTTCGGTTATTTACCCATTGAAAGAAAAAAATGAAAAGAATTTTGTGACCTTTTGCCCGGTTTTTCGTCTTAAGAAATTTTCGTAATTGAAGGATGAAAAGCTTTTGATCCTACTCCTACTTTTTCTCCGATACAGAACCGGCCAATTTCAGATTTATCGGCAATTATCCGCACCAGGTCATTACCCACCAGAATACTAATCACATAAACTATATCCGCCTTTTCAATGGAAAGTATTTCACCCGTAAAGGCGAATTTTGCACTGCTACCGGTCTTAGAAAAAAAATCTATTGGTGATTTGTCGGTCACGATCATTCCATCCCGAAGTTCCAGAACGCGGTCGGCCAGTTGAAGAATTTCGGAAGGATCATGGCTCACCATGAGGGTGGTCAGCTCAAATTTCTGATGAACCTCTCTGAGGTAATCCCTTATTTTTTTTCGCATTTCCTGATCCAGAGCCGAGAGGGGCTCATCCAGCAGCAGAATTTCTGAACCGGAAGCCAGGGCTCTTGCCAGGGCTACTCGTTGCTTTTGCCCTCCCGAAAGCCGTTCAGGTTTCTGGTGGGCCAGGCCACTTATTTCCATAATCTCCAGGAGCTCTTCTGTTTTTGACCCTCTTACTCCGGCAAACTCCAGATTTTTTTTGACGCTCAGATGGGGGAAAAGTGCATAATCCTGAAATACAAACCCGGGTTTCCGCAATTGCGGAGCCAGATGGAAGTTATTCTCACTATCAAACCACACCTTTCCATTCACTGAAATCACCCCTTGATCGGGTGTAAGTAAACCTGCCAGCATTCGGAGCATGGAGGTTTTTCCGGCTCCCGATTTGCCATAAATTACCACAAATTCTCCCTTTCGAATCGAAGTGTTCACATTCAGATTCAAGGGGCCGGTTGCCGCAGTCAAAGATTTCTGAATTGCCAGTTCAATCATTTTTGATAAGTTTCAGGTATCCGCCATTGATAAGATAAACCAGGAGAAGAATAACAAAACTGATGGCAAACAGAATAAAGGAATACACATTTGCGGCAGCATAGTTCAGGGATTCTACCTCGTCGTATATGGCTATGGATGCCACTTTTGTTTCTCCCGGGATATTCCCGCCAATCATCAGCACCACCCCAAATTCTCCCACTGTATGAGCAAAAGATAATACTAGTCCTGTGAGCATGGAGGTGCGTATACACGGTAACAGGACCTGAATCAACGTTTGAAATTTTGATTTACCCATAACAAACGAAGCTTCTCTGAGCGAGGGAGGCAGATTACTGAGGCCGGCCTGAATAGGGTGAACCATAAAAGGAAGGCTGTAAAGACAGGAGGCCATTACAAGGCCCGCAAACGAAAATACGAGCCGGATACCCAGCCATTCATTGAGCCATTGACCAAAAAAATTGGCCGGACTAAAGGCCAGTAAAAAATAAAAGCCCAGCACCGTAGGAGGCAAAACCAACGGCATACTTACGAGGGTTTCAATAACTGGTTTGAGTCTTGATTTTGTTTCGGAAAGCCATAAGGCCAGAGGCACAGAAAGCAGAAAAAGTAAAAACGTGGTGATGGCGGCCAGCCGAAAAGTAAGCCACAGAGGTGCCCAGTTACTCATAGGTCAATGTAATCTCATTAAGTTTAACGAAGCAGGTCACCGGCCAGCCTTCAGATAAACCAAGCTCGCTCACGGCCTCAGAACTGATTACAGAAATTACAGGTCCATCGGCAGTTTGTACAGAAACCCGGCTTAGAAGTTTTCCTTGCTCAATATTTTCAATAATCCCGGGAAGGCGGTTTCGGAGACTGATGGCCTGCGTTGAATCGGTGCCAAGTACCACTTCCGTTTCTTTAAATGTGGCCCAAAGGCTTTGATTTAGTTGAAGGTGAGGGTTGGTTTGAGGAGTATCAATAAGCACAGTTTTTAGTATCTGCCCAGAGTCAGTTTTCAGTCCTACCAGCGATAAGGAATCTGAAGTTTCAATGGAAAATATGTGTACCGCCAGTTTATTCACTTACCGAATATCCGAATTCCTGAAGAATAGAGCGGGCAGAAGCCGAAAAAATAAAATCATAAAAAATCTGAGCTTCATCGCCAGGTTTAAGAATCACGATTCCCTGCTTAATAGGCGTATGCAAATGCGAGGGAATTTCAATCCACTTTCCTTTACCCTTCATTTGCGGCGAAAGCACCACAGACATTGAGGTAAAGCCAAGCTCGGCAGCTCCCGATACAACAAACTGATTGGTCTGAGCAATACTTTCTCCGTAAACCAGCTTATCCTGCAGTAATTCCCCGAGGTTATAGTGCCTGATTACTTCCAAAGCGGCGGTTCCGTAAGGGGCTGTTTTCGGATTAGCAATAGCGAGGTGCTTTAGTGAATCTGTGCTCAAAATCTCTATCGACGGCTGTAGATTTTCATTATATGACCATAAAACAAGCTTTCCCAATCCATAAACTTGCGGTGCTGCGGTGGCGAAACCCTCCTCAAATAAGGTCTGGGGATACGACATATCTGCCGAAACAAAGAGGTCGAAAGGGGCCCCGTTGCGGATCTGAGCCGTGAGTTTACCCGAAGAACTGAGAATCAGCTCGGGCCTAATGCCTGTTTCAGCCTCAAATTGCTTACAAAGTTTTTCCATAGCAAACTGCATATTTGCTGCGGTAGCAATTCGAAGTATTTGCTTTTCCTCTGAACGGCAGCTCATCACGAAAAACAAAATCAGGGTAATTCTGAGGAGTACGTTCATTGATCTCTCTTTATGAGGATTTCGTTCACCCATTTCACATGTCGCGGGCCCTGTACCAGATCGCTCGTACAATGCAGTACAAATCTGCCGGTGTCTTCAATGGGTTTTCCGTCTTTTTCAAAGAAAAGCCAGGTGTTGTTTCCAGCCGGCCCTGAATACAACTCATTCCATGCAAAAATTACTTTATAGCCATCACCGGCAGACACCAGCACGTAATACTCTCCACGTGCTTTCTTGTAGGGCAATTCCACCTCAGCCTTATCAATCAGATCACGAAGCAAGACCCCCTTCCACTCACTGCCATCACGTTCCATACGTGCCACCGGAAACGTTTTGAGGGTTTCCAGATTTAAAGTGTAAGGTCTGCCTGCGAGTCCGCCCACCTGCACTTCCTTTACGGCAGTCTGCTGAGCCAAACAGATCGTTGAAAGAAAAAAGAAGGCCCAATAACAGAACGACTTAAGCATTTCGAAAAAATAGCGTTATTTCTTTGTAAACATAACGATTGCCAGATTGAAAAAAAAATGCGGAATGCCTGAAGCAGCAATTGACCAACTTTGCTTCTTTTCTTTAGATTTGTCTGCTGGTTAATTTCAATTTTAACCGGAAGAGATCGAATAGAGGAATGAATTGGATGGAAGGAGTCTGGTTCTTTCTTTGCTCGCAAACAAATGGAAATCACTGAAATCGAATGAAAAAAATACTGATTCTTAACGGGCCAAACCTCAACCTACTGGGAAAACGGGAGCCTGAAATCTATGGTTCTAAGTCTTTTGAGCAGTATTTTGAAGAATTGAAAGGATTGTTCCCCGATGAGGACTTACGTTATTTCCAAAGTAATCATGAGGGAGAAATTATAGACAAAATCCATGAGATCGGTTTTGAATTTGATGGGCTTGTAATCAATGCGGGAGCCTACACACATACTTCAGTGGCCATAGCAGACGCTCTCTCCGGAGTTAAGACCCCGGCGGTGGAGGTTCATATTTCCAATATTCATGCACGTGAAGCTTTCCGTCATCATTCTTACCTCACATCCCGCTGCAAAGGAATGATTTGCGGGCTTGGCCTCAAAGGATATGAGCTGGCAGTGAGGTATTTTACCGTAGAAAAATAGCCCGGACTATTCTGGCCCGGGCAACTTGTTTTAATTATTTTACCAAAGATTCCACACTGCCATCCAGACTGGTATAGAGTGGATAATCTACCAAAATGGAGCCACTCAGTGTTTTCCAGGTACTTTCATCCGTATTTCCAGCCGGGGCTAACTTCACCTGCTCAAATTCCACAATGAGTTTGTCTTTGCTGAGTTCCGTGATTCGAAGTTGCCCGTTTTGACTCATAAACATGCCACTAAGTCCATCTGTACTCATACTGGAGAAATCCTGAATGCTCACATTGGCCGTAACACCGTTATTTTCGGTGTTGGTTACTTTTGCCTCTATCGGTCTGCTCTCAAAACTGCCATCTTTTCTGTACAGATTTATAAGGAAAGCGAATTCATCCTGCTTCACCACGATAGCCATAAGGTCTTTGGTGAGTGTCACACTTGAAAAATATTCGCCGTTCGGGATGTTTCCATCAAATGAAAGTTGAAGAGTCGTTTTCTGATCCTGAACATCCGTAAGGTTGCTGGCATCAATATTTAGCCCGGTAGCTTTTTCTAAAAGATTTTCTGTAAGTTCCTGGGTCGCATTATCGCGGGTTTCCTGAAGAGAGTTACATCCCGCAAGGAAGGTTAGAATTAAGGGTAGTATTGGAAATTTCATGGCAACTTATTGGTAATAATATTTGACTTGAAACAAAAAGAAACCTCCTATCAGGAATCCAATAGCGAGTCCGAACAAAGAAAATGTTAGGAGATTTGCCAGTAAGGAGAGGCTGAATCCCGCAAACACAAGAAGCCATCCCTGCCTTTTTTTATCCATCAGTGGTTTGATGGCAAGAAGATTAAGAACCATCGCAATTACGTTAATGATTACAGCCAGAGAATCCAGAAAATGTCCGGAAAACAGGTCAAACGCATACGCCAGACCGCTCAGTCCGATGGCCAGCAAAGTGAGAGGAGCCAGGATCAGCATGATCCAGGGTGCATATTTTACGATGGCGAGTCTCCATGGTTCAGGAAGCTGAACAGGTGATTTGGTGGTGAAAATAGGTGTAAGAAGGTTTTCGAAGGGCTGTAAAAGTGATTCCATGGCATTATAATTTGTCAATAATTTGTTCTGCGATTTTTTTGGCCAGATTCAGCGAGGATTCCGGGTCTTTCTGTCCTTTTACTGTAAGAAAAAACAGGCCGCCGCCAGATAACACGGTAAGTTGTCTGCTTTGTGAGCTCCAGAATGCTTCATCTCCTACCCCTGAAATATCGGTGAGGGTAGAATCCTGTATCGTAACGTCGGTAGCATAGGTATCCAAAGCTGAATTGTTGATACCCATGTCTTTGGCTTTTTCTTTGATAGTTTCCTTGCTCACGGTCATTCCCTCTGTAAGTGTACGTTTTGCGGTGTCAAAAGCATTTTTTGCATCCTGCTTTCCGTTGAGTTTTAGAGGAGAGAAATTCAGACCTACTGAGTAATAGCCACGTTGAAATTCTTTCATTCCAGACACTTTCCCGCTCTTTACCGTTTGCATGGCCGCTGCAATAATCTCCTCGTCGGTGGGCTTCTCTGATTCTATTTCCCAGCTCAGACTGCAAACCCCGAACGAATCATTTCTGGTAAAACTTACTGTATCATGAACACCTGCGAGATTTCTAACCTCGGTCTCGCTCAAAAAGTCACAGGGGTTTTGTTCAGACCGTGGTATGGCCTTATCAATTTTTTCTGCGATAGACTCCGTGGAATCTGTACCCTGAGAGCAGCCGGCCAAAATGAATGCCGCACCCAAAAAGAGATATTTAGTTTTCATGGTTTATAAATTAAAATGCTTGTTTACAGAAGGTTGTATTTTGAATTTTGTAGAGGAAAGGCCAAGCTCCTCCAGGAGAATTTCAAATCGAAATCCCCTTAAAGGTCTTACTAAATCAGGGTAATTAATTCTTATTTTGCTTCTGGGCGTCCTGCATGATTTTGTTGAAATCCATCATGTTGCTATAGCCGGTAGTTTCAAAAGAGAAAGATTCTCTTGGCTTTATTTCCACAACCTCCATTTCAGTTTTGGTACCCTTATCTTCAAATTCCATACCCATGAAAGCTCTGCCCTGCTGCATCATTTTCATCATTTGAGGGTTTGAAGCATAGTTAAACTTGAGGCTCTTGGAGGAGGAGTTAAGAGCTTTATTGAAATTTTTGTAATAAGCAGAAATCACCGGAACCGAGCTTTTGCTGATCCAAACCAGGTATTCCTCGTTGTCCTGCTTCATGAGAAAGCCTTCGCATGGGTAACCGGCTATGGTCTTTGTTTTACCTGTGCTGGTATACGAGGTATTTTCAATGGAAGCATCAATTTTTTCCTCAGCCACTTCTTCAACACCACTTAAACTCATTGAGATCATATTTTTCTGTCCGTTCATATTCATAAAGGTGTACATGGTGTTTTTCTCCATGTCAAACAGCATAAACTGATCCTGTATGGCTTCTGTGCCCTCTGTGCTCATTCCAAGTACTTTAGATCCGAAATAATCGCCACTTTCCGTGAAAAGGTATTTAATGGTGAAATTCTGCGGAGCCTTATTTTTTTCAGTAGATGTCATTTTCATGGTGTAGGAAGAGTTAAAAGAATAGCTATTCTCGGGAGCCGCACCCTGACCCATGCCACCCATTATTTTGCTGAATGCTCCCATTACATCTTCTTCGGAAGGCTCCTGAGATTTCTCGGTTGCAGAGTCTTCCCCTTTTTCCTTGTTTCCGGAGTCTTTAACGGCATCGGTTGCTGCCTTTGCACCTTTGTCAACCGTACCAAAAAGGCCGTCGAGTACTTTATCTACGCCGCGATCTACCCGGTTGTCTACCTCTGAGGCGGCCCGGTCTTCGGCTCTTTGTTTAACTCTGTTTTTGATTCTTTCCGGGCTCAGAATCTGACCAAATGAAAACGATGAAACCAGAAAGGCCGCAGCGAAAAGAAAATTAGTAGAAGCTTTCATGATATTAGCTTGATATTTGAACGTTCTTCAAAAGTATTTACAATATACCTTTTTTTCTGGTTTGTTGGGTAGTTGGTTAGAAACAGCTTACAGATGGTTCAAAATTTTGAGTAATCGGAATACGTTCTATATTCCGGTAGTGTGTTACGTATGAAAATTAAAGTTATTGGAAAACTGCTGTTCATTTTTTGCCTAACATTACAAACGGCTGGCAGTGCTCAGGGTTTGGCAGAGTTCAAAGGCACGGTAAAGGATAAACTAACAGGTGAACCTTTAACCGACGTTATTCTGGATATCAATTACGGTGGATACAGCAATGCGGTAAATGAAGACGGGGACTTCGTTTTTCGAATCCCCAATCTCGTTCTGGATTCGGTTGAAATAAGAGCCTCTGCTGTAGGGTACAAAAGTGTGTCCTATCCGGCTCGAAGTTTAACTCCGGATAGCAATACCTTTTTTCTGGAAAAAGCAGAGCCTGTTCAGACCACGCTCGGCATATCAGATGCCACTGTCACGGTACAATTGGCCATAGATTCTATGCGGGCCAATAATTACCTTACTGCCATGTTGCAGAACGGGTTTTACCTGGAGTACGTCGCTCTGGAAAATCAGGGAATAGTGAAGCTGAAAGAGGCAACTTTACGGGTAGAAAGATTTCCTTCAGATACCAAAAGGCCAGATCGCTTTAAGGATCTCGAAAACAGGCAGATTGACTGGAGCCGGCAATCTGGAAAAGTGGACGCCTGGTTTTTTGAAAACGGCCCTTCTGTTATGATCAGGGCTCTGGAAACCGGCCTGCCTGAATTTCTTACCCGGGATGAAATGAAGAAATATGAGTTTCGGGTAGATTCCATGCTGGTACCATACGATACGCTTGCCTTATACAAGATTCATTTTGAACCTAAATCAGCAGCCTTGAAAGGAGGACGTACCGGATATATCTACATTGAACCCCAGAGCCGGGCCATTGTTAGACTGGAGTACAATTTTACAGATAAGGCAATAAAAGAATTACTGAGCATTGGAATCAGCAATGTAAAACTTAGCTCAGACCACATCCGTTTTGTCAGTCAATACCGCAGATCCGGTGAAAAATGGGTGCTTGCAGAGAATCGTATGACCGCAGATATTCTATACGAAGAAAGGCTCGATCGCAAATTTACCACCAAAGCCCACTGGAATTTTCGATTTGTAGCCACGGAGTCTGTAGCTCTTAAAAGAGGCGGCGTAGGCGAACTGGATCAGTTAATGACAACTTCCAACTTCCGAAAATCTCTCACATTGTCTCCCGAAATCTGGAAGAGCCAGAACTATCTTCCACCTACGCGGGCCATGCTTTTACTCCCCTCCAAATTGCGAAAATGATATTTACTCGTAAATGAGTTTGGGTTTACCATTCTCACAAATTACTGCAGTGGGCGGATTCACCAGGCTGCAGTCACTCATAATGCCCCATTTTTCGTTGAAGGCTTTGGAAGCAGTGGTGTAAGCTTCTACCTTTTGAAGAAAAACTTCTTCATTGATAGATTTTGCGTAAGCGATGTAACCGGCAGGGCCCCCGCAAGCTTTGGCCCCGATAGCTGTAAATTTCCAGTCCTCAGCATCTGTGCAGCTTACGCTTTCAGAACTCGACACCAGGTCATCATACATGGCCTTCAGCTGGGCTTGCTCCTGTTCCTTGTCTAAGGTTTCCTGCTCGGTAGAACACTGCATACCGGCATAGATCAAAAATAATAATGCGAATAGTTTCATGTATTAAGAAATGTTAGGAAAGGCCAGGTGGTTGGTTTATTGTTGAAAAATTCGCTGAAGATTTTCTTCCGGGAGGGTATTTGTCAGATATAATCCAATCATTTCCAAGATTTCAGGGTCTGGCTTTTTTTCTCTTGTAATGATATCAAAACCGGCGGGAGTAAACATGGTTTTTTGAAACTTAATGAGTGCCCATCGGTTTTCAGGGTCAAAATGCAGGATAGACCAGCGACTCCGAGCAAAAAATAACAGCCCGCTTCCTCGCCAAATGAAACGGGTCAACTGGCTGTTTAATGGCGTATCAGTACCGGTAATTCGTCTGAATTTTCCGTTTTTCTGAAATTTAACCTGATCCAGAATCTTATTCTCTGAAAGGAAAATATAGTTAAATGTGGGATTTTGTTTATCCCCTTTAAGCCACATCGGAAAGTTGGAATACTGAATATACCACTTGCCTTCCAGTTCTTCACGCGATTGTGCAGAAACGGTAGTGAATGTAATAAGAATCAGAAATGCTAGTCTAGACATTGAAACGGAAATGCATGATATCTCCGTCTTTAACGAGATATTCTTTGCCTTCGATTCGAAGCTTTCCGGCTTCTTTACAGGCCTGCTCAGAGCCCAGAGTCACAAAATCGTTGTAGCTCATTACTTCTGCCTTGATAAAGCCTCTCTCGAAGTCTGAATGAATCACTCCCGCCGCCTGCGGGGCCTTCCAGCCTTGCTTGATTGTCCAGGCTCGTACCTCCTGCACACCAGCTGTGAAGTAGGTGTTCAGGTTAAGTAGCTGATAAGCAGAACGAATAAGGCGGTCAAGGCCGGCTTCGGTCATGCCGTATTCTTCAAAAAACATAGCCTTATCATCCGGATCTTCCATATCGGCTATCTGAGCTTCAATGGAGTTATTCAGTACGATCATCTCGGCTCCCTCAGTGGCAATGGCGGCTTTTAGCATTTCCGAATATTTATTTCCGGTATGCATACTGGCTTCATCCACATTGGCCACATAAAGGGTAGGCTTAATCGTAAGAAGAAACATATCGGCCACTGCGGGTAATTCCTCTTTGGTAAGGCCCATTTCACGTACATTTTTTCCCTGTTCCAGCCATGCTTTTACCCGTTCTACCACTTCAAGTTCCACTTTCATTTTGGCGTCACCTCCCACACGGGCAGCCTTTGAGATGCGTTGCAGTTTTTTGTCCACACTCTCCAGATCCTTTAGCTGTAGCTCGGTATCGATAATTTCTTTATCACCCACCGGATTGATGGCACCTTCTTCGCGAAGTACGTTTTCATCTTCAAAGCAGCGGATCACATGAATGATGGCGTCTACTTCACGGATATTTCCCAGAAATTTATTTCCCAGTCCCTCTCCCTTACTGGCTCCTCTCACAAGGCCGGCAATATCTACTATTTCGATCTGAGTAGGCACTACTTTTTGCGGCTTCACCAATTCGGTAAGTTTTGCAAGTCGCTCATCAGGCACATCAACCAATCCCACATTCGGGTCAATGGTACAGAATCGGTAGTTACTGGCCTGAGCTTTGGCCGAGGTAGATACTGCATTGAAAAGGGTAGATTTTCCAACATTCGGAAGACCAACAATACCCGCTTTTAGAGCCATTTGAAAGGAGTTTTTAAATTCAGGGTGCAAAAATAGCTGAATAAAGTCAGGTGAACAATTCCGCCCTTTTTATTTCGGGTGAGGTATACGGGTAGTTCTTTATTTTTATCCTTTTGATTTAAAAAATCTGTTTATTTGTGGAGATAATACCATGTACCTATGAAACAATCATTTACGCAGGCTGAAAAAGAGCCTTTGGAAAGTATAGAAATGTGGGAGGAGGATCTTCTCGAAAGATATCCGGATCCTGACACAGGAGATAAATCAAAAGAAGAATACCGGAATTATAAAGATTCCAAAAGACAGGAAACCGTAAGAGAATTTTACCGACTGAATCATACCTACCAAACCTACGATTTTGTTCGTGAGAAGGAAGCCGAGTTTCTTAAATTTGATAAAAAGGAGATGTCTCTCTGGGATGCGGTAGATTTTCTGAATACGCTCGTGGATGACAGCGATCCGGATACCGATCTGGATCAGTTGCAGCACCTGCTTCAAACCTCAGAGGCTATTCGGGCCGACGGACATCCGGATTGGTTTGTTCTCACCGGCTTCCTTCACGATATGGGTAAGGTGCTTTGCCTGTTTGGTGAGCCTCAGTGGGCTGTAGTGGGAGATACCTTCCCGGTGGGATGTAAACACTCCGATAAAATCGTTTTCTCTGAATTTTTTCAGGCCAATCCCGATAGTACGAATCCGACGTTCAACACCAAATATGGTGTTTATGAACCAAACTGTGGTCTTGAAAAAGTGAAGATGAGCTGGGGACACGATGAATACCTTTATCAAATGGTCAAAGATCATCTGCCGGAGCCCGCACTCTATATGATTCGTTATCACTCATTTTACCCTCAGCACAAAGAAAATGCCTATGATCATTTGATGAGTAAGCATGATCATGAAATGTTCAAATGGGTAAATGCCTTCAATCCGTACGATCTGTACTCGAAAGTACCGGTACCGCCCGATGCCAAGGCTCTGAGACCGTATTATGAAGATCTGGTAGCGAAATACTTGCCATCTACCTTGAAATTCTGATATTTATCAGGTTAGAAATGTGATGCATGTTACTTTTTACCTGGTTTATTCTGGCGAACTTTAGCCTGTAAATCAATCTATTGCTATGAAGAAGAACATGGGAAACGCCGATCGGATCATACGGACGATCGTGGCCTTACTGGTAGGTTATCTGTATTTCACCGGAGCCATCTCCGGAACACTTGGAGTAATACTGCTGGGGGTATCAGTGGTATTTTTGCTCACACGGTTGAGCAGTTTTTGCCCGGTATATACTTTG
>CBINGY010000016.1:0-78253 GCA_966250325.1 uncultured Cytophagaceae bacterium | reverse complement strand
ATTTTTGAGAAATTTTTGAAATAGAGATAGCAGGAATCACGCCACCATAAAGCCTCCCGATGCTGCACCGCCAGTCTTCCTTTCACATTTTCAAAGGTTTCCCGGTCTATTTTATTTTCTAAAGCATTCCATTGACTTTGCATGGCCGACACATCTTCTACACCGGTATAGTAGCGGGTCATCAGCTCATTCCAGACATTTCTTCCGGTAGAGAGGGTATAATTCCAGGGCAAATGATGGAACCACATGAGGTAATCCAGGTCGCAGGTGGCCGGGTTATTCCATTGTGCCTGCACTTGCGGAGCATAAAGTTTGAGGGCATCGCTCAGCTTTCCGGTGCGGTCAAAACCTATACCCGCTTCATCCGCTCTGTGGTAATACACGGAGGTCCAGTCGGGGCGGCCACTTTTCTCCAGCCAGGGCTCCGGCCCGAAATGGTGACTCTCACCCATCATGTGATGTAAGCCCAATGGGTACGTATATTTCACATACGTAGGGTGAGATTTCATTATGAGATCAACCACTTCCTCAACCGTTTTCTGGTCTTTGCTAAGTGTCAGCTTCGTCCATTCTTTGGCTATCTGCTCTGAGCTCAAGGAATGATCCCAGGCCAGGCGACCATAAGCATACCAGTTGGCTTGCCCGAAAGGATGCCCCGTCCAGTTATCATCAGAGCCGGTATTGGCTACGCCGGCCATCACGGTTATGGGGTAATTATGGACCGATCCATCGATTACGCTGGCAACGGTACTGCCCGGGCCGTTCGCGTAAGTGTCGGAATCCAGACATTCCTTAAACATGGGAGCCAGATACACCAGATGGGTTGAATGCCCCAAATACTCCTGTGTTATTTGAAATTCCATGGCGAGCGGGGTTTTTGGAAAAGCCCCAAACATGGGGTGGAAGGGCTCCCGAGGCATAAAGTCAATGGGCCCGTTTTTGACCTGAACTACCACTTTTTCGTCAAACTGTCCGTCAAGTGGTTTGAATTGTTCGTAAGCTTCTTTAAAGCGGTCGCCATTCGGGTCTGCTTTGTAAACAAAGGCTCTCCAGATGACGATTCCGTCATGTCCTTTCAGGGCCTCGGCCAGCATGTTGGCTCCATCGGCATGCGTGCGGCCATAATCTTGCGGGCCTGGTTCTCCTTCAGAATTGGCTTTGACCAGATAGCCACCGAAATCGGGGATATATTGATGAATTTCTTCGGTTTTATTGGCCCACCATTTCCGCACTTCCGGATCCAGCGGGTCAGAGGTTTCCAGTCCGCCGAGTGTTCTGGGTGATCTGAAATTGACCGAAATAAAGACTTTGATCCCATAAGGGCGTAGCACATCTGCTACTGCTTTGATTTTTTCCAGATA
This sequence comes from uncultured Cytophagaceae bacterium, assembly GCA_966250325.1. GTDB lineage: Bacteria > Bacteroidota > Bacteroidia > Cytophagales > Spirosomataceae > Jiulongibacter. The sequence continues at coordinate 76,892 of CBINGY010000016.1, read as the reverse complement.
CTCGGCAGTAAGAAACCGGGAGCTAGCATTGACATTATTGATGCTTACCGCATTGATGCCTATAGAGGCATTAGCCCGGGCATATTGAATATACCGGGGATCAATTCGATACGGAAGCTCAAACCATTTCCAGATGGAAGAGCCTGCGTAACCTCTTTCCACGGTTCCGTTGGCGTTGTCCCAATGATTCAGCATTCTGATCTGGACTTTAGGACTTTCTTCCAGCTCAAAATCCAGGGACTCCTGCATCTGAAGTTTACGAATGAAGGCGAAAGTGCCATATAGAAGACCTTGTTCAGATTTTCCGATTATCAAACTACTCCCAAGACTGCTCTGGATTCTAAATCCCTCATCGGTAATTTGTCCTTTTTCATCTCCATTGGTTAAAAGAATCCCCTTTTTATAGAGGATAGGTTTTCCCTGTTTATACTTTTCAGCGAAGCGAATTCCCAGCTCTTTTCCTGTCAGACCCCTAAAGGCCAATTGCAGTTCGCTCGCAGCCAACCTCGATTTTTCATTGTCATATTGTATGACAATTTCGTTGTAGGATTTTGCCAGCTCTTTCCGGTAGGCTTGATCGGGCAGGAGGTCATATTTTAACCACAATCTGGAACCGTCATCCGCGAGGGAAACAAACGATATAAAGCATAAAACCAGGACAGATAAAAATTTCATCGCAATTTGAACGTTAAAAATCCCTCTCTTTCGGGGAGGGACTGAGAGTGGGGTTCATTTTTCTAATTGACGCCTTATAGCAATCTCCATCCCGCGAAGCTCGGCAAGCCCTTTCAGTCGGCCTACAAAACTGTAGCCGGGATAGTATTTATTATTCATATCGCACCACAGATGATGACCGTGATCGGGCCTCATTGGGATAATTTTCACCTTATTTCCCGATTTTGACCGGCTCATTTCTTCTTCCAGCAGGGCCTTTACTACCTCATAGAAATCTACGTCACCATCCATGTGAGCGGCTTCATGAAACACCCAGGGCTCACCTTCTCTGCGGGTGGTTCTGAGGTGGATAAAATGAATTCTGTGGCCAAATCGTTTAATGATGCTTACCAGATCATTGTCTGCCCGTACACCAAACGAGCCGGTACAAAACGTAAGGCCGTTTGCCGGATCATCATACGCTGCCATTAATTGTTCCACATCACTTTCGGTTGAGAATACCCGCGGGAGGCCAATCAGCGGTCTCGGAGGATCATCGGGATGGATGCACATATTAACTCCAACCTCTTTGGCAACCGGCCCTACCTGCTGAATGAAGTAATACAGGTTTTCCCGTAATTCTTTATCTCCGATGTGCTGATAAGAATCCAGCAATTTTTGAAATTCAGAAAGCTCAAAGGCATCGTCTGAGCCTGGTAAACCCTGAAGCATGGCTCCTTTGAGTTTGAGTTTATCTTCCTCAGTCATGGCTTCAAAATGTGCTTTGGCTTGCTTTATCAGATCTTCATCGTAGTCTTTTTCTGCCCCTGGTCTTTTCAGAATAAACAGATCAAAGGCTATAAAATCTACATAAACAAACCGCAGAGCGTACGATCCGTCGGGCATTTGATGGGCCAGCTGAGTACGACTCCAGTCGAGCACGGGCATGAAATTGTAACAGACAGTAGTAACCCCGCAGGCAGCCAGATTTCTCAGCGATACCTTGTAGTTTTCAATGTATTGATCTCTGCTGGAAATCCCTTTTTTTATGTCTTCGTGAACTGGCAGGCTTTCCACCACATCCCAGGTAAGCGGAGTAAATGTATCATTGTCTTTCTCAATGATATCGATGCGTTCCCGGATATCGGCTTTTGTCCAAACCTGTCCTACCGGAATTTGGTGTAGTGAAGTTACAACTCCTGTACATCCGGCCTGGCGAATGTCCATCAAAGAAACCCCGTCTTTGGGGCCATACCAACGCATGGTGTGTTTCATAGGAGGGTTGAAAGGTTAAATTGGTTTCGTGAAAATAAAAACTTCTGACTGGCGAAAACGAATTCATCTGCCATTGCTGAAATTCTGATAGACCAATGCCGTAATTCAGAATGCCTGATTCGATGAATCTGATTTCCTCCGCAATTTACAAACTAAAAATTCTTTTCAACCGATTGCATTTGAATTATAAATCAAACAATCTTTCTATCTTTCGCACCGTAACCCTTCAAGCTGCTATTCAATGGAAAAGGAAGTGACCATTTACGATATCGCCAGTGAATTAAAGATTTCTCCGTCCACTGTAAGCCGAGCTTTGAATGATCACCCAGCCATAAATCAGAAAACAAAAAACAAAATTCATGCGGTAGCCAATGCCATGGGATACCAGATGAATCTTTTTGCCCGCAATCTCAGAATGCAGGCTACCATGACGCTTGGAGTCCTGGTTCCCAAGCTCGACTCGGTTTTTTTGGCCACAGTGCTCGCAGGAATGGAAAAGGTCGCCAACGAAGCGGGTTATAACCTCATCATTACGCAGTCGCTTGAATCTGAAAATAAAGAAAAGGCCAATGCAGAAACGCTTTTCAACAGCCGTGTAGATGGTTTGCTGGTTTCGGCCACCGTAGCCCGCAAAGAAACCCGGGTTTTTGACAAGTTTTTCAAGAAGAAAATACCTACCGTGTTTTTTGATCGTACCCTGAATCTTTCCGGAACACAGAGTATTGTCATTGATAACGAAAAGGCAGGATACGAGGCCACCTGCCATTTAATTGAACGCGGTCGCAGAAAAATCTGGCACATTACGGGTGATCTGGAGGCCAGTGTCTATCAGGATCGTTACCTGGGATATCTGAGAGCTCTCAAAGAACACCGGATTTCAGAAAACGGGCATTTGATTACAGATGCCATTCATTTATCCCGATCGGAAAAAGTAGTGGAGGAAATTCTGGGGCATGAAAGTCGCCCCGATGCCCTCTTTTTTTCCAATGATACCGCTGCGGCTTCTGCGATGGTGAAACTTTTACATGCCGGAATCCGCATTCCTCAGGATATGGCCATAATCGGGTTCAATAATGATCCTATCACCACGCTGGTTAAACCCAATATTTCTACCGTTTATTATCCGGCCAAAGAAGTTGGCGAGGTGGCCGCAAAAAATCTCATCCGCCATTTGAACGGCCTGGAGGATCTGAAACAGGAACAGATTGTGCTTGACTATAAACTCATTTTGCGAGAATCTTCTTAAGGAATAAGCAGACTTGAATCACCATAACTTAAAAACCTGTAGTCATTCCTGAGAGCAAAATCATAGAGTTCTTTCCATTTGTCTCCTATTAATGCTGATATGAGAAGCAGTAGAGTGGATTTGGGTTGATGAAAATTAGTTATGATTCCCTTACAGACCTTAAATGAATAACCCGGGAAAATGTAGATTCCGGTATTACCGGTTAATACCTCTCTATTCGATTTTTGCATAAGATCAAGTATTTTCATGAGCACTTGTCTGAAATCGGGGAGATCAGACTCATACCATTGATAGGGGTATAGTTTTTCGATTTCAAAAGGGGAGTCTTCTCCGTCTTTGATCAGTTTTACCCCGTACCAATAAAGGCTCTCCAGACTACGCATGGAAGTGGTGCCTACAGGAATAATTTGTTTTGAGGAAGCCCTCAATAGATCTTCGAGTTCTTCCCGCGAAAATACGATCTGCTCTGAATGCATATGATGTTCCAGTGCATTCTGAACTTTTACTGGTTGAAACGTGCCCGCTCCCACATGCAGTGTAATTTCTGTATGGCCGATGCCCCGTTTTTTTAAATCTTCAAAAACCTCGGCGGTGAAATGCAGACCTGCTGTAGGTGCGGCTACCGCTCCATCTGCTTTGGCATATACGGTCTGGTAGGTCTCTTTATCTTTCGTTTCAGTTTCTCTGTTCAGATACGGAGGCAATGGCATTTGACCCGCCAGTCGAACTAGTTCTGCAAAGCTAAAGTCATTATGATCCCAACTCAGTTCAATATGATTGAGGTTACGGTCTGCCCAGCGGGCCCGTAAAATTACCGATTTGGAGGTGTCTCCTACCTGGGCGGTAACTTCTTCAGTTTTCCATTTTTTCTTATTACCCACCATGCATTCCCACACTACACGATCATGTGATTCCATGGCCTGTGATATGATGCCCTGGTGTGAAACGGGATTGAGCAGGAAGATTTCTATGACTGCACCGCTCTCTTTTTTGAAAAATAAACGGGCAGGAATCACCCGGGTATTGTTAAATACCAGATGTGCATCCACGGGTAAATATTCTCCCAGCTGACGGAAGGTGACAGATTCTGTCTGGCCTTTTTTGCTGATCAGAAGCCGGGAAGAATCTCTGGGTTCTACCGGATATTTCGCAATTCGCTCATCAGGAAGTTCATAGAAATACCCGTTAATGTCAATACCTTCAGGTATCATTTACTCGGGTTTTGGGCTGGTAAAAAGAATTCTGAGCGGCAGGTAAAATACCAGTACCAAAACAAGCACAGCTCCCAGAATAAGGAACCAGCCATAGTCTCGGTCCAGATTTTGGGATACATCGCGGTTGGTAGTATATAAACCAAACAAGACAAAGACGAGATAGGTATTAATTACAGCCGGGAATACATCGGCCCAGCCGGTAAGCAGATCTTTCAATTGACCCGATTTGGCCACCCACTGACTTTTTAATGAAAGCTGTTCATAATTGAGGCCGAGTGCTTTTCCTTTCAGCAGGCCAAAAAGTACATTTATGCCCAGAATTACGGCCACTGCCAGATAAAAGAAATTTTGCTTGTCCATGAAACCAATCGGTTTACCCAGATCATTGTGAATAACCGCCACGCTCTCCGGAAGCTGAACGTAGCAAAACATCAGGATGATCAGAACAAAACCAAAAGACACGATTCTCCAGGATTTGAAAAAGAAATTCGTCATAAAGGGAATTGCGTTATCGCAACGTATTAATTTGGCACAAAAATACATTGCTTCGGGCAGGAAATGGCAAAGATTTATACCAAAAGTGGAGACCAGGGAAAGACCTCCTTGCTGGGAGGGCAAAGGGTGAGTAAAGCAGAACTTCGTATAGAGGCCTACGGTACGGTAGATGAGCTAAATAGCTGGCTGGGTTTGCTTCGGGATCATAGCCTCGGGGAGGAAAGAAAGGCTTTCCTGAAGAAAATTCAGGATACCTTGTTTACCATTGGCTCGCATCTGGCGGTGGAAGATGAAGAATCAAAAAAATACCTGCCTGTTTTAAGCGAAGCAGCCATACAGGATCTCGAAAGCGAGATAGACCTGATGGACGGGAAGCTCCCTGTTTTAAAACATTTTATTCTTCCGGGTGGGCATCCTCACGTTTCTGAAGTACATATTGCCAGAACCGTGTGCCGGCGGGCAGAGCGGTGCGTAATCCGGCTTTATGATGAAGTGGGGAACGTGGACTTTCTGGTAGTGAAACTACTTAACCGCCTTTCAGATTACCTGTTTGTTCTTTCCAGAATGCTGGCTCGTGAACTGGGCGTGGAGGAGCAGAAATGGGAGCATTAATAGGTAAATGTAATTCCACCGGTATCGTAGAGTGCAATGAGCTCAATTCCCAGGGAGTCTGCCTGAGCTTTTAATGAACTGATTCTTTTTCTGGAATTGGTGTCGTCCAGAATAATCTGATCAGGAAATATTTCAAATTGCCGGTCAATTTGCCAAACGGCGTTGTTTGAAATCATAACGCGATCAAATCTTTCTTTGATTTGTCTGTAATTCCTGGCCTTTATCCAGAGATTCCTGGATCCCGAAAATTCAAAAGCTAAAATCTGAGATGAATCTGCCGGTTTCTTAGTAGAATAGGTTCTGATACCCCGGTCATCGTAGTAATTTTTCAGGTGAAAAGAGTAGGCTCTGGGATTGATTTCGGTGATCGAATCACAGAGGAAAAGGGCTTCTTTGGAGTCAATCAGAGAAATACCGCTGCCTCTTGGTATAAAATGATAGGTAATTTCTTTTTGTTTCATTTGCCCGAGGTCCTGAATCATATTATAAATGAACAAGGAACCTGATAAAAAGAGAATTACGGGTAGCAATCGGAATTCCTTTTTCAGAAACAGGAAACTCAACAAAAAAACAAGCAGAAAGAGCATGAATACCTCGATTAACCCAATACTGAATCCTGTAGAAGTAGCATGAGGTAAATTTGCAATGTACTTTACAGAAAAATTCATGATCTTAAGAGTCCAGATCAGAATAAATGCCGCCATATCTCCCAGAAATGGAATTTTAGAGAGCAAAACAGCAGGAATTCCGCTACCAAGTACCAGGGTGCTTCCTACAGCCACAAGTGGGTTGCTAAGAAGTGAATAATTGGGAATCTGATGAAAATAATACAAAATGAGTGGAAGTGTAAACACTTGAGCCGCGATAGAAACCACTGTAATTTCCCAGAACCATTTAATGAGTTTGTATTTTGGCTCAAAGAGACTTCTCAATGGCTCGTATAAAAAAAGAATCCCGAAAATAGCCAGATAGGATAGCTGAAACCCTACTTCAAATAACCAAGCAGGTTTAAAAATTAAAAGAATAACCGCCGAAGCCGCCAGAATATTGATGCTGTTTCTTCTTTGGTGAAACATGGAGCCCATTTCAAACAGACTGAACATGAAGGTAGCCCTTACCACGCTGGGCGAAAGGCCCGTAAATACGGCATAGAGCCAGATGATGAGGTTGGAAATGATACCAAAATAAAACCGGCCGCCAGGAAGATTGCGAAGGGGCTTAAGCAGAAATCGCAAGATAAGGAGAATGATACCTACGTGCATTCCTGATACCGCCAAAACATGAACGCTACCGGTGGAGGCATAGGCCGTGTTGAGTTCAGTTTCTATGTGATCTCTTGTGCCCGTAAGCATGGCTTCGGCTATACCGGCATCATCGCTCGAACTAATCCGCTCTCTCAGTGTTTCTCCTGCTGCCCGGTTCCAGTTATAAATGGCACTCATCCATGGGTATTCAGGTTTGTGACCCAATCGCACATAATCACTGTCTCTAAGGAAATGGTGAGTCTTTATTCCTCTTCTTTCCTGAAAGGATTTATAGTCAAATTCCAATGGATTTTTCGGGCCTTCGATTTCTCTGGGAGCGTCATGAATCAGGAAAACATCTCCGTAAACCGGTGGAGGGGCATCTGTTTTTTGAAAATATAAAAGTACCTCTGATCCGCTACTTTGCCAGCGATCGGGTGTACGAATACTGATCACCTCGGCAATTACCTTGTACGATTTGGGTTTGGATTCCGTAGCCGATTTAATACGTACCGTATAGGCCTGAGTTTGTTCGGGAAAGGGGAGTGGACTTTTCTGGAGTTTATAGCTTGCTATCAGACTCCCGGCACATATCAATGCAACATACATACCTGTGGCTGAAAAAAGGGTACTCTTCAAAATATTTCCACCCAGAAACAAGGCTAAGGCAATGGCAGCGATGACTAAGATAGCCCACACCGCCACAGGATAAAGAAATGGCAGGCTTATCCCTGATATGAAAAAGAGAGCTATGCGAAGAAATGGATACGATTTAAGGGTCACAGGATGAGCGGATTATCCCGTGAAATTAGAATCAATTTCAGAAATAGACAAATTATTTAGTAACTCTCCTTTTCGTTCGGGAAATCGCCGGCTTTCACATCTTCTATATACCTGATGAAGGCCTCGGAAATCACCGAATGGAGGTCTGCATAGCGTCTGAGAAAACGCGGGCTGAAATCTTTATTGATTCCGAGCATATCATGCATCACCAGTATCTGGCCGTCACAGCCATTGCCTGCCCCGATCCCGATAGTAGGAATTTCTATACTTTCGGTTACCTCAGCGGCAAGTTTCGAAGGAATCTTTTCCAACACTACGGCAAAGCAGCCCAGTTGGGTCAGAAGTCTAGCATTCGAACGCAGCAGGTCAGCTTCCTCATCGGCTTTGGCTCGTACCGTGTAAGTTCCAAATTTATAAATCGACTGCGGAGTAAGGCCCAGATGACCCATCACGGGTATTCCCGCACTAAGTACCCGGGTTATTGATTCTTCAATTTCGGCACCACCTTCCATTTTAACAGCGTGAGCACCGGCTTCCTTCATGATCCGCACAGCCGATTTGAGTGCCTGTGTGCTGTTTCCCTGATACGTTCCAAAAGGTAAATCAACCACCACCAGTGCTCTTTTTACAGCTCTTACTACCGATTGGGCATGGTAGATCATCTGATCAAGCGTAATGGGCAGGGTGGTTTCATGGCCCGCCATCACATTGGAAGCTGAGTCGCCTACCAGAATTACTTCTACTCCGGCCGCATCTACCAGAGTAGCCATCGAATAGTCATAGGCCGTGAGGCAGGCAATTTTCTCTCCCTGTTTTTTCATGCTTTGAAGCACGCTGGTAGTAACCCGTTTTATTTCTGAATGTACAGACATGGTTGATGCTTTTGGGTTTTGTATTTATTTTCTGGCCAGCCAGTTTTCAGGATTTAGCTTATTAAACTGATGCCATACCTGAAAATTTATTTCGTGATCGCCTTCTTTCTGACCCGCAATTCCAATCAGCTGGCCGGCGATAACCGAATCTCCGATTTTTACATTGACCGATTGCAGGTTTGCATAGATCGTAAAATACTCGCCATGCTGAATAGCCACCACGTTATGAAGCCCCGGTATTTGCGAAATATCCAGAACTTTTCCACCGAAAACCGAACTTACCCGGGCGTTTGGTGAGGTCTGAATATCTACACCGTTATTGTCAATTTTAATATTTTTCAAAACAGGATGATCTTTCACGCCGAACTTGTCTGAGATAAATCCATTTTGAACCGGCCAGGGAAGTTTTCGCTGGTTATTGGCAAAGGATGCGGAAAGGGCGGTATTGACCACCGCTTCGTTTGCGGGAGCGGCACTGGTCTTTGCAGCAGATTTTGATACCAGTGAGGAAATCAGGTTATCCAGTCTTTTTACCGCTTTTTTAGATTCGGCTATTTCGCTTCGTAGCTTTTTTTCTTCGCTGGCAAGTTCTGAAACGGCCCGTGATTGCTCCGTTTTCAAACGGGTGAGTTTGCCGGCTTCCACCTGTTTTTCTTTGACCACCAGCACCTGATTCTGCCGCTTGGAAGAAAGCTCCGTTTTTCGCTCCTGGAGATTTGCCTGAACCGTCTTTATCTGAGCTACCTGAGTTTTACGGTTATCGGTGTATTGTTCCAGGTATTTATAACGCATCACCAGATCATTGAATGAACGGGCAGAGAAAAGGAAGCTTAGTTTGTTCAGTTTGCCACTTGATTTGGAGGCTATGTACAGCATTTCTGCGTATTCTTTCTTCAGTTTCCCAAGCTTCTCTTCCAGTGCAGCATTGGCTTTTTCAAGTTCCTCAATTTCCGTTTCAATTAAGCCCAGGTCTTCATTTAATAACTGAATCTGCTTGGTCTGGTTATTTATTTGTGTGTTCAGGGCTTTTATCTGACCTAAGGTGGCCTTCTTTTTGGTACTGGTCTGATTCAATACCCGCTGAGCCCGCTCTATTCTCTCCTGATTTTCGGCTTTTTCCTGCTCCAGCTGGCTCCTGCTTTTCTGTGCATACAAACCAGTGGTCTGTAAAATGAGACACAGAAAGAAAGCCATGTTTAGAAGAGACTTCATTGCGTAAAGTTAAAATTCTATTTCGCCTTTTTCGTACCCTTTTGGTACAGAATAAGGGAATCTAAGCTCCGTATCCTGAAATTCTATTTTCGTGTGCCTGAAATCCAGTGTGGTGGTTTTTAAGGCGTCTCCTTTCAGAACATCTATTTTTGCAAAAATTCCATGGGGCACACTCTGGCCATCTGGCATAAGAAGGAAATCTGAATAGGAAATTCCGAGTTTACTTTTTCCGTCTTCATCTTCGGCAAGAATGGTGGTCAGTTTATGAGACACGTTATCTACCTGGTTCTCAATTTTGATACCGTCGGCTCTTTGAAAAAGGCTCGTATACAGACTATTAAGAATTACCTGATCTTCTGATTCTCTTGAGAATGGCAGGTTTCCGATAATCAACGATTGCAAGAGCCTGAAATCAAAGTCAAAATCAAACTGTTTACTAAGTTCAAAAATACTTAATGTGTAGTATTTTCTGTTTATACGATCCATCATCAGGATGGAATCCTGCGTGATCAGACATCTTGCAGCTTCTATTCCTACAGCTACAGAAATCCAGATGAGACTGTCTTTTTTGATGTGTACTGTGGCAGGGAATGACTGCGACAAATTCTCTGAAACAAAACTAATTTTAGACTTAAGTTTCAGGTTTTGGAAATCTACTTCAGATATCTGCAATTCTACCGGCGGAAGTTTAACCTCTGCCACTGTGGTATCTAAGGGTGATTTCGGGATCTCCTGCGAGGGTTTAGGTATCTCTGCAATAGATTTTTGTAACCGGCTTCTTTTACACGAGGTTTGAAAAATAAGGGCTATTGCTGCACAGCACAGCAAAAGAAATTTTGACATAGGGGCTTATTCGATGTATTGCTCTTCGCTAAGTTTTCTTTCTATCAAGAGGCTGTTTTCTCCCAGTTCACGTGCTTTTTTCCAGGCGTTTAATGCTCCTGCTTTGTCACCCAATTTAAAAAGGATGTCGCCATAATGTTCCATGGCTGTACCCGTTGGTTTAGGTGTTTGTTGGATCAATTTCTCCAGGCCATTGCGGGCGGCAGCAAACTCACCCATTTGAAAAAGCACCCAGGCATGGGTATCTGCATAATTCAGATTGTCAGGTTCAAGCTTTATCAGCCGGTCAGAGAGCTCCAGTGCCCGCTGCAGGTTTTTTTTGCGGGTGGCCAGAAAATAACTGTAGTTATTAAGTACCGGGGCATAGTCTGGATCAATCTTCAAGGCTTCCTCGTATGCTTTTTCCGACTCGAAATATTTTCGGGTTTCATTGTAGGCATCTCCCAATAAGGCCAGCACATTTTTGAGCAGTTCTGTATTGTCAAAGGAGATGGCCCGGGCTTCTTCCAGAGCGTAAATGGCCTCTTCATAATCTTTCTTTAAAATATTTCCAAAGCCGTAGTGGTACCAGAAAAATGGCTGATTCGGGAAATATTCAGAGGCTTCACCGGCATGTTTCACAATGGCCTGTGTATCCTGCAGGCGGGTATCAAGCTCAATTAAGGCGAGCCAGACTTCATATACCGATTTGTCAAATTCAGTAGATTTACGGTAACTATCTCTGGCTTCTTTCAGTAATCCTTTACGCATTTGCAAATCACCCAGGTACATGTAGGCCAAAGCGGCTTTTGGCTGAATTTCGATCATTTTCTGGCAAAGCTCTATGGCGAGATCAAAATCTTCTGCACGCGGATTGGTCTCAATTACTTTCAGGAAAGAGCCCAGTACCTTCAATTTAACAGCAGGATCGAGCTCCGGGTTATCAAAGGCCAGACGGAGTTCATTTACAGAAGCTTTGGAATCTTCTTTTCTGCGATAAATTTCGGCCAGCAAAATATGAGCTTCACCCAGATCGGGATTTTTGCTCAGGTATTGGGTAAGCAACTTTTCGGCCTCATTCAGTTCACTGTTGCCGATCATGATCTGAGCCTGATTGATCACATAAGAAGGCTCCAGAGGCTGGCTGTCAATTAATTTGTCACCTTCCTTAATGGCTTCATTCACCTTATTCTGCCGAAGATATAAGGCCTGTTTCTTTCGGGATATCTCTTCGTCAGATCCAATATTTCGTTCGAGGGTTTCATAGACTTTCAGAGCCTGGTCATACTCACCGGTAGTTTCATAAATATCAGCCAGAAGAATATGCGTCTCGGGATTAAGCGGTTCTTGTCTGATGATCTTCAGATAAATTTCAGAGGCCGGGCCATAATCATGGTTTTGTGCGAACAATCCCGCCAGAAACTTCTGATACATGATGTTCTGGGCATCGATCTGCACTGACTGGGAGGCGGAGGCTATGGCCTGCGGTAAGTCGCCCATTCCGGCCAGAGTTTTGGCTTTCATATGATAAACTCCCGCAGTAGGTTGATATTCCTTGATCACCCGGTTAAAGTAACCCAAAGCTTCCGGATAATCCTCTGCCAGATAGCTTTTCATTCCGGCAATAAAAATGCTTTCACCTTTCTGTGCCTTATCTGGCTCGGGGTCTTCATCCTGTGCATAGGCGGCAGACAGGCAGATAAAAAGAAAGACGAACAGCTTTTTGGTCATAGCTAAATCCGAAAGAGATTTCCAGTTATTTTTAACCGAGATTTTGGCTGTAAAATTGCTTATTTACTTACAAACGGCCAAAATATCTGATTTTCAGTCGATTTTTGTAAAATTTGTGACAAGTACCGCTTTCTGTAATGTCAAAAAAGAAATATACATCAAGACCCGTACCAAAAACAAATGAAACGTCTTCACAGGCGTCCGTAGATCTCAATCATTCTTCCCACTCATTTTTACTACCAAATTGGCAGGTTTTTGCGGGGTTACTTGTGATTATTTATCTGAGTTACGCCAAAATCTGGTCAAATGGTTTTGTTTGGGATGATGATCCATATATCATACTCAACGAATCGGTCAAAAATTTTGACTTGAATGCTTTACTTACCGGGTTTCACGTAGGGAACTATCACCCGCTTACCATGCTCACGCTGGCCGTCGAATATGCCCTGGTAGGAGATAAGCCCTGGCTCTATCATTTCAATAATCTCTGGCTTCATGCGGTCAACAGTCTTTTGGTTTTTCTTTTGATCAAGAGACTTACTAAACGGGATTGGGTTGCCTTGTTTACAGCGGTATTTTTCGCTATTCACCCCTTACACGTGGAATCTGTGGCCTGGGCTGCCGAAAGGAAAGACGTGCTCTATACCTTGTTTCTGTTACTTTCCTTTCTCTGGTACCTCGATTATCAGGAAGATAAAAACCGAAAGGCGTATATCGTTTCCATTGCCCTTTTTTTACTGGCCTGTTTCTCAAAAGGGATGGCCGTGGTTTTACCGGCCTTACTCCTCATCACCGACTGGTGGTTTTTGGGGAAGTCATTGACTTTAAAAAACCTTCTGGATAAGATCCCGTATTTTATCATTACGCTCATTTTTGCCTTCATTGCCACCACTGCACAAAAAGACGCCGGGGCCGACGCCTCAACTGTTATTGGGGCGGCATATACAGGTTCAGAGAGATTCAGGATTGTGGCCTATTCTTTTCTGTTTTATTGGGTAAAAACATTAGCTCCTACTAATCTCATTCCTTTTTATCCGTACCCGGCCAGAGTTGGGGGTTCCATCCCCGGTATTTATAATCTGGCGGTTATAGGATTGTTTGCCTTTCTGGCACTTAGTTTCTGGTTTGGCCGGAAAAATCGGAAGATTTGGTGGGCTGTCGCTTTTTTCATCATCGCTATCTCCACCGTTTTGCAAATACTACCTGTAGGAAGTGCGATTGTGGCAGACAGGTATTATTACCTTTCTTCCATCGGACCTCTTTTTCTGATTGCCCTTTTCCTTGATTACCTCATTCAGAAATCGCGGGCCAGTATGTATTTGGGTGTTCTTTTAATCGGGGGGTGTGGTTTGCTTACTTTTCAACAGGTAGGCCACTGGAAAAACCTGTATACCCTCTTTACACCCGCAGAGAAAGTTTATAAGGAAGATGCGATGGTGCTTAGCAATCTGGGCTGGTATTATCTGGGGGAGAAAAATTTCCCCATGGCCAAGCAATACCTTATGCGGGCAGATAATAACGGTTTTAAAAACGCCGATGTATGTCGTACCATAGCCTCTATGTTTATTGATGAAGGTCAATTCGAACAGGCTATTCCTTATATTCAGAGGGCATTCGACTACTTGCCTAAGAAATCGCGGACAGACTGGTTAATGGCCATGGCATTGAATAAACTCGGCAGAGATAAAGAGGCTCTGCCTTACGCTTCCAGAGCCTATGAAAGTGAACCGGAAAACACCGATTACCGCAGCACATATGCTGCCGTATTGGCAGGCTCAGGAGACGGGGCAGAGGCCAGGAAGTTTTTTGAACAGATGGGAGCTGAAGGTGGAAATTCTCCGGATATCAAATTGAATTATGCCTATTCTTTCCGCACGGAAGGAAACCTGGAAAAGGAAATAGAGCTATTGAAACAATTGATACAAGAGCACCCCGATTACCTTCCAGCTTACAAGAATATCGGGGTTTCGATGGGGGAACTGGGGAGAAATGATGAAACCGTTGCGTATTGGATGAAGGCTGCCGAGCTGGATTCGTCCGGTGATTACGAATACAATATTGGGATAAATTTTGCCAACCGAAATTTGATTCAGGCGGCTATACCCTGGTACCAGAAGGCTGCCAAAAAAGGAAAGAAGGAGGCCATTGACCTGTTGACTCAGAATGGTGTGAGCTGGTAAGTTAGTCCTTATTGTACTGCTCAATAATTTTGTATAGTGCTTTCTGAGTGGTAAGGCTGGGGAAAAACGTAAATATCTGCTGGTGAGCATCAAAATTTAACTGAAGGGCATCCTGCAGGTATTTATAGGCCTCATTATAGCTGTGGTCATATACCAGATAAACAACCGCCCTGTAAAAAAGATCGGCTTCCTGGGGTTGTTCCAGAATACCCTCATAAATAATCTCAAACGCTTTGCTGTAATCTTCCTGTTCAAAATAGAGCAGAGACCAGTTTAGCCAGATATCGGGATTCTCAGGGTCCAGATTTGCGGCTCTGTTATAACACTCCAGACTGGAAACGTAGTTGCCCAATCGGGCCTCTATATCAGCTTGAAGTAACCAGAAATCAGCATTTAGCTCATTCAGTTTCGTGGCTTTTTTTGCAAAATGGATGGCTTCCAGGTATTTTTCAGATTCATAAAGTACGCTGGCCATCCCAAACCAGGCCTCATCCCAGGTGTCGTCCAGCTCACCGGCTTTCTTATAATATTTTAAAGCATTTTTGTATTCTTCCAGTTTTTCATAGCTGGCACCGATGTAGGTGAGCACTTCCGCGGTTGGTTTTTCCAGTTCAATGGTTCTTAGGTAAGCGTCTTTGGCTTTGGCATGATCTTCCAGATTCATGTAGGAGTGACCCAGATTAAACCAACCACTGGCAAAATCATCTTTTATGACCACGGCGTAATCAAACGCCTGAGCCGATTCGTCAAATTTCGCGAGTCTGCTGCAGGCAATTCCCAGACAAAACCAGGCAAGATGTGAATAGGGATCTTTGTCTGTAAGGCTTCTTAAATAAGGAAGATTTTTTTCTAACCCTTCCAGCAAATCCAGACAGAATACCAGTTCGTAATAGGCCAGTTCGTTCTCAAAACCAGACTCTACGGCCAGTTTGTAATTCTCAACAGCCAGTTCCAGCCTATCCATGTTCTGGTAGGTCTGGGCCATCTGAAAGTAGACCTCAGCGGGGTCATCGGTCATGGAAAGTGCCAGATTGAGCATTTCCAGGGCACTATCGTGTTCTCCCAAAAGGTTGAAAACCACGCCTTTCATATAAATTACCTCTTCATCTGAAGGATAAAAAACGGCTGCCTTATCCAGAAATTCCATAGCTTCTTCATAATCCATTTCATTGACATGAAGCTGAGCAGAGTTAAGCAACAGTTCAAGTGAATAGGGATATTGCTGCAAACCGAGCTGACAGGCCTTTTGGGCTAATTCATACTGATGGGTATCCAGATAAAAATTGGAAAGAGACTCATAGGTTACTTCATCCAGATAATGAGATTCATTATTATGAAGCATCTGCTCAAAATTACGGGCAGATTGATTGAGTTCAGTGCTTTCCGGCCCGTCAAAATGTTCGTTATCTTCTCTGTTCATCTAGATTCATCTCCTGGTTAGTGTAGAAAGCTACTGTTTGTTCCGCCAATGGAATTGAAATAAAAGTATATAAAATACCTGAACCCTACAACCCCCCGATGGCCAAATTTAGTCTGTACTTCCGGCTTTTTTTTATGCAATTTTGTCAACGTTTCTGCTTAGAGACTGTAAACGCCATATATTTGTCTGGCCTCAAAGAGGTAATAACAAGCAGATTTACTAAAGAGTTTTGGAAGATTACAGGATGGCAAAACACGTTCTCCTCATGGATGGGCCCGATTCCAAGGGTCTCATTTATCATGTTACCAAGGTGCTGTTTAAAAACCAATGCAATATTATCAGGCAGGATGAGTACGTGAGTCCTTCTGGTCAGTTTTTTATGCGTACCGAGTTTGAGAGTGAAGAAACGCTAAATCCTCAAAAGATTCTGGAAGATTTGCGGGCACGTGTACCTGATGAAAAAATTCGTTTCAGGGCTAATCCCAAAAAGAAAAAGGACATCGTCATTCTTTGTACCAAAGAGCACCATTGCCTGTCTGATTTGCTTACCCGGTTTCATTTTGACGAACTGGAAGCCAATATTCTGGCCGTAATCAGCAATTACAATTACCTGGAGCCGTATGTCTCCAAATTCGGAATTCCGTTTCATACCGTTAGTCATGAAGGTTTGAGCCGGGAAGAGCACGAATATGCGGTTATGAAAATGATTGATGCATATGCCCCGGAGTATATCGTACTGGCCAAGTATATGCGTATTTTAACTCCGGCTTTTGTGGAGAAGTACCCGAACAGGATTGTCAATATACATCATTCTTTTCTCCCGGCATTTATTGGGGCTAATCCTTATAAACAGGCTTTTGACCGCGGCGTAAAAATTATTGGTGCCACGGCTCATTTTGTGAACAATGATCTGGATGACGGGCCCATCATTGCACAGGACATAAAAAAGGTGGACCATCGCTTCACGGCAAAAGATATGTCACGAGAGGGAAAGGACGTTGAAAAGAATGTATTAACCAAAGCCCTGAAACTGGTCTTTAATGATCGCGTTTTTATATATGATAACCGCACCATCATTCTGTAAGTGGCCTATTGATTTACAGATGTGAGAGCTTGTCAAATGAAAAATCCAAACCTCAGAACAAAAGGTGAGGAGTTTCCTCCCAGACCCTGAGGAGAAATAAATCCTCTGCCATACGAATAACCGATGTTGTACATCACAGAAATGAAACTTCCTTTCTGCTCGCGGGTTCTTCCCTGATAAAATCCTGCCCCAATAAGCGGTGAGCCATCCCATTTTCTGCCCTGGTCAATGCCCTCACGCGTAGAGGAATAGAAGAACTGACCGGTATTCGGGGCATTCATCAATTCAAACTCGGCATGTGCAAAAATGCTCCTCCAGATGGGTTGCCTCACAAAGAACCTGGGGCCGTAGGCAAAGGTACCGCCTTGCGAATTAAAACCTCCCTGATATATAAATGAACTGCCAATTCCAGCGACTGTTCCGGCCTCAGTAATTTCATAACCTACCATGGGTGAGGCATCAATATAGAAAGCTCCGAAAAAACCCAGCCAGATATTTCCTCCGTAATGAAGCTTTTGTTTGAAATCTGATTTGGGCTGTTCAAAAAATACCTGCTCCTCTTCCTCTTCAGGATCAGGGGTGTCCTGTGAGAAAGCACAAAATGCCAGTGAAATGAACAGTAAGATTAAAAGAAGTGGTTTTTGCATGATTATACTTTTCATGATAACGAATAGAGTCGTCATCTTATTGATTCAGACTTCCAGTTGAATTATTCTGCAAATTTCGTGTAGGCCCTTCTGCCATAAATTACAATGACTATAAAACAGACTACGGGAACCAGAAACGAAATGTTGACAGATGCTTCATCAATAATATAAGCCTGAACCAACGGCAACAGGGCACCTCCGCCAATTGCAGCTACCAGACCTGCCGCCCCCAGTTTGGCATCAGTTCCTACGCCTCTGAGGGCGATTCCGTAAATGGTCGGGAACATGAGCGACATACAGCCCGATACCGCTATGATGCAATACAGACCAGCTTCACGTACACTACTTACCACTGGGATGAGCAAAACTATGGCTACCATAGAAAGTATCATGAGCAAAAAACCAGGCTTCATGAATTTCATGAGATATGTGAAAATAAATCTGCTGGTAGCGAAAAGAATGAGGGCATAAATCTGTAGCCCGCTCGATTTTTCTGCAGCATCTAACTCATTCATGCCCTGTTGCATAAATACCTCAGTGCCGTATTGTACTATGAACGTCCAGACAGCAATCTGAACCCCCACGTAAAAAGCCTGTGCGATCACCCCTTCTCTATATCTCTTGTTTGCCAATAGTCTTTTAAATGTGCCTTTAAAATCAAGCCCTTTATTTGTTTCAGCCTCCTTGTACTCCGGCATTTTATAAATCAGAAAAATGACAAACATGATAACCAATACAAAGCCTATGATCACATAGGGTCCTTTCACGATTTCCAGGTCGGCCATTTTTATGGTTTCAAAATCTTCTGTGGGTAGTGCAGCTCTTTCTGCAGTACTCAGATTGTTCATCTTACCAAGTATAAAGTGTGTGGCTATATATGCTCCTGTAATAGAACCTATCGGATTAAACGACTGAGCCAGGTTTAGCCGCCGGGTGCTCGTTTCTTCTTCTCCCATGGCCAGAATATAAGGATTGGCACTTGTCTCCAGAAAACTAAGACCGCATGTCATAATGAAGTAAGCGATGAGAAAGGATTGAAACTGCCCGAACTGAGCCGCCGGAATAAAGGCCAGACATCCGAACCCATAAAGTGCCAGCCCTATGAGCAACCCTTTTTTGTACGTATATTTTTTGATAAAAATTGCTGCAGGTATCGCCATAAGGCAATACCCCCCGTAAAAGGCAACCTGAACAAACGTGCTAACGGTTTGACTTTGATTAAATATGGTTCCGAATGCCTTCACAAGCGGATTAGTAATGTCATTGGCAAAACCCCATAAGGCAAAAAGACTAGTGGTTAAAATAAAAGGTAGAATGGGCGTTTTCTTAAGCATAGGGTTGGTAATGGGTTGTAATTTGGTTTCGAAGCTACTTAAAAAACCGGAATCTCAAATAGATGGAATATTTTTGAGTTTCCAGAATGAACGCAGATTTTATAAATATTCACTGTCATCAGATTGAACCGGAAACTTCCTTTTCTGTTCAAAACCAGTATGTCAACCTAAATCTTGAATTAGAGCCAATTCACACGTCAAGCTCTTATAGAAGTATCGGTGTTCATCCCTGGTACACCAATGAACAGGTTTTTCCTGATCAATGGGCTGTAGTGAAAGAGGCCTTGAAGAATTCGGAATATCTGGCCATAGGAGAGTGTGGTCTGGACCGGTTACGTGGTCCGCAGCTATCCTTTCAGGAAGAAATATTGAAACAGCAGTGTGCTCTTGCTGAGGAACTTAAGAAACCTGTGATTCTTCATCTGGTCAAAACCTATTCAGATATTCTGGCATTTCAAAAAAGAAATCGTTTTACCTGCCCTATGATTATTCACGGCTTTACAGGTAATGCAACAGAAGCTCAAAAACTTACCGATGCAGGATTTTACCTCTCTTTCGGGAAGGCCCTTTTGAGCAACTCCACGAAAGTTCAGCAATCTTTGAGGGTGTGTCCCATTCAAAATTTGTTTCTGGAAACTGATACCTCAGATTTACCCATTTCAACTATTTATCAAAAGACCGCTAAGCTGAAAGGCCTATCTTTGCCCGAGCTTGCAGAAGGTATTCATCGAAATTTTCAACAAATTGTATGAACTGGCTCTCCAGAAGTCAACTTTTATTGGGCGATGAGGGAATCGCCAAACTAAAAAAGGCTCATGTGTTGGTAGTGGGACTTGGTGGTGTAGGGTCATTTGCAGCTGAATTTATCTGCAGGGCGGGTGTAGGCGAGATGACGATCATAGATGGCGATGTGGTGGATCCTACAAACAGAAACCGACAATTGCCGGCCCTTAGCTCAAATCACGGGATCTACAAGGCAGATATTATGGCTGAACGGTTAAGAGATATTAATCCTGATCTCAGGCTTCATTGTATAAAAGAGTTTTTATCACCGGATATGTGCAAAGAACTGCTTACCCATCCTTTTGACTATGTGATGGATTGCATTGACAGCCTGAGTCCCAAATTATTGCTCCTAACCACGGCTTTTAATCTGAATGTAAACGTAGTAAGCTCTATGGGGGCTGGCGGAAAAATGGATCCTACGCAGATCCGGGTGGCCGATTTGTACGATACCTATCAATGCAAACTTGCCCGGTATGTGCGTAAACGAATTCAGCGTTTAGGCGTAAAACCCGGGAAAATATTCGCTGTTTTTTCAACGGAAGAAATGGACAAGTCATCTCTGATGCTCACCGATGGTAGTAACTTCAAGAAGTCGGCTTATGGTACCATTTCCTATCTTCCGGCGGCTTTCGGCGGAGTGGCGGCCAGTGTGGTGATCAGGAAACTGGCGGGCGAAGAAGTGGTTTTGGTCAAAAGACCTGTGAAAGTAAAACCCCGCAAGAAAAAGTAAAAGGTGTGGATTTAAGTAACTTAAAGATTTGAGGAAATCAACCTGTAAAGCTCATTTTCCCGGGCGGTAAGTTCTGTAACTGCCTTTCGCTCTGATCCCGTAATGATGGTTTCATCCAGGATATCTACCGCGTTTGCCCAGGTGGCATGTTCAGTTGGCTTGATAATTACTGTCCAGTTTTCTTTATTTGGTGCAGATGCCCTTTTCTCATTGAGCAGTTTCCGGATACCGTTGGAAGAATAATTTGTTTCTTTAAGATCATCTGCCTTTAGCTCTTTCAATTCTTTCTGATACCAGTAAATCTTGTTCTTTTCACCCAGTATAAGCGTTAAGGTATTTCTGAAATTTACAGATGAGGTTTGCTGCGTATCCAGATTCGGCGTGGCAAAGTCAAGCGTAGCAGGTTTGTTGAAGGAGGTGGTATAAATGAAAAAAGTAATCAAAAGGAACCCCAAATCTACCAGAGGTGTCATATCTGGTTTACCTGATTTTCTGGATTTCGATGTTTCAATGTTTAGTAATTCAGCCATGTCGGTTTTGATTTATGACCAAATATATCAACAAAACTAAATAATTAGTTAATAAACGAAAAAATTAGTTTGCTCTGCAAAAAATGGCATTTCCTGATTTAGTTCCATTCATTCTGAGCCAGGAAGTAAGAGGCAAAATGAAAATTCCGGTAGGAGATACGTACAGAAAACCAGATAGTACTATGTCAACTCTTCAAAGTGGCAGACTACACTCCGGTGTATGTAAATGGAGTGATGGCCTTCAGCTCATATTTGACCTTATCTGAAATGTCAAGGGTTTCAATAAACTCTTTGATCGATTTCTCGGTAATCTTCTCGTTTTTTCGGGTGAGGGCTTTCAAAGCTTCATACGGTTTTGGAAATCCTTCTCTTCTCAGTACGGTTTGAATGGCTTCTGCCACCACGGCCCAGTTTTCTTCCAGATCCCGGTTAATGGCCGATTCATTGAGCTGAAGCTTACCGATTCCTTTTTCCAAGGATTTGAGAGCGATCAAAACATGGGCGATTGGAACACCCAGATTTCGTAATACGGTAGAGTCTGTTAAATCTCTCTGCAGACGAGAAATAGGCAGCTTGGCAGCGAAATGTTCCAGCAGGGCATTAGCCACACCCAGATTTCCCTCTGCATTCTCAAAATCGATGGGATTTACTTTATGCGGCATCGCCGAAGAACCTACCTCGCCCGCCTTAATTTTTTGCTTAAAATATTCCATCATCACGTAGGTCCAGATATCTCTGGAGAAATCGATGAGAATGGTATTGATGCGTTTCAGTGCATCAGAATAGGCCGCCAGATTGTCATAGTGTTCTATTTGCGTGGTTTTTTGACTGCGGTGCAGTCCCAGCGTTTCATTGACGAATTTATTACCAAATTCTACCCAGTCGTTTTTAGGATAGGCCACATGATGGGCATTGAAATTTCCTGTAGCTCCTCCAAACTTGGCCGAAAAAGGGACCGCTTTTAATTGAGCTGACTGAGCCTGAAGTCGCTCCACAAAAACCTCCAGCTCCTTTCCCAGTCGGGTGGGTGAAGCCGGCTGGCCATGGGTTTTTGCCAGCATGGATATGTCTTTCCATTCCTCTGCCAAAGCAGTAAGCGTATCTATGAGTTTTTGAATTTCCGGAAAGAGAACTTCTGCAGACGCCTCCTTCAGAGATAAGGGAATGGAGGTATTGTTAATATCCTGAGAAGTAAGACCGAAGTGTATAAACTCAGCGTGCTCGCCTATTCCCAAACCTTCAAACTTTTCTTTGATGAAGTATTCTACCGCCTTTACATCATGGTTTGTAGTTTTTTCAATTTCTTTAATGGCAAGGGCATCTGTTTCGGTAAATGACGTATAAATCGCCCGCAGTGCCGGATACAAGTCTTTGTTAAAGCCTACCAGCTGAGGAAGTGGAATATCACACAGGGCGATGAAATATTCAATCTCAACCCTGACCCTGTAATGTATTAATCCCAGTTCTGAGAAAAATGGAGCAAGACTTTCGGTGTGTCTGCGGTATCTGCCATCTACCGGCGAAATGGCGTTTAAAGAATTAAGCGACATGAACGATCTATTAAGTTGCAAAATTAGTAATTTGCCCAGACAATTAACCCTATGAACTATGGAAACAACAAACTTCACCGGTGAACTGGTGGGTACTTTCATGCTGATACTGCTTGGATGCGGTGTAAATGCCAATACTTCTCTCACAAAAACGTATGGTAATTCTTCCGGATGGATCGTAACCGCCACAGGCTGGGCCTTTGCCGTGACCATGGGTGTTTTTGTTGCTCAGAAATTCGGCAGCGAGGCGGCCCATATCAACCCGGCGGTCACTGTTGCCCTGGCTGTTCAAAGCGGAGACTATTCTCAGGTTCCGGCTTTCATTCTTGCTCAGATGATAGGGGCAATTCTTGGAGCCACCGCGGTTTGGTTTATGTATTTTCCTCATTGGGCAAGCACCGCTGATACGTCTACCAAACTTGGCGTGTTCAGTACCGGGCCGGCGATAAAACATACCCCTGCCAATTTTGTTTCAGAGTTCATCGGAACGTTTGCCCTTATTGTGGGTGTCATTTCGATCTACGGACAGGCAGATTCGGGACTCAAGCCTTATTTAGTAGGAGTTTTAGTGTGGGGAATAGGTTTGTCTTTAGGTGGTGCCACCGGTTATGCCATTAATCCGGCCAGGGATTTGGGGCCGCGTATTGCACATCAGATCCTTCCTATTGAAGGAAAAGGTGACAGTAACTGGGGATATGCCTGGCTGCCGGTGGTAGCACCGGTTTGCGGGGCAATAGTCGCGGCAGTTTTCCTTCGTTTATTTGGCCTTTGAATTAGGGAATAATTAGAAAATGGACACCTTTGCACACTGAATTATTTTATTAATTGTATATTTGACACTTATTATTTTGAATTATTAATCAAATTCCTTAGAGATGAGTCATTTAACGGTCACTTTGGGTGACAAAGAATTCTTCCCCTTTATTAAGGAGCCTATTAAATACGAAGGCCGTGAGTCTGATAATCCAATGGCTTTCAAGTGGTACGACGAAAACCGCGTAGTGGCAGGTAAAACCATGCGTGATCACCTACGCTTTGCTGTGGCCTACTGGCATACTTTCTGTGGAACGGGCGGCGATCCGTTCGGTCCGGGTACCAAGGCTTTCCCTTGGGATTCAAATAACAATGCATTGGCCGCTGCTCATGAAAAAATGGATGCTGCCTTTGAATTTTTTACCAAACTGGGAGCGGGCTGGTGGTGCTTTCATGATGTGGATATGTCTCCGGAAGGCAGCACTCTGAAGGAGTATGAAAGCAACATGCGGTCTATTGTAGATTATGCCAAACAAAAGCAAGCGGCCTCTGGTGTAAAGCTTTTGTGGGGAACAGCCAACCTTTTCTCTAACCCGAGATATATGAACGGGGCGTCTACCAACCCCAATTTTGATGTGGTAGCCCATGCCGGTCTTCAGGTGAAGACTTGTATTGACGCCACGATTGAACTCGGTGGCGAAGGTTATACCTTCTGGGGAGGAAGAGAAGGATACATGACTCTGTTAAATACCAATACAAAAAGAGAACTTGATCATTTAGGTCAGTTTCTGCGTGTGGCGTCAGAATATGGCCGTAAAAATGGCTTTAATGGAACCTATTACATTGAGCCGAAACCTGCAGAGCCTTCTAAACATCAGTATGATTTTGACTCGCAGACCGTTATTGGATTTTTGAATGCACAGGGTCTTGCCAAAGATTTTGCCATCAATGTGGAGGTGAACCACGCTACACTGGCTGGTCATACCTTTGCTCATGAACTTCAAATGGCTGCAGATGCGGGCATGTTGGGTTCAATTGATGCTAACCGCGGAGATTATCAGAACGGCTGGGATACCGATCAGTTTCCTGTAGATATCTATGAGCTTACAGAGGCCATGCTGATCATTCTCGAAACAGGTGGATTTAAGACGGGTGGCGTTAATTTTGATGCTAAAACACGTAGAAATTCTACCGATCTGGAGGATATCTTCATTGCTCATATCGGTGGCATGGATGTTTTTGCCCGTGCTTTGCTGATAGCAAATGACATTCTTACCAAATCTCCGTATAAAAAAATGAGAGCCGATCGTTATGCTTCTTTTGACAGCGGAAACGGAGCTAAATTCGAAAAAGGAGAGCTTTCGCTGGAAGATCTGAGCAAAATAGCTCATGAAGTAGGAGAGCCTGCTCAGATAAGTGGCAAGCAGGAGCTTTACGAAATGATTTTGAATCAATACATTTGAGGTACTCAATTCTGAGAGTTGAGTACAACAAAACAAGAAACCCCGGCCATTCGGTCGGGGTTTTGCTTTTATATCCTAAAATCAATCAATTACCAGATATTCTTCATGTCATCTGCCACATACTTGTGGTTTCTGGTGGCGTAATTGGTACCAGATTGCTTCTTTAAATGAAGTTCATCAGAGCCCTTAACCAATTTCATCAGGAGTGCGATCGGAGTAAGGAAAATGAAAAAAATGAGGGTTAAAAGTATGCTGCCATTTATTCTTCCTAGAACTTCCCCAAACTTCAGCCAGCCTTTGGTAATAAGGCCCGCAAAAGTATCTGAAAAAAGACCCAGCACACCAATACCCAATGACACATACAGCAGCCAGTCTGCTTTAAAGATGAAATAAAGCACCAGGAAACCTATAACCATGGTTAAGATTACCTGTGATTTGTTTTGTTTTTCCATATCAGAACAAGGTATAGATGAAGGGAGCTATGGCAGAGCCGCCACCAATAACAATCAAAACACCAATTAACAGAAGGACAATGATCACCGGAGTAAGCCACCATTTTTTACGCTCCTTCAAAAAATTCCAAAGATCAGATAGAAAGTCCATGTTAATAAATTTGTGTTAATCTAATACGAATTCTTCACGCCAGTTATGGGTTTCGTTCCATTTTGGCTGTTGGTTTTTGTCGAAAAGAAAGTTTCCGACAACCAGATAGTCCATTTCTGTTCTCATCAGACATCGGTATGCGTCTTCTGGAGTACAAACAATGGGCTCACCACGCACATTGAAACTTGTATTTACTACTACACCAATTCCGGTTTGTGCCTTGAAATCACTGATGAGCTCATGATAACGCGGGTTTGTTTCAGCATGCACCGATTGAATTCTGGCCGAATAGTCAATATGCGTAATAGAAGGTAAATCTGATCGCAGGAAATAAAGCTTTTCCATCATAGGAAGAGACTCGTAATTTTCCGGAGTATTATTTCTTCTGTGAGGCTGCACTCCATGCACCAGTAGCATGTAGGGTGAGGGAGTTTTGCATTCAAAATACGTCTCAATCTCGCTGTCAAGAACCGACGGGGCAAACGGCCTGAATCCCTCTCTGTACTTAATCTTCAGATTCAGTTTTTTCTGCATCTCCGGGTTTCTGGGATCTCCCAGGATACTCCGTGCTCCCAATGCCCTGGGACCAAACTCCATTCTCCCCTGAAACCATCCGATTACGTTGCCTTCTGCCAGAAGTGCGGCAGTTTTCTTTGACAAGTCACTGAAGTTCTCAAAATACTCGGCAGGGGCATCGTATTTTTTGGCCATGAGCCGTACATCCAAATCGGTGTATTCCGGGCCCAGATAGGAGCCCTTCATGGCATCGAGGGTAGTTGGGTCTACCTTTCTTTCCTTGACAAAATAAATATGATAAGCGGCCTGAGCGGCTCCCAGAGCCCCACCGGCATCCCCAGCTGCGGGCTGAATAAAAATATTTTCAAAGATTCCGGAATTCTGGAGCTTGCCATTGGCTACGCAGTTCAGAGCTACACCACCAGCCAGAACCAGATTTTTGCTTCCGGTAAGCTGTTTAGCTTCTTGTGCCATCAGGATGACAATTTCCTCGGTAATCTCCTGAATAGCCAAACCCAGATCACAATGATGCTGCTCCAGCATACTTTCTGCCGGGCGGGTAGGAAACCCAAAAAGCTTTTCCCACTTATCATCATGCACCATCCGAAGGCCGGTAGAATAATTGAAATAGTCCTGATTCAGCCACAGAGATCCATCCTCATATACCTCAATCAAATGTTTTTTGATGATCTCCTTGTACTTTTCAACTTCTGCAGAGCCATGTCTGCCGTATGGAGCAAGCCCCATCAATTTATATTCTCCTGAATTCACTTTGAAGCCAAGGAAATAAGTGAACGCGGAGTATAAAAGGCCCAGTGAATGAGGGAACTTCAGTTCTTTAAGTATACTGATATCTTTTCCCTGCCCATGACCAATGGAGGCTGTGGCCCATTCACCTACACCATCCAGTGTAAGTATAGCGGCATCTTCATAAGGTGAAGGATAAAACGCCGATGCTGCATGAGAGAGGTGGTGCTCAGGAAAAAGCAGTTTAACTTTCTTTTTATCAAACTTTTCCAGGGCCTCCAGCTCAGTGTAGAGCATTCTTTTGAGAAACATTTTCTCTTTAAGCCATACTGGAATGGCCGTGAGAAATGATCTTAGCCCTTTTGGTGAAAAGGCGTAATACGTTTCCAGAAGACGTTCCATTTTAAGGAGCGGCTTGTCGTAGAAAACAATGGCATCTAAGTCATTCAGGCTTGCTCCGGCATATTGCAGGCAATGCTTCACGGCATTTGTGGGAAAGCCGGGATCATGTTTCTTTCTGGTGAAACGTTCTTCCTGGGCGGCTGCAATAATTTCTCCGTTTTCTATTATAGCGGCTGCGGAATCGTGGTAAAAAGCAGATATTCCTAGTATCTTCAATGAATATTCGGGTTTCACTGTTAATGCTTGCAAAGATGATGAATGAAAGTTTAAAAACCGTCTAAAATCGATTTTTCGGTCATTTCATTCCGTGTTCTTTTATTTTGTGTTCAAAATTTTGTTAGTCAGTTCCTGATTCAGCAATTGCCCAACTTTAATAGAACCCGCATTTGAAAAATGCATTTCATCGTAAAAGTATTCTGAGCTTTTCGGTAAAAGGTTTGCCAGATCAACACAAATTCTTTCGTTTTCCTGGCAATAATTTCTGAGTTCTTCATTATAGAGTTCCAGCTTTTTCCAGAAAAGCAGTCCGTTCATACCCTCTGAGCTATGGTATAAGGCCAGATTGGTGCCGGTTACAGGATCAATACCTTCACCGAAAAGCAAAGGTTGTGTGATAAAAATAGGTATGATGTTATTGGCTTTTGAAATGCTATCCAGAAGGGCAATCCGTGTTTTGTAGGCAGGCAAATATTCCTTTTGTTGCTGTAAATGATGCTGCATGTACGTTTCGGATAAATGAAGTGTATCCGATGGGTTAAGACGAAGTACTTTGTCAATAAATATTTTCTGATTCCTGGCTTTTAAACTTTTGGAAATGTTAAATAGCAGGTTACCCAATTCTGTATTATTGGCCAGAAAAAGCAGGAAATTTTTTGCCGTGCTATTGGCTGAGGCATTTTGAAAACCTTTTAGATTTTTCTTGTCAAAATCTCCCAAATCTGACCGGTCTATGTCGTTAACTCCAATGAGAAACAGAACGTAATCAGGTTTAAGCGGGGCAACAATATCCTCCATCAGAATTTTGTGCCCGAAGGTACTGTGGCCGTTAAGACCAGCATTATTCACCCAAACGTTTCCCAGATACTTCTGAAGGCTGTCTTCCAGAACCTTTGACCATACTTTGTCATCAGACACAAAGAAGCATTCGGTGGTACTGCCGCCTACGGTAATTAGTTTGATGAAATCTTCGGGATGTTGGGGTAGGGAAGACCCTCTGAAACCCAATTCATTTTTTGAGTGATGAATAACCTTGTCAAAACAGGAAAACTCATTTTGGAAAGTCATATGCTGATTTGCAGGCAAAACAATTTTATCTCCTTTGATTCTTACCGGTATAGGGTTGTATATTCTGAGAACAATTTCCAGAAGGATTGCACTGGCCAAAATTATATAGCCCACATATGTTAACCTTTTCTTAATAAGATACATCTCTCTTCTAGTGGTGGTGGTTTGTAATACGTTTAAAATGCTTTTTTTTCAGAATTCGTTGTATTGAGTCAGTTTTGACAGAGATTCAGTAAACGTCTTTCCGCCTCGCTCTGTAAAATGACAGACCTCGAAATATTCTTTATAAACAGGGGAAAGAACGGGAGCTGATTTGACCTATTCGAAATGGTATGGTGCAAGTTTGTCTCTATTCCGGTGTTCCATGGAAATGCATAAGTCCCGGAAGTGTTTGACTGGCCCTTCGTCTGAAAGCATTTGTCTTTCTTGTAAAAGTGTGGATTCTTTTTGAACATCATTTGGGCAGCTTAAAAGGTGTGACAGATAACTGGTACTAATCCTGATGGGGTCAAAGATAAGAATTACATTTTTTATGTTCCTGTCGAAAGAGAGGTCTGGATTAATTCTGTCGGTGAAAAAATAATTATTGTAGGGATCATTCCCCTTTGAATGATGGCCATATAATTAACTAATTCGACTCCAGGTTAGGGTTTTTTGGGAATTCTCCAGCACATAAAGCCGAATCATTTTATTTTCAGCCAATACCAGATCCGGATCCCGATCAAGTATTTCAAGAGCAGATTCTCTGGCGTATTTAAGAATTTCGCCGTCGGTTGCCAGATTGGCTATTTTGAGGTCAACCAGACCGCTTTGCTGAGTTCCCGAAAGATCTCCCGGGCCTCTCAGCTCCAGATCTACTTCAGATATTCTGAACCCGTCATTGGTTTCTACCATGGTTTGAATACGTTTTCGGGAATCATTACTCAGTTTAACCCCGGTCATTAGAATGCAATACGACTGCTCTGCCCCCCGGCCAACCCTGCCACGTAACTGGTGAAGCTGAGCCAGCCCAAAACGCTCACTGTTTTCAATAATCATAAGGCTGGCATTGGGCACATCTACGCCTACTTCAATTACCGTAGTGGCTACCATAATTTGGGTTTCGCCTTTCACAAACCGCTGCATTTCATATTCCTTGTCGGCAGGCTTCATTTTACCATGTACTATGCTCAAAGCAAGTTCAGGGAAAGCCCGGGCAATGCTTTCGTAGCCATCCATCAGGTTTTTGTAATCCATCTGCTCAGATTCTTCTATGAGTGGATACACGATATACACCTGACGTCCCTTACTAATTTCATCCCGAAGAAACTGGAACACTTCCAGCCTCCTGGAGTCATATCTATGAACCGTTTTGATAGGTTTACGGCCTTTGGGAAGCTCATCTATTACAGAAACATCCAGATCACCGTACAAGGTCATAGCCAGTGTTCTGGGAATGGGAGTGGCGGTCATCACCAGGATATGCGGATGAAGCTTTTCGTTTTTATTCCATAGTTTGGCCCGCTGTGCAACACCAAACCGGTGCTGTTCGTCAATAACGCACAAACCGAGATTTCTGAATTTTACTACATCTTCCAGTAAGGCATGGGTGCCAACAATAATTTTCAGGCTTCCGTCCTGCAAGCCCGAATGAATGATTTCCCGCTCCTTCTTTTTTGTGGAGCCGGTAAGCAGGTCGATTTTTACCCCCAGCAAATCGGCAAACCGCAGAAGATTTTTGAAGTGTTGAGTCGCCAGAATTTCTGTAGGGGCCATGAGACAGGCCTGAGCCCCGCTGTCAATGGCCATGAGCATACAAATGAAACTGACGATGGTTTTTCCCGAGCCCACGTCTCCCTGCAGAAGGCGGTTCATTTGTTTTCCCGATTTGAAATCAAAGAAAATTTCCCGGATTACCTTTTTCTGGGCGTCGGTAAGATCAAAGGGAAGGTGATTTTCGTAGAAATAGGTCAATAGCTCTGTTTTGGTAAACAAATGGCCGGCGTAGGAATTCTTATTGACCAGTTTCTGATTTATAAGCGAAAGTTGATTGTAAAAAAGTTCTTCAAATTTCAGTCGCCGTTTGGCATGTCTTACCTCATTAAAGTTACCCGGATGATGGATAAGCTGCAGAGCCTGATTTTTGCCAATGAGTTTGAATTTCTGAAGAAGCGAATCGGGCAGGTTTTCCAGATTGATCGTTCTTAATTCCTGTAGGGCCGAGGCGGTCATTTGTCCGATTACCCGGCTGTCTACATATTTTTTACGAAGCTTCTCCGTCAACGAATAAATAGGTCTGAATCCTCCTGTTTTGTCATTGGCGGGTGTTAAGAGTTCAATTTCGGGGTGGGTAAAATTAAAACGGTGGCCAAAGAGCGTGGGTTTTCCATAAATTACATAATCGTTTCCCGGTTTGATTTTCTTTTCGATCCAGGAGATTCCCTGAAACCAGATGAGCTCCACAGTTCCTGTTTTATCGGTAAACTCTGCCACCAGTCGCTGTTTTCTGCCCGCACCCACTTTTTGAATATTCATGAGTCTCCCCTTTACCTGAGCGGCTTCCATTTCTTCATTCAGTTGGCGTATCGTCTGAAAGGAGCTCCGGTCTTCGTATCTGAAAGGATAATGCTGCAGCAGATCGGCGTAAGTGAAAATGCCCAGCTCGGTTTTCAAAAGATCGGCACGGGCAGTGCCGCCACCCCGCAGATATTCAATGCTTTTGTTTAAAAGAGAGGACATTGGACAAAAATAGAAAGGCTATTTGGTAATTTCACGCAAAATATAGGGTATGACAAAGGAAGGCTACTATCTGCAACTGCTCGAGGAAGTTCAAATTCAGGAGAAGTTACTGAAGTCCCGGTTTAGCAAGGTCTCTAATTTACGACTGGGAGCTATCGTTCTAGGAGCGATTTTGCTCTATTTTTTACTGAAAACTTCACTAATCGTTACAGTTATTGCCTGGGTAATTATTCTTCTGAGCTTTTACAGGCTGGTTAAATATCATGAAAAACTGGAGTTTGAGATGAGCCTCAAACAGACTGAGCTAGAGGTAATAAAAAATGAACTTGATCTCATACTTTCAAAGAAAAGCTCTTACCACGGCGGATCAGAATTTATCGATGACAAACACCCGTTCAGCACAGATCTGGATGTTTTTGGGGATTTTTCGCTGTTTAAACTTCTTAACAGATGCCGTACGGCGGCGGGGCTTAAAAGATTGACCCATTTTTTATTGGGGTCTCATTTGCTACCTGAAATTGAATCCCGACAAGCCGCCGTAGAAGAACTAAAAGCGAACAGGGAATGGTCTCTGGAATTTCAGTCTACGCTGTATCATGTAACAGGTACCAAAACAGAATTATTACAGGCTCTGGAGATACCGCCATCCCTGAAATTCAAATCCCTGATTTCAGCTTACCGATACATTCGGTGGCTGGTTTTACCTGCTCTTGCTGCGGTTTTTTATTTTTATGGGTTGACATCCGGAATAGCTTCTCTTTTCGGCATTACGGCATTTCATTTCTGGCTGGCTGGTCAAAACCGGAAAAATACCGAGCCGTATTTTGAAAAATTAAAGGGCCATAGTCGTGATTTATCCCGGTATGAATCTGCAGTTCAGGTTATTCTGGATAAAGAATGGAAATCAGAATTGCTTCAAAATCTTACTCAAACTTTAAGGAACGAATCGTCTGCCGGTGAAGCGAATCCTATCCGGGAATTTCAGGTGATTTCCAAGCGGATTGATATGAAGAACAATCAGTTTGCAGCCTTCTTCCTATACATTCTCTCTCCCTTTGATCTGGTAGAATTGATTAAGCTTAACCAATGGATTGACAAGCATCCGTTTTTTTTCAAGGTAGTTTTTGAGACTATCGGAGATTTCGAAGCACTAAATAGTCTGGGAGCTTTTGCCTTTAATCAGGAAGATTGGATTTTCCCTGAAATTATACCATCGGCCAGACCTCAGTTTTCAACGAGGGGATTGGGTCACCCGCTTATTGAGGGTTCTGTCTGTAATGATTTTGAACTCACACAAAAAAACCGGTTAACGCTTATTACGGGGTCCAACATGTCGGGTAAAAGTACCTTACTTCGTACAGTGGGCTGTAATGTTTTACTTGCTTATGCCGGGGCTCCGTGCTTTGCCAGTGAGTTTGTCCTTTCAGAGGGTATTGAGCTGTTTACTTACATGCGAATCAAAGATTCACTTCAGGAGAATGCATCTACCTTCAAGGCAGAAATTGAGCGAATCAAACTACTGCTTGATTCCATGAAAACCAGACCCAAGGCTTTGCTGCTGGTAGATGAAATGCTGAGAGGTACCAATTCGGAAGACAAACTCAAAGGATCAGTTGCTTTTCTCAGAAAAGTGATCGAAGAAAATGCTTTCGCCATGGTAGCCACTCATGATTTACGTACCACCGATCTGGCTCAGGAATTTCCAGACTCTATCAGGACCTATTTTTTTGAATACGATTCCCGTGACGGAGAACTTACCTTTGATTATAAACTCAAGGAAGGCGTTTGTCAAAGTTTCAATGCCAGCGAGTTACTCAGAAAAGTGGGCCTGGATGTTTAATTTCAGGGGAGAAATTGTCTCACGTAATTTCTGGAGGTCAGAATGGCGGCTTTCACATCGTCTATGCTTCCTTCGTAGGCTTTGTCTTCCACTTCGATAACCACCGGGCCACGATATCTCACATCGGTAAGTGCTGCAAAAAACTTACGCCAGTTTACATCGCCCAGACCGGGCAACTTGGGTGAATGATACTCAAGTGGATTCGCCAGAATTCCCACACGGTCCAGCTTTTCTTTATACACCTTCACATCTTTTATGTGGATATGATGAAGTCTGTCTTTGTATTCATAGATGGGTTTAATTTCATCCATGTGCTGAAAAATCATGTGCGAAGGGTCGTAATTCAGGCCCAACAGCGGAGTAGGGAAAATCTCAAACATTCGGTCCCACACGAAGGGACTAATGGCCAGATTTTTCCCGCCCGGCCACTCGTCATTGGTGAAAAACATGGGGCAATTTTCAATACCAATTTTGACGTCTTCCTGTTTGGCTACCTCGATGATCGGAGCCCAGAGTTTTTTGAACAGTTCCAGGTTATCTGCCATATTCAGGTGCTGGTTTCTGCCAATAAAGGTGTTCATTACCGGCACACCCAGCGTATTACATGCCCTGATTACCTTTTTTATGTGCTCTATGTAGAACTCAGACTTTTCTTTATCGGCATCCAGCGGATTTGGATAGTAGCCCAATCCAGAGATTTTTATGCCCTTTTCTTTGAGAAAATACTGGATGTTTTTCACGTCCATATTCTCTACATCGATATGCGTTACACCGGCATACCGTCGACTATCGCCGCTATTGCCAGGCCAGCACATCACCTCAACACACTGAAATTCGTAATCCGATGCGAAGTCAACTACTTCATTGAAAGGAAAATCTGCAAGAATGGCCGATACAAATCCAAGCTGAAACATAACAAACAGGGTTTTTTGGCTAAGATAAGCCATCTGCTCAGGATATGGAAAAAGAATCGGAAGAAAAGCGTCTGGTCAGAATGAAAGGGGATTTTGATCTAACTTTACAGTCGTGAAGGGGAAAGTAAGATCTTATATTTTTGCTTTTGAAACCATGAAAGGTCTGGTATTGACGCTTTCACTGGTTATTCCTATAACTCTGGGGATTCATTACAATGCTTTTGGTCAGGGGTTTTGCTTTGCCCTTGGCAGTTTGTTTTGCTTTATTCCGAACACAGAGGGCAGTAACAGGCATCGCTTCTGGGGAATGTCGGCGGCCTTGATTCTGGCAATTCTTCTCGTGTTTTTGGGATATCTCACCCGTCAGATTCATCTCTGGGTATTCTATACTTTTTTTATTTCGGCCATCTTTCTGGTAGCCTTGTTAGCCGTTTTTGGTTTTCGGGGAGCCATGCTTTCGTTTTCGGGGCAAGCGGCA
Organism: uncultured Cytophagaceae bacterium; assembly: GCA_966250325.1. GTDB lineage: Bacteria > Bacteroidota > Bacteroidia > Cytophagales > Spirosomataceae > Jiulongibacter. The sequence goes on along the minus strand of CBINGY010000016.1, from coordinate 42,753 downwards.
CTGGTAATGAGTTTCGCACTCCAGAAAACTAATCTGGCAGTTTATGAACAGCTCTTCTTTATTTTTCTGGGCGGGCTCTGGTATCTTCTTCTGGCAGGAATCACCCATTGGATGCTCCAGAACAGGTCCATTGCCCTGGTACTGGCAGAATGTACCGAACTCACCGCAGATTTTCTGAAGTATCGCTACGAATTACTTTGGAACAAACCCGATGAACCTCATGTACTTGAAATAAAGATCAGTAAGTTACAGGTAGACATCAATGCCCGGCATGAATTGTTACGGGAATTACTTTTTGACAAACGCAGGTCGGAAGGTCAGTCAAATCGAACAAACCGGTATCTGCTTATTTTTCTCGAAATGCTTGATGTTTATGAGCTTGCTCTGGCCATTGGGCATCAGTCTGAACGAATTGCGGAAGTCTTTTCAGAGAAAACAGAATTTACTCGCGGAATCCGCGATTTTTCGGCCAGCACTATTGTCCAGCTATACGGACTTGGCGAAGCCTTGCGGTCGAATTCAGACCTTCCTTTAATGGGAGTGAATCAATTAGATGTTTTTGTAGAATTGGTGGAGCGGGATATCGCTTTATATGTACAGTCTACAGGACTTCCGGAGGCCAGGGAAGGGGCTCTGCTTCTTCGCAATCTGCTGGATTACAAACGGAAGCAGTGGGAAAAAATGGACTCTGCCAAACGGGTTTTTGCAGATTTGCTGGAGGGAAAAGAGCTACGAATCAGACGCCCGGATAGCCGGAAGTTCATTAGTTCACAGGATTACAGCTGGAAAACTTTACGTGAAAACCTGAGCCTGCAATCTACGGCATTCAGGCATGCTTTACGTATGGCTTTCACTATGTTTGTTGGATTAGTAATTACGATACAATTAAATCACCAGAATGCATACTGGGTATTGCTAACTATTTCGGTGATTTTACGGCCAAACTATGGCCTTACCAAGCAGCGGGGTTTTCATAGAGTGTTAGGCACAATTATGGGTGCCGGGTTTGCTTTGCTGGTGGTTTATGTTTTCAAGAGTAATCTGGTTTATGCTCTCATAGCAATACCAGCCACGTTTACGGGTTTTTCTTTTCTGCAAAAGAACTATCGCATAGCAGCTACATTCATCACAGTGGCAGTGCTCATGCTCTATGCGATCATGTCTGGCAATACCCTGGAAATGGTGGGGTTACGCGTAATCGATACTCTGTTAGGAGCATTAATTTCCCTTATTGCCGTGTATTTTTTCTGGCCTTCCTGGGAGGGGAAGAATATCCAGGAAACCATTACAAAGGCCCTGGAAGCAAATATCGGGTATTTAAGAGAGATCGACAGAATCTACCATTCTAAAGAAATACCTGATACGGCCTACAGACTTGCCCGAAAAACGGCATTTCTTGAAACCGGTAATCTCATGGCCGCATTTCAACGGCTTACCGAGGAGCCGAAATCCCAACGGGAGCACCTGTCGCAGATTCAGGCCATCGTGGTCTTGATTCAAACTTTCCTCAATTCATCTGCCGCAATGGCTACCTTTATTCAGACACACCGCACCACACCGGCTTCGCACTCTTTCGAGATTATGATATCTGCTACACTTAAGAATATGGAATCTCTCATTCAGAAGCAGGATTTGATGGAAGATAACCGCGTAACTGAGGCCATTGAGGACCTTGAAAACCGGTACAAATTACTTGAAAACAGCAGACAGCAGGAAATTGAGGCAGGCCAGTCTGTAATCTCAGCTGAATCCAGAGAGAAGCTTCAGGAGGCAAGGCTTATTACCGAGCAGCTAAAATACCTGCTGAATCTCAGCGAAAATATGGTTCAGGTATTCAGGTATATTTAGCCGGAAAAAGCGTTCAAAACTTCTTCCCGGTCATCAAAATGGTGTTTAACTCCCATTATTTCCTGATAATTTTCATGGCCTTTGCCCGCTATGAGAATGATATCTCCCGGGTTTGCCAGCATCGCAGCCGTTCGGATCGCTTCCCTGCGATCCAGTATGCTCAACACCTTTTTACGCTGGGTGATGCTTACCCCGGCCTGCATGTCATTCAGAATATCCTGCGGCTCTTCATTTCTTGGATTATCTGAAGTGAGTACCACTTTGGTGCTGAGGTTACAGGCAATAGAGGCCATCTGTGGTCTTTTCCCTTTGTCACGGTTTCCACCGCAGCCTACCACAGTAATAATCTGTTGATTATCTTCTTTGAGATCGTTTATGGTTTCCAGCACATTCTGTAAGGCATCTGGCGTATGAGCGTAGTCTACAATGGCCACTTTCCCATCTTTTGAGTGTACCTGCTGAAACCTCCCGGGAGGCGGTGTAAGCTGTGAAAGCTCTGTGAGAATGGCATCTTCAGATTCTCCCAGAAGTATGGCGGTGCCATAGACCGCCAGCAAATTGTAGGCGTTAAATCTTCCAATGAGTTTAAACCAAACTTCACGGTCATTAATGGTCATTTGTAAACCAAATAAACCACTTTCAAGTACTTTTCCTTTGAATGTACCAACTCCTTTCAGCGTATAGGACTCTTTACGTGCTGAGGTGTTCTGGATCATTACCTTTCCGTTTTTATCATCCGTGTTGGTGAGTGCAAATGCTGTTTTGGGCAACTGATCAAAGAACCCTTTTTTGGCTTCAATGTAGTTTTTGAATGTGCCGTGAAAATCCAGGTGATCCTGAGTTATGTTGGTAAAAATGCCACCTGCAAAGTAGAGTCCTGAAATTCTCTCCATGACCACCGAATGTGAACTCACTTCCATGAATACATGGGTACAGCCCTTTTGATACATCCGTTGCAATAACTCATTAATTTTTATAGAATCTGGTGTGGTGTGCGTTGAAGGGATGACCTCATCTTCAATTTTATTTTCTACGGTAGAAAGAAGTCCGCAGGTATATCCCAGTTTTCTGAACAGATCAAAAAGTAATGTAGCAATCGAGGTTTTTCCGTTGGTGCCAGTTACACCTACCAGTTTTAGTTTTTCTGAAGGATGCCCGTAAAAATTTGCCGCACACACCCCCATTGCCTTTGGCGAATTATTCACCTGCACATAGGTAATTCCGTCTTTAAGAGATTCGGGAAGATTTTCACACAAAATGGCTGTGGCTCCCAGCTCAATGGCTTTATCAATGAAGGTATGGCCATCGACCTGCGTGCCAGGAATAGCAACAAATAACTGGCCTTGTGTTACTTCTCGGCTGTCAAATTCGATTCCGGTAATTTCCAGATCTGTAACTCCCGATACGGTAAGTAGAGAAACCTTATAGAGGATGTCGCTGAGAAGCATGTTTTGTCTTTTTGAATTCCAGATAATATATCCAACCTACCAAGCCGATTATAAATACATTGTTTAAAGTAATATCTGCCAAAAGATTAGGAAGTTTTATGAATGAAAGTGCCAGAATAAGCAAACCCGTAACGGAAACATACGTAAGAACACGTCTGGTTTCATACGGTACCGGATAATACTTCTGACCATAAAAATAGCTGAGTACCACCATTATAAATGAGCTGATCACAAACGCATAGGCACATCCCATGTATCCCAGCTTCGGAATAAGGAGGTAGTTCAAAATCACGGTGATAACCATTCCGGCTACGGTGATATAGGTCCCGTAAATGGTATGGTCAGTGAGTTTGTACCACACAGACATATTTCCGTACAATCCAATGAAAAGGTTTGCCAACAGCAGCCAGGGCACAATGACCAATCCTGAACGATAGTTTTCACCAAGTAAAAGACCGATCCAATCAAGGTTCAGAGAAACGCCCATCCACATCAAAATGCAGGCGATGGTAAACCATTTGGTACTTACAGCCAGCATGGAGGGCGAGTTTTTATCACCCATTTTAGAAAAAAAGAAGGGATCGGCTGCGAATCTATAGGCCTGAACAATCAAGGTCATGAAAATGCTGATCTTGTAGGCATTGGCGTAAATACTGAACGCATCATCTGTACTTAGCCCCTCATAAAAACCCTCAGGCAATAAGTCACGAAGCATGAGTCTGTCTGCCGTGAGATTAATGCTTCCCGCCAAACCTAGAAAGATCAAAGGATAAGCGTATTTGATGTACATTTTTAACTGAGCGGTATCCCAGTTAAATCTGAAGGGAACAAACTCTTTCCACAGGAAAAGTAAGGTAAATGAGCTGGCAATGTAGTTGGCCAGAATGATATAGTCTGCTCCGATTGCCGGATTATAGATTTTGGAAACCCATGAATAGAACGGCGAAGACACTCCTTCTTTAATAACTGGTAAACAAACCAGAAAAAAGAAAAGATTGAGACCAATATTTACAAATAGTGCGGCCATTCGTATTCCTACAAATTTCTTTACCTGATTATTCAGACGAAGCTTGGCAAAGGCTATTGCAGATATGGCGTCCACAGCCATGATGATGGCAATCCAGACGATCAGTCTTTCTTTGCCCGGAAAGCCGAAGTAATTGACAATTTGTGTGTCAAAAAGAATAATGATTATCGCCAGAGTGACGCTGAGTACAATAATGAAACTCAATATCTGATTGAAAACTTCTTTTTGCGTATCAGATTTGTTGCCGTATCTGAAAAAAGTGGTTTCCATCCCAAACGTAAAGAGGATGTTCAGCGGAATGACATAGGTATAAAGCAAGTTGTTTTCTGCAAGTACTTCCGGATTGGTAAATATACGTGTATGAAGGGGAACCAGAAGCCAGTTAAGCAGTCTTCCCACTATGGTATTCAGGCCATAGAGTACCGAGTCACCAGCCAGTTTTTTGAGGAAAGACATAAAAATCGCCTGAAATTCTCTGCAATGTTACATTTTATTTAGAAGTCTTTTTCAAAACCATCAGCTTATCGTTGTTCCGGCCTACCAGGTAACAGGTATCCTTACCGATTTTGATGGCACGCATGGTTCTTATCTGTCCGTTCAGCACCATCCCGGGAATATTCTCACGGGATAAAGCACCGTTTGTATATCGCATCAAACTTCCGTAATCGGCATCGTACCTGCCCATTTGTATGTTGCATTCATAGAAGTTACCACCTGTCAAAAGTTCGTTGGTACCAACAAGAACGGCTGCCAAAAGCGGACTTATCTGAGCAGATTCGGGCAAGGCCAGTAATTCGTACTTGCCCTTTCCTTTATTTATTAAAATGGCATTTTTCAGGAAATCTGCCTCAAAAATCTGGGAAGCCTCCATTTTTTCTTTACCGAAAATATCCCTGAAATCGGCATTGGCAAAGTCTTTCGACAAGTTGTATTTCTTACGAATAAACGGCATTTGCCTTTCAAACTCCTTTTTGTCTGCAAATACTACCTCCTGCCCGGCCATATAATGCGTAAGTATCTGATCGAGCCTGCCATTATCGTCCATGTCATTCACATACATTCTTACCGGCTCTTTTTCAGTTGCTTTGATGCGGCTGTTTTCTCCGAGGTTTCCAAGAATGAAGTCGGTGAGGCCGTCATTGTTGACATCCATAGGGATAATCCGCTTCCACCAGCCTTTTTTCGGGCTGATTGTTTTTCTTTTGAGAGTCCCTTTCTCATTTATAAAGGCCTCAATTCCTCCCCATTCTATACTTAGGATGAGATCTTCATCTTTATCCTGGTCCAGGTCAATCCAGTGAGCGTCTGTGACCATCCCCAAACCGGCAAGCTCTTTGGGTGTGGCATCCCGAAATTCTGCATTTCCATTGTTTAGCAGGAGGTATGATCGCGGAATTTTGCCAAAAGCCCAGGGTATTGTTTCCCCTCCCAGGAATAAATCCAGGTCACCATCGCCATCTACATCACTGCTTGTAATTACGGATTGAGTGTCAAAAATATCAGGTAGTGAGCCCTGTTTCTTGAGAAACATTCCCTTGCCGTCATTCAGGAAAATGCGGGGCTTCAGGTAGTTGTTTTTACCATAATATTCGTTTCCGCCACTGGCAAGGGCCAGATCGGGGTATCCGTCTCCATTGAGATCTGCAAATACGGCTGATGACTCCTCATACGTACTATCGGCATCCAGGGCCGGCTGCGTAGACTGTACAAACTTTCCGGAAGGTGTCTGCAGAAAAATTCTTGCCTTCTCCCATTTGGAAGAGCCCATAAAGAAATCTTCGAGTCCATCCTGATTCACATCAGCCACTGAAATCACCGGACCTTTGGTAGAATGCATCGCTGGAATTAAAGCCTCGCGATCAAATTCATTGAAAGTATTTTCTGAATGACTTACCTCCAGATCCACCTCCCGGGCTATATCCGTGAAAGTGTACGGGGTTTCTGAAAACACTTCTAACCGCGAATAATCGAAACGAGGTAGCCCCTGTTTATACTCCAGAGTTTTCGGCTGGGGAGTTACTGCCACATTTGTAATTGTCTCATAGGTGTTATCGGGCCAGATTACCCAGAGAGAATCCACAGATTTCAGTGTGTCAAGACCAAATACCAATGGAGCTTCTACACTCGACTGAAATCCCCGAACCGGAAACTTTTCCTGATATTGCTTCCCCTGTTTCGTAAACAGAATCACTTTTGTGCCTATTCCATTCTTATTTTTCTCTGAACCCTTCAGTTTAATCTGCAGGCTTGTTTTTCCAGTAGTTAGGTTTTCATAGATAAAGGCAGGAGCATTGATGTTGTTGGTAACCAGATCCAGATCACCGTCATTATCCAGATCCACACTCACGGCTCCGTTTGAGAAAGACGGCTCATTTCCGCTAACAAGGGTAGTAACTTCATCAAACTGAATTCCATTCCTGTTTCTGAAAAATTTGTTAGGAATTTTGACTTCAGGCAGCAGATCGGTAAGTAGCTCGCTTGATTCGTCAATTTCCTTCCGGTTTATTTTTTCCTGAATGGCGTCATTAGAAACGTAATTCATGTAATCGGTATCATTCATTCGTTTGTTGATACCATTCGATATGAAAAGGTCCTTTTTACCGTCGTTATCAAAATCAGAGAAAATTGAACTCCAGCTCCAGTCGGTGGCATGAACTCCCGCCATCATGCCAATTTCACTGAATGTCCCGTTCCCGTTATTTAGCTGCAAGGTGTTTCGTGAAAACTGGATGTTATAGCCTTGTCGTAATTTAAAATTGAAATTGTAGAAAACATCCTCGCCATCGGCCATTTTAATCAGTTTGTAATCCCAGGGTAACATATCCAGAGAGATGATATCCGGGAAAATATCATTGTTTATATCCCCGATGTCTATACCCATGCTAAACCGGCTGGTGTGGGTCATGTACAGGTCAATCTGTTCTGCAAATCTGCCATTACCCTCATTGATGTAGAGGTAATCGTTTTCATGAAAATCGTTTCCCACATAGATATCCGGCCTGCCATCCAGGTTGATATCTCCTGCAGTTATTCCAAGACCATACCCCAGGGCATTGCTGAAAATCCCTGATTCTTTGGTTTTGTCAAGGTAGATTCCATCCCTATTTTCAAAGTATCGGTCGCCCGAAAGAGGATGATACTGATTCAGAAAATTTTCTCTTTTACCAAAAGTACCATTCTGGTGAACCGAGTGGTTTAGCTGAAAAAAATCCAGATCACCATCCGTATCAAAGTCTACAAACAAGGCCTGCGTTCCGAAAACTTTTAGATTTAAACCATACTTTTCTGCCTGTTCTTCATAGATCGGGATGCCATTTTCGAGTTTCTGACAAATAAATAGTTGATTGACACCCTGTAGCGATTTGTAATCACCCACCTGAGAAATATAAATATCCAGTAAGCCGTCCTGATTGACATCGGCTACCGATACGCCGTTTGACCAGCCGCCCTGTGTATCGAAACCGGTCCTTGAAGTGATGTCTTCAAATTTGAGCTCTCCTTTATTCAGATAGATTTTATTCTCACCGGTATTTGAGGTAAATATCAAATCTGAAAGACCGTCATTATTGAGATCTGCGGCCCCTACACCCCCTCCGTTATAGAAATAGAGGTATGCGAAAATGTTTAAATCTCTGGTAGGCGTGAGGTTATTTGAAAAAGTGATCCCGGTTTCCTCTGCAGGAAGAGTCCTGAACAAAGGATCCTCTGTTTGCTGTTTTTCACAGGCCCAAAGCAAGACACTGAAAATACTACATGCCACTATTCTGTACATCAATATTCGAAAAGTTTCGGACTTTCGTTATTCAAAAGTACAAGTATACGTTTATTGATAAGTGGAATTATCTGTCGCACTTCGCCTGTCAGATTGAGGCCAGAATTCCTGATCACTTCAAAAGAACCTTTTCCATCTCCCAGCAAAACTTTTCCACGGCAGGCGTCAAGTCTTCCAAATTGGGGGATCATCTGGCTGCTGTTTCCTCCCAGAATGTAATCCGGAATGCCGTCTGAATTAATATCTGCTTCTGCCATCGCATTCACGCATGAAAACTGCATTTCCTTAGGCATTTCCTTCACGGTGAAATGGCCATTTCCATCATTTATGGCAATGAGACTTTTAAGAGTATTAACTTGCAATACCCGGGCAGAGTTCAGCAACGATTTGTCAAAAAGATCCTGTACGGTTTTTTTGGCGTATTCCGCATGTTTCAGGCTTGAGGTTTTCAAGGCAGGAAATTGTTCTGTTATATCTCTTTTCAAAAATACCGGCATCTCTCTACCCTCAATGGTTTTCACAAATACTTTGTCCCGTGTATTATTTTTGTCAAAATCATTGACATACACTTTAAATGGATGACTTTGGTCTATTTGATAGGCGAAGTTTTCGCCAAGATTACCAAGAAGTAAATCCATATCTCCATCGGCATCTATATCCGAAACTTGTAAAGCAGACCAGAAGCCAGAATATTTCTCCAGTCCCGTAATTTCCAGCCGAGTAAGTTTTCCTTTTTGGTTCAGGAATACCTGAGGGGTGGTCCAATCCCCAATCAGAAGCAGCTCCTTCTGTTTATCTCCGTTTATATCTGCCCATTGGGCATCGGTGATCATACCCGCATCTTTCAGCTCCGGAGCTATTTCAGAGGTCTTGTCTTTAAACTGTCCGGTTCCGTCATTTACAAAGACGAAGGAAGGAGCCGCCTCACCGTACGACTGCGGCAAGTTTCTGGTGCCCACAAAAAGATCCAGGTCGCCATCATTGTCCACATCATGTGCTTTGACTACCGAGGTATTGAAACCTTTTATGGGAAGTTTTCCACGACCTGTTTCAAATTCACCTTTCCCGTTATTAATGAAAAGACGATCCATGAGTTGCAGAGAGCCTTCGGGATATTCATTTCCGCCAGAGCCCACATATAAATCAAGATCTCCGTCTCCGTCTGCATCGAAAAGTTCCAGAGCGGTATCTTCAAAAGCTATGAATTGAGCTAATGCTTTTTGTGGGATATCCTTGTAGGTATGATTTGCGGTTCCGAAGTAAACCTTTGTAAGCTGATCTTTTCCACCGGCAATCACCAAATCCTCTATGCCATCTGCATTCAGGTCTCCGGTTACACTGGCCGGCCCCTCAGCTGAGAGGCGGAAAGGCATATTCTTTTCCTGGTAATAATCCTGAAAGTTATTTTCCCTGTGAGCCTCTAAGCCGGCATCCATGGGTCTGAAGAGATTGTCGGAGGTGTGATTTTCTGGTTTCCAGAGGCCATTGCTGTTTTTGATATCCACTTGCAGCAAGGTGTCAGTTTTAAGGGAGCCCAGTAGGGTCATTTTGTCATTTGGCCAAATAATATGAACCGAATCTACACGTTGTGCCTGACCCAAACCAAAAGTCATTACATAATCGGTGCTTGACTGAAACCCGCGGGAAGGAATCAGTTGTTGACTAAATACCTTATTTTTATGGTAAACGTTTACACGGGCACCTACGGCATAGGTATTCTGGCCTTCCCCTTTTGCTTTTATTTTGAGATAATGGTTCGTTTTGTCGATGGTGTTCTGATAGACAAAGGCCTCCTGATTGATATTATTGACCACCAGATCCAGGTCTCCGTCATTGTCCAGATCTGCATAAGCTGCTCCATTTGAGAAGCTAGGTTGGATAAATCCAAATTTTGTGGCTTCGTCAATGAATTTGAGATCTCCCTGATTCCTGAAGAAGGCATTCACAACGGGTACGCTGGGCATTTTCTCCAGAATTTTATCAATGCTTTCTTTTTTACCAGTAACAGCCATTTTTTGTGTAAGCTCATCCGCAAAAAAGTCGATAAAATCCTGGTCAATTACATCCTGAAGAATACCATTACATACATAAATATCTGAGAGGCCATCGTTATCGGCATCAAATAGTAAGGCTCCCCAGCTCCAATCACTTTTGGCTACTCCGGCATATTGAGCTATTTCTGAGAAAGAGCCATCACCGTTATTCAGCTGCAGAGTGTTTTGCATAAACTGCTGATAAAACCCCCGCTCCAGTTTGAGATTGTGAATGTAGTGGTTTTCGTAAGAAGCCGTAGTTTTTAGCCTTTGCTCGGTAGCCGGCAGCATGTCTGTTACAAAAATTTCGGGCTCACCATCCTGATTAATATCGGCTATATCTGCCCCCATTGAAGCCAGACTGGTATGGCCTATACGTTCCTCAATTTCTTCCCGGAAAGTCCCGTCTTTTTGATTGATATACAAATAATCCTTTTCATAGAAGTCGTTGGAAACATACAAATCTGGCCAGTTATCATTATTAAGGTCGCCCACAGTGACACCCAGCCCAAAACCGATCAGACTGCCGTAAATCCCCGATTCTTCGCTAACGTCTATGTATTTCCCCTTGTCGTTTCGCAGAAGTTTATCGCCACCACCTTTCATGAAATCCTTTACAGGCCAGTCTTTGGCTCTTAAATCCCGGTTATTGGCATAGTTTAGTGTGTTTACAGGAATAAAGCTATTATTCAAAATATAGGCATCCAGATCGCCATCTTTATCGTAGTCAAAAAATGCAGCGTGTGTGGTATACCCGTCTTCATTAAGACCATATTCTTCAGCTTTCTCTGTAAAGGTTAAATCACCGTTGTTAATAAAAAGTGAGTTTTCTGTGCTTGCTCCCGTTTTTCTTCCGGCATTACATACATAAATATCCAGCAGGCCATCGGCATTGATATCTGCCATGACCACTCCTGTACTCCATTTATCAGACTCAGCAATACCGGCTTTTTCGGTAATGTCTTCAAACCTGAAATTTCCTTTGTTCAGATAAAGTCGGTTTTCGCCCATATTGGCAGTGAAAAATAAATCAGGAAGACCGTCATTATTTATATCACCTGCTGCCACACCTCCACCGTTGTAGAAGTTGCGGTAATTGAAAATATTAAAATCGGGGCTGTTTTCGATGGCGTTGGTGAAACGAATTCCAGTTTCAGAACTATCGAGCAGTTTGAATACTCCCTCCTTGTTCTGATTTTTCCCACAGCTCAGGAAAGTGCCAGACAGAATAAGAACACTAAGAATTTTATAAACGGATATCCTCTTTCTCAAGTTCAACTAGTCGGTATAATGGTTTCTTAAAAAGTATGGTTCCTTTGATTGGAATCTCATTTGCTTCTATGATGGCATCCTGAGGCTTCACCACAAATCCATCCACGTTTAGAACCGCGTATTCTTCTTTTAATTCATCAAAAGTTAACCGGGCTCGGCTAAGTATATATCCTTCCAGTGTACCTGATATCTGCCTTCCAATAAGAATCTGGCCATAATCCTGATAACCCTGAAAATACATGGAACTAATATTGAATACCGGCTTTCCCTTTTTGTACCAATCTGATCGGCTCATTTGTATCTGAATATTTGAGCCTTTTTGGTTATCATTCAATCCAATCTCAATGCTTATCGGATGCAGCACGATACTTGACTGGAAAACATCACTGCTATCGTAAAACGATTTGCCGTTTATTTCAATATCCACCTTGGCCTCCATATCTTTTAGCCGATCTAACTTTTCAATTAGCTCTGCATTATTTGTTCTCTGTGAACAGGAAGAGAAGCTTAGAAATGCGAAGAGGCTTAGCCAACAACTTATTCTCATTGTGAACTGAAACAAAAAAGAATGCCCGATGATTCGGGCATTCTTTGGTATGATCAAATTATTCTTAGTACCCCTCGTTCTGAGTAAGGTTTGTGTTTGAAGCAATCGCGATAGACGGGATTGGATACAATACGGTATAAGGCTCAGTAATTGTGATATCCTGATACTGTCTTGTAAACTTGCCAAAACGAATTTCGTCTGTTCTGGCAATAGCTTCCCAGTAAAGCTCACGACCACGCTCTGCAAACATGCTATCATCATTTAATGAAGCCAGTGCAGTAGCTCCACGCATTGAGCGAAGATTATTAACCATTTCAAGAGCCGCAGCAGACTGTCCGCTTCTCATGAGTGCTTCAGCCTTCATCAAATAAGCATCTGCATATCTGAATAATAGGTAAACGCCTCTGTCAGTAGGGTGATACTTGATGGCACGGATACCTTTTTCAGTAGCCGCACCTGCAAGAGGTACATCTCTTGAAAACACTAGCGGCTTCTGAGAACGTGAGTCAACGATTTGAGAACGGTCTTCACGATACTGTTGACCTACAAGGAAACCTTTGTGAATTCCTCCGTATCCTTCGTTGAAGCCTACTTCTTCCAGTTTACGCTTATCACCGGCTTCAAAGGTATCGTAGAAATCGGCAAGTGTTGTAAAGCCGTTCCACGGACCATCACGCTCGGCAGGGAAACCACCCTGATTGTAGTGAAGAGTCATCATCCAACGGTTTCTAGGTACCCCGTTCGCTTGAGTAGTCAATACCTTATCAGTTGAGTTATTTGCAGTGAACGGATTAAAGAAATCAGTATCAAGTGCATATCCGTCTGCTGACATGGCATCTACATGCTGGATAACTTTCGCCATATCTGCATTGTCAAAGGTATATGGGCCTGCAGGGTTTGCAGATTTGTATACAGCCTTGTTCAGATAAAGACGAGCCAGAAGTTGATGAGCTGCTGCTTTAGAGAAAGTTGAGTTTACCGCCGCAGGGCCAGCCGTAACCAGATTTGGAAGAGCCTCTTCCAGATTGGAAACGATAAAATCAAACGCTTCTGAACGGGTCATGACAGATGGAAGATCATCTACACCCTGGTCAACCGTTCTTCTTGGAACCTGTCCCCAGAAATCCATAATCTGCCACATAAACATGGATCTAAGAGCCTTCGCCTCGGCCGCTTGCTGAGGAGTAGGATTCGAGGCAAGAATTTGCTCGCAAACGTATGACCTCTCATTCAAAGAGTTCCATGAGTTAAGTACCTGAGCATGCGTAGCATCCCAGGTATGTGAATGCAGTGTACGCCATACACCATTATCACCCCAGTCAACACCACGGGTAGGAGGAATAATCTCTGCCGTAGGGTGCTGGTTTAGTGAATAAACGTTCCCCTGATCTGTATAAAAAGAAAGACCATTGTACAGACCCTCAAGAAGAGCTTTTGCGTCACCCGCCTGAAACCCTCCACCCGTACTTTCCACTACTACAGAATCTCTCTCCTCCACGTTGAGATCTGTACAGGAGCTAAGCATAAAAGCTCCCAATCCAATCGCCAGTGCTAATTTTGAATTGTTTTTGATAATATTCATTGTACTATCTATTTTAAGATAATCTTGTTTAGAAAGAAATATTTGCTCCAAATGTCCAGGTTCTCGCTCTTGGATACGCGGTATAATCAATTCCAAATGAAGGAATTCCGTTGATCGCCTTATTTGTGTTTACTTCGGGATCTTGTCCGGAGTATTTGGTAAACAGTAATAAGTTCTGGCCAGTCAGATAGAAACGAAGATTGTTAACCACATCTCCTTTAACAGGGACTCTGTAACCCAGGTTTAGGTTGGAAAGACGTGTAAAATCACCTTTCTCAAGGAATCTGGTAGATACATCAGGAGCATTCAAAGGTCCTTCGTTACTTGATACTACATCTTTGGTTACGTTTCTACCGTTAGCAAATGAACCTTTTGTGAAGAAGGCATTCGCCGTGTTACTGTAGATGTACTGTCCATATGCACCATTGAAGAAGATGCTCAGATCAAGAGCCTTGTAACGCAGGTTAGCAGTTAAACCACCTGTAACAGTTGGGTTCGGGCTCTTGCCGTCAAGGAACTGCTGGAAGTCACCGTTTGGATAGATTGAGTTTCCTTCCGCATCGTATCCGCCAAATTCACGAAGGAAATAGGCAAATAATGGCTGGCCACTGGCAAGACGCTGAGCGAAAGCACCTGTAAGGCCCTGACCGTTGATAGCACCTGTATCATAAACACCAAGAAGGTTCTCTACGATGTTTTTGTTGAAAGCGGCATTCACGTTTACCTCAAATCCAAAGTCTTTTGAATCAATGATTACACCGTTTAAGCCTAATTCAATACCCTTGTTAATCACATCAGCATCCAGGTTTGTCCATACGAAAGGTGATGGAGCCGGCTGTGCTGAGAATATCTGGAACAACAGGTCATTGGTATTTTTGTAATAGTAATCTAACGTACCGCTAAGTCTGCCAGCGGCGAAACCGTAATCCAAACCAATGTTAAATTGTGAAGTAGATTCCCATTTCAGATTCGGGTTTGCAAAAGCTACGTTACCGAAACCACCATTGTTAATAGCACTGCTGTTGTTAATACCTGCGTTACCATAACGACGACGCTCCTGATACAGGTTGTGAGGAAGCTCCTGGTTACCTGTAACACCGTAACCTACACGGATAGCAAGGTCAGAGAATACGTTTTTAGGAACAAAATCCTCCTCAAAAATTCTCCACTTACCAGCGAATGAAGGGAAGATACCGTATTTGTTACCTGCTGCGAAACGGGTTGATCCGTCAATACGCAGGGTAGCAGTAAGTAAGTACTTATCTGAAATACCCAGATTCACACGGGAGAAATAAGACTGTAGTTCGTCAAATGTCGAATTTGAACCATTGATGATACTACCAAATCCTTTCGAGTTATCTGCAGAGGAAACGTTATTGATCATAAGGTCCATGTCATCTACTCTGAAGTTGGTTGCATTCGCAGACTTCGAGAAGAACAGGAAGTTATAATACGAGTATCCTAGAAGAGCGTTCAGATCAATGTTCCCGAAACCTTTGTCATACGTAAAGTAGTTTTCCCACGTAGTGTTGTTGGTTTCGATATCATTAAAATAAACCTGACCCACATTTTCAATCTGAGCAGCCACTAACTGAGGAGAGAATGCAGATTTTCTGGCAGACATCGAGCGGTCAAAACCAGCCTGTGTTTTGAAGTTAAGGCCGTCAAGAATTCTGAACTCCGCATTAACGTTACCCAGTGCCCTTAGTGTATTCGTTTTGTCATTGGTATATTCAATGATCGCCACAGGGTTTGGCTCAGTAGTAGTGGGCTGATAGAAAGTTCCATCGGCATTTCTTACCGGATTGGTTGGGTTAGATTTCAGCATAGCTGCCAGAAGGTCACCTTCAAAACCAGAGTTTGTAGTAACCGGAACACCCGCGTCCAGAGTGTTTGCCAAGTTAAGCTGTGATCCGATTGTCAGACGATCTTTGATAAATTTCTTGCTACCGTTAAAGGCTGCAGAATATCTGGTAAGGCTTGATTTATTAATGATACCTTGCTGATCAAGATATCCAACTGCAAAGCGATAGTTTCCAGAAGCGTCTCCACCGCCGTATGAAACATTGTGTTGGTTTGTATATGCAGTACGCAACACTTCATCCTGCCAGTCAGTATCTGCTCCGTTGTTTGGTCCGCCAGCCGCTACAAATTCGTCAGCATTAAGCAAATCGAATTTCTTAGTAATGGTACTTCTACCCAAAGAATAAGAATAATCCAGGTTTCCTTTGCCTTTACGACCTTTTTTGGTAGTTATCAAAACCACACCGTTAGCACCACGCGAACCGTAGATTGCGGTAGCAGAAGCATCTTTAAGGATATCCATACTTTCGATATCATCCGGGTTAAGGAAGTTTAGCGGGTTTCTTGGAGACGAGTTTCCAAGACCACCGGCACTACCACCGCCAGAAATATCTCCACCACTAAGTGGCACACCATCCACCACGAAAAGCGGGTTGTTACCACCTCGAACCGAAGATGTTCCACGAATCCTTACGTTAATTCCGCCACCAGGCTCACCACTGTTTTGAGTGATCTGAACCCCGGGAACACGTCCTTGCATAAGTTGTTCAGTAGAAGTAATGATACCTTTGTTGAAGTCTTTTGTACCGATAGCATTTACTGCACCGGTGGCATCTTTCTTCTTCACAGTACCATATCCTACTACTACTACTTCTTCCAGAACCTGATCGTCGTCTGTTAGAGTTACATTAATGCTAGAGCGACCCTGAACAGCAATCTCCTGGGCCTGCATGCCGACAAAACTGTAAACGATGGTTCCGGTAGATGGAACGTTGGATAGAGTGTAACTTCCGTCAATACCAGTCGAGGTGCCGTTTGTGCTACCTTTTAGCTGTACAGTAACACCTGGCAGTTCGCCGCCGTTTGCATCAGTAACCTTACCTGTAACAGTTAGGTTTTGAGCATGGGTAGCCAGAGTAATCAATGAAAAAAGGAAAGCTACTCCTGCCGTTTTCAAGGTAACTTTCGAACCAAGCTTAAGCCAGAGTTGACTCATTTGGTAGAGCTGTTTCATCATAGGTTTATGATTTAAGTTTAGAAATTTGGTTTTCGGGTATTGACACCATTTGTTACTATTTACATAAAATAAGGTATAATAACCGGAAACAGGACGTAAACCTACAAAAACATACTGCCATAATCCAAAATTCCAAAGACGAAAAATGTGTAAACGGTCGTAATAATTTTCCGGAAACGATTGCAGAAAAAACGCAATCGTTTCCGGAAATTGAGGGTTTTCATTTTTAACAATATCTTTACGCCCTCATATCTAGTAACCGTATTTCTACAATGGATTTTGGCCCCCTTCTTTCCAGATTTAAAGGTGAATTTTTTGACGATAAACTTACCAGAACGCTCTACGCCACCGACGCCTCAGCATACAGAGAAATGCCGCTTGGTGTGGCTTTTCCAAAAGACGAAGAGGATATTAAACTACTTATCGGGTTTGCGGGTAAAAGAAAAATAACCCTGGTACCCCGTACGGCCGGAACTTCCCTTGCCGGACAGGTTGTAGGTAAGGGAATTATTGTAGATGTTTCCCGTACGTTTACCCAAATTCTGGAGGTGAATGAAAAGGAGTCCTGGGTGAGACTTCAGCCCGGGGTGGTTCGCGATGAATTAAACATGTTCCTGAAACCTTATGGTCTGTATTTTGGTCCTGAAACCAGCACAGCAAACCGGGCCATGATAGGTGGAATGGTAGGAAATAACTCCTGTGGGAGTAATTCTGTGGTTTATGGCAGCACCCGCGATCACCTCCTGGAAGTGAAAGGTTTTCTGAGCGATGGCTCGTTTGTTACGTTCAAATCTATGAGCCTGGATGAGTTTGAAGAAAAAATTGAAGGGTTCAGACTTAAAAAAGAACTTACTCTTGAAGACAGAATCTATCAGCAGGCGGCAGAAATGCTTTCGAGTAAGGAAAACGCCGACGAGATCCGGGCAGAATATCCCAAAAGGTCTATCCGTAGAAGAAATACCGGCTATGCGATTGATGAGCTTCTGGAAACTAAACCCTTTACACCGGAATCTGACGAAGACTTCAATTTCTGTAAGTTGATTGCCGGATCTGAAGGAACTCTGATGTTCATTACTGAGATAAAAATTCATGTCAATGAGCTTCCTCCCAAATTTCAGGCGGTTATTGCCTCGCATCATCCGTCAATCAATGAATCCCTGAGGGCCAATCTTGTTGCTTTAAAGTATGGCCCCACGGCAGTAGAATTGATGGATCATCACATTCTGGAATGTACAAAAGCCAATAAAGAACAAATGGCCAACCGCTTTTTTGTGGAGGGAGATCCGGTGGCATTGCTGGTGACAGAAATCTCTGAACACACCAAGGAGGAGTTAGATAAAAAGGTAGATGCAGTGTTAGCCGATCTCAAATCTCAAAATCTCGGATATCACCATCCGGTATTGTACGGGGATGATGTGAAAAAGGTCTGGACCCTCAGAAAAGCCGGGCTTGGTCTCTTGGGTAACGTGCCCGGAGATGACAAGGCCGTTCCGGTCATTGAAGATACAGCCGTTGATGTTCAGGATTTGCCGGAATATATAGATGAATTTGATGCTACCATGGCTGCCAAAGGATTTGACATGGTTCATTACGCACATGCCGGCAGCGGTGAGCTACATCTTCGACCCATAATTAATCTAAAAACTCAAACAGGTAAAGAGCAATTCAGAGAAGTGGCTCAGGATATCTCTGATCTAGTCAAACGTTACAGGGGTTCTCTGAGTGGCGAGCACGGCGACGGACGATTAAGAGGGGAATTTATCCCGCAACAAATTGGACCCAAAAATTACCTTCTTCTCAAAAAACTGAAGTACACCTGGGATCCCAATGGCGTTTTCAATGCGAATAAGATTGTTGATACTCCTGCAATGAACGAGATGCTGAGGTATGAGGCCGGTCAGCAAACTCCGGAGTTTGACACCATGTTCCGGTTTAAAAATCAGAATATTCTTCAGCATGCCGAGCAATGTAACGGAAGTGGCGACTGCCGTAAATCTCACTTGAGCGGAGGTAGCATGTGCCCCAGTTACATGGCCACAAAAAATGAAAAAGATACCACCCGGGCCCGGGCCAATATGCTTCGGGAGGCTCTCACCAGAAAAGACGGTCTGATTTCTTTTGAAAAAGTAGAAGGTAATGGTCTGGATAGATTTGATAACAAAGAAGCCAAAGAGGTGTTGGATTTGTGTCTGCTCTGCAAAGGATGTAAATCTGAATGCCCAAGCAATGTGGATATGGCCAAACTCAAAATGGAGTTTCTCTACCACTACCAAAAGAAAAATGGAGTGCCCGTTCGGTCAAAACTCATCGCAAATTTTGCCAAAATGAGTAAGCTGGGCTCTGTGGCTCCGGGCGTGTACAACTTCCTGTTCAAAACAGATTTTCTTCGTCGGATTGGTAACAGACTGGTAGGCTTTCACCCGGATAGAACCATGCCACTGCTTCATAGCACCACCTTGAAGAAATGGTACGATAAGCATGCAGCAGAATTTGAGCAGGGAAGCAAAGGAAAGGTCTATTTCTTCTGCGATGAATTTACTAACTATAATGACGTAAGCATAGGTCAAAAAGCGATTCAGCTTCTGCATAAACTCGGCTATGCGGTGGTAATTCCAGATCATGTGGATAGTGGCAGACCGTACCTATCAAAAGGTATGCTGGATGAAGGTAAGGCCCGGGCAAATAAAAATGTAGAGATGCTGACCGATCTCATTACCGCTGAAACTCCGCTCATTGGTATAGAACCTTCCTGTATTCTGGCTTTTCGTGATGACTACCCGGAACTGGTCAATGAAGACATGGCTGTAAAAGCAGAATTGCTCGGCAAGAATGCACTCATGATTGACGAATTTCTGGCTCGTGAAATCGATGCCAAACGAATTGACAAGTCGGTATTCAAAACCGAAAAACGTCTGATCAAATTACACGGCCATTGCCAGCAGAAGGCCGTGAGCTCCATGGTGCCTACCAAAAAAATGCTTTCTCTGCCCGAAGGCTACGAGGTACAGCTTATCCCCAGCGGCTGCTGCGGTATGAGTGGCTCCTTTGGCTATGAAAAAGAACATTACGATCTTTCCATGAAAATCGGGGAGCTGGTGCTTTTCCCGACCGTTCGGCAGCAGCCAGATGAAGTCATCATAGCCGCACCCGGCACCAGCTGCCGGCACCAGATTCATGATGGCACCGGCCGCGAAGCCAAACACCCCGTGGAGGTGCTTTGGGAGGCGTTGAAGTTATTTTAAAACTCTTTTTCTTATGAAAAACAGACTTATTGTTTTAGTCATTTGGACTAGTTTCTTTGGCTGTCAAAAAAGTGAAGTTCGAAGTAAAAGAATCAATTTCTTGTGTGAATCCTCAAATCAGGATTCATTCAAACATCAATTTGGATTGACAGTTAATGATACAATTTATTGTTTCAAGTACATTGAAATACATCCCGTTTTGGATGAAGAGGGGGAGTTGAATATATATTATTTACTTTCTTTGAGCTCATCAAAAGGGAACAATTATGATGGGTCTATTTCCTTTAGAACTCAAGGGTTTTCAAGAAAGGGGCTTTGTAAACTAAAAATTCTATCTCTTCATTTATATAATGATATCCAATACGATAATTATAATGAAGGTCATGTAAATGGGAAATTAAGAGTAGATAAATTTAAGGGTGATTTAGTTACGGGAGAATTTGAAGCAGATATTCCTGTTAATGACGAGTTGGTTCATATTTACGGTAATTTCAAAGACATACCGGTAGAAAATCGTTAGATGCGTCATAATTATTTTCAACTTTAATCAACTAGGGATTCTTCTATCAAGCCAGATATAATAAGTGTCAATTATATCGTATATCGAAAATTGATAATACCTGCGATTAACAAATTGTAAGTGATTAAGTGGTGTAAATAGAATTGACAAGCTTATTTGAAAACTATTCCAAAATCCCAGAGGTACTTTGGGAGGCGTTGAAGTGAGGTTGTTATTGAATTACTAGCTTTAAAGTTCTTATGTTTTTAGAAAAACTCATCCTAACGAGATACACCGCGGGTTTATATATAGTGGTGGAGAGGTCAATTCGCTGAGATTCCGGAATTTCATTTTCCCGGTATGAATGAACAAGCTGACCCAGGCTATTCAGGATTTCAAGTCTTATGAGTTTTTCACCTTCTTTGTTAAGAACCTGAAAATACCGAGTACTTGGATTGGGAAAGAGTTTTATTTCAGGGGCTTCCGAAGTTTTACTCAAGACGGCGTTTGGGTCATAAACTATGACTTGAACCTCCTTCACTGAAGTCTCGCATGAAAGCACTGGTTCGCCCAATTTATAACCATCCTGTGAGCTATAAACAAGCGGGCGAAGGTTTCTTTGACAAGTCATGGAGTAAGTCGTGGTACTTTCAGGAGTCACCATAAGCTCATCCTGATCCATATTTGGCGTCATGTTAGGGGGTAGCTGCTGGAAGCTCACTAAAGCATTATCACAACTGCCAATCAGGTAAGTACTGTTTCCAATAGCTACTCTGTCATCTTTGGCCGTAAGTTTAGGAGATAATAGCTCGTCATTATTTCCATAAGAAAAGTGAACAGGCTCGCTTTTATTACTACAGCCTGGCTGTGCTATCTCCAGAAGGTAGGTGTGGCCGGGATCAGGAGTATATAGGTAATTGGTGCTGTCCAAATGGCCATCTTTATACCAGTTGAAAGACAGCCCCAGGGAATTGTATGGCAAATCTACTGAGGGCAAAGCTGAGTTTCCCTGCAGCAGTTGGATTCCCGTAAGATTCCCGGTAAAACTACTTATGTACTGATGTTTTACCTGGTTGGAGGGGGCACATGCTTTTTCAGGGATTGGGTTATTTACGGAATATCTGCAACGGCTTTCATCGTTTTCAAAAAGAATCGCCACTGCATTCCACAAGTTGTAATTAGCCAAAACCATAAAGGAACCATCCTCATTCATAAAAAGCTGGGGTTTCAGATAGATGCGTTTCACAAATGGTTTATCTCTATGCCATAAAATTTCTCCCGAAGCCTTTACTTTCGTTAGCCCGTTCGGACTGAAAAAGAGTACATGGCCAGCCGGATCCGTTTCTATAGTGGCAAAATTCATCGGCTCGGCATTGTCAGCATATCTCACCTGCTCCTGATAAAGAACATCTCCGTTTTTATTGAGAACAAAATACATTCTGTTGTAAAAATCACCCACAAAAGTCTGGGTTACCAGGAAGTAGGGATTTTTAAACTCTACCTCCATGAGAGATTTTCCGGGAGATGAAAGGCCGGGGAGTTCCAAAACGGTGTCTTTCACAAGATTGGCATCATATTCTTCCAGTGTATTTCCAAGTCTCACATAAAATGTTTCCGATTTCGGATCTGTAATCACCTGATCAATAGCCGGGTTTAGATTCTTAACAATTTTAGTGTTCAGGTTATAATGCACATTCTTTTCTGCCGAATGGGCAATAACAAAGCCGTTTCCAAAAGAATAATCGGCGTAGAATCCAACAGTAAATCCCACGATAAAATCCAATTGATTGGAGTATACTTTAATACTGCCCCCTTCTCTACCGCATACAATCAATTCGTTATTTTGATAATTGGATTCGGATATCCAAAAACCGATGGGTTCTTCCTTTATCAAGGTGCCCGTGAGATCATAAACAAGAAGAAAACTACTCTGGCTGGTCAGTCCGTTTGAGACAAAAATCAGTTTATCGTTTTCCAGAAATACGTTTTGAATTTCATGTGTATTTATGGCAAATGATTCTTTGAGAGTCTTGTTTGGGTAAAATACATAAACCGAATCGGAATATCCATCGGCTTGAAATTCCGTAACTTGAACATAGCTATCGCCGTATTTGAATAGGTCCTGATATAGCGGGAAAACCGTGGCTGCTGATTTTTGCGTAGAATGATTTACTGTAACCAGCTCCCCATTTGTCGAAAGTATTTGAAGCTTATTTGACGAAGTATTTTCTCTATTGAACCAGGTTTTAATGAGATATTCATTTTTGTCACTCCTGGTGACGTTTAAATTTTCAAAATTGACGATTCCCTGATCCATACTGTTATAACTCACCGCATTGACAGATGTTATCGCCGGTGGATTCATCTCCGCCTTTGCCCAAATGGAGTCTTGTTGTGCAAATCCCAAGTATGGGAGAATAAGTACTAGTAGAGTTAGCTTCATGAGGAATTTAGTTTAACTGGATAAAGTTAGTAAACAGGCTCTTAACTGGCAAAATTTTCAAAACAACTCCAAAACCCCATTGGCCACCCGGTTCTCTAGTTCCAGCAGAAACCGCTTTTTGGGCAGGCCACCTGCGTATCCTACCAGATTTCCGTTTTTCCCGATTACGCGGTGACAGGGGATAAGAATACCGATAGGATTTTTACCGTTGGCAGAGGCCGCTGCACGGATCACCTTCGGGTCACCCAGTCTGGCCGCCAGTTCATCATAGGAAATGGTTTTTCCATAAGGTATTTTGACGAGTTCGGCCCATACGCGTTTTTGAAATTCGGTGCCTTCCGGCTCAAAAGGAAGGTCAAAATCACGAAGATTACCTTCCAAATAGGCAGATAGCTGCTCTTCCAGTTCCAGAAGAATGGGAGGCTTATCCAAGCTTTCTTCATCAGAGCCGGCAACAAATGAAACCTTCTTAACCCCTGTTTCTGAACATTGTAGCTCCAGTGGCCCGCATGACGAATCTAAATATGAGGTGTATACTCGCATGAAGTCTTGAAATTAGAAAATTAAGCCGAAATTTGAGTGCAAAATCATGCAATCTCTGAATGAGTATAGAAGAATTATACCCGTATTTTCTCCGGTCGAATAAGATATGTACAGATACCCGGAAACTTGAACCCAATGATCTCTTTTTTGCTTTAAAAGGGGATAATTTCAATGGGAACAAGTTCGCAATTCAGGCTCTTACCGACGGAGCTTCCTATGCCGTCATTGACGAGGCCCAATATGCCACCGAAGATCGGTGTATCCTGGTAGAGAATGTTCTCGAAACCCTGCAAAAACTGGCCAATTACCACCGCAGGCAGTTTTCAATTCCTGTTATATCACTTACAGGCTCAAATGGGAAGACTACCAATAAGGAACTTCTTAAGGCAGTATTATCCACCAGATATAAAGTTCACGCTACTTCGGGTAATCTCAATAATCACATCGGAGTGCCGCTTACCCTGCTTTCCATGCCTGCAGATACAGAAATAGCCATCATTGAAATGGGAGCAAACCACCAGAAGGAAATTGCGATGCTCAGTGAAATTGCGGCACCTACTCACGGCTTTATTACCAATGTAGGGAAAGCCCACCTCGAAGGCTTTGGTGGGGTAGAGGGGGTAAAGAAAGGGAAAGGTGAGCTATATGATTTTCTGAAAGCCCATGAGGCCATTGCCTTTGTAAATGCCCGCGATGAAAATCTTATGAAAATGGTGGAGGACCGCCAGATGCGTCTCACCGTATTCTATGGTAACGACGAGCGTGCATTACAAATGTTGGAAGAAAGCCCGGCCATAAAGTTCAAAGAGCCAGACACCGGAATAGAGTACACCGCTCACATTTCTGGAAAATATAATTTTGACAATATACAAACCGCCTTCAACATCGGAATCTATTTCAATATAGAAACTACAAAGGCCTGCGAGGCCCTGGCAGCATATAATCCGGATAACAACCGCTCTCAGAAAATAGAGCAGGGAAGTAATAGTCTCTTTCTTGATGCGTACAACGCAAATCCTTCTTCCATGGAAGCATCTGTGAGGAATTTTATGGCCCTAAAGACTGAAAAGGGTAAGGTGGTGATTCTGGGTGATATGTTTGAACTTGGCGAAGATTCTGAGGCCGAGCATGAAAAAATGGGGGAGATTCTGGCCACGGGTGATTTTGAAGTGGTGGTTTTGTTTGGAGAAAACATGAAAGCTGCCCTAAAGCATCTGCCTAAAGCGTTTTATTTTACAGATAAATTTTCCCTGCATAACTGGCTTCTGGACAAGGCGTTTTCCAATAAAGCATTTCTCATAAAAGGTAGCCGGGGAGTAGGGCTGGAAAGCACCCTGAAGTTTATCGGAGAAGGGTAATCTGACCGGGCAGAGTTTGTTCCCGCTCCACTCCGTCAAAGATCCCGCGGGCCTTCAAAAGATAATAGAAAAGCCCTTCAGCCACCGGACTCTGAGCTGCTTTTCCATCCCAGAGAATCAGCTGTTTATTATCGAATTGCTGATTTTTCAGATTCAGAAGTATGCGATTATTACGGTCAGTAAGTTGAAAATCAAACGTGAATTTTCCGCTTCCAAACAAAATCAGTTCATCGTTTATGCCATCATTATTGGGGGTGAATGCCCCTGGCAGATAAAGGTCTATACAGGCTTCTTTGACCACAATGTTATCCGATGAAGGGCATCTTTGATCCTGTTTGCGTACTTCATAAAGACCATATTCCTTAATGGCCGGATTAGTGTCCTCTGAATAAAAGTCCCCATCTTTAAACCAGGTAACGGGTGGTATTTTTTCGTTGGTATAAACGGGAAAAGTTTCATTGGTGCCGTTAAAGCACTCAAAAAGCAGACTGTCTTTGAGTGTGATGGGCTGGTTATCCAGAACCTCAAGTGTAATAGAAGACGCCTCACTTTCGCATCCTTTTTCGGTTACAGTAACGAAGTAGGTATTTTTTGAAGGGGTCAGCGTGCCTATCTGCGGAACAAATGCCGGGCCTTCCTTTACTGCCAGCTGTAAATTCTTTTCCAGGTACCATTTCAATCCTTCTCTGTATAGGTTTAAGGTGGGTAATTCATTGCCTGTGCAAATCGTTATTGTGCTATCACTTATTGGTTTTTCAGGAGATTCACCGGCTTTTATAGCCTTTTTGGGGCTCAATACCTGGCTACATTCTCTGATTACGAATACCTGATAGTCCCCGGGCTGAGTCACTTTGATCGTAGCAGAATTTTGTCCTTCCAGAAGTTTCTGATCCCGGTACCATTGATACTTCATATCGGTTTGGGGTGTTGTTCCGGTCTCAGCTTTTAGTTTTGGGTTACATAGTAGGCTATCTCCTTCAAAAACCACCTTTGCTTTTATCTCCGGATAATCTGGTGAAAGTGTGGCCGGTAGCTGGGCTTTTGATTTTCTGGAACCCAGGCTAAAACCCCGGTATTGAAAATTTACCGCGGGGCCTGTTTCATCTGGATTATTGACTACTGAAAGGTACGAATCGTCCACATGGGCCAGATAAATCTTGCCATTTGGTGCAAGTTTAAGGTTTCCGTAGACGCCAGGCTCTACCAGAAACTGACTATCCGGGTCATCTCCTCGTCTTCCCCTGTAGGTATTTGTAGCCAGTACTTCCCTAAAAGTCGGAGCCACCGAAGTTCGGAACTGCACCAGTTCATAGGTATCCGAATAGGTGCTTTCGTCAATACTGGTTTGGGTGGTAAATCGGGAAACAAAAACAAATTTGCCTGAAGGCGAAAGGGCTATACCTTTAATTTTTCCCAGCTCTTTCAATGTCACTATTTTCTTTCCCACTTCCCCGGTTTCGTTGTTAAAAGGGAAGGTTTCCACAAAACCACCTTCGGGAGAAACTGGCTTTGATACCGCAATGAGCTTTCCGTCTTCAGACGCCACAATTTCCTGCTGCAGGCCTACCGAAGAGCGGTTAAAGCGGGTTCCTGTTCTGTAAGTTTGTACGTCATCGATATGAATACCATTCTCGTCAATGAGATAAACCAGAAATCCGTCCGATTTTCCTTCATGGGCAATGAGCCAGTAAGCCTTGTTATTGCAGTGCTTCACGGCAGTTAACGCAAATGAGCTTTCTTTGAGTAACAGTTTTTTTCCGGAAACTACAGCTCCCCGACCCGCGGCAGCATTCATATCTATCTCATGATAATAGATCGGAAAAGTTACAGTTGCAGGATCGGTGTTCCCTTCGGTTTCATCTACACTAAATAGTAGAAATCTGTTATCGGAGCCGGGAATCGGGACAATTAAACCAGGATAATTGGCTTCCTGATTTTTGATAAGAACTGTTCCATTTTCCAGAGTCTGACCGTTTCCGTTCCACACTGTGGGGCCATTTGAATAGAGGATGAGTTCGCCAGAGGTATTGGTATAAACCACACTACCTCCCGAAGTCGGAATGGTATTTCTGCTATTAATCTGAGGGTTTCCTGAGCTCGAAAACTGAAGCGACACATTTTCACCGAAAAGCCAGTAATCCCCCTGTCTGTCAGGCCGCTGGGCCAAAACAGGGACTACGAACCCACCTATAACAAGTAGAATTCTGAACCGAAGGAAGGCTAATCTGAACATGGGCCTCTAATCTACGAAGCTGTTGAATAAAAAGCTGCAGCTAAATAAAAAATCAAATAGATAAAAAACAGGTAATCTGTTTATTGTGTAGATAATATTTGTTAATTTTGTCTTTCATTTAGATAAATTTTATAGAGAAACTCAAAAATTGTAGATAAAAAAACTATTTATATGTCAACAGCAACGAAGACTTACCTTCCGTACAAAGTGAAAGATATTTCTCTGGCAGACTGGGGCCGCAAAGAGATCACATTGGCTGAGGCCGAAATGCCGGGTTTGATGGAAATCCGTAAAGAATATGGTCCGTCAAAACCGCTTAAAGGAGCGAGAATTGCAGGCTGTCTTCATATGACTATCCAAACCGCGGTGTTGATTGAAACGCTGGTAGAATTGGGTGCTGAAGTTACCTGGTCTTCCTGCAATATCTTCTCTACTCAGGATCACGCCGCCGCTGCTATCGCCGCCGCAGGTATTCAGGTGTATGCGTGGAAAGGAATGAACGCCGAGGAGTTTGACTGGTGTATCGAACAAACGCTTTTCTTTGGTGAAGATCAGCAGCCATTGAATATGATTTTGGATGACGGCGGTGATCTTACCAATATGGTTTTTGATCAGTATCCTGAGCTGGTAGCCGGAATAAAGGGTCTTTCTGAGGAAACCACCACGGGTGTGCACCGTCTGTATGAAAGAATGAAAAAAGGCACACTGGTATTACCGGCTATCAACGTCAACGATTCGGTTACCAAGTCAAAATTTGACAACAAGTATGGCTGCCGTGAGTCACTGGTAGATGCGATTCGTCGTGCCACAGATCTCATGCTGGCTGGTAAAGTGGCTGTAGTGGCTGGTTACGGTGATGTAGGAAAAGGCTCTGCTGAGTCACTTCGTGGTGCGGGCTGCAGAGTTCTGGTAACAGAAATAGATCCGATCTGTGCTCTTCAGGCTGCTATGGATGGCTTTGAAGTAGTTACCATGGCAGAAGCGGCACCACGTGCTCAGATCTTTGTAACGGCCACTGGTAATTTTAACATCATTCGTGCAGAGCATTTTGAGAAAATGCGTGATAAGGCCGTGGTTTGTAACATCGGCCACTTTGATAATGAAATTGACATGGCCTGGTTAAATCAAAATTACGGCCATACCAAATCTGAGATTAAGCCTCAGGTGGATATGTATAACATTAAGGGGAACGATATCATCATTTTGGCAGAGGGCCGTCTGGTAAACCTGGGCTGTGCTATGGGCCACCCGTCTTTTGTGATGTCTTGCTCATTCTCAAACCAAACACTGGCTCAGCTGGAGCTTTGGAACAATACCGATGCGTACGAAAACAAGGTATATGTACTACCTAAGCATCTGGATGAGAAGGTGGCTGCTTTCCACCTTTCACACGTAGGTGCCAAGCTTGAAAAAATGAGCCCTGAGCAAGCCGAGTACATTGGCGTAACTGTAGAAGGACCATTCAAATCAGAGATGTACAGATACTAAGATTTTTTCGATTTTGATTTTTTTGAAGCCTCTGCTCTTTTGGAGTGGGGGCTTTTTGTTAGACATTTATTGCTTTCTTTAAATTTTCAATTTCTTCTAACAGAAGATCTCTTTTAGAGTTTAATTCTTTTGGAACTTTAAAATTCTCCTTTCTTTTTCCTTTACTCATTTCATTCAGATATCTGTCCCAAAAAAGGTAACCGATAAATAAAATTGGAGATGCAATAATTGAGGAAATTGTTAATCTTTCTTGAAACGAATCATTCGCTTTTAGTAATTCTATTAAACCAAATATGTCCTTATTTAATAATATCAATAATGAAAGAATAATTAAAGGAATTCCCCAAATCCAATTTAGCCAAATTATTCTTTTCCATTTCTTTAGATCTTCGCTCTGCAAGGCAGAAATTTTATCATTGAGCTCGAATAATAAATCTTTTTTAGTCTCCAAAAGCAATTTATTCTTTTCTTTTAAGGGATCGAAATCGAATAGGCCGGCTGATTTATGAGACAACTCTTTTCTCTCTTTTTGATTTGCCTCTTTGTTATGAATTTTCTTGATGGCCTCTTTAAAAACTATAAGGTCTTTTTCCAGTAAACCAGTTTTTTCTTTCAATACTTTGTTTTCATTTTCATGAGCAAAAGCCTTGTCTTCTACAATCGTCAAAGATTCTTTCGTCCTGTTTAAGTCATTTTGGAGTTTTTCAAATTCTTGATTTAATTGAGACTCAATGAATAGCTTCTGATTATCTTCATCATTCTGATCAATCTTACTGAATTCTTTAAGGAAGAGCCTATCTGTTATTACACTGAACAAGATTCTTTCATTGTCAATGCCCAAATTTTTAAGGTAATTAACAATTTTTAATACCTCCCTAGTGTTGGATGAATCCCTATGAAACCCAGAAGTTGTTATGGCTTTAACAAAGGCTCTTTTGTAGTCTTCCGTCTTTATTGGTAAGACGCGAATCAATCTGTTTAGTAGAAATGAAGGTTTGAAGAAAATTGGAATTGAGTTAGAGCTTCCTGATTCTTTTGTCATTTTCTTGTCAAATCTCAGCAAAGTTTCATCTAGTGTTAAACCAAAATACTTCATTGAATTCATTGTGGAGTGTTCATCTTTGCTATTTTTCGATCTTCGATAAAGAATGACTTCTCTCAAGGTAACATCATGTAGCACTTGTTTTTCTCCCTTAGTAATAGGGTTGAACGATCGACCCTTTCTCTCGTTGAATTCTTCTAAAGTTTGATTATAATCGGAGAGGTAACCGTAATATTCGGTTACTTTAGATTGAAGAAAGGTTTCACCTAAATGTTCAATTTCTTTGGAATCTTGACCTATCTCAATAAATTTTTCTTTTAAAGTAATTCCAGAAAATTCGATTACAGTTTTCGGATGTAGGGTATTGTCCCTATTTAGGAGCAGATTTTTAAGGTACTTTTCTGTAAATGGATCTGTTTGTTCTGACCTCAGTATTGCTTTAATTGCTGAATCAGAAAGGTTTTCATCTAGGCTAGTGAAATCATTTCTTTTAAATCTCAATTCTTTTTGCGTAACTGTTGAATAGCGAAGTTTGACGCTCAAGTATGCCTTGTTTTCGATAATTAGTTTCAACAATGCATTTACGGAGTCATTTTCAGGATGATCGTGGAGATTTAATATTGAGTAAAGAACATTTGTGTCAAGATATAATACCCAATCAATAGTTTGTATATCAGGGTTTTCAATTGGGTTAGAAGGGTCAAACCCAAGGGATGAAAAAGAAATTGTTTTTTGAGCAAGTTCATTTATGAAGTCAATATCATCTTGTGTCGCATAATCTGGAAACCTTTCAATAGACTGTCTTAGAACTTTTTTTAAATGATGCTTCTTAAACCCGGAGATGGTGTTTGTAACTAGACTGTTATATTTAAGAGCACTATCATCGTCATTTTTTAGTTGAGGGTGAAGTATTTTCGCAGCCTCTTGTCCAAAATGGAAAAATGAATTATAAATGTGAGAAAGAAAGGCAGACCACAGCTCTTTAACTTCTTCTGTAGAAACATCTTCCTGTAGGTTTTCATGAATAAATTCTCGAAATACCCTGAGTCTGGAACGGTCTCGGTCCTTTAGTTTTTGTTCTTCTATATTTAAACGTTCAATTTCTTGACTAGTAAGTGAATATTCGTTCCTGTCGTTAACAATTTTCCCATCATTTACCAGGGCTTTTAAAAGTGACAATATTTCCTCTTGATAAGGTTCAAAGCCAAAAACATTCTTTATTTCTTCACAAAGGCTTTCGAGATTAGGTTTCTCTTTTAATTGAAGAGAATATAGTATTACAGAAGCTAAAGTGTCTGTACGAGTGTCACTTCCCGCCAAAGACAGTGTTGTGAGAATTTTAATTTGCCTTTCTTCTGGTGTCATATTTGTAATGAAAGCTACTTTTTGAAAGCTTTGATTGTTAGTGATTTATATATGGATAACAAAT
The DNA here is from genome assembly GCA_966250325.1 of uncultured Cytophagaceae bacterium. Lineage (GTDB taxonomy): Bacteria > Bacteroidota > Bacteroidia > Cytophagales > Spirosomataceae > Jiulongibacter. The sequence continues at coordinate 11,907 of CBINGY010000016.1, read as the reverse complement.
TTATTGAAATATGTTAATTAATTTGTTGAGGTAATTTCATACAAAGTAATTCCATGAAAGTATACACTCAGGCTTTTGCAGAAGAAAACCTCGAAAAACTCATAGATCTGCTTCTTTCTGGTGAACGAGTTGTCATTTCTCATGAAGGGAAGGAAGCAGTTGAACTTGTCCAAATTTCAAAAGAAAGGCGATTGGGTATCCTTGAAGGCAAATTGACCATGCAAGGCACTTGGGAAGAAATCGATAAGGAAGTGGAAGATATGTTCGATGAACATATTTATCCTGATGAAGAATGAGCCATTGCGGATGAATAAATACGAAATTCAAGAAAGTATTCATTTATCCACGTAGAATTCCCTCCTCAGTTCAACAGCTTTAAGAATTGCAATATCAATCAGATAAACTGATTATTCAGGGTACAAGATTTTTTTGCGAGTGGATAAAATCGATCAAGAACATGAAAAAGCTCATACAATCTATCGCCCTCGCTCTGCCTCTTTCCCTTTTATTTACCAGCTGTGAGTTCATTGGCGGCGTTTTTAAAGCCGGAGTAAACGTGGGAGTGTTTCTGGTTCTGGCAGCTATTGCCTTAATCATCTATTTCGTGAGCAAGGCCCGAAGCAACCGTTGAATTTAGCTACCGGTTCAAAGTGATTTTTATCAGGAAGGGTATGTACTTTGAAGGCTTTTTTGAACTCCCTGCCACAAATCATCTATGGCTACGCTCCTTTTTGATTAATTTTCGGCCATGGAAAATGTAGTCATCACCAAAGCCATTTCGGACGCCGAACTTCAGGGAATTCTGGATCTTCAACAAGTCAATCTCCGCAAACATCTGACCGAAGAAGAGCGAAACACGCAAGGCTTTGTTACGCTTCAATATGACTTCGATTTTATCAAAGCAATGCCCGCAGGAAATCATCATGTCATTGCCAAAGACGGTGAAAAGGTGATAGGCTATGTACTTCTCATGGATCCGTCCACAAGACATCTGATGAAAGAAGGAGCCGGGATTTTCCCGATCTTCAATGAGCTGGAGTACAAAGGGAGAAAATTCAAAGACCGGGTTTACTGCTCTGTAGGACAGGTGTGTGTAGATAAACATTATGCGGGTCAAGGGCTGCTGGGAAGAATGTATGCCCATTACAAAGAGAGCTACAAACACCTTTATGAGCTAGCCATGACAGACATTTCTTACCTGAATCACCGGTCACTCAAGGCTCATCTTAAAGCCGGATTTGAAGTAATTCTACGTTTTGATGAACCCGATCACGGAGAGCCCTGGGATATTGTAGTCTGGGACTGGCGATAAATCCGGATCAATTCATGGAGGCATCCACAGCAATAGGGACGAATCCTCACCTTGTAGTTAATTGTGAAAAGATAGGTCACACGCTAATTATATTAAACCGGTAATCCAGTGGGTCAAAAGTGCCAATAAGTTGATCGATTAGCCCGGGATGAGCTTCAAGAAACGGAATGATATTCTCTTTTCGTTCCTGCATTCCTCCGCTGGGAAAAAGACTTTCTTTCAGTTGTTCTATTTTGTTCAGTGTCTCTTTGAATTTTCTCTTTTCGGCACGAATGAGCTTTTTTTCGAGTCGCTGAATAAGGTCTGTGGTTTTTGTGTTGAAAGCCTCAGCGGTTCGGCTTAGGGTCGAATCAACTACCAAAGTCTTTGAGATTATTTCTTTGAATGCTTCCTTAATTTTGTCCAGATCTGAGGCCAGTGAAAGTTCATTACCGCTGTGCTTTTGAACCCAGCTCTTTTCAAGTTCATGAACCGGCTTGAAGAAATCTTCTGTACACATTTCCAGTTCATCGCAGCGGCTCATCTGCTTTTTGTTTACCAACATTCCAAAATTTCGGGGCATTAAGGCTGGAAACATTTCTCCGTAATGATCAAATACAGATTTCAGCTGCAGCCAGTAGGGTACCTCTGATGGCCCGCCAATATAGGCCAGGTTTGGTAATATTACTTCTTCGTAAAGAGGTCTCAGCACCACATTCGGACTGAAATGCTCCGGCTCATTTTCAATAAGTTCCAGAATTTCGCTTTGCGAAAACCGGATCTCCGTTTGAAGTACTCTGTAGTGATTATCTTCCTTCACAATTCTTTCCCTAACCCCATCTGCCAGATAAAAGAAATTGATCTCTCTGGCAGATATCTGCGTTTTATAACCCAGGTTTTCGAGCAGATTGGTTTGTTTATTCACAAGATCAAACGAAGTCTGGTTCAGGATGTCGTCTTTCATTACCTCACTGAAAAGTGACTTCAGATCTCTGCTATCTGCATCCAGTGTAATAAGACCATAGGCTCCGAAAATCGAATGCATATACTCGCGTACGGCATTGGCAAGCGTAGAATTTCTTCTGTATGCATTAAGAAAAATTTCCGCCGCTTTCCCTAAGGTAGATCCCAGTTCGGCCAGGCCATCGGTTTTCATTCTGCCAACGGCTCCCGTCTGGTGGGTGTCCCAGTGCATTTTTTTTCCAAACGCCCGAAATGATTGTATTTCTTCCAGGTCATGGTCCTCTGTGGCCATCCAGTAAATAGGTACAAAGTTGTACCCGGGATACGCCTCTTTGAGTTGTTTTGCCAGATTCAGAATCGTGATGATCTTGAATGGAATATATAGGGGACCCGAAAAAATATTGAGTTGATGCCCGGTGGTTACTGTAAACGTCTTTTCATCAAGAAGCAAGTCAAAATTCGGGTTGGATTCAATGCCGGAATACTGTTTTCTAAGTTCATTTACCAGAACCTCTCTTTTCGCAGTACTGAAAGATTTCTGCTGAATAAGCTCTTTGAAATTTTCAATGACCGGAAAAACATGATAAAAAGCCGACAGACTGCTATCCTGGTTTATATAATTCAGAAAAAGATCAGAAAATGCTCCGGTTGAAGAAAGAGGCAGGCGTTGACAGCTATATTCCACAGACTGATTTTTTGACAAGATGCACAAATAACGTACGAAATTAGACAAGCGTTCGGGAAAGACGTTGCTTTTGAACAATTTGCTTTTCCCGCCTGAAATCTCCCTATTTTTGCGTGATTTTACACCTGTTTTGCAACATTTTATCTTTCTTTTTAACCGTTTGTCAAAAGTGAGAACCGATGTCCGGAGAATATTCTCAATTTGTAAGGCTTTAATAACAAACTAAATACGAATGAACAAAAGACTAACCCTTTGGCTGTTACTGATCAGCATTTCCTTTGTACAAGCTCAGAAGTATCAATATCGTCTCAACCTGAATGAAACCGTGGATGATAAGCTCAAAGTAGAGCTTACCAATCCCAAAATCGAGTCAAAAAGTGTGGTGTTCTATCTTCCGAAAACAGTTCCGGGTACCTATTCTACAGATAACTACGGCAGATACATTGAGAAATTTGAAGCTTTTGATAAAAACGGTAAAAACCTGAAAGTTACGCGGCTTGATGATAACTCATGGAGAATTTTCAAAGCCAAACGCATCGCAAAAGTGACTTACTGGGTCAACGATTCGTTTGATGAAGTGAAAGACGGGAAGGCCATTTTTGAGCCGGCAGGAAGTAATATTGAGAAAGATGAAAATTATGTGATTAATACGCATTGCTTTTTCGGCTATTTCGAGAATCGCAAAGAGCTACCCTTTGAGCTCACTGTTGATCATCAGACAGATTTATTGGCTACTACCTCTTTAATTGATAGTGATGGCTCAGATAGCAGAGATGTGTTTGATGCCGTGAGCTATAACCGGCTCGTAGATAGTCCCATCATGTATGCTAAACCAAACAACGCTTCCATCAAAATTGGTGATAGCGAAGTAGTAATCGGTGTATATTCTCCGAATGGGGTAGTTAAAGCAGATTACCTGGCACAGAATCTCAAAAAGCTTCTGGATGCTCAGGTAGCGTATATAGGAAATATGCCTGTAAAAAAGTACGCCTTTATTATTTATCTTACCGATAAAGCGAGCTTGTCTGGAGCTCAGGGTGCTTTGGAGCATAGTTTTTCTTCATTTTATTTTCTTCCTGAAGTGGCAGGTGACGTAGCTCTGCCTTTTATTATGGATGTTTCTGCACACGAATTCTTCCATATTCTTACTCCTCTGAACACGCATTCTGAGGAAATCCATTATTTTGATTTCAATCAGCCTAAAATGAGTAAACATTTGTGGCTGTATGAGGGCTCTACCGAATACCACGCCCACCTCGCTCAAACCCGCTACGGTTTAAAATCCAAAGAGGAGTTTTACAAAGAAATGTCTGACAAGATCACGGCTTCCCGCGAACAGTTTAATGATGCTCTGCCTTTTACGGTGATGAGCGAAAGAGTATTGGAGCCTGAGTATGAGCCCGAATACGGCAATGTTTACCAGAAAGGGGCACTTATTTCCATGTGTCTGGATCTTATCCTCCGGAAAAATTCAGAGGGTCAATACGGTATAATTGATCTGGTCAATGACCTTTCAAAGGTCTATGGTTCAGAAAAACCTTTCAAAGACGATGAGCTTTTTGATCAGATTGAGAAAATGAAAGGAAAGGAAGTGAGAGCATTTCTGGATACTTACGTGGCCGGAACCAGTCCTTTACCCATTGAAGAAGTACTGGGCTGGGTAGGAGTGGACTTTCTCAGCGAAGCAAAATCGGGTGACAGCACGGTGAGTCTTGGATCGATCGGTCTGGGACTTAATGAAAAACAACAACTCATGGTAGCCGATAACTCCCATATGAACGCCTTCGGAAAAATGGTCGGGTATGAAAACGGAGATGTTTTGCTCGCTATCAATGGAAACAAAATAGAGTTGCCTACTTTTCAAATGATGCTGGATGGTCTCAATAAGAATTCAAATTCGGGAGATCCGATAACGATCACGGTTTTGAGAGGAAAAGAAGATCAGAAAGAAATTCAGTTGCAGGGAAAAGTAATGAAAATTGCGAAGGTGGAAAGGAATGTATTGCAGGATAACCCCAATGCAACCGCTGATCAAATCAAACTAAGGGAGGCCTGGTTAAGTGCAAAGTAACGATCAACAGGAGATTAAGCTTACCGCTGACGGTAGTACGACTATTTTCAGTCCACGTTTTAATCAGCATTATCATTCCATTTTTGGTGCTCTTCAGGAGTCTCAGCTGGTTTTTATGGATCTGGGTCTGAAGTATGCACTAGAAAAGTTCACAGAAATTAATTTGCTTGAGATGGGCTTCGGCACAGGCCTGAACGCCCATCTCGCTTTTTTGCTGTCGTTTCAAAATGAAAGAAGGATCAGCTACACGGGCCTGGAAGCGTATCCGGTTTCTCAGGAAATTGCCGCAGAACTCCCTACCGACCTGAAAATCTTACACGAACTATCCTGGGAAAAGGATCATGAACTAAGCAAATTCTTCATTTTTAGGAAAAGTTTAACGCTTATTCAGGAATTTCAATACGCAAAAAAATTCAATCTGGTTTTTTACGATGCCTTTGCTCCCGAATCTCAGCCTGAACTCTGGACAGCAGAGGTGTTTGAAAAACTGGCATCATGGATGAGCCCCGGGGGAATTCTCACAACCTATTGCTCAAAAGGGTATGTACAAAGAAATCTGAAGGCGGCAGGTTTTCAGGTAGAAAAACACCCGGGCCCAGCCAGAAAACGGGAGGTGCTACGGGCTATTCGTTAATTTGGAGAATCGGCTCTCATCAGTTGAGAAGAGATGCACTATGAGTTTCGTATCAATCAATCTTTGGCGGAGCGACATGAAAACTTGCAAATATTATGCAAGCATACTATTTTTGGTAGTCTTATGAATATCCTCTACCTCGTATGATCGCAAATCAACCTTTGAAAGTACCCACCATGGCCGAGATGACGGCTTTGGGTAAAGAGCCCGAAATTCTTTTCTGGGTGGGCTGTGCCGGTAGTTTTGATGATCGATACAAAAAGGTAACCTTAGCCATCGCCCGCATTCTGCAACATATAGGTGTAGATTTTGCTATACTCGGTACAGAGGAAAGTTGTACGGGTGATCCTGCCCGCAGAGCGGGAAATGAATTTATGTTTCAAATGCTTGCCGTTCAGAATATCGAAGTGCTCAATGGGTACGGGATTAAAAAGATAGTTACTGCCTGCCCGCATTGTTTTAACACCCTTAAAAACGAATATCCCGAGCTTGGTGGAAATTATGAAGTACTTCACCATTCAGAATATCTCCAGCAACTCATAGAACATGGTAGATTATCTGTAAAAGGCGGAGTATTTCAAGGGCAGAAGATTACTTTCCATGACTCCTGCTATTTGGGTAGGGCCAATGAAGTTTATGAAGCTCCGAGAGAATTAATAAAGGCTCTGGATGTTGAACTGGTTGAAATGAAACGTTGCCGTACCAAAGGGCTTTGTTGCGGTGCCGGTGGGGGACAAATGTTCAAAGAGCCTGAAATGGGGAAAAAAGATATCAATATAGAACGGATTGAAGAAGCTCTTGAAACCGGTGTTTCTACTGTTGCTGTGGGATGTCCATTTTGCATGACTATGATGTCTGATGGCGTAAAAAACAAAGAAAAAGAGCATCAGGTGAAAGTCTACGATCTGGCCGAATTACTCGTTCAATCTCTTGAACAGGAATCAATTGATTAAATATTGAAAGAAACCTACCTTATCTTAACTCCCATCTCCCGGGTTTTATTCCACCACTTATCCACAGTTTCCAACCATTCTAAAAATTTTAGCTTCTTATAAGAATGATAAGACGTAAGTTTACGTTAATCATTACAACCTTGTAATCTATACTACAGCTATGTTCCAGGACTTCGAGAAAATGTCTGTTAATTCCCGTGTTTGGATTTATCAAACGAGTCGACTTATGACGGCCAAAGAGGAAAATATGGTGGCTTATGATCTCAAAAATTTCATGGAAAGCTGGGAATCACATGGTATTCCTCTACTGGCGTCGGCAAAAGTTCAGGAAGGTCGTTTCGTAATTATAGCTGTAGACGAAACTCAAAAAGATGCCAGTGGCTGCTCCATTGATACGTCCACCCGATGGATGAAAGAACTGGGGGAGAAAATGAACATCGATTTTTTTGACCGTTCTCTGGCTTACCTGAAAGACAAGGAAATACAAACCATCCCTGTTTTTGGTTTGAAAACTGCTGTTGAAACAGGGAATATCCTACCGGACACCTGGATTTACAATAATAGCAGTGTGCAAACAGTAAGTCAACTTATCAGTCAATGGAAGATTCAGGCTGTTAAAAGTCCTTTTCTTTCCAGATATTTTCAAAAGCAGGTCGCCTAATTTTGCTTAGAAAATCTACCGGTTAGAATATCGGTTCCTGAACCGAAAACATGTATGATGTAATTGCCCGGAGGAAGATGGCTCACCTGGATGTCATGTGTACCATTTTGTGCGTTGTTGATTTTTCCCTCCTTAACCACTTTGGCATTGGTGTCAAAGATGCGGAATGACGAGGCATCAAAGGAATCATTCCATTGGACCCGAATAATTTCTGAACTTGGATTCGGATAAACTTTCCAGCTGTTTTCCTTCTCTGTGGAGAGAGGAATCAAGGTAAGTTTCAGACTTTGACTCATACTGAAGCATTCGTCTTTAGTGGCTTTTACGGTATAATTTCCACTTTTTACGGCATCAAATCTAATCCCTGTAATTCCGGTAGGCTCATTGTTATTGAACCATTCGTAAGAATAATCAGTGATGGGATTGAGGACTTCGAAATGGGCGATACCGGTTATCTGAGTAGATTGCCCCCATTTTTCTGGATCTACCACGCCATACTCTTCCAGAATATATGTAGGCTGCGGAACCGGTGCCTTTTTCTTTATTTCAAAAGTCTGGTGAGCGGTCAAACACGCATTGTCTCTTTTTTGTAGATGGATATCCAGTGTTCTGGGTTGATAGTATCTAAAGAAGTTTGTGCCTTGAAATCGAAAGGGAGATTCTGCAAATCCTTTATATTCCCACACAGGGTCAATGAACTCATCATTGATTTTATATTGAATGATTATTTCGTCTCCAGGATTACAGCCTATCTCTGGTCTATCCGGAACAATCTCAAAATGAATAGGTTTTGGTTCATTTATGAGTTTAGAATAGGTTTCACACCCCTCCTGAGTGAGTTTGTATTGATGATTGTTTAGGGAATCATATTTGAGAGAGAAATTAGTGGCTCCCTCAATTTCCTCTCCATTTTCATACCACTGAATTTTAGGATGTATGTTTAAGTTTGTGAGAACAAGGCTGTCAATTTCGGTAAGCCAAAGCTTGCTGTAAAGTGTGGAGTCGCAGATCTCTCCTCCGTTTAATGTATACGAAAGATAAACGGGTGGACATTCTTCCGTTTTTGAAGCTAATTCACCGTAGTAGAATTTATTATTCTCGTAAACAGGCCTAAAATAAGGTTCGCGGTAAGGCTCTTCATGCAGCAAGAAATAAACAGACCCTCTCGGACCAGACGCTAGAGTTAAACTCTGATAGCTATTCTGATTTAGTAGAAAGGAGTGAGACCATTCTTCCGAAAAATCTTTCGATCTCTTTATAATCTTAGCTGGAACTTCAGACGGCTTGTTGATAGGATATTGTTGATGATCATAATAATTCTCAGCTAGTCCTCCGTCAGAAAGTGGAGTGACCGACTTCAGATAAGGGGCATCATTGCGAAACAGCGTTTTACCTGTCATGGTTGTAACAATGTACTTCAAATGTCCTGTGTTACTTGATGAAAACAAATGAATGAAGGTATTGTCATCGTACCAAATAGTCCTGCTACTGTCTGGTAGGGCACCGCTAATTAACTCATTGGAGGAGAAATTGTATTGAAAAACGGAATCTGCTTGATTTCGCCCTGATTCACTGGTTTGAAAGACAATAAAAGGATGCTTAGAGCTAAGTACTGAATAGGTTTTATTAGCTTGATTCCTTTTTCTTAATTGTACATCCAGCTTTTCATTGAAAATCAGTATTTCATTAGCATAGCTAATAGTTACTGGATTTATACTAAATATTGTTGGGCCGGTATAAGATTCAGTAGCCTCAAAAGAGTATTCTTTTTCTAAAGAAATAATGCCAAATTGATCATACCTCCTAATGGAGATATCCCAGGTATTTCCTCTCAGATGTTTTTCCACCACGATAAGGTTATTGCCCTGATAACCAAATTCTTCACTTTGCCTTTTAAGAGTTACATGGTAAACTTTTTCACCATTTTGCATATAATAAGTTACTTCTTTATTAGGCATAGTAGGCTCCCACACAATCTTGTAATAAGTGCTATCTTCCAGATAGACCGTACTAAAACGTTTTTGAGAAGGGTCAACCAACTCAAAGCTCTCAGAGGTTGCTTTGCCATTCAGAATCGTATAAGTAGCATAATAATCAGAATAAGTTCCTCCCACGATTTGGGTAAGAATAAGTGCATCTCTGCTTGAATGCATTCCGTAACCAACATTGGAAGAGGTGTTTACGAAATTATACCACTGCAAAATGGGTTTTTGAGAAACCGCCGGAATAGTTGCGGTGAAAAAAAGGAGTGCGTAAATATATTTCTTCATAAAAAAACCATGAGCTATCAAAGTTAGCTCATGGTTTGGTTTAGATATATATGGAACATAAATTTCTTTATTCCATCATCAGATACGCCTTAATAAAATCATCCAGATCTCCGTCCATCACACCCTGCACATCTGAGGTTTCGTGTCCCGTGCGGGCATCCTTCACCAGTTTGTAGGGATGAAACACATAGTTTCTGATCTGGGAGCCCCATTCGATTTTCTTTTTCGAAGACTCAATGTCAGCTCTGGCGGCATTCCGCTTTTCTATCTCAATCTGATATAATCGGGATTTCAGCATGTTCATGGCATGCTCTTTATTGGCTAACTGACTACGTTCTATTTGGCAAACAATCACGATTCCCGACGGCTTGTGAGTAAGCTGTACCTTGGTTTCCACCTTGTTAACATTCTGTCCACCTGCACCACCTGAACGGGAAGTCTGCCATTCAATATCGGCATCCTTCACTTCAATCTCTATGGTATCATCAATCACCGGATACGCATACACCGAAGCAAACGAGGTATGTCTGCGGGCATTCGAATCAAAAGGAGAGATTCGTACCAGACGATGAACACCGTTTTCTGATTTCAGGTACCCGTAAGCCTGTGGGCCATCTATCTGCATAGAAGCAGACTTAATGCCGGCTCCGTCACCGTCTGTCCAGTCAACCTGCGTTACCTTATATCCCCGCTTCTGTGCCCACATGAGATACATACGATAGAGCATGCTGGCCCAGTCCTGGCTCTCTGTTCCTCCTGCACCCGAATTAATCTCTATGATGGCAGAAAACTGATCTTCTTCTGCAGAAAGCATTTTTTTGAGTTCCAGTTCCTCAATAATCCGCTCAGTCTTTTTACCTTCTGCATCAATTTCCTCCTCCTCCACCTCTCCGAGTTCATGAAATTCATAGAGAGTTTCCAGATCTCCCATCGAAGTTTCAGCTTCTTCAAATGCGGAAGTCCAGTTTTTTAGTTGCTGGATATCTTTGACCACTTTTTCTGCGTGGTCAGAATTGGCCCAGAATTCTGGCTGAGCCTGCTGGTTTTCTAAATCACCGAGTTTTTCTTTTCTACTATCGTAGTCAAAGATACCTCCTCAAGGCCGTCACTCTGGCCCTCAAATCTTTCAACGCTTCTGTTGTCATGATTTCCTTATGGGTTAAACATTGATTAAAAAAAATCCCCTCCGTAACTGGAGGGGCAAAATAGTTTTCATAACCACCCCGCTTTGGCAGTGGTTTGCAGGTTTAAGCATCTTTCAGTGCTTCTGCTCCACCTACAATCTCCAGAATTTCTTTGGTAATCGCAGCCTGACGAGATCTGTTATACATGATCTTAAGTTCTTTTAACAGTTCTCCACCATTCTCTGTGGCTTTGTCCATCGCAGTCATTCGGGCACCATGCTCAGAGGCGTTAGATTCCAGAACAGCTTTATACAAATGCATTTTGATGGCTTTTGGCATAAGCTCCAGAATGATTTCTTCTTCCGAAGGCTCAAAAATATAATCTGTATTCGAAGCCTTTGATTCATCAACTTCGGCTTTTACCGGTAGCATCCTTTCGGCCCGGATAATCTGTGTAGCCACATTCTTAAACTCATTGAACACCAGGATTACTTCATCGTATTCTCCTGCAGCGAAAGAATCCATAATTTCTTCAGCGGCATTACGTGCCTCTGCAAAGCTCAGATTAAGGAAAATTTCAAAGTGATTTTTGTTCACTTTCATACCCCGTCTCTGAAAAGCTTCCATTCCTTTCTTTCCAAGAGCCTTTACATGAACATTCCCTTTTTGGTTTTGTTCTGCATAGTTTTCAAGAATGAGGGACTGAGCGGCTTTGATAATATTGGAATTGAATGCTCCACACAGTCCGCGGTCTGAAGTAACCACCACCACCAAAACCTTTTCTACAGGTCTTACTGTAGTGTATGGGCTTTGAGAGCCTACCTCTGTATTGGCAGATACCGTGGCAATTAATTCATTCAGTTTATTGGCATAGGGCCGCATCTGAATAATCGCATCCTGGGCTCTGCGAAGCTTTGCAGCCGCCACCATTTTCATGGCTTTGGTGATCTGCATGGTAGAATTTACCGATGTAATTCTGTTTCTTACTTCCTTTAATGAAGGCATATTATATCAGAATTGGAGTGAGACCGTCAGATAACGGCCTCACTCAAATGTTCAATTAAGCGTATTTCTCAGCAAGGTGCTTACCTTCTTTCACAATCCACTCTGTAATTTCAGCATCCAGTTTACCAGCTGCCAGAGCCGCAATGAATTCTGGTTTGGTATTTTTCATCAAACCGATAAATTCTGCCTCGTATTCTTTCACTTTCTCTACAGGGACTTTATCCATGATACCATTGATAGAGCCATAGAT
>CBINGY010000015.1:0-79946 GCA_966250325.1 uncultured Cytophagaceae bacterium | reverse complement strand
TTTGTTCGTAAGGCATAATATCTAGTGAACCTACCGCAAAGCCGCGAGGACGCTAGGTATATGGTTTCGGCGATTTCTTGACATAATAAACCTTGGCGGCTTCGCGTCCTGGCGGTGAAAAAGAGCATTTAGTTTGAAGGACGCACGCCGAAAAACAATCGGGTGATCTTAAAGCGTTTGATGATAAACTCATAAAGTACCCAGCAAATAAGAAAGCACCCGATGCTTATGAAGCTGAACTTTAGGAACAGACCCCAGTCGGAATCTAACACCCACCAGGCCAGAAGAATGATCACCGTTTGATGCAGGATATAAAACGGATACACCGCCCGGTTCCAGTAAGCCACCGCCTTGCTTTTGATGTTGAGGTAGCGGGAAGAAAGTGCAAACAAAAGCAAAAGCCAGGATAAAACACTGATTTGATTGATAACGGCCTCTATAATATGCCTTTGCCAGCCATCTTCGTAACCCGCCCGGATGAACAGGAACATGCTGTAAGCGACGATGCCCGTAATTAAAAATCCTTTCATCCCTTTTTGCAACGCATATAAAAAGTAAGGATATGCGGTAATCAGCAGAAATCCGTAAAAGAAGAGAACGGCATTATAGGGTAGATAAAACCAGTCGTGAATAAGGTCATGCGTCACCGGGAAAAACGGATCGGCAAAAACCTCCAGTAAAATAAGCGGAAGCGTAAGTCCATATATTTTTAAAGGGCTGCTCACCAGCCGGTTGATAAACCGCATGAAGGCTCCACCCGGGTATTTTCTGATTTGCTCAAAAATGGGAAGAAATACCAGGGAAAACACCAGAATATACGGCAAAAACCAGAGGTGGTGCCAGCTGAAATTACCCTCGGGGTAGGCTCCGTTTACAAATAGTTGGGAGGGCCAGAAGTCGAAATAAGTTCCTGTAAACTGGCCATGCTCCACCCGCTCTGCATAGATCTGCGGCGGCACTACCACAAACATCCCGAATACCAGCGGGATAAAAAGCATCTTGATTCGCTCGGTTACAAAATTCCCCGGCTTCCTTTTTTTAAGCGAGAAAGCCACACCCATGCCAGAAATTAGAAAGAGCAGCGACATCCTCCAGCGATTCATAAACAGCATGGGGTACTCCAGCCATTCATAAATTACGGGGTTTTTGATGTGCCAGCCCCAGGGAACAAAGAACATTCCCGTGTGATAAAAAATAAGCAGAGCAAAGGCGAGTATTCTCAGCCAGTCGATATCATAGCGTCTTTCCATGAGGCAAAGATTCACTGCGGTCCTGAAATATAAACCGGCGATTGTTTCAGACAGCATCCTTTTGTGACGGCAAACAAGGCCTTGTGATGGCTGTCAATGTATCTGGGATCAATGTCAAATCAGGATCGGCTCATTTTTCGGTCAAAAGCCTCCAGATAGTTTCTTGAAACAGGCACCGTTTCATCAGATCCTTTCAGCCTCAGTTTATATCCCTGGGCATTTCCGCTCACTTTCTCCACCTGCATCAGATTTACCAGATACGAACGGTGCACCCGCAACACCTGCGGGTAGTTGGCCAGCACCTCTTCCAGACTATTCAGGGTCATTCGTTTCAGCAAAGGGGCTTCATTTTTCAGATGGATTTTCAGGTAATTACCGTCTGCATTCACAAACAGAAGACGGGAGAGGTCAAGCTCAAAATTTTCGGAAATGAGCGGGGTTTTTATGGAGATCGTTTCGTTTGTTTCAGGTTTTGTTTCAGATAAAATAATCCGGTTGATCTGTTCTGCTGCCTCCTGATTTTTAAGCAGTTGAATGTTCAGATTGATGGAAATGACCGGAGTGATAAGCAGTAAGCCGCCTACCAGGGTATTGAAAACTTCTTCTTTGAGATAACACCACGACCAGTTGGAAGGGTTATTATAGATAAGATCGCGTATAAGAAAGTCAATGAGCCCTACCTGAATCAGAATTACCACAAAAAGAAGGAGTTCTTTCCGAAGTGTCCAGGCCTCGGTAAAACGTGGGAACAACCTTAAGAGTAGAGCCGAATACAGAATAACAATTACCGGAATAATGGAATGAATAAACTCAATAATCAGGGGCCTGAATTTTAATTCAGGTGTATATACGTCAAAGGGTTGAATCAGTGAATTATATAGTTGAGCCAATACATAAATAACCAGGGTAATCTGCCAGAGTTTTTTTCCTTCAAAATAGAAGCTGTAGGGCTGTTGCAGAAATTTTCGAAGGAGGGTCATCGGCGTTTTATGATTCTGTCAAAGATAACGCTCTACGCAGATTTTTAAACCGCAAAGCCGCGATGACGCTGAGGTTTTAAGGCTTTTACACCGTTTATTTCACATCTTAGCGGCATTGCGTCTTCGCGGCTAATATTCCGGAGCCAGAAACCAATGCCAGGTTCACACCGCCAGGCCGCGGTGACGCGAAGATTTTTAAGCAGCAACACCAACAATTATATTATTTCTGGCGGCATTGCATCTTCGCGGTTAACATCCCTCATATGTCAATTTTATGGAGTCAATTCCATAAAATATATTTTTTTTGTGGATTTCATTCCATAAAATCTATATATTTGAATACAAATACGATGTATTATGTATACAAGAGTTTTGCTGGATCGGCTTAAAAAGCGGGTGGATTTCAAAAAGGCCATTATCCTTTATGGTTCCAGGCAGGTGGGCAAGACCACCCTGGTGAGGCAACTTGCCAAGGATCTTGCTCTACCATTTGAATACTTTAATGCGGACGATTTAATTACCCGAAATCTTTGGTCTCAGCAAAATATGGCGAATCTGAGGGCTTCTTTTGGCTCTGCCAAAGTGGTTATTCTGGATGAGGCTCAGATGATTCAGGATATTGGTATCCTTATTAAGCAGTTAATTGATCTTCAAACAGGAATCCAATTTATTCTCACGGGGTCATCATCCTTTGATATTGCCAATAAAACGCAAGAGCCTTTAACGGGCAGAAAATGGGAATTTTTGCTCTATCCTGTGGGTTTCTCAGAAATTGTACAAACAGATGGAATGGCAGAAGCCATGCGGAAGATGCCATTTAACCTCATTTTTGGCGGATACCCCGATGTGGTTTCAAACCCATCAGATGCGGTTGATCTGATAAGGCTTTTGAGCAATAGCTACTTATATAAAGATGTACTGGCCTTATCCGGGATTCAAAAGCCCCAGGCATTGCAACGTATTTTACAGGCTTTGGCCTACCAGGTTGGTGGTGAGGTTTCTTTAAATGAAATCTCCAGACTGGTGGGTGTAGATGTCAAAACAGTAGATAATTACATGTATCTGTTGGAGCAGATTTTTGTGGTTTTCAGGTTACCTGTGCTTAGCAGAAATGAAAGGAACGAGTTGAACAGTAAGAGCAAAATTTATTTCTATGACAATGGCGTGCTTAATGCCCTTACCGGCAATTTCGCCCCTCCAGAAGGTAGACAAGACATAGGAGCTCTTTGGGAAAATTACTTAATTTCTGAGCGTAAAAAACTACTTGATTATCATGGTTTTTTCGGCAAAACCTACTTCTGGCGAAACAGCCTACAGGCAGAAATTGATTACGTTGAAGTGATTGACGGGAAAGTGTACGGATATGAGTTCAAATGGAACCCGAAAGCCAAAAAGAGGTATCCGAAGAACTTTATTGACATTTATAATCCCGAATTGACCGAAACAATCCATAAAGACAATTACATGAACTGGCTGATCAACTATCCCTATTAAATTGTACAGTAAGCGGTTTAGGGGTTTACAACCACCTACTTTTAATCCGGATATGTCCTGAAAAGAACCAAATTTTAAGGAATATATTCCATAAAATATATAATTTTTGTGGATTTCATTCCATAAAATCTACCTTTTTGAATCTGAAACCCGCTTTACGGCCCGGTTTATCACATAGATTAATCCAAAAGCAGAGATTAAGATTAAGGCTATCACCACCATCTGTTGCGTGTTATCTCGGTTAGGGTCTTCCAGCAATCGGCGTATTTCTTTTGCTTGCGTGCCGGCCCAGACAGACATCACCGTCCGTGGAATCATGCCCAGAAAACCTCCTAAAAGGATATTGCGAAGCTTTGCTCCCGAGAGTGTAAAAACGAAATTCGTAAACGTAAACGGCAGCACTGGCGAGAGTTTGGCCAGCGTGATTATCTTAAGCTCCTCCTGCTGAATACTGGCCATGAGTTGACTGGCCTTTTTGTTTTCTGTGAGAAAGCCAATAAAACGCTGATGATCGAGCATTCGCGTGACCCGGTTAACCAGATAAATAGAACCCATATTAATGGCAAAAAGTACCGGAAGGGTTTTCCAGCCCCAGAAATAGCTCAGCACCAGAGCCACAAAGGTAGGTGGCGTGAGAGCGAGTGCCTGTGAGAAAATTCCCAGCAGGGAAAAACCCAGCCACTCTGCCGTAGAAAAGGATGAAAAATAGGCGTCGTTCTGAATAAAGTAAATGCTAAGAAAAGAAGTAGCAATCAAGGGTACTACAATAAGCACCATCGATGTAAGCACCGGAATGCTCATATATTTTTTAAACGCCTTTTTCAACGCCCCTTACATTTTACGAACTATGTGATTCTTAAAATCTTCATACACCAGCCTTATTCCCTCTTCCAGGCCAATGCGGTGTTTCCAGCCCAGGGCGTGAAGTTTTGACACATCCATGAGTTTGCGTGGTGTGCCATCAGGCTTATCGGTGTTCCAGTTTATTTGGCCTTCATAACCTACTGTTTTCTGAATGGTCTCTGCCAGTTCTTTGATGGTAACGTCTACGCCCGTACCTATATTGACCAGCTGAGATTCGTTGTAATTTTCCATCAGATAAAAGCAGGCTTCCGCCAGGTCATCGGCATGAAGAAACTCCCGCATGGGCGTGCCGGTACCCCAAAGTTCTACCGAGGGTTTTCCTTCGGTTTTGGCTTCATGAAATTTTCGGATCATCGCAGGTAGCACATGCGAGTTTTGCAGATCATAATTGTCGTTTGGCCCGTATAAATTGGTAGGCATCACCGAAATGAAATTACAGCCATACTGATCCCGGTATGCTTCGCACATTTTTATGCCGGCTATTTTGGCGATGGCGTAGGGCTCATTGGTAGGTTCCAGGAGTCCGGTGAGCAGGTAATCTTCTTTCAACGGCTGCGGGGCCAGTTTGGGATAGATGCAGGAAGAACCCAGAAACATGAGCTTTTTTACTCCGTGTAAATACGCTCCGTGGATCACGTTATTCTGAATCTGAAGGTTTTCATAGAGGAAATCTGCCCGATACGTATTATTCGCCACAATACCGCCCACTTTGGCCGCTGCCAGAAATACATAATCTGGCTTCTCTTCCTGAAGAAACGAGTGCGTGGCTATCTGATCTCTGAGATCAAGCTCTTTGGAGTTGCGTGTGATAATTTGGGTATAACCCTCCTTTTTCAGTTTCCTTAAAATGGCAGAGCCTACCATTCCGCGATGGCCGGCTACATAGATTTTGGCTTCTTTTTCCAATTTTTAGCTATTTTTGACGTTTCTGGGGTATCTGCCCGCCGGAATGGCAGATAATTTGAAGACCAAAAGTACGGTACATCAGCCACAAATGAAATTGAAATTTGTTATCGCTTCTTTAATCCTTCTTTATTCGCCGTTTCTCTGGTCGCAGCAGCCGGTGCCTACGGCCAAAACCAAAGCTCAGAGGAAAGCCGAACGCAAAGACATGACCCTGGAGCAGCGTATTGAAGACATGCTGCCCGTAGATGTAACGCTGCCATCCGCCTCAGTAAACACTCCCAAGGGTGAAATAAAATCACTGGAAGACGCCAAAAAGCAAATTGCTGAAACCAAATCCACTTTTAACGAAAAGGGGAAAGAGTTGCGAGCTCAGGCTAAAAAAGTAAAGAAACGGGTCAAGGAAGCAAAGGAGCAGTTATTCGATGGAAAAACGTATGAGGGTCTGGCTGTAGAGAAACAAATTTACCGCCGGGGTTCAGGCAGCCACATGCAGTATATGGAGTTTTATACACTGAAAGACTTCAAATCTCCCGGTCAATATGCCCGCTCGGTCTTCTGGTACGATGAACGCACCCGCCGTATTGTGGAGGCCGTATCCCGCGATCATAACACCAACCACCTCATGCACGGGCCTTACCGGGAATACCGTGGAGAAACCTTGGTAAAAGAAGGATACTATTACCTGGGCACGCTGGATGGCCGCTGGGTTACGTATGACAACGACTTCATTCTGCTGGATAAGGTTACCTATAACCGCGGGTTTCTGGATGATGCTCAAATCTCGTATTACGATGCCGACAGCTCCAAAATCAGGGAGGTGATTCCTTACCAGTACGGAAAAATGACAGGTCAATATTACCGGTTTCATGAAGCAGGCACACTGGCAGAAGAAGGGCTCTACGATAATGGCGTAAAAGTGGGTCGCTGGGTGGAATACTATGATTCGGGCAACCGCAGAAAAAAAGAAATTCAGTACCCCAAAGACTGCTATGACCCCGCCGAACCCATTGTACTCAGAGAATACTCAGAAGAAGGCAAAATGACCTTTGAACACGAGAGTGTGAAGCGGATGTGATTAATCACACCAAACCACTTCGAATTTTAGTCCTCCGCGTTTTGTATGGATTAAATCCTTACCTCCTCCTATTCCCCTTTTTCCCGCGTTTAGGTGGAATCACCTTATTGCTTTTGGCAGATCGCGGCTTGGACCTCCTTCCTCCGCCTCCACGCCCCTGTGAAAGGCCTTTTTCCATAGAAGGAATCACCTTTCCGCCAGCTTCAATGAGCTCCAGATCGATGCTCCGGTTCTGCAGATCGGTACCTTTAATACTCACTTTTACAGCGTCTCCAAACCCGATAATCCGGCCGTTTCTTTGACCAATCACCCGGTAATTATCGGCATCGTAATCGTAATAATCGTCACTCAGATCGGCCAGTCGTACTAATCCTTCACAGGCCGTATCCGCCATTTCCACAAAAAGCCCGAAGTCGGTTACGCCGGTCACCACACCATCGTACACTGTGCCGCGATCCTGATAACTCATATACTCCACCTGCTTGTATTTGATAGAGGCACGCTCGGCCTCGGCTGCCAGTTTTTCCTGATCAGAGGAATGCTTACATTTTGCTTCGTAATCTTCCTTATTCAGACTTTTGCCTCCATCCAGATAATGCTGCAGCATGCGATGAGCCATCATATCGGGATACCGGCGAATGGGTGAAGTAAAGTGACTGTAATGCTCAAAGGCGAGTCCGAAATGGCCCATGGGCGAGGTGCTGTAAATGGCTTTTGACATGGTACGCACCGCCAGCGACTCCAGTACATTCTGCATGGGAGTGCCTTCTATTTCAAACATCAGGTTATTGAGAGAATTGGAAAGGGCACTTTGCGAACTGATATTAATTTTGAAACCCAACTTGCCAGCAAAAGCGGCGAATGTACCCAGTTTTTCAGGATTGGGCGGCTCGTGTACCCGGTACACCATCGTAGGCGAGTTCTCGTTACCCTCTGCATCTTTTTTCTTTTTACCGGCCCTCGGGTCAAATTTTGAGAAAAATACAAACTCTGCTACCTTCTTATTGGCCAGCAACATAAACTCTTCGATGAGCTTGTGGGCATCTTTTCGTACTTTCTGATACACCCCCAGCGGTTTGCCCTGCTCATCCAGATGAAATTTTACTTCATTGGTTTCAAAATTAAAGGCTCCTTTTTTGAAGCGATCTGCCCGTAAATTTTTGGCAATTTTATTCAGCGTATGCAGGGCTTCATAAAGCTGCGGCGTATCTGCCGAATTCTCCTCTTCACTTTCCAGTATCTCCTGGGCTTCTTCGTACGCATACCGCCGCTCTGAGTGCATTACACACCGCCCAAACCACTCATTTTTCACATTCCCGTTGATATCCAGATGAAAAATGGCCGAAAAAACGAGTTTGTCTTCGTTGGGTCTGAGCGAGCAAAGATTATTTGACAGTTTTTCGGGTAGCATTGGAATGGTGCGATCTACCAGATACACCGAAGTAGCCCGGCGTAAGGCCTCCTGCTCCAGTACTGTGCCCGGCCGTACATAATGCGTCACATCGGCAATATGAACCCCGATTTCATAGAGGCCATTTTCCAGCTTCTGAAAACTGAGGGCATCGTCAAAGTCTTTGGCGTCGTGAGGGTCAATGGTGAATGTAAGAATATTCCGTACATCCCGTCGTCTGGCGATTTCGGCAGCCTCAATCTCCGCAGGGATGGCCGCTGCAAGTTGTTCTACTTCTTCCGGAAACTTCACCGGCAGGCCAAATTCCGCCATGATGGCGTGCATCTCGGCATCATTATCACCCGATTTTCCCAACACTTCCAGTACCTCTCCCGTCGCCTGCTGAAATTCAGAAGGATATTCGATGAGTTTGATGATTACAAGGTCATTGGTTTCTGCGTGATGGATTTTGCTTTTGGCTATGAACACCTCTTCATGAAACTTCCGGTTATCTGGCTTTAAGATGGCGTAGTTGGCGTAAAGTTTGATTTTCCCTACCAGTTCGCTCTTACCACGTTTAAGTATTTCGGTAACCCTTCCTTCCGGATTTTCCCCTTTCCCTGTTTTACGGCCCAATAGTTTAACCTGTACCGTGTCACCATCGACAGCACCTCCGAGATTTGACGATTCAATAAAAATATCTTTTTCTCCATCTGCATGGCGGATAAAGGCAAAGCGGGGATTTACAAAATCTACCACACCGGTGATTTCTTCGGTTTTCGGGGCATCTCCTGCCAATGCGAATTTTCCCCTCCCTGCAGCATTCAGTCTTCCCTCATCCATGAGCTCTTCCACAATAAGTTTGAAAAACATACGGTCATCAGATCCATATACGTTGAAATGGTTATAAAGGTCGGTGAAGGTGTAAGGCCGCCCGGTGTGTGTTTTAAAAAATTCAAGTATGGCGTCCTTTTGTTTCTGTATTTCGGTCTTCTTTTTTCTGGCCATGTAAGGCAAAGTTCTAATTGTTGGAAAGTTACACTTTTCTAAGTCGATTTCATCGGGAATGGTTCATAAGCAAATCATTTTCCAGATACTGCTGTTATACGTGTTGTTTAGTACTTTTACCACTTCTCAGGTCAAAGAGATCCTTGAATGAAAACATATTTTTTACAGGTCAAAGACGTCATTAAAGAAACAGAAGATGCCATTACCATAGAATTCTGGCATCCGCTCTCAGAACAGATTAAATACAAAGCCGGGCAGTTTATTACGCTCATCGTACCTGCCGATAACGGCAAAAAGGTGCGAAGAAGTTACAGTATGTCGTCATCTCCGCATACAGATACCGCCGTCGCAGTTACTGTTAAGAGAGTTCCTGGAGGGCTGGTCTCCAACTACCTGTGTGATCAGGTCAAAAAAGGCGATTTTCTGGAAGTGATAGAGCCTATGGGCAATTTCATTTTTGAACCAGACAGCTCAAAAGAACGGCATATTGTGCTTATCGGAGCCGGAAGCGGCATCACGCCACTTTTATCGATCGCGAAATCGGTTTTAAAAATGGAACCGAAATCACGGGTTTCTCTTATCTACGGAAACCGTACCGTGGAAAGTATCCTTTTCTGGAAGAAACTCACAGACATGGAGCTGGCCGATCGCCAAAGGCTTAATGTAGTGCATGTTCTCAGTAAGCCGACAGATTCCTGGGCAGGCTACCGCGGACGTATCAATAAGGCCAATATTGTGGTGATGCTCAAAGAGCTGGATATTCATTTCAGGTCGAAAAACGAAGAATTTTACCTCTGCGGACCTGCCGGTATGATGCAGGAGGTTCTTGAAATTTTTGATGTGTTCAATGTGCCTGCTGAGCAGATACATCGTGAAAACTTCAATACCCCCATGCTCGGTGAAGAATTACCTCTTCCCGAAACCGACGGCCTCAAGACCCGGGAAGTAACTGTCAAATACGATGGCGATGATTATACGTTTAAAGTAGAGCCTCATCAAACCATACTTGAAGCTGCTCTGGAACTCGATATTGACCTGCCCTATTCCTGCCAGGCGGGCATGTGCACGGCCTGTCTGGGAAAATGCACTTCAGGTAAAATAAAAATGGATGAAGACGAAGGCCTCACTCAAAAAGAGAAAGAGGAAGGCTGGGTGCTTACTTGTGTGGCACATCCGCTTACCGAGGGAGTAGTGCTTGAAATTGATTAAAAAACACCCCGAAGATTTTCGTAAACCTTCGGGGTAATCTGGCTTACAACCTTAAACCCACGGTAAGTACATTCGCATTTATGGGGTTGGTGTCATTGAAAAGGGTCTTCATGTCGTATTTGGCAAAAAGACGTACATCTCCGCGGCCGGCTTCTGCCATAAGCCCGTAATTGAATTTCCGCAGGTTATAATCTCCCTTTTCTTTGTATTTCAGGTCATCGTATTCCTGAAATTTCTGATAGCTGTTGATACGCATACCGCCGTAAGCTCCTATTCCGAAACGGAAATTGCTTTCTTTAAAACCAAACTGAAGCATCACGGGTAAATTCAGATGGTTTACCACCAATTTTGACTTTTTAAGCGGTACATCGGTCAGCTCGAAATCACTCACAACTCCGGCTTCAAAAAACTGTTCATCGTGCCGCATCATGAAATTATTCCAGGCCAGCTCCAGGCCGGTACCCAGTGCCACATCTACTTGTCTGCCGGTAATGAGGCGGTTATTTCTACGCCACTGCAGGGCTACGTAGCGGGAAGCCCAGGTGTCGAGATCGGGCATGTCTAAGGCCTGATCGTAGGAATTGATTCCAAGCACCAACCCAAAATCTTTTTTGCTGAACATGTTTTTTTCAGACTCCCGATGATGTTTCTGCTCAGAATCATCATCCCAGTCATCCTGTGCAAAAACAGTTACCGAAACGGTTAAAAGGGCAGCTGCCAGTAAAGTGTTAAATAGCTTTTTCATACGTATTTGTTTATAGCTTTTGATACCCAGATGAGAGTTATCCCGCTTCCGGTTGCTTCAGATGATGAAAAAATTTAATTCTTCTGAAATAACTCCTCGCGGAAGATCCTGAAGGCCATTTTGCCATTTATCAAAAAACATTGTTTTGTGAAGAAAAATATCAAAATAATGCAATTTAATGTGGATTATTTTTATTTTCTCCCGACCTTTGTCTGGTCAATCCTATTGAAATGAAATTAGTACAACAAGCCACAATTTTACTTGCCGGTCTCCTTATGACAAGCTGTATGAAAGCCAATTACCAGGTTAACGGCAATGAAGGCCTGAAGAAACAGGATCAGCTCACGGGCTATGCCTTTGCTCAGTCTACCCCGGATTCTGAAAACTGGGATGCCGTACACCGGGCTGTTCATCAGGATTTGCAATCAAAGAATTATTTCTACGATAACGAAAACCCCGATGTACTGGTCATGGTGAAGGAACTACCCAAAGGCGTAAAATTGCTGAGCGGTAATACATACTCTAAGCAGGGCATAAATCGTCTTGAAAGCGGCAAAATCAAGACAAAAGGAAAAACCTTGTTGATTCAAATGGTAGAAACTCAAAACTACCAGACCATCTGGCGTGGATTTGCCGCCGCAGGGCAACGTAATCAGCTTACCATGCTCATCCAACCCCGCATGGTGGAATCGGTTCTGAATCAATAAAGCATCAGAAACATAAACTGGCCGCACCGAGCAGCCCGGCATCATTGCCCAGGGTTGCTCTTTTTATTTGCAGAGTCTTCTTGTAATATGGGGTGAGCCAATAATCAATCTGGCGGTTTACCGCAGGCAGAATATACTCAAATGAGGCCGAAAGCCCGCCACCTATAAGGATAGTAGTGATATCAAGAATACGAATCATAGCCACCAGGCCATCTCCCAGAATATTTCCCACTTCGTCAAAAATGGCCAGAGCCAGTTCATCTCCTTCAGAAGCCGCCGCTACCAGACCGGTAGTAGAAATGGAGCCATCATCTGGCAGAGAGGTTTCTCCGGCCCATTCTGCCCGCATGCCATTGGCCAGGTCCAGAAGTTCTACTTTCCCAATATTTCTTTCCAGCACGCGGCCATGTTTGGAGGGCATATGACCCGGTTCCATGGCGTTTCCTCCGCCTCCTTTGAAAACTTTCTTATCTATAATGGCAGCCCCTCCTACTCCCGTGCCAAGAGTTACGAAAATATAGTCTTCGGGCACACCTTCTTCGCCGAAATAGTACTCACCCAGAGCGGCGGCATTGGCATCATTTTCCAGAAAAAATTCTTTCCCCGGGAATCGCTCACTTAACTCGGGAATTACTTTCAGGCCATCTATTTCAGGAATAGCGGTGATTTCAATGAGGCTCAAACGGTCACGTGTTATAAGCCCGGGCACGCCTATACCGCATTTATCTACATGCGGATTCTCCTTTAACTGAACAGCTATGGCATCACCTAAACGCGTTACAAAATGACCCGACTTACGCCAGCTGGCCGTTTCATGACTGTAAAAATTAGTGATGTTCCCGGTTTCTGCGTCTACGATACCCATTTTTACATTCGTACCGCCGATATCAATACCCAGATATTCCGTTGCCATTCAAGAGAGATGTTAGGTTAAAAAAATTGGAACTGTGGGCAAATATAAAGCAATTATTCGTTGGCAGAAGTCAAAAAAACAACTTCATGAGAAATTTAAGGATATCGTAACGCCTAAGTAAAATAATTAATTAATAGGTCGAATTCACCTCATCTATCAGCTGCAGTAATTCAAGCCGGCCCAGTCCTTTTTCAGATGAGGTCACATAGTGCTCGGGTAAAACAGACCAGGTTTCTGCCAGGGCCATCTTAAATGAATCGACGTTTTTTTGACCCGCCATGGGCTTTACTTTATCCCATTTGGTGAATACAATTTTGAGAGGAATCCCCTTCTCTCCCAGTTTATTCACAAACTCGAGATCTATTTTCTGAGGGGGTATGCGTGAATCTATCAGAACAAAAACATAGAGCAAATTCTGCCGGCCTTCCAGATAATCCCAGGTCATTTTCTCCCACTTTGCTTTTTCTTTGAGGGGGACTTTTGCAAAACCATATCCGGGTAAATCTACCAGATACCAGCGATCCTCAATCTGAAAGTGATTAATTAATTGGGTCTTGCCCGGCGTGGAAGAAGTCTTAGCCAGTTTTTTATTCCCGGTAAGCATATTGATGAGTGATGACTTCCCCACATTTGACCTGCCAATGAACGCATACTCGGGCTTATCGGGTTTCGGGCAATCTTCACTACGGGAAGCACTTTTCAGGAATTCGGCTTTTAATGGATGCATCAGTGCTTACAGTTTGGGCAATGCCCTTCAATCAACAAATTAATTTCTCTTCGCTGGTAGCCATCGGGCAGGGCAATGGCCGGGATATGGGTGCCCTCCAGACACGTAGTATCACCGCAATCTGTGCACTTAAAATGCACATGATCATGATGGTGGTCTCCGGCTGTGCAGGTGGTTTTGCACAGGGCATATTTACTGCCTCCATCAGCATCAGGAATACGATGAATGATTCCTTTCTCCTGAAAGGTTTTCAAGGTACGATAAACGGTAACCCGATCATACTTCGAATCTATTTTGCTCTCCAGATCGCTGTGCGATAAGGCTGCATTGCTTGATGCAAACGCATGAAGAATTTCTTCCCGGCAATCGGTGTGCCGCAGATTAAATGTTTTCAGTGAGAGGTTTTGTTGCTGATTCATACCCTTATACTTAATGTTCCTGAAACGCATTTTGTTCCATCTGGAGTCTCACCAAATTTGAATAAATTCCGTCGGGTTTCAAAATCAGTTCGGCATGACGGCCCTTCTCGGCCACCTCGCCCTGATGAATTACATAAATCTGATCCACGTTTTTGACTGTTCCGAGTCTGTGGGCAATTATGATCGTGGTGCGGTTTTTCATCAGCTCGTCAAGAGCACTTTGTACCAGACTTTCCGACTCAGAATCCAGTGCACTGGTGGCTTCATCCAGTAGCAAAATGGCCGGGTCTTTCAATATGGCCCGTGCAATGGCGATTCTCTGCCTCTGCCCGCCGGAAAGCTTCACTCCACGCTCGCCTACCACGGTTTTCATTCCATCCGGAAAACGGTTGATAAACTCCAGAGCATTGGCTTTGGCGGCAGCCTGCCTCACCTCTTCATCACCCGCTGTCGGATTCCCGTATCGGATATTCTCCTCAATGGTGCCCCCAAATAGGATCACTTCCTGAGGCACAATGGCCATATTCTGACGTAATTCTGTCAAATCATACGAGTTGATTGGTAAATCATCGATACGAATCTCCCCTTTTCCTGCCTCGTAAAATCGTAGCAGTAGCTGAACGATGGTTGATTTCCCGGCTCCGCTTTGACCTACCAAAGCAATTTTTTCTCCCGGGCTTACGGTAAATGACAAATCTTTCAACACCTCCACATCTTTTCGCGAAGGATAAGAAAAACCCACATTCGCATAGCTTATTTTGCCTTTAAAACGCGTGGCTACCGGTTCCTTTTCGAGACTTACCTCAGAAGTTTCCTTCAATATCTCCAGTAAGCGTTCAGATGCCCCTATACTTCGCTGTAGCTGAGCATAAATATCTCCCAGCCCGTTTAAGGATGCCCCGATAAACGCGGTATAAAACAGAAAAGACATCAGATCTGCCAGCTGAATCTCTCCCCGCTCTACCAACCCACCGCCATACCAGACCACCAGCATGATTCCTCCGAAAAGCCCTACAATCATAAACGTTATAAACCCGCCACGAATGGTAGCAGAACGTAGTGACAACTTCACTACAGCAGACATCAGACTACCATACCGCCCAGATTCCAGACGCTCATTGGTAAAGCCTTTTACTACAAGAATAGATTGCAGGGTTTCTTCTACCACCGTATTGGCTTCTGCCAGACGGGTTTGTACGTCTTTTGACAACACCCGGATATACCTGCCAAAAAAATACGTTGCTACCACCACAAAGGGGAATGTGATGAGCATAAACAAAGTCAGTTTCCAGGAAATATAAAGTATAATTCCAATTCCAACGATTAAGGTGACCACCTGCCTGAAAAACTCAGCGAGGGTAAGAGAAAGGACACTTTGAAAAGCCGAGACATCTGAGGTAATGCGGCTTACCAGATCTCCTACCCTATTTTGCTCGAAAAAATAGACGGGTAGCGTAATGAACTTGTCATATACCTTCTTTCTAATGTCTGCCGAAACATTCTCACTGACTATAGCAAAAAGATACACCCTGAAAAATGAAAATATACCTTGCAGAATGAGGATTCCACCAAAAAAAAGGAGAATCTGATTGAGGGTAAACCGGGAGTTTCCTTCAATTACCCGGGTGACTTCTCCAATAAGTGCCGGGAAAGCCAGCGTAGTGGATGTACTGAAAACCAGAAACACCATACCGGCAATAAAGGTCCATTTATACGGCAATACGTGCCTCAGCAGTTCCAATGCTTTCCTGAGACCTTCTTTGCTTAACTTTTTCTTATCTGCAGGATTTTCCTCCACTGCGTTATTTCTGCGTTTTGCCATTCTATCGTTCTTCTTCTACCTCTCCCCGGTAATTTGACCTCCGAAGAATCTCCTCGGGGTCTTTTATTTTCATCATTTCTGTAAAACTTACATCGGGATTGGCCGTCATAAATTTGTCAATAATACGCCAGCCGAGCCATTGCCCTACCCGCCCGGGGCATCCCGATCCGATTTCCGGAACTTTTGGCCGCTCTCCCAGGTACTTTTCTTTCACCCGCTTGCTTTGTTCATAAAGAAGCTTTTTGTCAATAAAATGAGCCCAGATAATATCCTGTGCATACCAGTTTCCGGTGAGCGAACTATCGGCCATACCGATTACCAGAGAATCCGGAATTTCAGGTATCATTTCTTTGGTAAATGCATAGGACTTCCCAAAATAGATCATGTCATTCAGCATAGATGGCTCCGGGGTTGATTCAATGTAAGAGTCTGCAAGTAACCGGAGCACCGCAGGGACTATATAGGGCTTTTGATATCTTTCAAGTATGTAGTTTGGCTGATCTGGCCTGTAAGAAGCCTCTGGCCCCACAAAGGCTTCCAAAGCAATAATTACTGTAGAATCGTCCACATACATGTCATTCTCCAGACCGGTAAAGGTGGCGTAAATTCTGGGAGACTTAAATTCAGGATAATGGGTTTTGATTCGTGAAAAAGCTTCAGAAAACTGGGTTTCCAAATCAGTGAGCTCGCCAAATGTACTGTCAACCTCTGCAAAGAAAGATTGGGTACCCGGGTGAGAAATGACGTGGTACAGATGATTTACAAAGGCGGTATCATCTGGAAATGCCCGGTACAAATCCCGTGAATACCAGGGATTTTGCCGAAGAAACTCCACCAGTTCGTCCTTTGACTTCATAGACATCAGCTGTCTGTCAAAACGGACAATCTCCACTTTGTCTGATTTTTTTTGTTCCTCTTCTCCGTTATCCTTACAGGCAAACAATGCGAGAGCCAGAGAAAGAGAAAAAAGTACCCTGCTGAATAATTTCATAATTACCGGTTTGCTGAAAAAACGCACAAAATTAGGAAATAATCCCGCGGGCACTCAGAAAATAGTGAGAATGAGGAATCTCGTTAAAAGTAACTATCGGTATGGTAGGAAATTCCGGCTTTCTCACGGGTTTTGTCAAGCAGGTGAATAAGCTTCAGGCTTTGGCTCAGGGGCCAAAGGTCACTTTCCTTTTTTCCGGCTCGCAGACACTCATTTACTTCTCTGATCTCGTAGTCGTAGCCGAGTGTTTCCCTCTCAAAAGAAAACAGCTGTGAGCTGCCATCATAAAGCACCAGTTCGATTTCACGGGTATCCAGAAATCTCCCTTTCATATGAATATAACCCAAATCGCCGTAAATAAAGGCTTCTGTTCGGGTAGATGCTCCGAAGGTACATGAGAGATTGGCCAGTGCCTCGTCATCATACCGGTAAATAAACGATGTGGTTTCATCTACACCTGTAGGGCCATTGACACTGGTAGCCAGAATCGTAGAAGGATATCCCAGAATAAGCAGGGAAAGAAATGCCGGATAAATGCCTATGTCAAGGAAGGCTCCACCTCCATATTGTCGGTTTAAAACACGCCTTTCTGGTAAAAAGGGAGGTATAAACCCAAAATCGGCTTGAAGCATTTTCACTTTACCGATAGCTCCCGATTGAATAAGTTCAAGAACTTTTAATGTGGCGGGCATAAATCGGGTCCAGAGAGCCTCCATCAGGAACGTGTCATTTTCATTGGCCACTGCTATCATCTCCTTTACCTCTTTCTCATTCATCGCAAAGGGCTTCTCGCAGAGCACAGCAATCTTATTTTCCAGACAGATTTTTGCACATCGGGCATGTTCTGTATGCGGTGTGGCAATGTAG
Source organism: uncultured Cytophagaceae bacterium (assembly GCA_966250325.1). Taxonomy (GTDB): domain Bacteria; phylum Bacteroidota; class Bacteroidia; order Cytophagales; family Spirosomataceae; genus Jiulongibacter. The sequence goes on along the minus strand of CBINGY010000015.1, from coordinate 62,579 downwards.
ATCACATCCAGATTCTCTACAGTGAAAAGCTCTTCGTAGGTTCCGAAGGCATGAGGTACCTTATATCTGGAAGCAAATTCTGAGGCTCTTTCGGCAGAGTTTGAGGCCACCGCCAGCAATTCAGCATTTTCAACGGTGGCCAGGTCTGTAGCAAATTTTTCCGCAATACGACCTATCCCGATGATCCCCCATTTTATCGTTTCTGGCATTTAAATTCTGTTTGGGTCGGACGAAATTACGAACATACCACTAGTTATACCCTAAAATACCACGAAACGTTGAGTCTGATTAAATTCTCCACTTTGAAATTTAAGCAGATACATGCCACTTCGTAGTTCAGTAATGTCAAAAATCCATCCTTTTGACGGGCTAAACTGAGCGTAAAACGGCAAGGATTGGCCCAGTGAATTCATCATTTCAAAACGGGCTTCCGGATCTCTGAGAGGAACAATAATCTTGTCACGCGACGGATTGGGGTAAATTTGAAGCTCCACCTTCTCTGTAATATTGGAAGAGAGCGGTGCCATAGCAAGTTTCAGGATGGGGCCCCGAAATTCCTTTCCGGCAGCATCAAAATATTTAATGCGGTAAAAGTTGTCTCCTACTTTCAGATTGTCATCGGTATAGGTATAGGCAATTGCCGAAACTGAATTGGTACTGGCAGTGAAATCTTTCAGTCGGTTAAAATTGATATTGTCTGTGCTCTTTTCAAGACGTATTAATGCAGCATTTTTCTGGTAGCTGGTAATCCAGACCAGATCAGCCTCTCCGCCCGGAAAAATTTCGCCGGTAAAGCTTTTGAAGCCGATGGGCGTAGGCGGAGCAAGATACAGCAGCCACATATCATTTTCCCCATAATTGGTGGTCAGGTCTTCCTGAGATGAACGGGAAATCCCCACTAGAACCCAGCTTTCGTCAGAGCGTTTCACACCATCACGTGCCACATCGATATCTTCACCGCCCCAGAGAGCCATATTTGAAAGTACGCCTGATTCTGATATCTCTACTGTCAAAACATCACTCAATGCACCTTTCTGAGGAACACCGATGATATTGGAATCACTGGTACCAAATAATAAATACTGCGTGCCCGATTTATGCACTACATTGAATACATTGTCGTTTCCATCGCCTCCCACAGTTTTTGACCAAAGTAAATTTCCTGACTGATCGATCTTAAATACAAAAGCATCTTTCTGGCCAAAACTTGCTTTGACAATCCCGTTTTCAGAAGTGGTTTCCCCTGCCAGAATGTATCCCGACCCATCGACAGACTCCATACCGCCATGGAGGGCATCCAGGCTGCTACCTCCCCAGGCCTTTTGCCAGATTAACTGACCATTGGCATTCACTTTAATTGCCAGAAAATCGAGATTCCCATTACCCGCACCTTCTATCTGCCCTGCAAAAGCCGTGGTACTGCCTATCATAAGCACATCGCCCGTTGCACTGACAATGACGTCCTGCATCTGATCATCCAAAGGGCTGCCGTAATATCTTTCCCAGAGCGTATCACCGTTTTCAGTAAGTTTGGCCAGATAAAAGTTTTTTGCGGTGTAGGGCGTACTTCCTATTTCATGCGTGGCACCCAGAAACAATTCTCCCGAAGGTGAAACCTTTATGGAGGGTTGAGAAAATTCACTGGCATAATGATAGGTATTCTCTGTAAATCTTCTTCCTCCGGCAAACACTCTTTTTGAGACAATACTGCCGTCTTCCTTAAGCCTTATCAGCAAAATACCTCCGTTAGATCCATTGAAATTGGCATCTCCATCCACAGAATAAGATGAACCTACAATGATGTACTCTCCTTTGTTGGTTCGCACGATATCAGTGGCAATATCATCTTTGCTGCCACCAAAAACCCGTGTCCATTGTTTCCGTCCGTTTTTGTCAAGTTTGATAACCAGAAAATCGCTTCCTCCGTTACCGTTATGTCCATTGGAGCTGGGTACATCGTAGCTGTTGTTGGAATTTGTTGACCCGGCTATCATGAGTCCACCATCCGAGGTTAAAGCTATAGCATATCCATTGTCACTGTTTTCTCCTCCAAAAGTATACTGAGCTTCAATACTCATGGCAGGCTGTGCCATGGAAGCCAGAGGAAAAAGGAGTAAAAAAAGATATGTAAAGGGTTTCAATCGAATCAATTAAACCTGGTAATGAACCTGAAGGAGCTCAAGAACCGTGCCTAAACAAAAGCCCGGAAACAGAAATTTCCGGGCTCTGAGTTACGTATAGAGGCTTTTTTAAATAGAAGCTATGATACTGTTCAGGGTAGCAGACGGACGCATTACTGCTGATGCTTTGGCATCATCCATGTGATAATATCCTCCGATATCTACCGATGCACCCTGCACTTCATTCAGCTCAGCCAGAATTTTTTGCTCTTCGGCTTCCAGCTTCTCTGCCACGGGAGAAAAACGAGCCTGAAGCTCGGCATCTCCGGTCTGATTGGCCAATGCCCGAGCCCAATACATGGCCAGATAGAAGTGACTTCCGCGGTTATCCAGCTCTTTTACTTTACGAGATGGCGATTTATTTTCCTGCAACAATTTTTCTGTGGCAGCATCAAGTGCATCTGCCAGCACCTTGGCTTTTTTATTGGAGGTGGTCTCACTTAAATGCTCCAGCGAAACCGCCATAGCGAGAAATTCGCCGAGGGAATCCCAACGCAGGTGATTCTCTGAAACCAGCTGTTCTACATGCTTGGGAGCCGAACCCCCCGCACCGGTCTCGAAAAGACCTCCGCCATTCATTAAAGGAACAATGGAAAGCATTTTTGCACTGGTTCCAAGCTCCAGAATAGGGAACAGATCGGTGAGGTAATCCCGAAGCACGTTCCCTGTTACCGAGATGGTATCTTTGCCCTCTTTAATTCTCTGAAGAGAGAAGCGGGTAGCCTCTTTCGGAGACATTATGTGTATTTCAAGACCTGTGGTATCGTGATCTTTAAGGTATTTCTCAACTTTGACAATAAGCTCACGATCATGAGCACGCTCACGATCAAGCCAGAATACCGCCGGAGATCCCGTGGCTCGGGCTCTGTTTACTGCCAGCTTCACCCAATCCTGAACCGGGGCATCTTTCACCTGACAAGCCCTCCAGATATCTCCTTCCTCCACCGTCTGTTCCATAAGCACGTTTCCGGAAGCATCCACCACTTTGACAACCCCTGCTGAGGCTATTTCAAAGGTTTTATCGTGAGAGCCGTATTCTTCGGCTTTCTGAGCCATTAATCCTACGTTTGGTACAGAACCCATGGTAGAAGGATCGAACGCTCCGTGCTCTTTACAAAAGTTTATGGTCTCTTCATAAACCGCCGCATAGCTGCTATCCGGAATTACGGCTTTCGTATCTCTTTGTTTTCCATTCTTATCCCACATCTGACCACTGGTACGAATCATAGCCGGCATGGAGGCATCAATAATGACGTCTGAGGGAACATGCAGATTGGTAATTCCTTTATCAGAATTTACCATGGCTACATCGGGCCCCTGCTCATAAATTTTCTGAATATCTGCCTCTACTGCGGCCCGTGTTTCTGCAGGTAGCTCATTAATTTTACCTACCAGATCACCAAAACCATTATTAACATCAACACCTATTGCCGTAAACTGCTCCTTGTATTTGTCAAAAAGCTCCTTGAAATAAACCTTTACTGCGTGCCCGAAAATGATGGGGTCAGAGACCTTCATCATCGTGGCTTTCATATGTAGTGAGAAAAGAACTCCCGTATTTCTGGCATCTTCCACTTCTTTCTCCAGGAAAGAAATAAGAGCCTTTTTACTCATTACTGTACTGTCAATAATTTCGCCGGCTTTCAGTGCGGTACTTTCTTTTAGCACTGTTACCGACCCATCTGAACCATGTAATTCTATTTTTACCGTAGTGGGTGCATTTACCGTAACCGATTTTTCATTCGCTCTGAAATCTCCGGAAGCCATCGTAGCTACATGGGTTTTGGAATCTGCCGACCATGCCCCCATGCTATGCGGGTTAGCCTTCGCATAATTTTTAACCGCTTTTGGAGCTCTTCTATCTGAATTCCCCTCACGTAAAACCGGGTTTACAGCAGACCCTTTGATTTTATCGTAACGACTCTTAATACTTTTCTCTTCATCGTTTGAAGGATCTTCCGGATAGTTTGGTAAAGCGTAGCCGTGTTGCTGTAACTCCTTAATGGCCGCTTTTAACTGAGGTACCGAAGCCGAAACGTTAGGCAATTTGATAATGTTGGCTTCTGGTTTTGTAGCCAGTTCACCAAGTTCTGTAAGTGCATCACCGATCTGCTGCTCAGGCTTGAGAAACTCCGGGAAATTGGCAATAATACGCCCCGCCAGAGAAATATCACGGGTTTCCATGACCACTCCTGCAGGAGAAGTGAATGCCTGAAGAATGGGAAGGAAAGAATACGTAGCCAAAGCCGGAGCTTCGTCGGTTTTGGTATAAATAATTTTTGAGGTCATAATCTCGAATTAGTTTCGTAGGCCACCTGGCCTGAAAAGGTATTTTGAAAGGAGTGCAAAGCTAGCAAATTTTGGCATCAGACACAGAAAAAAGAGCTTCCACCCGGAAGCCCTTTTTGTGTATTTATAATAAAATAACATGCTACTTGTTTAATAGCTCATCAAACGTAAGCGACACATAATACATAGAACCTACCGATGCCGAGCCAAAGGCTTGTACATAGGGCTTACCTCCGATGTTTGTTCCGCCAATCTTGAGAATTGACTTGATAGGACTAATTTTCAGACTTACCTGAGCATCCAGGTTACTGATAGCCGGAACCACCGTATTACTGAACAAAGGAGCCGTAGTGGTGGTAGGAATTACAAAACTTGACTCCCAGGTAAACGACTGCTGGTGACGGTAAACCACGTTAAAGGCAATTTTATCACCGCTACCCATCCGCTTGCCGAAATTTATGTTGTAACGGTATCTTGGGGTATTGAAGCCCGCATATTGCTGCTCAGGCGAAGGAGTCCAGTCGATCAGTTCATTGTTGGCCACATTCATTCCCACATTGTAGCCTTTGCCCAGACTGTAATTGGCTCCCAGAGCCCAGCCTTTCACGGTAATCGGCGTATCTGTATTTGCCGGTCTTGAATACCCTTCCAGATTACCAACGCCAATGCCTGATTCAATCGGCAAACCAGGTGCCGCAGGTGCTGTAGGAACTACTACGATAGTACCACCAATGAAATTGGTGTATTTACTTTGGTAATAGTAGGCATCGATAAATAATTTCTTGGCAATCAATCCTTTATACCCAATCTCCCAGGTCTGAATACGTTCTGGTGATAAGCCGGGATACTGGTATTTCGGAAGTGCTGCCAGGGCAAATGCAGGCACCAGCGAATTCATAAGACCCGGAAGCTGCTGCTGGATGGTAAGGGTAAGCTGTTGTTCCACGGCAATCGGCACCTGTGCTTGCAAAATTCCAGGCAATTGGGCTTGAAGAACTCCCGGTAAAACTGTGGAAACCTGTGCAGGAACCTGAGCCGCAAGAATACCAGGAAGCTGTGCATCCAGTACTCCTGGCAAAGCAGAAGCCACACCGGCCTGAATAGCCGCCTGAATAACTGCAGGGTCATTCTCCAGCATACCTGCTGCTACCGCAGCATTTACCTGAGCCGTAACCTGAGAAGTAACGGTCTGAGTGATCTGAGTTGTTGCTGCAGCTGTAACAGCCTGTGTCACCTGTGCTGTAACGGCCTGTGTAATCTGTGCCGTGGCTGCTGCTGTAACAGCTTGAGTAACCGCTTGCTGTATAATAGGCAATGCCTGCTGCGTAATGGCCTGGATTCCATACGCCTGTGCCTGTTGCACAATCTGAGGATTCGCCGCAATAGTAGCTGCAATATTGGCCGTTGAAAGGTTTTGTCTCAGAATACCGGAAGAAAGATTGTATCTATCATTAAATTCAGCAAGACCTCCGATGAGGTTACCGTTTGGAGTTCCCAAATCTATATACTGGTTTTGGGTAGTAGGAATACGGAAACCGGTCTGATAGGATAAACGGATATTCTGCTCACCGAAGCTGGTCACAGCAGAAATTCTTGGCGTAAACTGACCATCAAAATTCTGGTTTTTGTCATAGCGTACAGATCCGGTCAGTTTCAGGTGATCTCCAAAAAGAGCCTTCCCAGCCTGCAGAAACGCACCGTACTCATTGATAGGAATTACCCCATCTCTGTCATCTTTAGTATCGGCAAATAAGGTTCCCTCAGATTTCAGACGATATTGACGCAGGTTTGCACCGGCAAGCAGATCAATGAATTTGATCTGATTTTTGAAGTTAAATATCCCTTCTGCATGATACATATCTGTTTTGTCAAGAAACATACCGCCACCATCAGAGATTGGCGTTCCTCTCCATTTATCCAGAGAGTTCTCAAACGCCGTACTGCCGGGCATAGGCATACCCGCATCGGCAACTGTTCTTCCTGCCAGATGGGCGGCCGATTTGTTTCCACCATTTGTAGCCATCGATGTAAAATAGGCGGTTCCGTAGTCGGTAAACCATTGCTGGTGAGATTTCCATTCATTTAGCATGGAAACTGCCGCGAGACCTGCCAGATACGACTGGCCCGAATTCTCCTGAGTGGTGTATGCCCGTAAAGTAAAGTTATCGCCACGTAGCTCCAGTTTGGTTTGACTTAAATTAAAGTTTCTTAGGGAATAACGGCCTGTTCCGGTGTACACGGTAGTACCATAACCGTAGTTAAACTGTCCGATAGCCTCTATTTTTTCACTTAATCTGTAGTGCAGAGCTACATTGGTTTTGAAGCTTTTGGTATTATAATCTACCAGATCCCGCTCATTATACCCGGTGCGGCTCACCACCTGCCCGTCTATGGTAGTTTGCACTTCATCTCCATAGACATTCATCCCATCGTAATCAGTGGCATTTGCACCGCTGGCATTGAGATTAGTACGATCTGTGGCCTGCCAATCCTGAGCCGTGATGTAGGCCAGGTTCACTTTGAAGGCAAATTTGTCATTAAAAGCTTTGGCATATCTCAGGGAAAGATCATAAAACGGGGTGGTAACCACATCGCGGTTACTGGCAGACATCACTCCGGTTTTTACATTAGCACTTAACCCCTGATACAGAAACGGGCTTTTCGAATTCATCAGAATAAGTCCGTTCAGGGCATTAGGACCATAAAGTGCAGAGGCCGCTCCCGGAAGCACTTCCACGCTTTCCACATCCAGATCGGGCATACCCACTATGTTGTCTATGGGGAAGTTCAGGCCCGGAGCCGAGTTGTCCATGCCGTCAATCATCTGTACAGTACGCGGGTTACCAGTGGCACCGAATCCACGCATATTCACCGACTTGAAAAGGAGCCCCTGAGTGGTCATATCCACCCCTTTCAAATTGGCCAGACCGTCATAGAATGAGGCCGTAGGGTTTTGCTGAATGGTCCTAAGATCCATTTTCTCAACAGCAACAGGAGATTTGAGTACGCTCTCTTCTACCCTGGAAGCCGCTACCACCACTTCCTGACCCACAATCGATGACTCATTTAATGGGATATTAACCTCGCTGTTATTAGAAGTAATCTGAACTTCCTGGGGTTCATATCCCACGTAAGAGATCACAAGGGTAAAAGGAAGCGGCGTGGAAGTGTTCAGCTCAAACTGTCCTTTGGAATCAGTAATGGTTCCTATGATTTTGTTCTTTACCTGAACACTCACACCGATAAGCGGTTCTTTGGTATCGTTATCGCTGATTGTGCCCGAAATTTTCGTCTGGGCGTAAGTGCCAATGGCCGTCAAAAAGAACACTATAGCCGCAGATAGTGTATTTTTTAGCTTAGTTTTGTTCATGATGTTTAAAGATTAACAGGTTACTTTTGAAGGGTTATGGCCATAAAAGATAGGCAAATCAAATGTTATTATTGTTCAATTCAAACAAAAAATAATTATAAATGATGTGTATCAGCTTTCAAACAGGTATTCGGGCAGTTTGTCTCTTGCTCTTCATGCCCGTAACTCTCCTGTGTACAGGTCAGAAAGCCTATCAGATCAAAGAAGTTTTTGAACGTTCTCCCATACCTCCTGCCCCTGATTATTCCTCAGAAAATAACTGGTGTGCACTGCCATGGAAAGAGGATGCGGCAGACCTTACTCCTGAAAATTCAGAAGTAAAGGATGGCCAGAAAAATGCACAGGCAGACGTCTTTTTTCTTCATCCAACGATCTTCACTTACGAGCCGGAAAATGAATTTCTGTGGAATGCTGACACCGGTGACAGAGACCTGAACAAAAGGGTGGATGAATCTACCATCAAAAATCAGGCAACCGTTTTTAATGGTTCTTGCAAAGTATATGCTCCCCGTTACCGGCAGGCTCATTATTCTGCATTTACCTCCTCAGATAAGGAAAGTGCCCGTAAAGCTTTGGACCTGGCCTATGAGGATGTTCGGCAGGCCTTTCTTTACTATATGCAACATTTCAATAATGGGCGGCCTATAGTCATTGCCTCGCATTCGCAGGGCACGGTACATGCCAAAAGACTTTTAAAAGAATTTTTTGATAATGCTCCTTTGAAGAATCAGTTGGTTTCTGCATACCTTATTGGGATTGCTGTCCATGAAGATGAGTTTGAAACACTAAAAGCAAGTAATTTGGCCACTGAAACTTCGGGTTTTGTTTCCTGGAATACGTTCATCAAAGATTATTTTCCTCCATATTATTCGGAGGGTCTGGAGGGTGCCGTCTGCACAAATCCACTTACCTGGAAAACAGAAGAAACATATGGCACGCGTTTTGACAATTCTGGAGCAGTAGGTCTTAAATTTAAGATGGTTAAAAATGCGGTTGACGCCGAAAATAAAAATGGACTTCTTTGGATCCACAAACCGCACGTAACCGGCAGGATTTTTCTTAATTTTAAAATCTGGCACAAAGCAGACTATAATTTGTATTGGATGAACATAAGGGAAAATGTAGCTTTGCGTGTGTCCACCTTTCTGACAAACACGATCACCCGATGAAAAACAATTATGTAGTCATTATGGCCGGCGGAGTAGGTACCCGCTTCTGGCCGTTTAGCCGTAAAAACTTCCCGAAACAATTCCATGATGTATTAGGCACCGGCAAAACGCTTATTCAGCAAACGGCGGAGCGTTTTGAGGGCGTTTGCCCCAAAGAAAATATTTACGTGGTAACGGGCGAAGAATACAAAGAACTTACAAAGTCACAACTGCCCTATCTTTCTGACGAGCAGATTCTTTGCGAACCCAGCCGTAGGAATACCGCTCCCTGCATTGGCTATGCCTGTTATAAAATACAGAAGGCAAATCCTGATGCAAATATTGTGGTGGCTCCGGCAGATCATATCATTCTGAAGGAAGAGGAGTTCAAAAACAGAATACGTATAGCCCTGGAGTACTCTGCGGCAAACGATGCTCTTATCACGCTGGGTATACAGCCAACTCATCCCAATACCGGATACGGCTACATCCAGTTTGCAGAGAGAGAAGGCGAAGTGAAAAAAGTGAAGACGTTTACCGAAAAGCCTAATCTGGAGCTGGCTCAGCTTTTTCTGGATAGCGGCGACTACACCTGGAATGCCGGCATATTTGTGTGGTCTGCCCGCAGCCTCACATCGGCTTTTTCCAAACATCTTCCAGAGATGGCAGAAGCTTTTCTGGAAGCAGAAAGTTCGTTTTTTACCCCGCAGGAAAAAGAAGCTCTGGGCGTAGCCTATACCCAATGCCGCAATATCTCCATTGATAACGGCCTGATGGAAAAAGCAGAAAACGTTTTCATGGTCAAAAGTGATATCGGCTGGTCTGATTTGGGCACTTGGAGATCTGTTTTTGAAAACTCTGAGCCAAACGCAGAGGGTAATTGCATTGACGGCAACGTAATCACATATAACACGTCAAACTGCATTGTGAAAACACCTAAAGACCGCCTCGTGGTTGTCAATGGTCTGGAAGGATTTATTGTTTCTGAGTTTGAAAACGTGCTCATGATCTGTAAACTGGATGACGAACAACGCGTCAAACAGTTTGTGGCAGATGCCGAAGAAAAGGGACAGGAGTTCATTTAACTCCGCATCCAGTTTTCCACCATTTTTACGCCATGCTCGGTGAGATAGGCCTCGGGGTGAAACTGCACACCTCGAATGTCGTATTTCTCATGTGCCTCAGCGAGTACAAATCCTTTATCGTCTACCGCTGTCACTTTCAGATCTGAAGGCATGGTCTCCGGCACCACAGTCCAGCTGTGGTAACGGCATACCTCAAAACGACCCGGAATTCCCTGAAAGAGAAGCTCACTGCTGTCTGTCACCACACATTCGGTGGTAACTCCGTGGAGCACTTCTCCCATGTTATCCAGCTTGCTGCCAAAGGCCTCTCCGATGGCCTGATGCCCCAGACATACTCCAAAAATGCTTTTGGTGGTCTTGTATTCCTTCAGCAAATCCATCATGATACCAGCCTCCTCGGGGATTCCCGGACCCGGCGACAGCAGAATTTTATCGTAATTTTTAACCTGCTCCACGGCAATTTTATCATTCCGATAAACCTCCACCTCTGCTCCCAGATCTTTAAGGATGTACACCAGATTATACACAAAGGAATCGTAATTGTCCAGAACCAATATTTTCATCTTCAAACACTTAATTATTTTTTAGTCGCTTTCTTTTTGCCTTCTTCAGACATGATCCATCCCGGATCGCGGGTCAGGGTTTTGATGTTTTTAGCTTTCCTGAACCGCAAGGCAGACCAATCTTCATCTACGGCCACCATGCGGACAGGTTCATAGCCCAGTTTCCCCAAAACCGCCCAGCCATTATCCCTGTTAAACTCACAGGTATATTTCTTAGAACTTCCTTTGGGGTAAGCAAACCAGAACAGGCCGTCGTCAACCAACAAGCGGTCTATGTTAACCGCCCACTTTTCAATTTCCTCCAGTTTCGTACAAAACGTAAGGGCAAACTCCACAGGCTCGGTATCCATACTCGTTTTGACCTGAATAAACATCCCGAAATCCTGCATCTGCTCACCAAACTCTGCCGGTGGGTTAATGATCAGGATACCTTTTTGGCTTTTCAGATTCAGTTTTTTAAGCAAGGTATTCATATCTATGCGGGTTTCAGACCTAAAATTACAATTCCTCAGCTCTTTTCATGGCATCACGCAGAGCTCCCAGTTTATTTCCTACTTCGGCCATCTCACTTTCGGTATTTGATTTATCAACCACCCCCATTCCGGCCTGGTAAAAAAGAGTATTGTTTTTGCTCAGAAACGTACGGATGGCTATCGCATGGTTAAAATTTCCCTTAAAATCCATAAAGCCGATGGCACCTCCGTAAATACTACGATTTGTGGGCTCCAGTTTGTTTATGATTGTCATGGCCATGTGCTTCGGTGCACCCGAAAGCGTACCCGCCGGAAACGTATCTGCCACCAGCTGCAGCGGATTGGTACCCTCCCGCATTCTTCCGGTAACCTTAGAGACCAGGTGAATCACATGACTGTAAAACTGTACTTCCTTAAAAACCTCCACATTAACACGGTCAGAGCTTCGGCTCAGGTCATTTCTGGCCAGATCTACCAGCATCACATGCTCAGCTGATTCTTTGGGATCGGCATCGAGTTCTTTGGCCAGCTCGGCATCGCGTTCATCGTTACCGCTCCGCCTGAACGTACCAGCTATTGGATGAATCTCTGCCATACCTTCCTGTATGTGAATCTGTTTTTCGGGTGAAGAACCGAAAATATGGTACTCTCCCCCATCAAAATAAAATAAATAGGGCGAAGGATTGATGCTACGCAAAGCCCTGTACACATTAAAATCGTCTCCCTCAAAAGTTCTGGAAAACCTGCGGGAAGGTACGATCTGGAACACATCACCCCGATGGCAATGCCTCTTGCAGGTTTCAATGATTTCCCGCATGTGTTCATCAGAAATATTGCTTTGCTCCTCTCCGCTGATCTTAAAATTCCGGTGGCTAAACTTCGGCGTATTTACAAACAATTCGATGGTCTCCAATCCGTTTTCAACGGGTCTTACAGGAACTCCATCTTTGAGATAGGTATGCTCCAGAATATGCAGCTCATCTTTAAAGTGATTAATAGCCACTACGTATCGGTAAACCCGGTAAATCAGTGAAGGAATGGCCGTTTCGGGAGATTTGGGCTGAATTTCTATATCTTCATAGTAAGCCACAGAGTCATAAGTCATATGACCGAAAAGCCCGTTTGTTATAAAGCCATGCCCCGTTTCTGTAGCTTCAAAACAGGCGGCAAAATCCTGCAGGGTTTTTACCGCATCTTTCCGGTTTTCAAGTACGTATTGCTCCTGGCTGCCATCGGGAAAAACTTTTTTTACCATATCCTGGTCGATCACTATACTGGCCACCGGGTCACAGGCGATGTAACTGAAACTGTTTTGCATAGCGTGGTAATCTGCACTCTCCAGGATTACCGAATACTTGTACTGGTCACGCAGCCTAAGGAAAATACTCACTGGTGTAAGTGTATCTGCCAGCAGGCGTTTAGAGCGGGTTTGAATCTTGTATTTCGAACTCATAGGTAGAAATTTTCAACATCTGGATAAAAAAAAACGACTTGCTGTGTTGAACAGCAAGCCGCAATATCTTTAAAGCATAGCATGGTCTGTTCAACTCCCCCGAGAAGAACTCCACCACCAATTGTTTGCTCTGCTTAGTAAATTCATGGTTCAAATGTAGAAAGGAAAATTGAATATGCAACTGCAAGGCAAAAAAAAGCCCGGCCAAAAGACCGGGCAACTCGCATTCACTATTTGCTTTATTAACCTTTCGCTGCTGCGTAACGCTCTTCTACGGCATTCCAGTTTACAACATTCCAGAAAGCCGCAATGTAATCAGGACGCTTGTTCTGATATTTCAGGTAGTAGGCATGCTCCCAAACATCCAGACCCAGAATAGGTGTACCCGGGCACTCTGCTACATCCATAAGCGGGTTATCCTGGTTCGGTGAAGAGCATACACACAGGCTGCCATCAGCTTTTACACAAAGCCATGCCCAGCCTGAACCGAAACGGGTTGCTGCCGCCTTATTAAACTCTTCTTTGAAAGCATCCACAGATCCGAATTGCTCTTCAATTGCACTTTTCAAAGCTCCGGATAAATTTCCTCCTGTACCTGCCGGTGCCAGAATAGACCAGAAAAGTGAGTGATTATAATGACCTCCTCCGTTATTTCTTACAGCTGCACCACTCTTACCGGCTACAGCCATGATTTCTTCCAGTGTCTTTCCTTCCAGATCTGTACCGGCAATGGCATTATTCAGATTGGTAACGTATGCGTTATGATGACGATCATGGTGTATTTCCATGGTCATAGCATCAAAATGAGGTTCCAGGGCATCATTGGCATAGGGTAATGCCGGTAATTCAAAAGCCATATTTCTAAGGTTTAAAAGGTTCTAACTATTGTTCTGATTTAAGTAACAGGCATTTGCGTATTTATGTTCGCAGCCTTCCGAAAAATTCTTTGAGCATGGCCTCACTCTCTGAAGCAAGAATTCCGGTTATCACCTCTTTGTGTTTGTGAATTATGGATTCTGAAAACCGCCTGTAACCCCGCTTTTCATCCGCTGCTCCATAGATGATCTGATCTACCTGGCTCCAGGCAATTGCACCGGCACACATGACGCATGGCTCCAGGGTAATGTAAAGCCTGCAGTCTCTCAGATATTTGGCATCCAGGTAGTTAGCAGCAGCCGTGATCGCCAGAATTTCTGCGTGGGCGGTTACGTCGCTTAACCGCTCGGTTTGATTATACCCTTTCCCGATGATCTGATTGCTGGCCGTTACCACCAAAGCTCCTACCGGGATTTCTCCCTCCTGAAATGCCTGCTCTGCCAGGTCAAGAGCTTTTGACATAAAATACTCATGCGAGTAGAGGGGATAGCTTTTTTTCATAGCACAAAACTAGAGATTTTGAAGGCAGATTATTGTCTGGCCCACCTTTTTTAGTCTAATTGCAGGGGTATTTTAATCTCCCTAATCAATGCAAATTACGCCAGAGGAAATCAAAGAATTCATACAATTGGCCCTTAAAGAAGATGTGGGTGACGGTGATCATACCTCTCTGGCTACCATTCCCGAAAATGCTACCGGAAAAGCCCGGCTCATCGTAAAAGATGAGGGAATTCTGGCAGGGGTGGAACTTGCTGAAGCCATTTTCAAGGAGGTAGATTCTGATCTCAAACTGGATGTTTTACTACAAGATGGAGCCCCTGTAAAGTTTGGTGACATCGCCTTTTATGTTAGCGGCAGAGACCGTTCCATCTTAACTGCAGAGCGGCTGGTTTTGAATTGCATGCAGCGAATGAGCGGAATAGCTACTACTACCCGGGAGATTGTCAACCAACTGGAAGGAACCCGATGCAAAGTGCTGGATACCCGCAAAACCACGCCCAATTTCCGAATGCCCGAAAAATGGGCTGTGAAGATCGGAGGCGGAGTAAACCACCGGATAGGCCTGTATGATATGATACTCATCAAAGACAATCACGTGGATTACGCGGGCGGAATCAAACAGGCTCTTCATGCTGCTCAGAAATATCTGACAGAAACCGGCCGTACTCTTCCTGTAGAAATCGAAGTGAGAAATCTGGATGAATTGAAACAGGTACTGGAGATTGGAGGCGTGGTTAGGATCATGCTGGATAACTTTGATTTTGACCTTACCCGCAAAGCTCTCACGCTTATTGCAGGACGCTTTCCTGTGGAGTCTTCCGGAGGAATTACCCCGGAAACCGTACGGTCTTATGCCGAGTGCGGCGTTGACTTTGTCTCTATGGGTTACCTCACCCACTCGGTAAAAAGCCTCGATTTAAGCCTGAAAGCCGTAAAATAAAACACTCCGGAGTTTCTGGAATCCCCGTTGCATGGTCTGTACTTTTGGATCTGTTAAATCAAATCAGATTCTATCTCAATAATTATGAAATCAAAAGTACTTTTTGCCGCCGTTTTGATCGGTATTTCTTTGTTGACAGGTTGCAGAAGAACCTCTGTATTGGGTGAAGTTGGTCAATGTCTTGAGCTTGCTACAAAATACTCTGAAGACGTTTTGGAATTTTATAATAATGAAACCAAGGGTAATTGCAATGCGGTAAGATCGAGCCTTCAAGCGTACATTAAAAAGTGTGACCTTGCCAAGGAAGACAGAGACGATCTGGAGGAAGAACTCGATTCTACCTATGATTGCTCCCAGTATAACTGATCAGATCTGATCGCGTTCCAGCCACTTAAATGCCGGCTGGGGAACGTAATTTTCCATAAGGCTGAAAAGCTCTTCAACAGAACCGGAGACCTGCATGATGTCCCGGTTTTGTTGTTTTAAGAAACCCTCCGTCACCATGTGATCCAGCTGTTTGATCAGCAGATCATAAAATCCGTTGACATTGAGTACCCCTACCGGCTTCTTATGAAGTCCCAGCTGTGACCAGCTAAGTATCTCAAAAAGTTCATCCATGCTTCCAAAGCCTCCGGGGAGAGTAATTACCCCGTCACACATCTTTTCCATGAGGGCTTTTCGCTCATGCATAGTTTCTACCACATGAATTTCAGAGAGGTTTTTGTGCCCTACCTCCATGTTATCCAGAAATCCCGGGATTATTCCCACCACTTCTCCGCCTTTCTCCAGAACTGCGTCGGCAATGGTACCCATTAAACCCAGGCTTCCTCCGCCATAAATAAGACGCATGCCTCTTTTTACCATTTCATGTCCAAGATTACGGGCGGTTTCCTGATAAATGGGATTAAAACCGGGGTTGGCACCACAATACACTAACAATGATTTCATCTGGATTCAGAGGTTTGGTCTATTATCACAAAGTGTGTCAAAATTAGGACAATAATTTTACTAATTTGGCTCGGAATAATTCTTTCTACTCCGATGAAAACAGAAGAAACACGAAGAGATTTTATGAAAAAAATGGGTGCCGGAGCCATGGCTATTCCCTTCCTTTCGCCAAAACAAAGCGGATCAACTGCCCCTGTCTATGAAGGCAAAAAACTGGGGATTGCCCTGGTAGGACTGGGATATTACGCCACGAAACAAATTCTGCCTGCCGTAGATAACTCCCCTTACTGGCAGCTTACAGGAATAGTTACAGGTACTCCTTCCAAAATCCCCGAGTTTCGTGACAAGTATAAACTCAAAGACGAGAACATACTTAATTATGAAAACTATGATAATCTGGTCAAATGCCCGGATATCGATGTGGTTTACATCTGTCTGCCCAATGGAATGCATGCTGAATACACGATTCGTGCAGCAAAAGCTGGCAAGCACGTGATCACCGAAAAGCCGATGGCCAATAACGTGGAGGAATGCGAAGCCATGATTAAAGCTTGCAACGATAATAATGTTAAACTGGGTGTAGGGTACCGCTGTCATTTTGAGCCCTTTAACATGGAAGCCATGCGGTATGGCCGCGAAAAGACTTTTGGTGACCTTAAGTATATCAACAGCATGTTTGGCTGGAGAGCCGGTGACCCTAAAATGTGGCGACTCAATGCCAAACTAGCCGGAGGCGGTCCGCTGATGGACGTTGGTATTTATTGCATCAATGCCGCCAGATATGTGAAAGGAATGGAGCCGAGCTCGGTGATTGCCCATTTTGGACCTGTCACCCGCCCTGAATTCTTCAAGGAAGTGGAAGAGTCTGTAAGCTGGCATATGGAGTTTCCTGATGGCACCGTTTTCACAGGGTTTACCAGTTACAGTACCAACGTGGAAAAGCTGGAGGTTTACGGAGATAAAGGCTGGTTTGAAATGGGCCCTGCTTTCAGTTACGGTCCTTTGAAAGGCACTACATCAAAAGGCCCGATGAATATGGAAGTGGTTCATCATCAAACGTATCAGATGAATGCCATGGGGCCAATGTACCTTAGCCCCGATCCGCTGCCTGAACACATCTCGGGAGCAGAGGGTCTGAAGGATGCCAAAATTATGGCTGCCATTTTTGAATCGGCAAAAGCGGGTGGTAAGAAAATAATGCTATCATAAATCATTGGGGTTGAACAAAAACACCTAAGCAAAATGGCAGGCGAAAGGCCTGCCATTTTCATTTGTGGAGTGAATTGTTAGTACTTCACCGGAACTTTCACCTTGGTGTTATCCCAGGCAAAAACCAGATCTGTTCCCTCAAACCACATCTTAAACTGCTCGGTGGTATCGTCAGACTGGCTGGCTTTCACCTGGATATGCGGCAGATCTTTGTCTTTGATTTTGTCATATCCATAAGCTCCCCACTGTCCCAATGTAGGATTCAAGATCACGGTCCAGTTGCCATCGGCTTTCGGAATAGTGAAAAGCGTGTAGGTTCCTGCTTTTACGTTTACTCCGCCCACTTTCGCATCTTTTTTCAATGTGAGCTCGGTAGCATTGTTTGCCCCGGTACGCCAAACTTCTCCATACGGTACCAGACCACCGAAAATCTCCCGGCCTTTTTTGGACGGTGCACCGTAAACTACAGAAGCATTGGCCGACTCTGCCGTAAGTTTAGGACTTGCCGGAGCCTGAGCTGAAGCCGATAAACCTGCGAATACAAAGGCTGCCGCCATAAAAAGTAATTTTTTCATCTTTGATTGGTTTTGGATTATGAAATCGAATGATCGCAGAAGCGACACTCAAAAGAATGCCCCCGCTGCAAGTCTCAGGTAAACAAACGTAAGAGTTTACCTCTTAGTTTTCTTTTGATACAAAATCGGTACAGCATTTGTAGCTAAATTCTGTCTAAAGCATTTCTGTGAACATGAAGCATATTGTTTGGATGTTCATCCCTTTGCTCTGCATCCTGGGGTGTAAACCTGAGGAAACCCGACCCGAAGAATACACCACTTTCTTTGACGATTTCGTTTACAACAGCACAGAAGATCTTTCTTTTGAAGCGTTTGGGTGGCATATCCGCGAGGGTGCCGGTGGCCCGGGCGTTACGGGTGCACGCTGGCTTAAAGAAAATGTACGTATAGATAGTCTGGGAAAAAACGGCGTGCTGGTGCTCTCTTCCAAAACGAGTGGTAAAAGCAGAAATACGTATCAGTCAGAGATTTATCACCGCCAGAATTATCTGGAAGGTACCTATGCTGCCCGCATTTTTTTTACCGATAGCCCGGTCAATGGTGGGCCAGATGGCGATCAGCTGGTACAAACCTTCTTCGCTATTTCACCATTGGCTTTTGATCTGGATCCCGACTACAGCGAAACGGATTTTGCCGAATACCTGCCAAACGGCGGTTGGGGTGAAACAGAACCTGCCTTCTGGATGACCACCTGGGAAACCTACAGGGCAGACCCCTGGCTACAGGATGCTCAATCTGATTTCACACCAGGTAGCTTTGCGGGGTGGCATGTAGTAAGTGCCACTGTGAACAACGGAGAAGTGAAATACTATATCGATGGAAAATTACTGGCCACACACGGCAGTAAGTATTACCCGGAACAGCTCATGTATCTTAGTTTTAATCTCTGGTTTATCCAGGGAGGTCTTTTGTCCGCTACATCAGAAAGAACCTACCAACAAAAAATTGACTGGGTGTATTTCACCGATACCGCTATAAAAAACCCTGCGATCCTTCCCGATATCGTTGAAAAGTTGCGTGAGAACGGGGTGGTGAGGCGGGATGATTGGGGCAATAAACCAATCGAAGGTTACTGATTTCTGCTCAATTACTTTACGGGACGTTCTCTATGTTTTCAACGCACTCTAATCCTCATTTATCTCTTTTTGACCTTATTCTGCCAGCGAGTATTCACAGGTCGTATAAATTTCTATTTTTGATTTACATTTACCCTCATTGAAACTTCCTTTGGGCTCGGAAGCAATAATGTGGCTTTTTCGTATCAGGCATAAGCTTTCGTTGTATCCCATCGTTTGGTTTCATGGTTGATCTAACTAATGAACTGATAATGAACCGAAGAAATCTTCTTAAAAATCTTGGACTGGGAGCTGCTTCACTGGTGACTATACCCACCTGGGCAGAAGGATGGAATACCGCTTCGCTACCTCTCACACAGGCTCTTCCTGTGGCAGATGAGGCACTGCTAAAGGAACTGGTGGATGCACTGATTCCTAAATCGGATACTCCGGGAGCACTTGAACTGGGCGTTGACCAATTTATAAAAGCCATGGTGGAATCACAGCATACAGAGACGGATCAGCAGGCCTTCTACAGTCAACTTTCTGAGACAGATGCCCTGGCTCAGCAGAAATACAATAAAAAGTTTGCCCCTCTTTCTGCTGTTGAAAAAAATGACTTACTACAAACAATGGCCACAAGCAATAATTCCTCCTGGAAAAAATTTTTTGGCCTGCTAAAAAATTACACCATACAGGGCTACACCGGTTCAGAATGGTATATGACCAATATAGCGGGCTACGAGTATGCCCCGGGGTACGGCCACGGCTGCGTAGATGTTTAATTCCAAAAGCATTTTAAACTATTAAATTAACTCCCTCTCCTTCGGGGAGGGTCGGTGTGGGGTTGAACCTCCCAATCTTTCAAGAATCATGAATATCAATACTACAGCAAAAAAAAGATCCTATGATGCCATCGTGATAGGATCTGGTATAAGCGGCGGCTGGGCTGCAAAAGAGCTTTCTGAAAAGGGACTTAAAACCTTAATTCTGGAACGCGGCCCCGATGTCAAGCACATTGTGGATTACCCCACCACCACCATGATGCCCTGGGATTTTCCACATGGCCAGAGGCTACCTTTGAAAGAGCGGGAAGAAAACCCGATCGCCTCCAAATGCTATATTTTCAACGAAGATGCCAAGCATTTTGTGGTGAAAGACAAAGAGCACCCCTATGTGCAAGACAAGCCGTTCGACTGGATTCGTGGCTATCAGGTTGGTGGAAAATCGCTCCTCTGGGCACGCGAAACGCAGCGATGGAGTCAGCTGGATTTTGACGGCCCGGCTCGCGACGGCTTTGCTGTGGAGTGGCCCGTTTCCTACGATGAGATTGCCCCCTGGTACAGCTATGTGGAGAAGTTTGCTGGCATTACCGGAAAACGTGACGGACTAGAAAGCCTGCCAGATGGCGAATTTTTGCCGCCTTTTGAGCAGAGTTGTGTTGAAGAATACTTTGACCAGTTTTTACAGAAAAACTATAAAAACCGCCGGGCCATCATTGCCCGCAAAGCTCACATTACCGAGCCACAGGATATTCATACCCAGCAGGGAAGAGCCCGCTGTATGCACCGTAATCTTTGTCAGCGGGGTTGCCCGTATGGTGGCTATTTCAGCAGCAATGCCTCCACCATTCCCTGGGCCTTAAATACAGGAAACTGTACGCTGCGGCCCAATTCGGTGGTACACTCCATCATTTATGATGAGAAGAAAGGAAAAGCTACCGGTGTGCGGGTGATTGACCGCCTCACCAAAGAAGAAATTGTATTCAAAGCCAAAGTGATCTTTGTGAATGCCGCAGCCATGAATACCACAGCTTTGTTGCTCAACAGTACATCAAGCCGTTTCCCGATTGGAATTGGCAATGACAATGGCCTGATGGGCAAGTTTATTGCATTTCACAATTACCGGGCTCGCGTAAATGGCATATATGAAGGCTTCGCCGATAAAACCACGAACGGACGCCGGGTAGGTGGCAGCTATATGCCACGCTGGAGAAATCTTTATGAGCAGGAGACCGATTTCATTCGTGGTTACGCAGCGGGTTTCTCAACCGGAAGAAGTGAAAACATGAGCACGCAGGGTGTGGGCCAGGATTTAAAGGCCAATCTTTTTAAGAGAGATCTGGGACCTTGGTACGTGGGCTCGCACATGATGGGTGAAACCATCCCGAAAGAAACCAACACGCTTACGCTGGATAAATCACTCACCGATGAATGGGGTATTCCGTTAATTCACTTTAATGTGGATTACGATGACAACGACGATAAAATGGTGAAAGACTATCTGGAAAATACCATTGAGATGTTTGAGAAAGCGGGCTTTACCAACGTGAAAGGCTCTGATTCCAGACAGGCTCCGGGTCTGGATATTCACGAAATGGGAGGCGTGCGAATGGGCAAAGACCCAAAAACTTCTCTGCTGAACAAGCACAATCAATTGCATGCCTGCAAAAACGTATTCGTGACAGATGGTGCCATGATGACTTCCACCTCCACGCAGAATCCGTCGCTTACCTACATGGCCTTTGCGGCCCGGGCAGCAGATTTTGCTGTGCAGGAAATGAAGAAGGGGAATTTGTAAAATTCCCCTTCTATCTTTGTTCTATGAGCCAGGAATTTACCCATCTTGACAAAGCCGGAAACCCCTCCATGGTGGATGTGGGTGAAAAGCCGGTGACCAAACGCATCGCTAAAGCCCGCAGCATTGTATTGCTGGATGATGAAATCATAGCCAAACTTCAGGGAGAAGAAATTCAAACCAAAAAAGGACCGGTGTTTCAGACAGCGATTATTGCCGGGGTGATGGCAGCCAAAAAGACGGGCGAATTAATTCCCCTGTGCCACCCGCTGGGTCTGGAGAATTGCCAGGTAGAAATCTCGGTAAATGCCAATAACGAAGTAGAAATAATCTGTACCGCCTCACTTACCGGCAAAACCGGCATTGAAATGGAAGCCCTCACCGGAGCCTCAGTGGCGGCTCTCACCATCTATGATATGTGTAAGGCTTTCTCTCACAACATCGTTATTAAAGAAACCCGGCTGATAGCGAAAAGCGGGGGGAAGCGGGATTTTGCTCTTGCCGATTGAATTTATTTAACCGCAAGGACGCGAAGCCTTCAAGGGTTTCATGTTCTGTAGCAATTATTACAGGTCATTTCGCTAATTCTTCAGAGCTTTGCCTAATGCTTCTCAAATTCTGGAAATATGTCAAACTAGTCATTTTGATTTCAGTGCCTCTGGCAATCCTAATTTTCCCGCTGGAAACCTTTGTCGATTCTCCTGCTATCTGTGACCCCACTGACGCCAACTACAACAGCTGCGGTATCTGGCAAGCTATTTACTCCTTTCTTCATCTGGATTTCGAGGCGGTGAGCCTATACAATTCCAGAGGTTTTATAATGGGGCCACTTTTTGCCGGGCATTGGGGCTGGGAGCTGTGGGAAGAGGTGAAAGGATTAAAAAATGTCTGAGATAATCCTTAATTAGGGTATTTTTTCGGGTCCTGGGATGTATGGAAAATGCTTGGGATTTTAACCATCTTCTTTTCCTCAATTACTTCAAAAAGAATTAAGTAAGGAAACTTTACCAATGGGAGAGCACGATATTTTCCTTTCCTTACTTGATAATAGGGTTTGATTTTAAGCCTTTCGAATGCCCAATTAACTTCGTCAAAGAAATTTTTAGCCACTACAAATCCCACATTGCCAAAATAGTAAGTAAATGTCCGATCAAATTCCTTCCTGGCAAAAGGGGTTAAAACTGTTTTAAAGTCCATATTTCTCCTTCACTTCCTGAATATATAATTTTGCATCCATGCAATTGCTCAAAGGCTCAGCACTCGCTTTATCCAGAATAGCAATGTGCTCATCGGTAAGCACAAAACCACCTTCCACATCAGAGAGCTGCTCTTTTATCCGATTCCACTCTGCCATCGGGATAAAAACGCCTGTTTCATTACCTTTGTCATCTACCAATACCTGAGGATTCATAACATCTTTGTTTTGCCTTACTCAAAAATACGTAATTTGGTTGAAAGAGTATTCAAACATGGAAAAACACCAAAAACACGCAAAACTCGCCAGACCCGCCATCGGATATTTCGGACGAAACGAGCTCGCCCTGGTGGGTGCCCCTTGTGGAGATATTCAGAACTTGGCGAATCAATTGATTGATTTATTGAATGTTTCGAATACAGCTTATATTGATGCAGATCATGCTTTTGGTGACTCCGAAACCGCTGGTCTCACCCGCAATGAGTTGACCGATAAAATCAAGTTCTTTCGCTTTGATAAGTCCGGATTCAATGATTTTGACCGAAAAATTCTGCTGAATGATCAGGAGTTAATTCTGGTCAATGGCAATCACTTTCAAGCGACTAAACAACTGGTACTTATTCATCCGAAAAAGGAAGAATCGTTGAAAAAACGACTGGATCAGCTTACCGATATCGCAGGTTTCGTACTATGTAAGGGTATGGAAAAGCCCTTTAACTGGCTCGGAGATTTAGTTAATGGAAAGCCTGTTTTCACTAGTTCTGAAACGGAAAAAATTGCCCGGTTAATCCAAGAAACTTTTCCTGCCGCACCCATAAAAGGCCTCGTTTTAGCCGGAGGAAAAAGTATACGTATGGGAGAGGATAAAGGACAAATTGCGTATCATGGCTTGCCGCAGGTTGATTATCTTATTGGTGAATTGGAAAAAGCGGGAATAGAACCGTACGTTTCCTGCCGTACAGAGCAATACGAAAACTATACCCGCATTACCGATAAGTTTGAGGGTCTCGGCCCATTCGGTGCAATTGCCTCGGCATTTCAGACAGATCCCAACGTGGCCTGGCTGGTGGTGGCTTGTGACCTTCCGCTTGTAAATGCTGCCGTTTTCAAAGAATTAATCTCCAAAAGAAACCCTGCGAAAATAGCAACGGCTTTTCACAATGAAGAAACGAACTTCCCCGACCCACTCATTACACTTTGGGAACCAAAGGCCTATATGAGATTAATGGAGTTCCTGGCTTTAGGGTATAGCTGTCCTCGTAAGGTACTAATCCATAGTGATGTAGAGGTTATTCATCCTTCCGATTCGGCTATTTTGAAAAATGTAAATACACCAGAGGAGAAAACAGCATTTGAGATTAAGGCGTAGCACTCACCCATACTTCTCCATCTTCAAAAATTTCTTTTTTCCAGATGGGTACGGTTTCTTTTAGAGTATCAATACAATATTGACACGCCTCAAAAGCTGCCTTGCGATGAGCTGAGGAAACCGCAATTATCACAGGCAACTCCCCTATCTCAAGTGTGCCGATGCGATGATGAATAGCGATTTTCATGACGCCGAACTTCTCAATGGCTTGCTCAGCAATTTTCCGCATTTCTGAGATCGCCATGGGTTCGTAGGCTTCAAATTCCAGTCGGGTTACCATTTTACCTTGGGTATGGTTACGAACCGAACCTACAAAATGTACGATACCTCCGGCAGCCGGATCTTCAACAAAGATCTGACAATCAGTAAGATTCAAAGAATCTTCGGTTAAAATGATTTGAATATTTTCTGAATCAGTACTCATCTATTCGTAATTCCGCACGCTAAAGTCAAAAATAAACTCACCCTCCACTCACCGGAGGAATAAGTACTACTTCATCAAGCTCTGTTATCACCTGTTCTTCATTTCCGTATTCCTCGTTGACCGCAATACGTAGGGATTTCAGTTTCGTAAAATCGGGATAATCTTGTGTGAGTCTATGTTTCAAAAAAGCCACACTGGCCCCCTCTGGCAGCTCTATCTCCTGCTCAAAGCCACCCAGAATATCCCGTGTGATGCCAAAACAGAGTACTTTAACTTTCATGTACCGAAGGTAGTTACTTTTTGGCTAAATCTATTTGATGGAAAATTGTAAACCTTATGTTATCGCGGATCAGCAAAGAAGAGCCGCTTCTTTGCTGTTGTACGGAATGCAAATAGCCCAATTCAACCACCAAGGGCTTTAATGGATGATAGGCCAGTGCTCCATAAATGCGGTTGGTGTCAAAGACATTGTATACAATATTTTTGCCCGCATTGATAAAAAGCTCATCATTGAACTTTATGCTAAATTTCTGATCAACAGGATATTCCAATGCAATCTGATAGCGAAACCTCCAGTTAAAATTGTGACCATCAATTAGTTGACTGCCATCTGAATTTCTAAAAAAACGCTCCTCCGATCTGAACCGGTGCTGAATTTTCAGTGGACTGTTGTCAAAGTTTTGTCTCAGATAAAACTCCTGAAACGGGCGGATCTCCGGAATGGTGAGCGGGTCTTCGTCAAATGCATCGGGGGGATTTACCAGAGAGTAGGTCATACCTAACGACGCCTCTGTTTCTGAAGAAAATGAATAATGAAGATGTGTGTGGGCAATAATCTGTGCCCTGTTTAAGGTACTCAAAAACACCCTGTTATCTGCTTCGGTGGCCCATTTCCAACGTTCTGAAAACCGCAGTGTAAGATGATAGCGGGTCCAGAGTAAATCCTGATTTTCAGAAATACGTTGCTTCTGAGCCATGACCGGCACAAACCCAAAAACCAACAAAACTGCTTCGAGATAGAAGGCCGCCTTCCTGTTCAAGTGAGTTATTCTTTCAAACCAGATGCAAATGTACATGTTGGTCAGAAGATCGTTGCGACGTGGTGATTTATTTCATTTTCTATCTGCCGATACTTCTGTATCACCTGTTCTCCGTAAGCAGTAAGTACAGTTCCGCCGCCTTCTTCTCCTCCAGACTTGCTGGTAACCAGAGGTTCTCTGCACATTTCATTCATTTGATGAATAAGGCTCCAGGCTTTTTTGTAAGACATCTTCATCTGAGCCGCCGCTTTATTGATAGACCCCAGTTTACCTACCAATTCCAGCAATTCTATTCTTCCCGGGCCCAGAAACCGCCCTTCACCGGTCATAACCCTTAAGGTAAGATGTACCTCTGCCGAAAGCCCCGGCTTCAACATGTCCTTTACGTTTATCAACTTTTTTCTTTTAACCAAAGTTAAGATTTCGGCTCAAAACTTCGGATGCGTTGCATAAGTCCTAGCCTGAAAATATTGGATAATCGTGGATGCCCCTCATCGTTTCTGCTGATAAAAAAGAAGTCTCCGTCAAGTGAGAGGCCCCGGGCGAGGTCCACATTCAGGCCTGCAAAAATCCGATTCTGGCTTATGTGGTGATCGTATTCATCTTTCCTGTAATTGACAAAAACCTCATCTCCGACTCTGGAACTCCATTTTCCTGATATTCTGTAGGTGCAAATGCCCTGAAACCTTGTACGTCCTTCATAGGTATATCCAGGTAAAAGTCGATCTCTTTCGTTGGAGTTATGAATATATCGCTCGTCAAAACGGACCCTTCCCAGAAATCTCCACTTTTGCCCTGATTCCGCAGAAAACAATACCTGCTGAAACGGTCGTATTTCGGGCAAAAGGAAAGCCTCCGTATAATCTTCATTCCACTCATTCTTGAAGGAAACGGTAAGTCCTGCACCTATACTCCAATGAGAATTTAGGCGAAGGTTGGCATCGTAATGAGAAATCAGTTGCCTTTGTTTCCAGGGCGACCTTCCCCACTGATTCGTAACCTGAGTAGATGCCTGCCATCGGGGTGACAACCCGAACTGAATCCAGTAACGGTTCCATAACATATTATCCTCCTTTGACCATTGACCAGAGGCGGTATGACAAATTTGGAAAACCAGAAAGGCCTTCCAGATCAATTTTTTCAATTCAACAGGGTTTGGGGTTGTACTCGGTGTAAATTGAATCAAAAGAAATTTATTTCGCAACAATGTGCAGATGGCTCAGGCCGGAGATCGACAAAAGTGGATGGATTTAGATACCGGAGTTTCGGAGATGTGTACCAATCCCCTATTTTTACCAAAAACTTCAGCCGGTTCATTGAAAGAAATCAAACATATTATCCGCTATTTCGACCATGCTCCTGAGGATGAAAAGATGGCGATAGCAACTGTGGTAAGGGTTGAGGGCTCTTCTTATCGTAGAATGGGTGCACGGATGTTGGTTTCTGAAAATGGAACCTGGGTGGGTGGAATTAGCGGTGGCTGTCTGGAGGGTGATGCACTCAAACGTGCCCGTATGGCCATTTTAAAAGGAAAAGCCTCTATCATGACCTACGATACCAGTATGGACGACGATCACCAGATTGGCGTGGGCCTGGGCTGCAATGGAATCATTGACGTTCTTATCTCTCCCGTTGAAAAGGGAGATCCAGAGAATCAAATTGAACTTCTCAGGAGAATTATTTATGGCAGGCGGGTAACTAATATACTTGTTAAAATCACCCGAACTCCCGATGATACTTTGCTCGGCAAACTCGTACATTTTACTGATTCATCAAGCCTTCAGATTTTATCGCAATTTTGTGATACAGAGGCCTTGACAGAGGTAATATCAGGTTTGAATAAATCAAAGAACATTGTGGTAAATGATGAGTTGACGCTTTTTGCGGAAGTGATACCTCCACCGTTTCATCTAATTTTACTTGGTCATCAATACGATCTTTACCCTTTAATTCGTCAAACCCTGGAACTTGGCTGGGAAATTACGGTGGTAGCTCCCGAAAATAAGGTCAGCCCGATTGAAGGGGTTACTATTCTGAAAAAGGAGGATTTTGACCACCTTACTTTCGACGAATATACCGCCGTGATTTTGATGTCGCATTCGCTGCAAACCGACAAGGAGAATCTCAGAAAACTTCTGAAAAAGGAGGCCCGATACATAGGAATGCTCGGGCCACGGGTACGCTCTGAACGTATCTGGCAGGAGCTTGCCGATGAAAGTGAAATCATTTCGGATGCCGTGATGGCAAACATCTATGCCCCCGTAGGTTTGGATATGGGAGCCACTACACCTGATGAGATCGCACTTTCCATGCTTGCCGAAATAAAAGGAGTATTTTCAAAGAAAACGCCAGCTCACTTGCGGGACAAAAAGCAACCCATTCATGAGCGGGACCAACCAATGACCTTTACCTAAATGGATTTTGTTACAGTCAAACTTGCCACAGAACTCATTCTCAAAGAAACCCGGGATTTTGGAGAAGAGAGCATTCCTTTTCTTGAATCAACGGGACGGGTTTTAGCAGAGGATATCTGTGCCGATCGCGACTTCCCGCCTTTTGACAGAGTTACGATGGATGGCTTTGCCATACGCGGTTCAGCATACGAAAATGGCACAAGGCACTACAAAATTTCAGGAACTCAGTTCGCCGGAGATCCCGCATTTACCACTAATAATTCCAATGAAGCGGTAGAAGTAATGACAGGAACGCCTCTACCCAACGGGGTAGATTCAGTGATTCGGGTTGAAGATACGAAAGCCGAAGCGGGAATTCTGAATTTACCCGATGACCTGGAAATGCAAAAGAACATCCACAAAAAAGGCATTGACCGAAAAGAGGGAGACATTATTCTCAAAAAGGGACACACGATCAAAACCCCTGATCTGGCCGTATTGGCTACGGTTGGCAAAACGATGATCCGAGCTAAAAAAAAACCTCAGGTAGCCGTGATTACCAGCGGCGATGAACTGGTAGGTGTTACCCAAAAACCGGAGGCTCATCAGATCCGGAAATCAAACATTTACGCGATTTCGGAATTGATAAAGCCGCTTTGCGATTCCATTTCTCACTTTCATCTACCTGATAGCCTGGAAATTACCAAAAAAAAACTCGGCGAATTGCTTGAAACATTTGATGTGCTGGTTCTCTCTGGCGGAGTTTCTGCTGGTAAAAAAGACTACATGCCCGAAGCCCTGAAGCAACTCGGGGTTCAGAAATTGTTTCATAAAATTCAGCAACGCCCAGGTAAACCCATGTGGTTTGGGAAAAAGGATCAAACGGTGATCTTTGCTCTACCGGGTAATCCGGTTTCCACATTTATGTGTGCCGTGCGGTATGTAAAACCCTGGCTTGAACAAAGTTTGGGTAAATCCCCCAAACCAGAGTACGCTGTTCTGGACAAAGAAATTATTTTCAGACCGGCACTCAGCTACTTTATGCAGGTAAGTCTGTCTAACGAAAATGGAACGCTCACCGCCTCGCCAAACGAAGGGCATGGAAGTGGCGATCTGGCCAATCTTTCTGATTCTGATGCTTTTATGGAACTGGAATTACGGGAGGGGAACGTTTATGCGGCAGGTGAAGTATTTCGGGTTTGGAGGTATTGAACCTTGATTTGGTCCCATATCTAATTCAGCCTCGGATCAATCGGATAATTACTCATCACCTTGTAACCTCCGCCCATATCCCGCAGCACTTTTCGCC
Source organism: uncultured Cytophagaceae bacterium (assembly GCA_966250325.1). Taxonomy (GTDB): domain Bacteria; phylum Bacteroidota; class Bacteroidia; order Cytophagales; family Spirosomataceae; genus Jiulongibacter. Next base: position 33,607 of record CBINGY010000015.1, on the reverse strand, counting down.
AGAAAGTTTCGGTATCTGATTCAAAAAGAAGGTCTGCATCTGCCTGGCTTATTATCCAGCTGTTTTGACGCATCTCATTGTCAAGCTGCCCTTCTCCCCAGCCGCTGTAACCCAGAAAAAAACGGACGTCTTTCTGATCAACTTTGTTCAGATTAAGAAGCGTTTGCAGTGTCTCAAAATCCCCCGCCCAGAAAATACCATTTCCCAGATCCACCGAGCCGGGAATCTGATCACCCAGCCTGTGTACAAAATGAAGTGTATTGTATTCCACCGGACCGCCCACGTATAAGGGAAGCTCTGCGTAACATTCATTCACGGCATCACTTAGCTTCAGGTTTGAGAGCTGATTAAGCACCAGACCAAAAGAGCCCTTTTCATTGTGTTCGCAAAGAAGAATAACGGCCCTTTCGAAGTTGGGATCTCCCAGAAAAGGTTCTGCTATCAGTAGTTTGCCTTTGGCGGGTTGTTCGTTTGACATAGAACAAATTAACAGTTTACAGCTCAAAATACCTCACATCTGTTGCCACCTTTTCCAGAATTCTTCGGGTGCGTTCAGGGCGGGCATCTGTGATAAAAATCTGACCAAATGTCTCATTGTCTATGTTTTCGATGAGCTTTCCGATGCGGTAGTCATCCAGTTTATCAAAAATATCATCCAGCAGAAGTATGGGCTTTTTCCCTTTATGTTTTTCAAGAAGGTCAAACTGGGCCAGCTTCACAGCCAGTACAAAGGATTTCCGCTGTCCCTGAGAACCAAATTTTTTAATGGGCTGATGATCAAGTTCAAAGACAAAATCATCTTTGTGAATTCCTTTCGTAGTTCGCTGTGCAGCCACATCACGCCTCTGATTATTCTTAAATACTGCGGGAAAGTTATCCATAACTTCGGTTTCATAAATGATGGAAGCCTGCTCTTTTCCTCCGCTTATTCGCTGATAATGACTCTGAACCACCGGCATAAACTGCATCAGAAATTCTCGGCGTTTTTTAGCAATCTGCATAGCAAGCCAAAGAAGCGGTTCAGAGTAGCTGTCCAGAAGGTTCTGGTCAAAATAATCACGTTCTGCAAATTGTTTCAATAAACTGTTTCGCTGATCCAGCAGCCGATTATATTGCTGATAGTTCGTTAGAAATTCGGGATCAAACTGAGCCATGATTCCATCAAATAACCTCCGCCGGGTTTCGCTGGCATCCCGTATCATGTCGGTATCATCGGGGGCAATAAGCACCAGCGGGTAGCGTCCTATGTGGTCAGAGATGCGATCGTAAGGCTTTTTGTTTATCAAAACACTTTTCTTTTGACCCTCCTGAAGACTAACCGTAATATTTTCTGATTTCCCCGCTATCACAAAATCGCCATCAATTACCATAAGGTCTTCCTCGTGGGTAATGCTGAGAAAATCCTGCTTTTGCAACGAGCTTTTGGTCAGTGCAAGAAAATAAACGGCATCCAGCAGGTTTGTTTTTCCGCTCCCATTTTCACCCACAATACAATTCACCCGCTCAGAAAACTCAAAACGGCGATCGGAGTGATTCCGGAAATTAAATAAGCGAATGGAAGAAATATGCATAGCTCGGCTACAAAGTTCATCATTCCGGAACGGATTCCACACCCCCTGCCACCATTTCTGGGTTTAAGATTTGGGATTCTTTCAAATCTGGCCGGGTTCATTTGTGTTCCTTTATCGGTTTTTTAACCTCTGCAGTTTCACCAAGTCATTACAATCGCGAAAACAGATCCGCTTCAGTGCTCCCCTATAGATTTATCACAGATTTTTCCTCAATAAACCTTTAAGCCCTATCTTTGCACTCCCTCAAACGGGGCCGGATGCCCGCATCTGGAATTAATAAGTCAAAAAGCCTAAGGAAATTACGCGTTTATGGCAGCTAAGAAAAAAGAAGCAGCAAAGTTAAAATATAGCAAGGAGCAGTACATGTACTGGTATGAGTCTATGGTACTCCAGCGTAAATTTGAAGAAAAAGCAGGCCAACTGTACGGTCAGCAGAAAATCAGAGGATTCTGTCACCTATACATAGGGCAGGAAGCATGTGCATCCGGAGCGGTATCTGCACTTGAAAAGGATGATAAATACATTACCTCCTACCGTGACCATGGTCAGCCCCTTGCTCTTGGGACAGATCCGGGTGCGATAATGGCTGAGCTGTATGGTAAAGTTACCGGAACAACCAAAGGAAAAGGTGGCTCTATGCACATCTTTGATAAAGCTGTAAACTTCGTAGGAGGGCATGGAATCGTAGGTGCCCAGATTCCACTGGGAGCCGGTATCGCCTTCGCCGAAAAATACAAAGGCACCAAAAATCTATGTATTTGTTACATGGGTGACGGGGCGGTACGTCAGGGTGCATTTCATGAGGCCCTTAACCTGGCCATGACCTGGAAACTTCCTGTAATCTTTGTGGTAGAAAATAACGGCTACGCCATGGGAACTTCAGTTTCCCGAAGCTCAAACGTCAAAGAGCTCTACACCTTGGGTGAAGCGTACGACATGCCCTCTGAGCCGGTAGACGCTATGGATGTAGAAGCCGTTCATGAAGCTGTGAGTCGTGCTGCAGAAAGGGCGAGAAAAGGTGATGGTCCTACGTACCTGGAGTTTAAAACGTACCGTTTCCGTGGGCACTCAATGTCTGATCCACAGAAGTACCGTACCAAGGAAGAAGTGGCCGAATGGAAAATGCGTGACCCGATAGAGCTGACACGCCACAGAATTCTTACAAATGGTGTGGCCACTGAAGAAGAACTTTCAGCCATTGATGAAAAAGTTAAAGGACAGGTAGATGCGGCTGTGAAATTCGCAGAAGAGTCTCCGTTCCCGGATGCATCTGAAGCGTTTAAAGATATCTATGTACAGGAAGATTATCCATTTGTGATGGAATAATTTGAACTGTTCAGGAACAAAAAAGGGGCATAAAGCCCCTTTTTTGTTGATTTGCAATAGGTTTCAATGGCCCGTTTCATACTTTTTGACAATCGGGTTGAATTAAATAGAAATCATTTTCCTAAATTTGCACCTCAAAATTTGAAGCGAAAGCAATTTTCATGGCTAAACAAGATAAATCAGGGATCGAATTGATTGAAAGTGCAGAAGCTCTGCAAAAGGAATTCGGTAAGGCTGAGAACTTTTTCCAATCAAATAAAAATCTTCTGACCATAACAGGGGGTGTTATTCTTGCCATAGCACTTGGCTTCTTTGGTTATAAATATTGGATAGATCTGCAAAACAAGGAAGCTCAGGCTGCCATGTATGATTCTGTTTACTATTTTGAATCAGATTCTCTTGATCTGGCTCTGAAAGGTACCGGTGGAAATGCCGGCCTTCTGGAAGTGGCAGATTCTTATGGAAGTACTCCTGCCGGAAATCTTGCAAAGTTTTACGTGGGCGTAGCCTATATGAAACAAGGTAAATTTGACGACGCCATCAAATACCTCGAAGATTTCAGTGCAAGTGATGTAGTGGTTCAGGGTAAAGCATATGCTCTTCTAGGCGATGCCTACATGGAAAAAAATAATACGGCAGAAGCGATTTCCTTCTATGAGAAAGCAGCGGCTCACCACCCAAATAAATTTATAACTCCCGGTTATCTGATGAAGTTGGCCACAGCCAATGAAGCAGCAGGCAATAAGGAAGGAGCCATTGAAGCTTACAGCGAGCTTATTGAGAAATATCCTACATCCATGGATGTTTTGAATGCTACCAAGTTTAAATCGAAACTGGAAGCGGAGGCTGGCAATTAACCTTAGAAATAACGAGATTCAAAGGGATAAGCCAGCCGGTTTATCCCTTTTTTATTACTCCTAAATACCCCATGAGTACAGCACATAAAAATCTTTCCGTATATAATACCACCGGGCTCAATGACATGAGTGGCAGGCGTATAGCCATTGTTACTGCCGAGTGGAATGAAGAAATTACCTTTGCTTTACGTGAAGGTGCCATTTCCACTCTGCTGAAACATGGAGTGAAGGAAGAAAACATACTGTCTGCAACCGTGCCGGGTAGCTATGAGCTGAGTTTTGGTGCACAGATTTTTGCTCAGAGAGATGATATTGACGCTGTTATTGCCATCGGCTGTGTGATACAGGGAGAAACTAAACATAATGATTATATCAATAATGCCGTAGCCAACGGCCTCACTGAAGTAAGCCTGAAATTTAATAAGCCTGTGGTATTCGGAGTATTAACACCAAACACGTACGAACAGGCCCTGGACCGGGCGGGAGGCAAACATGGGAATAAAGGTGATGAAGCAGGGATTACGGCGTTGAAAATGTTATCGATTTCAGATTTGAGATTTAAATCTGATTAAAATGACACAAACAGAATTAAAAAAGCGATTCTTTGACTGGTCAGTTCAAACAGTATTCTTCATCCGAAAACTATCTGAAGCTCCAGAATATCGGGTTGTAACTTATCAATTGAGTAAAAGCTCCAGTTCGTCTGCGGCAAATTACCGGGCAGTTTGTAGGGGAAAATCAAGACCAGATTTCTTAAATAAATTAAGAATAGTCGAAGAAGAGCTGGATGAAAGCATTTTTTGGCTGGAATATATAAATGCAATAAGTGAAGGTAAATTCACGGATGATACAACACCTCTACTAAAGGAAGGCGATGAGTTGCTATCTATCATTATTGCATCCATTAAAACTATCGTTTCAAAAAACAAAAACGAATAATATTCACATCTGAAATCAAAAATCATAACATCATAAATCGTTCAAGGAAATGCAAGTCTGGAAATTTGGGGGCACATCGGTAGGGAAGCCCGAAAGAATGAAGTCGATTCGTCAGCTGGTAGTAGCCGATAATACCCGTAAAATCGTGGTACTTTCTGCTCTTTCGGGTACTACAAACGCGTTGTTATCTATTGGTGTGTCCTTGTCAAAAGGTGATAAAGCCCAGGCAAGTCAGCAGATTGACGAGCTCTACGCTCATTATGATGCATTTATTCGCGAGTTATTCGAAACTGAAGGCGGCTTGCAGGATGGCCGGGCTATCATTGACAAGGAATTCGGGCTTATCCGTTCACTCGCTAACCTGAAGATTTATACGCTAAAACATGACAAACAAATGGTGGCGGAAGGTGAACTTCTAAGTACACAGATGTTTGCAGCCTACATGAAAGAGCAGGGAGAAAGCGTAGTGCTTCTTCCCGCACTGGAGTTTATGAGTATTGATGCCGATAATGAGCCCGAACTGTCAAAAATTGAAACCAAACTGAAGGCTCTTCTGGAAAATCAGACCGACAAGCACATTCTAGTAACCCAGGGCTTTATCTGCCGAAACCCAAGAGGTGAAGTGGACAACCTTAAACGCGGAGGATCTGACTATACCGCATCACTTATTGGCGGTGCCATTACTTCCGAAGAAATCCAGATCTGGACCGATATTGACGGGATGCATAACAATGACCCCCGCATCGTGAAACGCACGTTCCCGGTACGTGAACTGCTGTTTGAAGAAGCCGCAGAACTGGCCTATTTTGGTGCCAAAATTCTGCATCCAAGCACTATAACTCCGGCTAAAATGCGTGGTGTACCTGTAAGACTAAAAAATACCATGGCTCCGGAGGCTCCGGGCACCGTGATTACATCTGCCATTAGCGGTGGGCCAGAAATCAAAGCCATTGCTGCCAAAGACAACATTACCGCCATATACATCCACTCTACCCGTATGCTCAATGCCTACGGATTTCTGAGAAAGGTTTTTGATGTCTTTGAAAAATACAAGACCCCGGTAGATATGATCACCACCTCAGAGGTTTCTGTGGCAGTAACCATTGACAATTCAGAAAATCTCGACAAGATTACCGAAGAATTAAGTCAGTTTGCCGATCTGGAAGAGCATGATCGCAATCAGAGCATCATTTGCATTGTGGGAAATTTCCTGGCAGATAAACCGGGTATTGCCATTCGTATTCTGGAAGCCGTAAAAGGAATTCCTATTCGTATGATTTCCTATGGTGCCTCAGAACACAATATCTCTCTTCTGGTAGATTCCAAACATAAAAACGAAGCCCTGGAAGCACTGAACGAAGGACTTTTTAACTTTGAATAATCATGAAAGAACTGGCCGCCGTTTTTGAGAAAGACCTGAAAAAGCTACGTGAAGAAGTTTTGATGTACGATTCTGAGGATTTGCTCTTTGCAAAGGCCGAAGGGATCTCCAATTCGGGAGGAAATCTGAGTATGCACCTATGTGGGAATCTTCAGCACTTCATAGGAGCAGTACTTGGAAACAGTGGCTATATCAGAAACAGACCTGAAGAATTTGAGGGACGATTTTCACGTGAAAAAATCATTTCAGAAATTGACCAAACCCGTGCAGTTGTTGAAAAGACAGTTTCAAATCTTGAAGAAACCGATCTGTCAAAAATCTATCCGCTGAAAGTTTTTGGCAATGAGGAAATGTCTGTCAGATTTTTTCTTTTTCATTTATTGGGGCATCTGGGCTATCACCTGGGCCAGATTAATTACCATAGAAGACTTATTTCAGCCAAATAATGCTACAAATTAACTATATCAGAGAAAACGAAGAAGCCACTATCAAAGGGCTTCAAAAGAGAAATTTCCCGAATGCTGAAGCGGCTGTGAAATTAGCCCTGGAACTTGACCAGCAGCGACGCGACACCCAAAAAGACCTGGATGATACCCTCGCTCAGTCAAACAGCATTTCAAAGCAGGTAGGTATGCTCATGAAAGAGGGAAAAAAAGCCGAGGCTGAAGCGGCAAAGTCGCAAACGGGCGAACTGAAAGCCAGATCGAAAGAACTGGAAGATACTCTACGTGATCTTGTAGGCAAACTCACCGATCACATGTACACCCTTCCTAACTTACCTCATGCCAGTGTTCCTCCCGGAAAGTCTGCCGATGACAACGAAACTGTTTTCTCAGCCGGTCAGATTCCTGCACTTCATGACGGTGCTAAACCACATTGGGAGCTCATTAGTGATTATGATATCATCGATTTTGAGCTTGGTAATAAAGTGACCGGTGCCGGTTTCCCTTTTTACAAAGGGAAGGGTGCACGTATTCAGCGGGCTCTAATCAATTTCTTTCTGGATGAAGCTATTGCCGCAGGTTACTTTGAAGTACAGCCCCCTATTCTTATCAATGAGGAGTCTGGATATGGCACTGGCCAGCTGCCAGATAAAGAGGGACAGATGTATGAAGCTACTGCAGATAAGCTTTTTCTGATTCCAACAGCCGAAGTGCCCATCACCAATATTTACAGAAATGAAATTCTTTCAGAAGATAAGCTACCGGTGAAAAATGTGGGCTACACTCCATGTTTTCGTCGCGAAGCCGGGAGCTGGGGGGCACATGTACGGGGTCTGAATCGCCTGCACCAGTTTGACAAAGTAGAGATTGTTCAGATCAGGAAACCTGAGGAATCGTATCTGGCACTGGATGAAATGCTGGAACACGTGAAAGGTCTGCTTACTAAACTGGAGCTCCCTTTCCGTATTCTGCGACTATGTGGCGGTGATATGGGTTTTACATCTGCCCTTACTTTTGATTTTGAAGTTTTCTCTGCCGCTCAGGAACGCTGGCTGGAGGTGAGCTCGGTGTCAAACTTTGAAGACTTCCAGGCAAATCGCCTGAAACTTCGCTATAAAGTAGATGGGAAAACCCAGTTGCTTCACACCCTGAATGGATCCGCTTTGGCTTTACCACGTATTCTGGCAGCCATTCTGGAAAATAACCAGACACCGGAAGGTATCAATATCCCAAAAGTGTTGCAGCCGTATTGTGGGTTTGATAAAATTTAACTTACTCGTGGCACGACCTTTCCCGTCGACAAAAAGTCGTGCCACGAGTATTTTGACATCAAATGAACAAATCAACCCTAAGAAAAGCGTATCTGGAAAAACGTCTGCTCCTCACAGACGAAGAAGTGGTTGCCAAAAGCAAGGCCATAAAAGAGTTGCTTTTCAGCAGGCTCATGATACATCGGTATGATAAAGTTCACTGCTATCTGCCCGTCATTGACAAAAAAGAAGTAGATACTCAACCTATCATTGACACCCTTCACAAAGACTTTCCGGTAAGTGTTTTTGTTCCCAAAATTCACCCGGGCGGCATTCTGACTCATCATCTTTTTGAAAAGGAAACTACGCTGGAATTAAACCCATGGAATGTACCAGAGCCGGTCAATGAAGGCCAGACCAGTGAAGAATTTTTCAATACCGATGACGATATTCTGGTGATAGTCCCCCTGCTGGTTTACGACAAAAAAGGAAACCGAATCGGCTACGGCAAAGGTTACTACGACCGTTTTCTTTCATACAGAACCGAAAACACCCTCATTGTAGGCCTGAGCTTTTTTGAGCCCGAAAATCTCATTAGTGAAGTTGAAAAAACGGATGTCCCTCTTGATTATACGTTCACGGCTGGGAGGGTATGGGATTTTTAATTCTTCTCCGCACCTACAAATACTCTTTTTCAATACATTTGATTCTATAAACCACTTATACTTCCTGTCCGCTTAATGAAGCACATCTCTCTCCTACTTATTGCCTTGATGGCACTACTCATTTTTCCTGCTAAAGGTCAAAATCCCGTTACCTACGATTCTCTCCTTTTTGCTCAGCAACAAGCTAAAAAGGAAGCCTTACTGGCCGAGATTCTAAAGCGAAAAGCGGAAGAAAAAAATAACAAAGATCAGAGTCTAAACACGGTAAATACCACGGCTTCACTACCGGTGGATTGGAAACCCAGAGGGCCGAAAGCTCTTTCTGAAGGTTTTAATGACTTTCTTTTTGATGCCAATGATCCCTCTGGGAAGAAGGCCTGGCTGGCAACCAATGGCGGGCTTTGGTACAATAATGATATACTGACGGATTCATCCTGGCATGAAGTAGAAAATGTTAACGAGAGAGTTTTTTCGATTGCACAAAACCCACTAAACCCTTTGGAAATGGCAATTTCTACTTTTGGCAATTTCTATATTTCAATCGATGGTGGTGAGACCTGGAATTTTCATGAATCGAGCTATTCATTTTATTTAAAATATAATCCACATGGAGAATTATTTTCTTGCAGTTTTGAGCCTTTTAATTCTTTATTTAATACCGTTTATACGTTTAACAGAAGTACCAATGAATTCGAATCATTCATAGATATTCAAGCTACCTTTTGGCAAGATTCTAATCCTATTGCAACGTCTCTGACCTTTGATCATGATGGTCTGATTTATGTGGGTCTCGCCAGCGGCAAAATCTACCGCTCTTCTACCCCGACCGGTGGTACTTGGACGAACATCATGACACTTTCACTTTCTAATCAATCACAGTATACAGAAATAGCAATAGGGAAAGATTCAAATAACAATAAGGTTCTATATGCTTTAAACACCAAAGCCCCTTATAATCAAAATTCAATTAACTGGATTAGAAAAAGTAATGATGGCGGAAACAACTGGGTCAATTTGTCAATTCCTTTATTTAGTGGTGTTCACTTCAATCTTCGAGGTAATGTATCCTTTCATGTTGACAAAACTGATCCTAATAAATTTGCGATGTTTTCAGGAAGCCTTGTTTATTCTATTACTGGGGGTTCGTCATGGTTTACAAATCCTAATTTCATTATTTATTCTTATGGTAACCACCTTATGGTAAGTTCAAGCGGTATAACAGTGGCTTCAGGTGAACAAGATATTGAGTTAATCACTGGCTTGTTTTCTGGCTCTGAAATTTCTTCGTCCGATAGAAGAAAAGATTTAAATACGGCATGGGTATATGGTCTGGATTTCCCAAATAATTTTAATGACTCGCTCCTCTTTACCAATGGTTCAAATTCAAGACCATGGGCGTTTAGTGGTACAAACTACTTTGAAACCATTAATTCATTCCCAGATTATTACGGTCAGGCTTCGAAATACACAGATAAAAATGAACCAGGACTGAATTTTTTGTCAGGTAATTTAATATCGTTTTTTGATAGGGAAGGAAACTTTGACGATCACTATGTCGATCTTGGCAACTATTATGGGCCTTGGGCTTATGATGAAATAAATAATACAATCTATGGCTATAAGTTTTCCAGCGAAATCAACAATCAAACAGTCTTTTTTAAGGTATTGGATGTGGGCTCTGGCCAAGAGAGAATTGAAAATATCCTTGTAAATAAGTATTTCTATTATCCGAATATTTATGCATCATCAGAGAATGAATTTTTAATCCAAAATTACAGCGAAGAAGAAACCAACCATCTATATCGTATTTCTGTTTTACCTGACAATACTGGAACTTATGAGGAAATAGGTTTACCAAATTTATATTTCAATCAACTTAATGTCTGTCGTGACAACCCTCAAATAATTTTTGCCGGTTCATATGGCTCTCTCCATTTAAGTCTGAACGGTGGCGAAACATGGCAGCATAAAACACAAAATTTGAATGCATATAACCTCTATTATGCGTTTGAACCGGCAAATCTGAATAAGGTTTTTGTATCAATTTCAGAAGGTGTATTTTTTACTAATAACTTTTTGAGTGAGTCTCCTGTCTGGAATGAAATCACAGGAAACATTCCCGGTATTGAACGTTATCGGATTTGGTACCGAGAGTCAGACGGTCAATTAATAGTATCCACTTATTACGGCGGCCTCTATTCCACCGATTACTTCAGAAGCTCTGTGGCTGACAGTATTATTTATGCAAAATACCCTACTTCCTTATGTGTAAATGAGCCTTTAAAGGTCACTTTTTACCGAAACGGGGCTTTCTCTGAGCATAATTCGTATGAGCTTTGGCTTTCTGATGCCAATGGTAACTTCAGCAACGCCACTAAAATCGGTAGCTCAGAAACTTCTCCCATTTATGGCCAGATTCCAAATTCAGCCGTTTCTGGTACTGGTTACCGGCTTCGGGTCATTTCCACCAATACGGCTGTTCCTATCATTCATGCAGATTCGGAGCCTATTGAGATTACTCAGGGGTCGGCCTTATTTTTACCCGGTTATCCTCAAGCCATCAATGAAACCAATAATGGTTTTGTGTTGAACGCTCCGGTAAGTCAAAACGCGGAAGTATGGTATGTAGCGGTTCCGTCAGGTAATCCCACTCCTACTCTTGAGCAATTTATAACGGGTATAGATTCCTCTGGATTGCCCTATTTGGTAGCCGACAGCCTCTTGTCTCTAGCTAATGAATCAAATCCAATTATCGTTACTGGCCTTTTAGCCGGAACTCAATATGACCTCTATTTAGCCACAAAACTACCGGGAGAAACCTGCTTTTCTTCTATGTCAAAATTGGCTGTGCAAACGGCTGGAAACCCAGTAAATTATTGTATTCCTGTTCATACTAACGGCTGTTCGGCAGATCATTATATCTCGGAAGTTTTTACTTATAATTATTCAACAAATTCTTGGGCAATATGGAGTCCATTTAACTCGGGCTGTTTAGGCAGTGCGTATTCCAGTAATACCAAAATCAATGAAACTATCGTAGGAGGCATAAATGATAGGTCAATTTCTGCCAGAATTCACGATTTTGAAGGAACCATTCCTGCCAAACGTCTTGGTTTTTGGATTGACTTGAATAATGATGGGGATTTTGAAGACGTTAATGAATTGCTCGGCAACACTTCTGTCCAAAATAATCCTTACTCATTTTCTCTATTGGTACCGGCGAACACCTCACCGGGAATTAGGCGACTGCGACTTAGAGTCACCGACGAAACCGAGATAGAAACCGGAACCTACATGACTTCCTGCGGCACCTACATCACCGGCGAAACTGAGGATTATCTGATCAATGTAGAAACCAATGACCCTTTCATTTTTGCCAATCTGGATAAAGAACAGGTAGGTCAATGCGAAATCATGAAAGTGGTGATGGAAGTGACCGGCAGCTATAATGTTGATAATCTGTTTCGCGTGGAGCTTTCAGATTCTTTGGGAAATTTTGCAGATTCTACCATTTTGCTTTCAGGCTTATCGGCCACCTTGCCTGTCAATATTCAGGTGCCTCACGGTATTCCGTCTGGTGATCATTATAAACTTCGGGTAGTTTCTACTGACCCGGTTGCGGTAAGTTATGAATCGGCGGCTTTTAAAATACGACCCACCGTTTTTACTACTTCCGGAACATTCGTCTCAGGTTCTCATAATATTTCGGGCAAAGGAAGTATTTCCTCCACCGAAACCCTCACTGGCACATCCAAATCAAACTATAAAGCCTGGAACGAGGTAATCCTCAAACCAGGCTTCATGTCTTTGCCGGCAAGCGGCGGATATTTTAAGGCTGAAATTACGGGCTGTAGTAATCCCTAACGCATCGCCGTTGACTTATTCCCCGAAAAACGCAGCACCATGTAAGAATTTGCCCAGCTATCAACCATGAAATTGCTGGCTCCCACTTTCAGCTTGCGATGTTTGGGTACCACGGCATTCGGATTCGTCACCGTATTTTCAATCTTGCCGTCTTTGTTTCTGATCATACTTTGCTCCATCGTCAGTGTTTCCACCGATAACCTCCTGAGGTCTATTTGCACATGCCCATCCTTATCGGCATTGTTAGAAATTTTCACAATCACATCTCCGCTTTCATTATCGCGTACGCAGCTTACTGCAATGGCCTTATTAAATTCTCTTACATAAGTTACCCGATCCAGAAACTCATCACCGAGATTTGAGGCAAAAAGCTGCTGAACATAATAATTTGCTGTAGGGTAAACTCCCTTCGCATCATATTCCAGAAGCCCGTTTTCCTCATCCAAAACAGGAGCATAGGAAACCAGTGAAACTACGTCGGCGTTTTTTTCCAGATTGCTAAGGAAAGCTGCTTCTGTTATGGCACTTTTCAAATCATTTGCTGAAGAAGTAAATTCACCAACCACCACCTTGGAGTCGTTGCGGTTAAAGAAGTCATAGCGATCGCGGTTTTCATCAAGCCATACGGCATTTTCATGTAACTGCTCGCTCATGAACGGAAGTCGCAGATCTGTGGCCATCTCCCAGGCCGTAGCATAATCTGAACCCTCTGTAGATTCTCCGGCAGAACCTATCACCTTGATCTCCGGAAATTCTCTCTTTATGGCCTTGTAAGCTGCCGTAAATTTTTCAACCGATTTTGAAGTCATTTTCTCCCGGTCTCCCAGAGTCAGATACGCAATATTAAATGGTTTTTCATGACCCATTTCAGCACGTTTTTTTGCAAGTGACGAACGGCGATCGGTACTTGTCGCAAATTCAAGCAGACCCAGGATTTCCCGTATGTAAGCTTCGGTTTCGTCTTCATTGGCTTTATCGCCTTCAAGAGCCACTACCGGAACTGCCCCTGACCCAATATCTTCGCAAAACTGCAGGTATTCAAATAAGCCTGGTTCTGAATACTTCTCATCCCGCTCCTCTGGTGCACCTAAACCTTTTTTCCAGTTTGCAAGATTTCCAATTTTGAGTCTCACAAATGAGGGGTGTAAATCGGCAACTGCCTGCGAAATATCCGCCCGGAAACCATGATTCATGAATGTTTCAGCCGGCTTTAATGAAACCATATCCAAAGCCAGCGAACCGCGACTCAGCAAACCAATTTCCAGAGAGGCTCCTCCTTCTGTAATGGGCGAACTCAATACAGCTTCATATTTCTGCCAGTCACTTCCCTTACTTTCAAATCGTTCTTCATCGATGATGAGACCATCTTTATTGACCAGACGGGCCACCAGCTTCAGACTGTTGCCCTGCTCTTCCCGTGCATAAAAGGATAGTTTAAAGTTTTGTCCTTCACGTACATAAATGCCTTCAAAGCCCCGATTACGAACCGTAAGACCTATCTTACCGGGATTTTCACTGTTTAAAACCAGATACCCTTTATTCTTCTCATGAAGAGGCCTTTCTGTATCGTGATTCATTGTTCCAGCCGCTCCCTCTTTTCTCACGATGCTCCAGCCTGCCGGAAAACGCTCTCCCTCCTCTTTTAGGAACGAATGATTTGAAATCAATTCCGCACTGATTCCGCCTTTGTGGTCAAAGTTTTCCGTATTCAGAGTAACTCCAAAAAAATCGGGATGAATGATTCGGGCAGTGGCTTTTTTCCGCTGAGCGGCAGATTCGGTATGAATTCCCAGAAGTAAAGCTCCCGAAATGATAGAATAGCTTAAGAGGCGATTGGCACGTATAATTGTCATGTTATCAGGTTATTTGCGTTTGAGGGCTCCGATGTATACAGCGAAACCGTAAGCTCTTCCTGAAGTACATATCAAAAGTCTTGCCGAAATACATTTCTATCAATGGTTACCCATTATATTGCTTACAAATAGTATGAGCTATAATTGAAAAAACCTTCGGCCGCTATGATACCCACCAGAAATTTTCAAGACAAAATCACCTACTATTTTGGGGCTGGGGCTAGTGCAAATGCCATACCAATGGTGGGTAAGATTAATGAGAGAATTGATGACTTCGATCGTTTTCTAACTGATTGCTTGAACAATATTTCAAACCAAATCTTTAAAATAGACTCGAAAGATGATTTTAAGCACTTTCACGATCACTGCAGCAGATGGATAAGTCTTGTAAAGCAATCTCCAAGTATTGATACCCTGGCCAAAAGGTTGTTTGATCAAAATAATACATCTGATTATGATAACTACAAGTTGTTTCTAACAGTTTTATTCAATTACTTTCATTATTCCAGAATTGAATACAAACCGCTGGTTTCTACATTACGAGTACCCGTTTACAATCATTTGTTGGAAGGGAGATACGAGAATCTCATTCGATCAGTAAATCAATTTGACCAATTGAAAAGTAAGGCTTCAATTCCCAAAAACTTTAGTTTTATTACTTGGAATTACGACTTTCAGCTAGAACTAACTGCCTTTAACGATATTCCGACAAAACCTGATCTCAGTGCAGCAGTAATTGAAAAATGGAACTTGCTTAATTTACCTTTAATCAATCTTAATGGCTCTTCTCTAATTCCAAAACGCCTAATTGAAAAGACAGATTTTGGTGCTTTTGCCGTAATCAAATTACTTCTAAATATTTTTGAGGATTTAAACTCCGGTAGAGAACCAAATCCACTCCGGTTTTCTTGGGAAGAAGGCAAAGATGAAAAAATTCGTATGCTTAATCAGCTTGCCGAAGACGCTAAATATGTAGTCGTAATTGGTTACTCCTTTCCAACTTTCAATCGAGATATTGACAACGCATTTTTTCATAATTTAGCATCAGATGCCAAAGTTTTCACGCAGGGTTATGATTTTGCTGATTCTCAAAGAATTGAGCGGTATTTAAAGCAAACTTTCACTGAAAATAAAGCACCCTATACAATCACTCCTGTTGAAAGTCCATTCTTTTATGTTCCAGCTGAATATTTCTTGACTGGTTCCCCTTCTGCATCAGATTATATAATTACTCGTCGACATTGAAATAAAAACCCCTTCCCATTTTCCCAATTAAGCATTACTTTTGCAGCCCGTAACAGTTTAGGTGTAACTCCGTTAGCGGGTCACCCGTAAAACAGGAAAAGAGAATAGACCTCTCTCTTTATTGTAAAATAGACACGCTCTGCCATGGGTCGGGGGGCATTTTACAACAAAAAAATCATGAAAGTTGCAGTAGTAGGTGCTACCGGGCTGGTCGGTGGCGAAATCCTCAAAGTACTGGATGAAAGAAATTTCCCGGTAACAGAAATTATTCCTGTAGCCTCAGAACGCTCTGTGGGCAAAAAAGTAAGCTTTAAGGGAAAAGAATACACCGTGGTGGGCTATGAAGAGGCTATTTCTATGAAACCCGATGTGGCCGTATTCTCAGCTGGCGGAAGCACGTCCCTGGCTGTGGCTCCCAAATTTGCCGAAGCCGGCATCACTGTCATTGATAACTCCTCTGCCTGGCGTATGGACCCCACCAAAAAACTCGTGGTGCCTGAAGTTAACGCAGATGTGCTTACGGCAGATGACAAAATCATTGCCAACCCCAACTGCTCCACTATTCAAATGGTGGTGGTGCTGAAGCCGCTGCACGATAAATACAAAATCAAACGCGTGGTGGTTTCCACCTATCAGTCGGTAACCGGCACGGGTAAAGCCGCTGTAGATCAGCTATTTGCAGAAAGAAACGGCGATGAAAGCGTTGCCAAGGTTTATCCTCATAAAATTGACCTCAACGTACTTCCTCATATTGACGTGTTCCAGGAAAACGGATACACCAAAGAGGAAATGAAAATGATCAAAGAGACCAACAAGATCATGGGCGATGACAGTATTAAGGTAACGGCAACTACTGTACGTATACCTACCATCGGAGGTCACTCAGAGGCGGTAAACATTGAATTTGAAAATGATTTTGACCTCGCAACCGTGCGTGAGCTTATTGCTTCCATGCCTGGTGTGGTGGTTCAGGATGATCCCGCCAATAATGTGTACCCCATGCCGGTGAATGCTCATGGCAAAGACGAAGTTTTTGTGGGCCGTATCCGCCGCGATGAGTCTCAACCCAATACCCTCAATCTCTGGTGTGTAGCCGATAACCTCCGCAAAGGTGCCGCTACCAATGCCGTGCAGATCGCTGAGTATTTGTTGGGTAAAGGATTGATCTAAAGGTTTTGCAAGTTATATCAAAAGGCCCGGAATAAATCCCGGGCCTTTTCTTTGTTAACTCTGCGTCTTCTTTGAGCTCTTAACGTTTAATCAAGGTTACGGCGTCACCCGATACATCATCCCATCCGGCTTGGTCATGAGGTAAACATTCCCCGCTTTATCTTCTCCCATACGCAAATCTACCTTACTGGTTTTGGTGAGATCTGAAAGATTCACCTGTCTGCCGTTGAGTTTCACAAACCACTCCTTGATTTCCATGGGTTTACCGGCTTCAATCTGGTCAATGTCTATGAAAAAAAGCCTCCCTTTCACAATTTCTCCGAACACATACTTGCCTTTCAGCTCCTCAATCTCCTCTCCCAGATATTCAAAACCTCCCATGATGGCATTGCCCTCATCGTGGTCATATTGAGCGATCGGATAATTGTATCCGTGATCATCCTGAGGCAAAGCATACACGAAATTGATGTCTCCGCGGGCTTCTACCTGAAACGTTCCTTCCCGATCTGGCCAGCCCGAATCACTCCCAGGAAACACCTGATAAAGTGATTCCAGCTGCCGTTGACCAATATTACTAACCAGCATACGCCCATCAGATAGCCAGTAAAGCCGGTTGGGATTCCGGAAACCCATGCAGTAGATCTCCCCTACTGCATCCGGTTCTTTTACAAACGGATTACTACCCGGAATTCCATATTGACCATTTTTGCTGTTCCTGCCCATTGGGTCTATCCGCAATACCTTCCCCCAGGCCTGTGTTTTTCCTCTGGGAATAAAATCATATCCCTGCTCCACAGCTCCACCATCGCCTATACCCACATACAATAAACCGAAATCTTCCTCTCCCGGCTTTGCATACGGATTAAACATGATCTCCTGCATGCCGTGAATCTGGGTTACCACGTCTATCCGAAACAGCTCCCTTGAAATGCCTTTAAATTCCTTTCCCGCGAACTCATTGGTCTTCCACTCCTCCAGCACCCACTGCAGTTTTACCGGTATGCTGTCTGCGTAGGCAAAATCTGCCGGTTTGGTACCTGCCGGCTCGGTATGGCTGGTGTAGAAAAGCCCGTTTTGCTCAAACTGCGGATGAAACGCAAAACTTCCGAACCCAGTGGCTAGTCCCGGCGTGTTGATGAAATTCTTAAACTCTTTTTTCAGATCCAGGTAAACCTCCGGCTTGTTTTCGCTGGTAATCCGATACAGCGGCCCTTGCAGATCCAGCACCATTTTTTCACC
The DNA here is from genome assembly GCA_966250325.1 of uncultured Cytophagaceae bacterium. Classification (GTDB taxonomy): domain Bacteria; phylum Bacteroidota; class Bacteroidia; order Cytophagales; family Spirosomataceae; genus Jiulongibacter. The sequence continues at coordinate 15,804 of CBINGY010000015.1, read as the reverse complement.
GGTCAAAGGGTGTTGCCCCAGCTTGGTAATACGTGTACGTGGCTCCCGGTCATTGGTAAACGGAAACTGAAGCACCGGCTCCAGATTAAGCACCAGACCCGAAGACTGAATTTTCTGCGGAATTGGATCTTCAATGGCTGCACCAAGTTTCGATGAAATTTTAGGCGGTTCCGGCTGGTCAAGTATAAATGAAACCAGAGCATCAATCTCCATATCTGCCAAATGACTAAAGGAAGGCATTACGGTCCCAAATTTCTTGTAAAACCTGACACTTCTCGGATTCCCCGCATCTATCATGGCCTGAGCATTCCGAATCATCCCAGGTACATACGCTTTGTCTGAAATTGCAGCCAGACCTCCCAACTGCGGGCCAATCCCATCCTGAAGAAAATTATGACAGCTGCCGCAGTTTTGCTCAAAAAGAATCTGACCTCTTTTGCCGGTTTTCCCAATTACTACCGGTTTCTGGGCCTGGGAAAACTGAATTACACAGAGCAGCAAAAGTGCTGCAAAGATTCGTTTCATAGGAGAAGGGTTCACTGCTTCAAAACCCAAATATGCCTATTTAACCGGTATTGGCCATCATAGGGCAAATAGAAATGAATGGGCTTTGCTCAGGTAATAAAATAGTGATTCACGTCAAAGGATTGGTCAAATTGGCTCAATTAACGCTCTGAACCAAAAACACATCTCAAAAATGATGACATTTATTGCATTCTTTCAGAAGGAATGAATCAAACGCAAAAAGGTGTATTCTTTGTGGCATTGGGAGCCATCTGCTTTTCGGCCAAAGCCATTTTTGTTAAACTGGCATACGCCTCCTTTGCAGTTGACGATATCACCTTGCTAACTCTTCGGTTTGCATACGCCCTGCCATTCTTTGTTGGTATAGCATTTTGGAGATACCAAAAAGGTCATCTGCAGTCCATCAAACCCATAGACTGGGGCTGGATCGCCCTGCTCTCTATGCTGGGTTACTACCTGGCCAGCTGGTTTGATTTCCGGGGTTTGCAGTACATTTCGGCCGGACTGGAGCGAATCATTCTTTTTATTTATCCAACCCTTGTGGTGCTCTTCTCCCGCATTTTTCTGGGCAAAAAGATCGGCAAACGTGCAATGGCCGCATTGCTGATTACTTACCTGGGTATTGCGGTGATTGCAGCCGAGCCCCGCATTTTTGAGGCACCCGATTTCCTCAAAGGAGGCACTCTCATTCTGATTTCAGCCATAACTTACGCTCTATATCTGGTTTTTGGTGGTGAAATGATTAAAAAATATGGCTCGGTCAATTTCAACAGCATCAGCCTTATTCTCTCTTCTCTCTATGTGCTCATTCATTTTGCAGCGGTATCAAATGTGGAGCTTAGCAATCTGCCTGTGGGCGTACATCTGTATGGCATCGCACTGGCTGTTATAAGTACTCTGATACCTACTTTTCTGGTTATGGAGGGAATCAGACTGCTGGGAGCGGGCCGGGCCTCTATTGTGGCCAGTATCGGGCCGGTTTCTACCATCGCCCTGGCCTATTTATTCCTGGGCGAAACCCTTTCTATTCAGGAACTCTTCGGCTCTCTGTTGGTTCTTGCAGGTGTTCTTATGATTGGGAAATAGCGGGAATTTGTATCTTCGCCAAAACCCTTCATTTACCCCGGCTCCATATGAAATCTTCTTTTCTTTCTTTCATTTTCACCCTTGGCTCGCTGTATTTCTGTTTTGCCCAGCAGGAGTATGATCAAAAAACCGACTGGCTGGTCAATTCCTATGAAAAACCTGTTGAAATAATTCAAAATGCAGAAATTCTGGAAATAAACAACGGGCTGCTGAAACGTCGGTTTATTCTCGCTCCCAATCTCGCCTGTTTCGATTTTCAAAACCTGAGTAACGGGCAGCAGCTCATACGGGCCATAAAACCCGAAGCACGCCTGAGCATCAATGGGCAAGAATACAACATTGGTGGGCTGAACGGTCAAACGGAAATGGCCTATTTTAAACCGGAGTGGATTCCTGGTTTACGAGCCGGGGAAGCTGATTTTAAGTACAAATCCTTTGAAATAAAAGAGTTAAAACAATTTGTGAACTGGAAGGCCAGAGCCTGGCATCCTGAAGTTAATCCGGTCAAAGGAAAAGATCTGGTGTTTCGTTTTATTTCTGACGAACCTGTATTTTCGGGTCTTACGGTGGATGTTCATTATGAAATTTATGAAGGTATTCCGTTGCTGGTCAAATGGCTGGAAATCAAAAACAACGCTGCCCATACGTTTCGCATAGATCGGATGGTCAATGAAATTCTGGGACTGGTAGAGGAGGAATCTGCTGTGGTGGGCAGCCCCGAAGAAATGAAAAAGCAACACGGGCTCTATGTAGAAACCAATTACGCTTTCAACAACGCCATGCGGTATGACCTGAGCGACCAAACCACCCACTGGAAAACCGACTCCAGCTACACTTCACAGGTGAATTACAATTATCAGACCCCCTGTTTGCTTGAAATCTATCCTGAAAAAGCACCGAATATTGATCTTAAACCCGGCGAATCTCTGAAGTCGGTACGAACGCATGAGCTGCTCATGGACAGCTATGATCGCCAGAGACGCGGACTCATGATTCGTAAAATGTACCGCACTGTAGCTCCATGGACGCTCCAGAATCCCATTTTCATGCATCTGGTAAGTAAAAATGATGCGGAGGTTACTACGGCAATTGACCAATGCCAGGCCACTGGCTACGAAGCCGTAATTCTCAGTTTTGGCAGTCACCTCAATATGGAAGACACCACGCTCGCAAATCTGAGCCGCTGGAAAAAACTGGCAGAATATGCTCACAGCAAAGGAATTATGCTGGGCGGTTACTCGCTCTTCAGTTCAAGGCGAATCAGTGATGAAGATGATGTGATCGACCCCAAAACAGGAAAACCTGGCGGTGCATTTTTTGGGAATGCTCCCTGCTTCGGCAGCCGCTGGGGGCTGGCCTACCGCGAGAAAATCAAAAACTTTTTTGCCTTCACGGGCTTTGATATCTGGGAAAATGACGGGCCCTACCCCGGCGATGTATGTGCTTCCACGGTACATCCCGGCCACCGCGACCTCCACGATAGCCAGTGGCAGCAGATGGAAATTCAAAAAGACCTGTACCGTTGGCTAAGTGAACGTGGGGTTTATATCAATGCCCCGGATTGGTATTTTCTGGATGGCACTCACAAAATAGCCCTGGGCTACCGCGAGGTAAACTTTTCACTCTCCCGGGAGCAGCAAAAAATTCTGAACCGCCAGAATATCCATGACGGCTTTCAGGAAAAAACTCCGGCTATGGGCTGGGGATTTGTGCCGCTCACCCGTTACCAGGGCGGAGGGCCTGAAGCCATTCTGGAGCCACTTTCTGAACACCTGGAGGATTACCGGCAGCTCATGATCCAGTATTACGGTGCCGGTGTGCAGGCCTGCTACCGGGGCCCGCGGCTTTATGACACCGAAGAAACACGCAAAGCCGTGGAAGAAGTGGTGAACTGGTACAAAAATCACCGTGAAATTCTGAACGCCGACCTCATTCAGCTACGGCGGGCAGATGGCCGCGACTGGGATGGTTTTCTGCATGTGAATCCCACCCTTCCTCAGCAAGGCCTGCTGATGCTCTTTAACCCGACAGATGTGCCCATAGTGCGGGAAATCGCCGTGCCACTTTACTATACAGGCATCTCAGAAAAAGCCACTTTCACCGAAAAAGGAAACACAAAACAGCAGATTTCAGTTAACCGCAATTACTCCGCCACCCTTAAGGTAAAACTACCAGCCAATGGGTATTCCTGGTTTTTGGTGGAGAGGAGGTAGGCATATAATACACTTATAATAAGTAGTTTGCCGTTTTGTATATTTGTAAAATATAATTTCATATATTTATATTATATAAATACGCCTATGCTGAAAGAGGAATTAAAAACCGCCCTTGCCTATCAGAAGCAAGATTTTCAAAATAATGAGCTAGGCCAGATAAGGAATTTTCTAACCGATATTTTGCCAAACAGCTCTTTCATTCAAGTCATCACAGGAATACGGCGGGCCGGAAAAAGCACTGTAATGAAACAAATATTGGCAAAAGTGACGGGCACACATATTTTTATCAATTTTGAAGATCCTCGCCTATTTGGAATTGAACTTTCTGATCTCATAAAAATTGATGAAATTTTGGGTGATGAAATTGAATTCTATTTTTTCGATGAAATCCAGAATATTCCCAATTGGGAAGTATTTGTACGTAGTCTTCACGACCGAAGGAAGTCTGTATTGCTAACCGGATCAAACGCCTCGCTCCTAAGCCGCGAACTTGGAACCCGGCTAACGGGTCGTTATCTCAAAAATGAGCTTTTCCCATTCTCGTTTTCAGAGTTTTGTTTATTTAAGGGCTTGACTACCAATGATGAGTCTGTAAACTATTATTTGAAATCGGGCGGTTTTCCTGAATTTTTGAAAACCGGGAAAGAGGAAATTTTACAAAACCTACTTAGAGATATTGTTTATCGGGATGTGGCCATAAGGTATGGAATACGTAACGTCAAGGAATTGATGGACGTGGCAATTTTCCTGATTTCTAATGTAGGAAAAACCTATTCCCTGAATAAGATAGCTGCCAATTTTGGGATAGGATCTGCCAATACGGTTGCAAATTTTGTGGATTGGTTTCACGATTCGTACCTTTTATTTTCGATACCAAAGTTTAGCTGGTCAATAAAAGTTCAAACCAGAAATCTTAAAAAGGTATATTGTATAGACACCGCATTTGCCCGGGCTAACTCCTTGAGTTTCTCTGAAGATTCGGGCAGATTATTTGAAAACATGATCTTTCTGGCTCTTAGGAAAAGGTATGAATCCATTTATTATTTCCAGGAAAAGGGCGAATGTGATTTTGTCGTTCGTGAAAAAGAAGTGGTGACGGGGGCCTACCAGGCGTGTCAGTTTCTAAACCCTGACAATAAAGAAAGAGAGATCAATGGCTTGATAGAGGCTCTTCGCTTTTTTAAGTTGAAACAGGGTTATATAGTAACCTTAAATCAAGCAGAATCTTTAATCTTTGATGATATCCAGGTGAATATTATTTCTTCCTCTCAATTTCTTCTGTCTTTCTCTGCGTGAGGGATAGAGCGGCCTGTTTGAGCCACATAGCAGCCTGGGACTGTGTACTGCTATGGGGCGAGTAGCGAAAGCCCGACCCGGTGCGGCTGGTCTGCTGTGTGTGATACGGGGCACGCCCAAATACAAAACTTTCGGTGGATAATCCATTATTAACAACTCGTAAACAACCCACGCCCAACTTTCTGCATCTAAACACCAAACGATTAAAATTTACGACTATGAAACGGCTAATTGCAATCCTGGTTATGATGGTAGTGGGGGTGTCTGCCGCTACCGCTCAAAGATATTACGATGACAGGCACTTCTACGACGAGGATTTCGACTGGCACTGGGATGTACGCCTGAGAATCTCTGATGGCGAAAGAAGCGGGCTACTGACCAACTGGGAAGCCAACCGCCTGTATAAAAAGCTGGAAAGAATAGAGGAAAAGGAATATGCCTACATGGCCGATGGCAATTATGACCGCTGGGAGCAAAACGATATCTGGGATGATGTGGTGTGGCTTAACCGCCGTGTCGGTATAGAACTTTATGACTACGACCGCCGCTTCTATGGGTTTGGTAACGTCTATATAGGCTTTAACTCGTACCCATTCTGGTATAACAGGTGGTATGCCAACGGCTGGGATTTTTACCGCTATGACCGCCTGGGCTGGGGTAGCTGGAGATACGGTTATGTGCCCAGATACTACGTGCCGGTTCATAATGTGTATGTGCACAATCACATCCATAAAGGATACAACCATAACAATGGCAATGCTCCCGGCAGAACCCGATACGACGGCAGAAGCGATGACAATGTGATTCGCAGAGATCGCACAGACCCGGCAAACCGCGTGGATAACTCCAGCAGAAGAAGCACCAGCACGGCTCCTTCAGGAAACGCCACCCGCAGAAGCTATGAGTCTGGCAGCAGCAGTAGCCCATCGGGCAGAAGCTCCTCACCTGCAGCCTCAGGCAGAACTTACTCTCCCAGAAACAGCGATGATTCCTCGGTAAGATCATCTTCTCCCTCTTCGAGAAGCGGCTCACCGTCATCATCGCGGGTGGGCGGTAATTCGGGTAGCAGATCATCCTCAGCGGTAGGGTCTTCTTCTTCAAGCAGAAGCAGTAGGTCTTCTTCCAGCGTGGGCTCTACTTCTTCAAGCAGAAGCAGTTCAGCAAGCAGAAGTTCCTCCGGAAGCAGCAGCAGGTCTTCTTCAGGAAGCAACAGCAGCAGCCGATCCTCATCAGGAAGCAGCAGAAGTAGTAGAAACTAGGGTTTAGATATATAGGCTAAAAGCCCCTTCTGAGTTTTCGGGAGGGGCTTTTTCTATGCCAGTTTGGTCAAAAAAGTGAGCACCCCAGGCTTCTCCATAAGAGCCACACGAGCCGCGTTGTTTTTGATATAGGGCTGGTTACTATGAAAGTCAAAGGCTTCCTTATCTTTAAACTGCTCATAAAACCGGAAAATCTGCGGGTTTTCTATTTCCTGATGCAAAATGTACTGAATACAGCCGGGCTCCTGAGTAGTAAGTTCCACGAGTTTCAGTAATTCTGCTTTCAACTCTTCAATTTTGTCTGCTTTGGCCGTGATAGTGGCTATTAATGATATCATTTTTTGCTTGGGTTTGAGGTCAATTTAAAAACAAACCCCGAAAGCCGAAGCAACTTTCAGGGTTTTCTATGTCCGGGTTTGTCAAGTTCCTACTTTTTGAGGCCCTTTCCCGTGGCTGCCCAGTAGATGCCGCCATAGAGGTGATCCAGGAAGGCCTCGTCTTTGTATACGCGATCCAGGTGACCCAGACCCGTATAAAATGCACGCCCGCCGTCGTATTCATGATACCAGGCGATGGGGTGAAAATCGCCCATACCGGGAGTGCTGCTGCCATCACGTAATTTTCGGGAAGGATCGTAGGTACTTTCGTCCACTTTGATGAGGTAATGCAGGTCATCCAGAAGTGCCGGCTGGCGGTATTGATACCATTCGTCGGTCCAGATTTGGCGGGTAGCCCAGCGTTCCATGCCGGGGAAATCCCTGTCCAGGATATCAAGCATGGCGGTTTGTTCACGTGGGTGCGTTCTGAACATCATACCCACTAGTTTGGTGTACCACTCCCACTGATATTCCGTATCTGCTGCCGCATGCACACCTACCCAGCTACCACCATTTTTTATGTAGCGTTCAAAAGCCGCCTGCTGTTCATCGTTTAAAATATCACCGGTGGTATTGAGAAAAATAACCACCTGATAATTCTTTAAGCGGTTGTCACTGAATACACTTTCGTTTTCTTCCCAGTCAACACTAAACGTATGACGCTCTGCCAGACCTTTGATAGCATCTACCCCACTGTGAATGGAGTAATGATACCAGCCTGCCGTTTTAGAAAAAAGTAAGGCCCTGAATTGCCCTCCACGCTGGGCTGAAGCTGCAAACGTGACTGACAATAAAGCTAAGACAAGGATGATTTTATTTTTCATAATTCTTTTCGCTTTAGCTTCTATTTGATTCCTTTTCCTGTAGCCGCCCAATAAATTCCACCATACAGGTGATCCATAAATACCTGATCTGAATAAATGCGACCGATGTGGCCCAGACCCGTGTAAAATGCCCGGCCACCGTCGTAATTATGGTACCAGCTCATCGGATGGAAATCTCCCATGCCTTTGCCTTCGTTATCGCCCCATTTGGTGTTAGGATTATAGGTTTTCTCATCCACCGTTACCAGATAGTGCAGATCTTTGGTAAGGGCTGGTTTCTGATATTCATACCATTCGTCGGTCCAGAGCAGCGTTTTCGGGAAACGGCCCATGCCCGGGAAATTGCTGTCCACTACATTCAGGTAAGCGGTTTGTTGTGCCGGGTGAATCTTAAACATCATGCCCACCATTTTAGTGTACCACTCCCACTCGTATTCGGTATCGGCTGCGGCATGTATACCTACCCAGCCTCCCCCGTTTTGTATGTACTTTTCAAATGCCGCCTGCTCTTTGTCGTTCAATACATCACCGGTGGTGTTCAGAAAAATCACCACATTATATTTCTTCAATCCTTCATCTGAGAACACGTTGGTCATCTCGTGCCAGTCGAGGGCGATAGAATGCCGCTCACATAGAGCTTTGATGCCATCTACACCTTCTTTGATGGATTCATGATGGAAGCCGGCTGTTTTGGTAAATAGCAGTGCTTTCAGACCGCTACCCTGAGCGTGGGCTGCCAGAGCAATCACACAAAATAGCAGGGTGGCTACAAGTTTATTTTTCATTTCAAGGGGGTTAATTAGTTCTTTTTAAAGGGTCAATTACAGGAAATTTTAAGAAACGACTCTTCAAAGTAGATAAATAAGCCGTGTTTGGTTTCCAATGAACGAAAAGAACGAACGGTTTCAGTTATTCCACCGCGAAATCATCCCGGAGGCTTCTTCTAACATTTCTCTTTTCGTTTCAATATCCATGGAAACCGGCAACTGAGCCAATCCAATCAGCCTTCGCATGATTTCAACTCCGGCATAAGCTATTAGAAGTTTTTCACTGAGGGACCTTTCGGAACCATAGGCTTCAATTACCGGCCGGAAACTGTGCCCGGCCATTTTCAAATGGGCTATCATTACGCCCAGATCAAATTCGGGATCGCCCAAATAGGCAAATTCGGGATCAATAACCTTGACTCCTTCTGCCACTTTGAGCCAGCTGCCCGGGTAAAAATCACCATGCAGCAGTGTATTGCCTGTTGACAAATACCTTTCGCCTAATTTTTCGATCTGCTTTTTTAGTGATTCATCGGTTTTGTATTTCATGGCCAGCCTCTGCAATCCGCCCTGAATCTGATCCAGGTCAAATCCATTTTCTTCCATAAAAGGATATCTGAAGATATGTTCATGATTCAGGACTTTCATGCCAGTATTGGCCGGGAATTCCCTGATTTCAAGCCCATGAAGGGCTACCAGGTAACGAATGAGGCCGGCTATTTCTTCCTGGGTAATTTCTACCTTTCTGCTGTAGAGTCCCAGATAGTCTGATCCACTACCCAAATCCTGCATGACCAGGGTGTAATTGAGCTCATCACACCCCAAAATAGCAGGAGAAAATGAGGCCAGAACCGCATGTCCCCCGATAAGCTCATAGTAGGTTTTTTCGACTAATATTCGCTCCACAGGTGCTGGGATTGACCGGTATTTTTCAACATAAGGCCTGGATTGCTTTACAATTACCGAGCCTTCATTTGTTTTGACACGAACCACAAAATTCATATTGCCTTCACCGGCTTTTACATACTCCAGAATGGTTTCATGTGGAGAAATAAATCCGGTCGTTTTTAGGTAGCCATCCACCTGCTTATCTAAATGATGTGTCAATTGCATTCTCAACCTGTGATTAAATCCAAATTTGCTCAATCTGGCCAACATGCGGGCTTTCAAGCTGGCCTTCCTTCCATAGCTGAATGTGTTTTCCTACCGCAGGGTACATATTCACCTCTGGTAGACTTTCTATGGGCAGCCACACCAATTCGAGGGCCGTGGTTTCTGATGGATTAAGTTGGGGTATACCTTTTACCAGGGTGACTTCATACATCACATGAAGGGTCTCTCCCCTCTCATTGATTACCTCGGCGATAAGAACCGGTGCCTCAGATAACACCACCTCCACTCCCAGCTCCTCATCAAGTTCACGGGAAAGTGCCTCTTTCATTTCTTCGCCAAACTCCAGATTACCCCCCGGCAGGTTATATATGCTCTGCCCACTGTATTCATACCTCATGCATAGTACCGCATTTTGCCGTATAATGATAGCAGATGGTCTCACTTTCATAGTCATTGTGCTTATGACCCTAAAATACGCGATGAAAGCGAACTCAGACTGCCTTTTGATGAATTTTATCGGTAAATCTCTCTTTTTTGTCTATGCAAGGGAAGTTATTTCAACCGATTGCATTGTCTTTCATTACTATTCGTTACATTAGCTTTCCGATCAACCCTCAGCATGAAATATTTCATCATCAGCTTTTTGATGGGCCTTTCTTTTGTGTCAACCGGGCAGCTACCGGTCACTTTCCAGGTACCGCCACATGAGGCAGGTGAACCCCTTATAATAGCTGCTGAAATTGGTAATCTACCGATTTCTCCAGACGGTGATTTTGAGCTTCGGGATAAAAACTCCGGAATTTCTGTTCCTTTTCAGTTTGCGGGTTCAAAAATTTACTGGAGAGTTGACAGGGAAAATGCCGCTCAGTTTCTGGAATACGAACTTAGAAAAACAGCTCTTAAGCAGAGTGTTCCGTTGACAACAACAAAACTGGAAAATGGAACGCTGGGCATCTATTCCGAAAACACAAAACTGCTGGGCTATCAGATGGCCCAAATGCCGGCTCCCGAGGGGGCAGACCCCTCCTACGCACGCAGTGGCTTTATTCATCCGTTAAATACCCCATCAGGCAAGAGACTTACCCGTATTCAGCCCAAAGACCATTATCACCATTACGGCATCTGGAATCCCTGGACACACGTGGAATACAAAGGCGACACTCTGGATTTCTGGAACCTGAATCAAAAACAGGGAACCGTGCGATTTGCCAATCTGATTTACTCCGCAGACGGCCCGGTCTTCTCAGAATATCAGGTATTGCAGGAGCATGTGGTACTCAAAGATGCAAAAAACGAGGTGGCTCTGAAAGAAACGCAAACCGTGAGAATAACTCCGCTGGATGAGCAGAGCTATCTTGCCGATTTTATTATTACCTACAACTGTGCCACCGAAAGTCCTTTCACAATTCTCGAATACCGCTATGCAGGCTTCGGCTGGCGTACTACGGAAGAATGGGACAATACAAACAGTACCGTACTCACCTCTGAGGGAAAAAACCGTAAAGAAGCAGATGGCAGCACCGCCCGCTGGTGTATTGTCCAGGGCAAACTCGGCAATGGCAAAGGAGGGGCGGTTATGCTCTCACACCCGCAGAATTTCAATCACCCCGAGCCCCTGAGAATTTGGCCTGAAAATCAATACGGTCGCGGTGATATGTTTGCCAATTTTGCTCCTACAAAAAATACAAACTGGATATTGGAACCGGGAAAAAATTATACCTTGAAATACAGAATGCTGGTCTTTGATGGCGAAATGACCACAGATAAGGCAGAAAAAGCTTGGAATTCCTTTGCAAAACCTATTGAAATAACTGTTAAAAACTAACCTTTCAGATATGAAATCATTGAAAATTAACCGGCGAAGTTTTGTGGAAAAAACACTCAAAACCACTGCTGCGGCCCTGGTAGTACCTACCATTGTACCGGCATCGGTCTTTGGTAAAAACGCACCCTCAAACAAAATTCAGATTGCCCAAATTGGCTGTGGCCGCATAGCCCGGGATCATGATCTGCCCGGCACCATGCAGCATGATGTGGCCCGCGTGATCTCTGTCTGCGACCTGGATCGCCACCGCACCGAAGAAGGTAAAACCCTCGTTCAGGAATATTACAAAAAGAAAGGTATTTCGCTCGATGTAAGCATGTATGATGACTACCGCGAAATGCTTCTAAATAAAGAAATTGACGCCGTTATTATCAGTACACCAGATCACTGGCATTCCCAGCCGGCCATAGAAGCAGCTCTGGCAGGAAAACACGTTTACCTCCAGAAACCTACATCGCTTACCATTGCAGAGGGCCGTTTATTGAGTGATGTGATTCACCGTACCGGCAAAATCTTACAGGTGGGTACTCAGCAGCGGTCTTCTCCGCAGTTCAGATATGCCGCAGAACTCGTTCGTAACGGACGTATCGGCAAATTACACACCGTCAAAATTGGTTTACCGGGCGATCCGGGAGGTCCATTGGCAGAAACTCAGCCTATCCCAAAAGGTTTTAACTACGATATGTGGCTGGGCTCCACGCCCGAAATCCCCTACTCAGAAATGCTGGTGCATCCGCAAAAGGGCTACGGAAGACCCGGCTGGCTAAGAAAACGTCAGTTTGGTGCCGGCATGATCACCGGCTGGGGACAGCACCATTACGACTCCGCAGCATGGGGAATGGATACCGAATTCACCGGACCTATCTCCGTAGAAGCCGTTGCAGAATTTCCCAAGTCTGGCAGCTGGGATGTACACGGTGATTTCATGGTAAAAGCAGAATATGCCAACGGCATCACCATGCTCACCAGTGGTGGTTTCCCCAACGGAATCCGTTACGAGGGCACCGATGGCTGGATTTTCGTTACCCGCGGAGCATACAGAGCTACGCCGTCTGATCCTATTCCGGTAAACAATGGTGTGAAATCTCTCGACGCCAGCGACCCTAAAATACTCGATTCGGTTATCGGCAAAGATGAAATTCATCTCTACGTTTCTGACGAACAACATGGCAACTGGCTCGATTGTATTCAATCAGGTAAGCAGCCAATTTCTCCCGTTGAAATTGGTCACAGAACCTGCTCTATCTGTCTCATCAGCGATATTGCGATGCAGCTTCCCGGGAAACTCAACTGGGATCCTGTAAAAGAGCGATTTGTCAATAATGACGAGGCCAACAGCATGCTGAGCCGTCCGCAGCGTTATCCGTACGGAACCAACTACATCAAGTACTAATTATTAATATCATCCTTTACTTTGCACGGGGTAAAACCCGTGCTTTTTGCCTTAAATAACCTATGAAGAAATTATTATTTGCCTTGCTGGGAACACTGGCTGCCTGTACCCCAAAAGCAACCGAAGAAATGAGCGATTCTAAAATTCATCTCATAACCCTGGACCCTGGCCATTTTCATGCCGCTCTGGTTCAGAAATCGATGTATGAGGATATTGACAGTACTGTTCACATTTATGCCCCCGATTCTCCCGATCTGGATCTCCACCTGGCTAAAATTGAACAATATAATACCCGTGCAGAAAGTCCAACCCGTTGGAGTTCAATCATCTATAAAGGCCCTGATTTCCTGGAAAAAATGGTGGAAGAAAAATCAGGAAATGTGGTGGTGCTGGCGGGAAGTAACCTCAAAAAAACCGACTATATTCTGGAATCGGTAAAAAATGGATTCCATGTATTGGCAGATAAGCCCATGGCTATCAATGCAGAGGATTACAAAAAGCTGAAAGAGGCTTTTGCCGCAGCTAAAGAAAAAAATCTGCTGCTTTATGATATCATGACCGAGCGGTCTGAAATTTCTACCATTCTTCAAAAAGAATTGTCTCAGGATTCAACCCTTTTTGGCGATCTGGAGAAAGGAACTCCTGAAAATCCGGCCGTTACCAAGGAGTCTGTACACCACTTTTTCAAATACGTTTCCGGCAATCCGCTCATTCGCCCTTCCTGGTTTTTTGACACCAAACAGCAGGGCGAAGGTATTGTGGATGTAACTACGCACCTCATTGACCTCACTTTCTGGGAGTGTTTTCCAGAGCAGGTGATCAATGACAGTGATATTGACCTGGTGGCTGCCAGAAGATGGGCTACGGTATTAAGCCCTGCAGATTTTGCCAAAGTAACCGGAAAACCCGAATTCCCCGATTTCCTGCAAAACAGCATCAAAAACGGCAATCTGGAAACCTATGCAAACGGAGAGATAAGCTACACCATCAAAGGTCATCATGCCAAAGTATCGGTGATCTGGAATTTCCAGGCTCCCGAGGGCACAGGTGATACACATTATTCTATTATGCGGGGTACCAAGGCCAATCTGGTGATTCGCCAGGGAGCAGAGCAGAAATTCAAGCCTACCCTTTACATTGAGCCGGTGGCAGAAATCAGTGAGGCGGAAGCACAGGCGGCTATTGACAAGCTATTGGCAAAATACGACGGTCTTGCTCTGGAAAAAAGCGACAAAGGCTGGAAAGTGGTAATACCTGTCAAATACGATATAGGTCACGAAGCCCACTTTGCTCAGGTGATGGAACGTTTCATTGACTATTACAAAAACCACAATATGCCGGCCTGGGAAGTTCCCAATATGCTTACCAAATACGGACTGAGCACACGGGCACTGGAAATGGCATCAAAGAAGTAATGGTAAGAAATCAAAACCCCTCAAAAATGAGGGGTTTTTCATGTTTGTCGGGAAAGCTTCCCATTACTTCCCCTTCATCTTATGCCCCCATACGGCAAAGAAAAGGATGATGGCGTAGCAGGGAAGTAATATCCAATAGCTTTGGTTTGCGGCAGTGGCGGTGGCTTCTCCCAGCTCTGTACCGGCTGCCAATAACTTTTCTTTTCCGGCGTCAACCAGTCTGCCGTACAAAGGCGGTATCACTGCACCTCCCGATATAGCCATAATCAGCAAGGCAGAAGCCGTTTTGGTGTGCCTTCCCAGTCCGTCCAGCGTAAGCGGCCAAACAGCAGGCCATACCAGGGCGTTCGCTATACCAAGTGCTGCCACAAATAGCACCGAGGTGAACCCGGATGAAAGAAGAATACAAATACTAAAAACGATCCCAAGTACCGCACTTATCTGCAAGGCCGTTTTTTGTTTCAGGTATTTGGGAATTAGAGCTACGCCCAGAGCATACGTAGACACCATAGCCAGCAGCGTAAGTGTAGTGAAAAACTTGGCCCTATCTCCTGAAAAGCCCAGCGAAATACCATACGAAATGATGGTATCACCCGCAATAACCTCCGCTCCTACATACACAAACAGTGTAAACACCCCCAGCCACAAATGCGGATACCTGAAAATTCCTTTTTTGCCTGCAGCAGCCTCCTGTTCCTCATTCACTTCTGCCTCCACATGCGGTAGCGGAGCCTTTCTGATAAGGAAACCTAACAGAAAAAGAACTGCTGCCATCACCAGATACGGCACAAAAACGCTGTTGGCCATTTCATTGAGCATAGCGTCTTTCTCTGCCACCGAAGCCGTCAATACCTTCTCTTTGATATCATCAATACCACTGAGCAGCAGAGCACCAAAAATGAGTGATCCCAAAGCCCCCGCCGTTTTATTGGCAATGCCCATGATGGCTATCCGCTTGGCACCGCTTTCCATGGGGCCCAGAATCGTGATGTAGGGATTGGAAGCCGTTTGCAGCAAGGTCATACCCGAGCCCTGAATGAATATACCGGCCAGAAACATCCAGTAGGTACGTGCCTCTGCGGCCGGAATAAACACCAGTGCTCCCAAACCCATGATAAACAAACCTATCGACATGCCTTTGCGGTAGCCCGTTTTCTTCAACACCCAGGAGGCAGGCAAAGCCATCACCACAAACGAAATGTAGGAGGCCGAAGCCACCAGATAAGATTGGGCGTCGGTGAGTTCGTTGATGGTTTTCATAAATGGAATAAGTGCCCCGTTGATCCAGGTCACAAAACCAAAAATGAAAAACAAAGAGGCAATGATGGCAATAGCTACCATATTCGATTTCGGGGCCGCAGCTTGGGTCATAGCAGAGAGGGTTAGTGTATTGTGAAGACTAAGCTAGATTAAATTAGCGAATATGGCCAAATAAATGGAGTTTTTGAGAAGGCCACTAACAAAAAAGGCCTGCATTTCTGCAGGCCTTATCCGTGGTGATGGACGGAATCGAACCGCCGACACAAGGATTTTCAGTCCTTTGCTCTACCGACTGAGCTACATCACCATTTTTTGTCGGTATTTCCCGTCGTTTGGGAGTGCAAAAATGTAGGATAGCTTTTTAAAACGCAAATTTTTTGTCAAAAAAACTTAAAAAATAATTGCTAAAAAAATATGTAAGGCCATATCGCACTGTAAGACAGTGGTT